>NC_016645.1:616993-1233986 GCF_000234805.1 Pyrobaculum ferrireducens
CACACTTTCTTGGCGCGGGACGCGGCGGTGGCCCCCGCCGCCCCTCCCCCCACTACTAATATCGTCTTCACTAGATTAACATAAATGAATCTTTTTTAATCTTTCTTGAATTATGTATCAGTAACTAAATCTTTAATTATATTTTTACCTTTGATGGGCTCTACGAATATCTCCTTGGTCCCCAGGTCGGAGAGCTTGACGGTGCACGCCAGCCGCGGCACGCCGTTTATAACCATAGCGCAAGCCCCGCAGACCCCCATCCTACACGCATATCTAAAACTAAGCGACCCGTCAATCCCTCTGACTTTAAATAAGAGATCTAGCACAGTTATGTTGGGGTTCTCCACCTCCACTCTGTAGCTTTGGTAGTACTGCCGTCCCTGGGTGCCCCGCTTGATGTGGATAGTGACCTCCATCAGTACCTCCTAACCTCGGGCATCCACCTCGTGATGTTTACCTCCCGCTTCGCCACGAGTAGAGAACCCCCGTAGAGGTAGTACAGGGTGTGTCTAAGCCACGACTTGTCTTCTCTCTGCGGGTAGTCAAGCCGGTAGTGGGAACCGCGGCTCTCTTGTCTGAGGAGGGCGCCGGTGAGTATGGTCTGCGCCGCCAGGACGGCCCCGTCCAGCTCCAAAACCTCGCGGAGCTCCATGTTGTAGACAAGCCCCCCGTCTGAGATTCTAATGTCGGCGAGCCTCTTCTGCAACGCCGACAGCCTCCCCAGCGCCTTAGACAGCTCAGAGCCGTGCCTCACCACGCCCGCCGCCTCATCCATGATGTTCTGCAACTCCCTCGCAATAGAGGAGGGGGTCTCCCCACCCCTCTCCCGCTTGACGAGACCGTAGACCCGCTCCTCCTCCCTCTTCACCTCCTCGGTCAACACGCCGGAGGGGGTAGACGGCGTGGATTTTGCGTACTGCGCAGCCGCCTCGCCGGCTAACTTTCCCCAGACGGCGCACTCCGAGAGGGAGTTTGACCCCAGTCTGTTCGCCCCGTGGAGGCCTACGGACGCCACCTCCCCAGCCGCCCACAGCCCCCTTATCCAGCGTCCATCTGCCGCGAGGACCCTCCCCTGGGCGTCTGTGTATACACCCCCCATGAAGTAGTGAGCCGCAGGTCTAACGGGTATGAGGTCCCTCGTCGGGTCCACGCCAGCATACGTCTTGGAGAGCTCGAGGAGCTGAGGCAACCTCTCCTTTAGCCTCTTCTCGTCGATATGCCTCACGTCGAGGCCCACGTAGCAGAGGCCAGACTCGTGGGTGAAGCCCCTGCCCTGGGCGCACTCCGTGTAGATCGCCCTGGACACCACGTCCCTGGGGGCCAGCTCCATCTTCTCCGGGGCGTACCTCTTCATAAACCTCTCACCGAGCCTATTCACCAGGTAGCCCCCCTCGGCCCTAGCCGCCTCAGATATCAAAATACCGCTTGGAACCAGCGCAGTGGGGTGGAATTGCACAAACTCCATGTCTCTAAGGGCGGCGCCGGCCCGTAGCGCGTAGCCGTATACCTCGCCCGTGTTTAGATACCCCATGGTGGTGGTTCGGAACATCCTCCCCCCGCCCCCCGCCGCCAGAACCCCCGCCTTCGCGGCAAAGCCCTTCAGCTCGCCCCTCCTCATGTCGTACGCCACGAAACCGAGGAACACGCCGTTCCTCACCACTATCCTAGTGACGAAGTGCTCCTCATACAGATGGACGTTGGGTAGCCCCTTTACATATTTATAAAGGGCCGTCATTATGTAGAACCCAGTCTTGTCCTTTACAAAAAGCGTCCTAGGCTTAGACATGCCGCCGAAGAGCCTCAGCGAGTAGGAGCCGTCGGGATCTCTGTTCCACGGCACGCCGATAGACTCGAGAAACTTAACCTCCCGCGGCGCCTCGTAGGCGAATTGGACAGCCACCTCTTGATCCACCAGGTAGTCGCCGCCCTTTACCGTGTCGTAGGCGTGGAGCTCCGGGCTGTCGCCGGTCTTCGCCGGGTCAACCACCGCGGCCATGCCGCCCTCCGCCGATATGCTGTGGGAACGAGGCCCACTTACCTTTGTCAAAACCGCCACCTCCACACCTGCGGCTGCCGCGGCGGCGGCCGCCCTAAGCCCCGCCAGTCCCGAGCCTACTACAACTACGTCGTATTTTAAAACCTCCACAGAGAGCGTAATTTAAAAAGTTATAAAGTTATTTTGTCATTATTTATAATTCCTTGAAAATTTTAATTATAGTTCAAGTCTTTTGAGCCTCGGAAGGCCGCCGCGGCTCCGGCTCCTTAGGCCACTTGACGGTGACCTTGACTCTCGCCAGCGACTTGGCGATCTCCTCAGCCTTCTGGAAGTCGTAGAGCCTTGTGAACATAATCTTCTGAGCCGCGGGGGACCCCGCGCCGTGTACAGACTCCACCAGGTACCCCACGCTCACCGACACGTTCTCCAACAGCCTCACTAGCCTAAGCCTCTCCTCGGTGGGTATGTCGGGGACGCCCTGCAGATACTTCTCAATTAGGTGTCTAATCTCTTCGTTTTTGAAGTCGAATTCGCTGGGGGCGGTGCCCACTATCCCGCCGGCGATGTCGTGGGCTATCTTAGCCACCTCGTAGGGGAACCGCGCCACCATGTGCTTCGTCACGTTGGCGTACATGGGGTTTACCCACCAGCCCCCATCGTCCAGTAGCTTAACCCCCTCCCAGCTGGCGGCGAGCCCCGCGCTGTACATAGACTCGTTTAGAAACACCATCTCCGCCAGCTTCTCCGCGACGGCCGGCTTATCAGCGATGCCTATGGCCCTGGCGAGGCCTTGAGTAGCCCCGATTATGACGTCGCCCAGCCCCGACTTGCAACCCCCATAGCCCTGTCTGTGGTACGACGCGAATATCTCCACCAGCGGCCCGGTCCACCGCCAGTCTTTGTAGAGAAACACACGGTCCCAGGGGACGAACACATCTTCGAATATGACCAGCCCCTCGTGGTGAGCCATGTAGGGCACGCCGTCGAGATCGCCCCCCTCCAGCCTCCTGGCGTCGTTTATCTGGCGCCCCACCACCACGGTGACTCCCGGCGTGTCTAGAGGCACGGCGAAGGCCACAGCATAGGAGGCGTCGCTCTCAGTCATTGCCCTCGTAGGGAGGACGATAACTTCGTCGACGACGGCGATCCCCGTTATGTTAGCCTTGGCCCCCCTCACCACTATGCCGTCGTCTCTCTGCTCCACCACCCGCACATAGGCGTCTGGATTCGGCTGCTCGCTGGGCCTCAGAGTCCTCACCCCCTTGACATCAGTCATCGCCCCCGCCAGAGCCAGGTCGTTCCTCTGGACGTACTCTAGATACTTCATAAAGCGCTCTTTATACTCGGCCCGCCCCTCCCTAGCCGCGATTTTGTGAGTAACTATGTAGAGGGTGTTAAGGGCGTCCCAGCCCACGCACCTCTGGAAACAAGTCCCCGTCTTGTGGCTCAGCTTCCTCAGAAGCTTCACCTTAGCCACGAGATCCGCCGGGCTTTGGTGGATGTGGACAAACCTATTCACCTCCTCCCCGATGTAGGGGCTGTAGGCCCTCGCCAGATCTCTCGTGTCCTCTTGAAAAGCGGCGTCGAACGTGGCCTTGAAAGACTCCACCGAGGGCTTTAGGAAGAGGTTTGTAGTGACGTCTGTCACCTTCTTACCCATTACATAAATCTTAGCGTGTTTCCTATTCTTGATGCCCTCTACATACTGCTGGCCGGTTCTCAGCCCCATATACCCACCTCCATTGGAATTTATAAATGATTCGAAAAATTTAAATTATAGATAATTGTAAAAATACAATTTTAATAAATACATAAAAAAGATTTAAAAAATTTAAAATAAAGAAGGGGCATGTCTAAACTCCTCGTCATAAACCCAGCCACAGAAGAGGTAATTGCAGAACTACCACAGGCCACCGCGGAGGAGATCAGAGCAACCATAGACGCGGCGTACGAAGCCTTCCTCAAGTGGTCAGAGACGCCCCTGAGAGATAGGGCCAAGTTGCTGTACAAGGTGGCGGATCTCCTAGAGAAAAGTCAAGAGGAGCTACTCAAGACGCTGGTGGCCGAGTCTGGGAAGCCAATAAGAGACGCCAGGGCCGAGATGGTGAGGGCCATATCGATAATTAGGGCCAGCGCCGAGGAGGCGAGATACGTGCTAGAGGGCGTGGTGCCCCGGGTAGACGCCTATGAATACCCACCCGGTAATGAAAACCGCCTAGTTGCAATCGTCAGGGAGCCCATCGGCGTCGTGGGTGGAGCCCAGAGCTACAACAACCCAGCCTCCACATTTGCCCACAAGGTGGCTCCCGTCGTCGCGGCGGGTAACACAGTGGTGATCAAACCCTCGTCCTACACCCCCCTAACAGCGTTGAAAATGGCCGAGATCTTCGCCAAGGCTGGGTTCCCCAGCGGCGTGGTAAACGTAGTGGTGGGGAGCGGCGAGGAGGTATTCAACGAGTTTATAGACAGCCCCAAGGTGGCCGCCATAAACTTCACAGGGAGCACCGCGGTGGGGCTCCAGGTGGCGGCAAAGGCCGCGGGGAGAGGCAAGAAGTTCATGGTGGCCCCCGGCGGCTCAGACCCGGCGCTGGTCTTTCCAGACGCAGATCTCGAGCGGGCGGCGACCATCATCGCAAGGGCGAGGTTTGAAAACGCTGGGCAGAACTGCAACGCCACGAAGAGGGTCTTCGTCCACAGAAGCGTGTACGACACCTTTGTAAAACTCCTACTGGAGAAGGTAGCCGCCTTGAAGGTGGGCGACCCCATGGACGAGTCTGTGGACATGGGGCCCCTGGTTTCGGACAAGATGGTGAAGTCTATGGAGAAGTTTACCAACGACGCCGTGGCCAAGGGCGGCAAGGTGCTGATAGGCGGCAGGCGGATGAACAGGCGGGGCTATTTCTACGAGCCCACGGTAATCGCCTTTGAGAAGGATACAGACGCCCTCGTGCTGAGGGAAGAGGTTTTCGGGCCTGTCCTGCCGGTGGTGCCCTTCGACACGGAGGAGGAGGCCGTGGCCTACGCCAACGCCACGCAGTACGGCCTGCAGGCGGCGGTGTACACCAGCGACTACAGAAGGGCGTTTAGAATAGCACGCGCCATCAAGGCTGGGGCCGTCATGATAAACGACTCCACGAGGGTGCGCTTCGACGCGTTGCCCTACGGCGGGGTTAAGATGTCGGGCTTCGGCTGGAGAGAAGGCGTTAGGTCCACCATGTACTACTTCACAGAGCCCAAGTACTACGTCTTAAACACCGCGTAGTTTTTAACACGCCGCTGCGCATTTATAGACGGCGTGAAACTGGCGTGTGGGCGCGTTCTGTATCTCGCCAATGCGGCGCTGGGCAATCAACATTATATAAAATTGAAAAAATAGTTTATTTAAAAATATTGAAAGAAAACTTTATATGGGTTTTTGAATAGGCGTAGCATGTCTAAAGAATTTCTTGAAGTGTATAGGAAATCACTTGAAGACCCAGTCCGCTTCTGGGAGGAGCAGGCGAGGAAGCTTTACTGGAGGGAGCCCTGGGCTAAGGCCTACGACGACTCCAACCCGCCTTTCTACAAGTGGTTTGTGGGGGGCAAGACAAACATCGCCTACAACGCCCTGGACGTGCACATCAAGGCTGGCGGGGCTAACAAGGCGGCGCTGATCTGGGTCTCGCCCTACGAGGGGGCGAGGGTCCTCAGGTACTGGGATCTCTACAGAGAGGTCAATCGCCTCTCTGTCCTGCTCCGGTCGCTGGGGGTGGAGAGGGGCGACAGGGTGGCTATCTACATGCCCATGATCCCCGAGGCCATGGTGGCTATGCTGGCGGTCAATAGGATAGGCGCCGTCCACACCGTGGTGTTCTCCGGCTTCGGCGCCCAGGCCCTCGCCGACAGAATTGTGGATGCAGACGCCAAGCTCGTCATCACTGCCGACGGCATGAGAAGGAGGGGTAAGGTGACCCCGCTGAAGCCCACCGTAGACGAGGCGTTGAAGATAGCCGGCGACGACATTGGGGTCTTGGTCTACAGACACGTGGGGGCGAACGTGGCGATGAGACACGGGAAGGATCTCTGGTGGCACGAGGAGATATCTAAAATACCGCCGAACGCCTACGCCGAGCCTGAGTGGGTCAGCGGCGACTCGCCGCTCTTCATTCTCTACACCTCGGGCACCACGGGGAAGCCCAAGGGGATACTCCACCTCCATGGCCAGTACATGGTGTGGGTCTGGTACGCCTTTAACCACCTGGTGGGGGCCGAGAGGGAGTTCCGCGACGACATAGTCTTCTTTTCCACAGCCGACATCGGCTGGATATCGGGCCACCACTACGGCGTCCACGGCCCCCTCCTAAACGGCCTCACCGTACTCTGGTACGAAGACGCGCCCGACTATCCGCACCCGGGCGTGTGGTGGGAGATTGTAGACACCTACAAAGTCACACACCTCCTCTTCTCCCCCACCGCCATTAGGCTTTTGATGAAATACGGCGAGGAGTGGCCAATGAGGTATAAGCTAGACACTCTCATGGCCCTCTACCCCACCGGCGAGGTGCTAAACGAAGAAGCCTACAACTGGATGAGGAGGTACCTATGCCGCGAGAGGGCGGAGTGCCAGGTGGCCGACATATGGGGCCAGACGGAGACCGCCTGCTTCGTAACGGCGCCCGGCTCCATGAACCTCGGCGGGTTTAGGTACAAGTACGGCTCCGTGGGCCTCCCCTACCCCACCCTGAGGCTCGTGGCCCTCGACGACGACGGCCGCGAGCTGCCACCCGGGCAGAAGGGCCACATCGCCGTGAAGCCCCCCCTGCCCCCCGCCTTCCTCCACACCCTCTGGAAAGACCCTGAGAGATACGTCAAGAGCTACTGGTCCCGCTTCCCCGGCTACTACACCACGGGTGACCTGGGCTACATAGACGAGGAAGGGCACCTCCACATACTCGGCAGGTCAGACGACGTGATTAAAGTGGCTGGCCACCGCCTGTCCACCAGAGAGGTGGAGGACATACTCACCTCGCACCCAGCCGTGGCGGAGGCCGCCGTGGTGGGCATACCAGATCCAGTCAGGGGAGAGGTGCTGGGCGTATTCGTAGTCCCCAAGCTCGGGGCGAAGGTAACAGAGGAGGAGGTGACCCAGCACCTACGCAAAACCCTGGGGCCCGTGGCGGTGGTGGGGAGAATAGCCATAGTAGGTAAGCTACCCAAGACGAGGACTGGGAAGTTGATGAGGCGCGTCCTTAGGGCGTTGGCCACGAACCAGCCGCTGGGCGACTTAAGCACGCTCGAGGAGCAGGAGGCGCTGGCGGAGCTTCAAAAAGAGCTTTCTAAATCACCAACTGCACCCTAACCTCCTCCTCCCTGGCCCCTTTTTCATCCACAACAACGAGGTCGATCCCCCCGCCGGAGACGGGGTCTCTCTCGATGGCGGCCTTAAGCGCCTGCACAGCCAGCTTCTTGGCCTCCTCTATCGACATGTCGTTCCTGTAGTTGCCGTCCAGTACGGCTGCGGCTAGCTTCGCGCCTGTGCCCAACGCGGCGTAGTTATCCTCAATTAGACTCCCCAGAGGGTCCATTACAATTAGGTGGGGCCCCTCCTCGTCGACGCCCCCCACGAGCACCTCGGCGAAGAAGGGCATAAACCTTCTGCTGAACATAACCACAGAGAGGAGCTTAGCCATGGCGTGGACAGAGGGCTTCTTCTTCATCTCCAGCTCATAAGACTTGGCATTCAGCTTGAGAATTTTGGCCAGGGCCTGCATGTCGGCGATTATGCCGGCGGAGGCAATCGCCAGCTTGTCGTCGACGACGAAAACCTTCTTGCCAGAGGAGCTCAGGGTGTAGAAGCCGTACGACACCCTCTTCTCAGCCGCCAGAACCACGCCCCCAGCAGTCTTGATGCCCACGGCCGTCGCGCCGATCTGAACCTCCTCACCCATGGGAGCGGCCGTATGTGGTGTATATAAGCATTCCACCGCCGTGGGGGAGAGGCTTAAAAACCCCGGCGCTGGATGTAGACGTGGCGGTGAGAATAGACGGCTCCTACGGAGAGGGCGGCGGCCAGATACTGAGGACCTCCATTGCCCTGTCGGCGCTTCTGGGCAGGCCAGTGGAGATTATAAACATACGCGCAAAGAGGGCAAACCCCGGCCTACAGCCCCAGCACCTAACCGGCGTGAAGGCCGCGGCGCTCCTCACAGACGCCGAGGTCGTGGGTGCTGAGAAGGGCTCCACCCGCCTATACTTCAACCCCCGGACTCTTAAATGTGGCAGATACAACATAGACATAGGCACCGCAGGAAGCATCTCGCTGGTGATACAGACACTGACCCCAATACTCCTCTACGCCCCTTGCCCCACCGAGGTGGCTATAACCGGAGGCACCGACGTGGCCTGGGCCCCGCCCATAGACTACATGCGCCACGTATTCACCAAGGTGCTGGCCAGGTTCGGCGCACAAGTCGCCATTGAGCTGGTCAAACGGGGCCACTACCCCAAGGGCGGAGGGAAGGCGATCCTCAAGGTCCAGCCCGTGGAGACGCTGTCGGCTGTCGACTCTCCGGAATTCGGCAGACTCGTCGAGATAAGGGGGATTTCACACGCCGTGAACCTACCCCCGCACGTGGCTGAGAGGCAAGCAAAAGCCGCCAGGGAGGCGCTGGAGAGGCTGGGCTACAAAGCCGAGGTGGAACTGGAGACAAGGAGCGACGGGCTTGGCCCCGGTAGCGGCGTAGTCCTCTGGGCAGTTTCAGACACAGGCAACGTAGTAGGCGGCGACGCCCTGGGGGAGAGGGGCAAGCCGGCGGAAGTCGTGGGGAGGGAAGCCGCCGAGAAGCTAGCCGCCACACTAGCCTCCGGCTCCTCGCTAGACCCCCACATGGCCGACATGGCCGTGCTCTACATGGCACTGGCCAGAGGCAGGAGTAGAATGTCCACCCCCGAACTCACCACTCACCTACAGACAAATATATACATAGTTGAGCAGTTCCTCCCAGTGAAGTTCAAGATAGAAAACACGGGCCGCCACTACATAATCCAAGTTGAAGGAGCGCCACATAGGCACAAATATTGATATTAATGAAAAATTATATTATTTAACATTGATATTTATAAAAATTTATATCTGTCAATATTCACTATGAACCTGTTTATAAGATATATTTAAAGTAGATTAACATTTGTTACTATGTCTGACTCAACGAGACAGTCAACTAGGCGGGAATTTCTCGGCGCCGCGGTTGGCGGCGTTATAGGTTTAGCGTTGGGTCTAGGCGTGGGTTCTATGAAGTCTACAGTCATCACCACAGTTACGAAAACAGAAACTGTGACAAAGACAGAAACCCCGGCCCAGCAACAGACGTGGCAGATCCCCTTAAAAGGTAACTATATTAAATTCGGCGAGGGCGGCAAGAAGCGTGTGGTGGTAATCGGCGGGGGGCCCGCCGGCGTGTCTTTTAGAACTAGACTACTAGCCATAGCGCCAAACGCAGTAGACATCCTACTTATCGACAAAAATGTATACTGAGTATCGGTGCCGGCACATACAGAAATTGCGCAAGGAGAGGCCACATTTGAGGGGCACATAGGTGTGATAAACTCGCTAGAAGGGCCTGGCGTGAGGGTTTTAAACGCAGAGGTGGGGTGGGTAGACCCCGACAATAGAATAGTATACACAAAGATAGGGGCTGTGCAATACGACTACCTATTCATAGGCACAGGTATGGTATTTGCAGACTGGGAAATACCGGGATTAGCCAAGGCGCCTAACTACTCTATTTACTACGGCAAGACGGCCTTGGCCTATTACGACGCTACCGAGAGGTTGAAAAAGGGCACTATTGTGATAGGCATCCCCCAGGCGCCGTATAAGTGCGGACCCGCACCTTTCGAAACCGCGTCCATGACTTACGAGCGTCTTAAAAAGAAGGGCGCCGACTTTAAAATTATAATACTAGACGCAAATCAACGCCCAGCCCCGGGACCCGACACGCGTAGAAAAATATTCCTCGACTTCATAAATAAGACAAATGGAGTTATTGAATACCACTCCTCAGAATACGTTAAGAGCGTCGACCCAGTAAACAAGACGTTGGAAAGTACAAAGGGAGAAGTGTATAAATGGGATATCCTAATGATAATAGGGCCTACCCACGCGCCCGATTGGCTAATTGCCACCGGTCTCGCAAAAAGGTTTGTAGATGTAGATAGGAGAACTTTTAGACATGTGAAGTATGACGACATCTTTGCGGCAGGCGATGCACAAGGGTTCACGAACTACGGATACGCAGTAGGTAGCGGCCAAGTAGCCGCCGAATCCCTTGCCAGAGCTCTTGGATATGAAGTCAAAGACCCAACTAGGGTAATTTCAAACGAGAACTATAACAACCTCTACGAGGGAAGCTATGTACACATAAAACTCCGAGTCCCAGTGGGAGGACAAGAAGAGGGTGTCGCCGAGCTTGTCCAGGGCAACACATATAAGAGCGTACGGCTAGGCTGGATAAAAGGAACTGTGTCTATATATCCCACACGCTTCTAACTTTTTTATAAAAATTTAAAAAATTAAGATTTTGCCAGTGCCATTTTGAACATTTCCACTATGGCCGGCACGTACTCGGTGGCCCATTTGTCTCCAAGAGACTTCTTAAACTGCTCTACTTGGGCCGACATAGTTGGGGCCAGCTCCTTGTCGCCCTCAACGAGAAACTTCGCCACGAGCTGAGCCGCCTTGTCTAGATCAGCCGAGGGGTTTGTCAATCCATTTTTTCAAAATACTTCATCATTATCGGCCCCCCCGCGGTGCCCTTCTCAACGCCTACGCTCCCAAGCAGAACTTTGCTGAGATCTGGCCCTATGTTGCCCCCCACCTCAATCCCCGCGCCCTTCACAGTGTGGCACGCGTTGCAGGCCAGCTCCTTGAAGTACTGAACCCCCTTCTGAGCCAGCTGCTCGTTGTAGCTAATCTTTATCTGCTGGGTGGTTGCCGACGTTGTGGCGGTGCCAGTGACGGGGGTGCGGGTGACGGTGACGGGTGATTCTGTTATTGTTGTTGTTATGGTTTGGGTTTTCTGGACAACCTGCACCCCTGGGTTGTAGGTGAACGCCAAGGCCCCTATAATAAGGCCAACCACGGCCACTACCGCGTATAGAGCCCCCCGATCCATGGCTCGGCCCGTCTCGTTGTGAGATAAACATTTTGGTTAAGCTGGTTACCAGAAATACACATATACAAATGGGGTGTGTGTACACCAATGACGGAGAAGACAGGCCGGAGGGACCTCCTAAAGGCGGCCGCGGCGGCTGGTGTCGGCTTCGCTGTGGGTAGCTGGGCCCTGGCGCTGTCGCGGGGGAAGGCGGTTGTGGAGGTGACTTCGCAGGCGGTTCAGGAGGTGCGGGTTAAGCCTCAGGTGGAGATACAGCCCCAGGTGGTGCAACAGCCAGCGCAACAGACGGGGCCCACGGCGCCGCCCCACCCCGCCTTCCAGAAGAGAGGTCTCGCCTTTCTAGATCCCAACACTATACAGAACACGCTGAGAGTCCTCGTCCCCGAGGACCAGCTCCCTAGCAAGCCGGTTGGGTATAACATAAACGACTTGGATTGGATAGCTATAATGATTGAGAGTAGATACCACGAGCCAGGTGTGGAGATGGTAGGCTCCTACACCTTCCTCGACATGAAAAACTTCAAGGTGTTAAAGAGGGTGAAAAACGCGGGGGACCGCGTACACGTGGTAAGGTTCGGGAGGGAGGAGTGGCCAGAACACAAGAGAAGATTCGCCTTGGGCATGTCGAGGGACTGCTGGCTGTCGAAGATAGATCTCTACACCATGCAGGTGGTGAGGCAGATAAAAATCGGCGTCGACTGCAGAAGCGCAGCCTTCGACAAAGACGGGAAGTACATAATCGCCGGTAGCAAAGACCCGGGCCACGCGGTGATTCTCGACGCAGATACCTTCAAAGTGTTGAAGGTCATACCGTTTATAGGACCCTCCAAGTTCTTCCCAACGCCTATGATGGGGAGGCAGGGGGCCATACTCACCACAGACCTAGGCTACTGGCTTGTCAACGTCAAGGACGCTGAGATGGTGCTGGTGATCGACTACAGATCGCCCGACTTCCCAATTGTCCACGTCTTCACAAGCTACGACCAAAACGCCAAGGGCCGCTCTGTGAAGGTTCAGATTGGCGACAAGACTTACGACGTCACTGGCATCGGCAAGAGCCCCCACGAGCTTAATAAACTCGACAAGGAAGGGCGCTACGTAGCAGTCACGGGGCAGGAGAGCAACACGATAACCATACTAGACATGAAAAGCTTCGAAATTGTAAACGTAGTGCCGTGCGGCTTGAAGCCTCACCCAGGCCCCGGAACCCTGGTGCCCGGTAAATACTTCTTAACCAACGCCATTGGCGAGGGCAAGATTACAGTAATCAACCTGCAGACCATGGACTTGGAGAAGTACATCACATACCCCTCCGAATTCCCGGCGAACACCGGCGGGGGGCTTTATTCCACGCCTCCGTTGCCTGACGGGACTATACCGAAGGGCTTGGCATGGTTCGACACCACGTTTAACATAAACAAGGGCGTGTTTGCCGTGGATATACACCTGCTCGACGTCGCCACGAAGCCGCCGAAGCCCGCGATATTCGCGGAGAATAAGCCTGGCAAGTGGGCCATGCACCCGGGCTACACGCCTGACGGCAGGTATGTAATTAGCGCCTTGGAGAGGACAGACACTGTTTATAAAGTCGACGTGGAGACCGGCGAAGTCGTCGGCACAATTAGACTAAAGGAAATTGAAAAAGTGCAGTTGCTTGAGGAGCCCTCGCCAACCGGCATATTCCCCGCCTGGCGCATAAAGGCGCCGTGGTTCTAGGCAAGGTTTTCGTAGTAGGCGCCGGGCCTGGGGACCCCGACTTAATAACTCTAAAAGGTTTTTTCCTCCTCTTAACCGCAGACGTAGTCGTGGCGGGTTCCCTCGTCCCCGACCAGCTACTCGACGTCGTGAAGGACAAGGTTATCTACAGGGAGAGGCTTACCAAGGAGAGGCACGAGGAGGCTGTGGAGGCCGCGCTGAGGGCGGCGCGGGAGGGGAAGACCGTCGTCTTTTTGAAAAACGGCGACCCCGTCCTCTACGGCAGGGGGCTGGAGATATGCCGCCGGGCGGAGGAGGAGGGCATACCGTGCGAAATCGTGCCAGGCGTCACCTCCGTCACGGCCGCCGCGGCTAAATATAAAATACCCATTGGCGAGAGCGGGAGGCCGATACTCCTCAAAACTGGAAGATCAGACGGCGCGGAGCCAGACGTCGTGGTGCTGATGCCAGAAGACGCGGCGGAGGGCCTCGTGGTGGAGAACCTCTACGGCCCCGGAGAGAAGATATACCAGGGGAGGCCTAGGGGCAGGCCTGCCATTGTCTTCAGCCTAAGCAGAGAGCTTCATTAACCGCCTCTGTGTATAGAGGAGGAACGCCACCACCGCTATCCCAACTAGCGGCCCGCTGAGGAGCGCCAGAGCCCCGGCGGCCGAGAGGGCGTACAGCGCCCTGGCCGCGAGGCCTGCGTTTAGCAAGATGTACGTCGCCAGCTCCAGCACCGGCGCGCCGCCGCCTCTCCCCACCTTCACAACTACTCTCTGCTGCGTCTGCGTCATCAACATGTCGATGAGGACGACGTCCACTCCAAACACTATGTTGAAGATAAAGCCCAGAGCCACTGCGTGCACCGCCACGTCCCACCAGAGGCCCGGGCCGCCCACCACCAGCAAAACTCCGGCGGCCATTAGCCACAGGTAGGCACTCCAGATCTTGACATAGGAAAAGAGCCTCCCGCGCCTCGCGTATCTGGCCACCCCAGAGAACATTACCGACAGCGCCCCGCTGACTATCAGCAACACGCCGGCGGGCCTCACGTGGCCGAAAACCCACAAGGCGAAGGAAACCACGAGAGCCGCGTATGCCGCGGCGCCTAGGTAGGGCCTCGACGGTCTGACGCCTGTGACGAGGGCGATGTCCCGCGCCATAATTGCGTAGATCATCCCCACGGGGAAGAACAGCGCCGCCACGCCCCAGCTCCCCCCGAGAAAAACTGCCGTGATAAACAACAGCGCGGAAACAGGCAGAGTGGCGACGACGAGGTGGTTGGAGACGGGGGGTCTAAAGCCCACCTTGGAGGGCTTTAGATATACCTCCCCTGAGTATAGAGCCAGCACGGCGAGCATCGCCACGTAGATCAAAGCCGCGGCTGCCAGCAACCCGCCAATGGCTGTGAACACCAGCGCCCACAGGAGGGCGGCGTACAGCGCCAACAGCGGCCGCCCCGCCTGCCTCCCAGCCCACTCCAGGGAGAGGACGTTTAGAAGCTCGTTGCCTATCAACGCGCCGAAGAACCCGGCCACCATCAACACGTAGTGCTGAGGTATCTGCAACTTGAGGGGGAACGACGCACCTGCCCAGCTCCACATAATCCCAACCCCGCCGAGGCCGCCAAGCACAAGTGAGATCAGGCCCGGTGCCATCACGGGGAGCACCCTCCTCGGCGTGAAAACCTCCACCGTCATGCGACGGCGAAGAGTACTATGCTCTCGGTGGAGAAGGCCAGGGCGACGCCCGCCACCAGTGACGTCCAGAACTTGTAGCTAGTTAAGCCGCCCAGCCTCGACAAGGCGCCGAGGTTTACGTGGAGGAGCGCGTAGACGATAGAGGCGTTGGCGATTGTATTCAACGTGGAGATGAACAGCTCGTTGCCTAGGCCTGTGTAGTATATGGCGGCTCCCGGTATCACAGGCAGACCTGCGAGTAGCGACAGCCCCGTGATGTACGCAAGAGAGGGCTTGGCGTTTCTATCTCCCAGCAGTGGGCCCACAATGGCGAAGCCCTCAGTGGCGTTGTGAACAGCGAAGCCAACCGTGAACAAAACAGCGGAGGCTACGGCGCCGGCGAGGAGACTGGCCGCGATGGCGAACCCCTCACCCACGTTATGGATACCGAGCGCCAGAGCCACAATCAGAGCCGAGGCGAGGGACGGCGAAAGCCCCGCCTTGTGGCCCATACGCTCAGCCTTCGCCAGTAAGATAAAGGTGGCAATGAAGGCCACAGTAGTTACAAGAGACGACACCAGAAAGTCGAGTAGCGTATCGGGCCTCGCCAGCTTCTCCACATGTTCAGCCGCGGCGTGCCCCGTCTCGAGCGCCAGATAGGCGAGTACGCCGCCTGCGACAGCCTGCAAAACCCCCATGCGTTGCGGACTCATCCTCTCCCTCGCTTTATACATCACCCACGCCCCTATTAACACAGTTATTCCCGCCAAAAAACCATACCAGAGTGGTAGGAGATGTTCCATGGAAATACTTTCCACTTCCATATTTAAACATTAACATTGTTAATGGTGTTAACTAGAAACAGTTTTTAAGAGAAAATTAATGTAAAGACACAGCACCCGCTACCCAACACATTCGGCTGGGTATTTCCGGGAAATGCATTAATATATACGAGGGTAGGGGGGTGATGTCGACGGGGGTTTTGAAAAAGGCGCCGTTTCTTGCCTACCTCCTGGTGCTGTGGACAACCTTCACTGGCGCCCTCACGGCGGGTCTAGGCCAGGGCTTCGACCTCGGCACCGAGTGGCCCGGCGCGCTATACAGACTACTCGCCGCGGTGGCGGCGGGTAGCTTCGAGCCAATACACAGATTTTCAACTGTGCTGGCCGGCGCCGCCGTAGTCATAGCCTTTTTAAAAAATAGGAAGTCTATATACGGAGCCGCGGCTCTGGCCGCTCTCGTGGCCACCGCCCTCACAGGCAGAGTCGTTCTTCTAGCACTCGGCGGAGAGGTGCCGAAGCCGCTGGCCTACCTAGTATACCCCATAAACAACTTAGCCGCCTTCGCCACCGCCTTCTTCCTCCTAATGCTTGCAGTGCCGGAAATGCCGCAGTGGAGGCGGAGAATCCTCCTTAGAGGCGCGGCGTTTTGGTCGGTGGTTGCGAGCCTAACAGGCGCCTATATACTAGGAGTCCATAAAATCGACAGATCGCCGTTTATGTACAGCCTGTCGCTCGACCCAGGCTCGGCGCCTCTGCTCCTCCACATAGCCGCGGGAGGCCTCGCCGCGGCTCTCACAGCGGCGGCGTCGGTGGGCGGTAGGGGGCTGTGGAGGCCCGTGCTGGCGGGCGCCTCGCTCCTCCAGGCGGCGACGGGACTCGCCATGTACCTAGGCGCCACCGCGAATACCTGGGCCCCCGGGCCCCAGACAGCCCTCCACGCAGTCCTCGCCCACCTAATGGCCACCACCACACTAGTCGCCTATCTTAAAAGCCGCGGGTAGTACAGACTGCCCAGCCGCGCCCTTCTCCCGGCCTTAAATTATCACGCTCTTCACCTCCGGCAACCTCTCCCAGTCCCTATCCCTAGTCAACATCACGGCGTCCAGCCTCAGAGCCGCGGCGGAAATCAGAGCGTCGCCTGGGTTCACACCCCTCTCCAGCACCCAGCGGGTGGCCGCGGCGACGTCCTGGATAGACAAGTCATCCACCAGCCTCAGCCCCACCTCCTCCATCAAGAGGGGTAGCAGTTTTATAAGCCTCAGATACCCCTCCCTCCTAGCCCCCGAGGAGGAGTCCGCCGACCTCTTAGCCCACACCAGGTATTCAAGCACGGCTACAGAAGTGACGTACCTCTCTCTACACTGGAGCACAGAGTCAAGCCTCTTAGAGACTAAGACCGACGTGTCGACGACACACCTCTCCATAACTCCTCCTCGACTAGCCTCTCCACCTCCTCAGGCGCAGGCTCCCCCACCACGTCTAGAAGCTTGTAGTAAGCGTCTAAAACAGCCCTAATCCCCTCAGACCTCACCCGCTCGGCCAGCTCTCTGTCTGGCGTTATGAAAAACCCGCCGCCGACCTTCACCACATACAGCCTCCTCCCGGCGTACTCCCTCCCGATGACAATACGCCCCCTCCCGTCGACCTTCCTCAACACATCCCACACCCCCGACCCACTATATAAAACTTACGCCCCCCGCCTTAGTCTAGTAAAAAGCAACGCCGCCTGCAGGGCGGCCACCACGGCCAGCAACGCCATGGCCCACGTGGCCGCTGGCACCGGCCTGAAGCCGATATACCAAGCGTCGTCTACCTCAGACGAGGCGGGCTTTAGGCAGGTGGAGTTCCCAGCCGCCGCCGCGTACAGAGCCTCGACGCGGGGGACTCTGCCCTCTGCGGCGGCGGGCCCGACGTACAGCACGTGGTCCAGCACAGGTATGTACGACACGGAGTACGCTGGGGCCTCCCCAAGCGCCTCCCTAGGCCCGTAGACGAGGCTCGCCGCAACGCCCGCGCCGTCCAGCCTTATGCGAAGCACAGCCTCCACCCCCCGAGGAAGATCGCAGTTGCCGTAGCGCACTGCACCTCCCAAAAACTTGTAGTCAACGCCGAGGAGCGCGACTGTGGACGGGTACGGCGGGTCGAGTAAAGTCCACACAGAGGTTCCTGGCTCCGCAATCACGAATTTGGTATACGTGGGGTTCGCCCAGTAGGGCCCCCCCACTGCGATTAGGCCCAGGGCGGCGAAGGCAGAGGCGTGCACGATCCTCCACGCGGGGGGCCTGGGGGCGGTTGTGGCGGCGGCGGCAGAGAGAAAAAAGGCGTAGGCCAAGGCGGGCATCAACACGTTGGTAAGAGCCGTACTTTCGGGATAGAACCTCGCCCCGAGGATATACGCGCCGATGGACCCCGCCAACGCCGCCGAGATAGTCAACGGGAGGTAGCGCCTCCTCAAATAGGCCAAGAAAGCCGCGGCGCCCCCCAGAGCCGCGGCGCCTACGAGAGGCCCGTATATATCCAAAAAGACGTTGCCCACGTGGCCAAGCACAGCCGCCGCACCGAAGGCCAGTAACGCCAGCAACTGCGCCGCGGCGCCAGCGGCCCCCAGCACAGTCGCCGGCGGCCTCCACCTAGACAGCTCGTAAAACGCCACCCCCAGAGGCAGGACGCTGGCTAACACGCCGGCATCGCCAGCCGCGGCCAAAACCGCCAAGCCCGGCCAGAAAAACCGGCGAGAGATGTGGGCCGCCGACCAAGCCGCGGCCCAGCCAGCGGCGAGGGCGATGTCCAGCCGCGACCAGCCCCAGGGGTCCCCCAAGGCGAAGCCGCTCACGAGGCGGCTCAAGACGCCGGCGGTGAAAAGCATAAGACCCAGCCGAGGCCAGAACCCAACCGCCCAGCCCCCCAAAACCATAAGCACTAAGCTAGGGCCGGCGGCCCCCCTGAGGCTTATAACAGCCAGGGAGGAGTAGAGCAGGGTCCAGACTAGCGCCCTCCTATCCACGTTCAGCAATCCCTGTTTATTATCTTCTGGATGTACCTAGCCAGGTCGTCGGGTTTAGGTAGTCCCTTGACCACGCCCAGCACCTTGCCCTCTCTAACCACCACAAACAACACGTCGTGGGCGATGTATCCCTGTTGCACCACTCTAGTCACGCCGTAGGCCCTCCACACTTTTTCAAGAACGTCGGCTGGCCCCGTGACGAAAGTCCAGTTGTACCTATTCCCCTGGGAGTAGTGGAAAAGCCTAGTCGGCGTGTCCCTCTCGGGGTCTAGACTAACCTCGACAACCACCACCCCCCTCAGCGCGGGCAGAGTGGCGTTCAGCACCAGGTTAATGTAGGGGCATACATCCGGGCAGTAGGTATAGGCAAAGGTGATCACCACGGGGCGGCTCCACACACTGCTAAGCGTAAACGTCTTGTTGAACTGGTCCACCAGCGTGAAGTCGTACGCCGGGGGCTCCCGGCCCGGCTGGTAGCACACCGGAACAATCCGCTGTGAGATGCCGCTATGTATCTTAAACACATCGTCAAGTTCCGGCGCGCCGCTCTGGGAGAGGCCGAGAAGTTGCGCTATGTAGGGGAAGGCCAGCAGAGCGGCGAATGGCAGGAATGCCACTACCACCACCCAGAAAAAACGCATAAGGAAAAAAGGGAAATTTCTATAAATTTATTTAAGCGGGCCCTGCGGCGGCGCCGGCGACAGACCCTGGCTGTACACCTCAATGGCGGGGAGGCTGTAGGATATGAGTATAAGCACCACGCCTACAATCAATATCAGCTTTAGGTTCTTCTCAAACCACGAGGCGGGGCCGGGCTCCGGCGAGATCTTGACCTCACCCTCAAAGGCAACCCTCTTGCCGAACAACACGCTGAAGAACAGAGTCCCCAAAAACAAAGCGCCGCCCAGCCAGAACATCAAAGCGCCGGACATAGCCACAGAGGCGGCGGACTTCATTAGATCGAGGAGGTGGGCCGTGACCTGCACTCCGTTTAAGTACGGCGGGGCGTAGGTCCTCCTCGGCTCGCCGGCCAAGCCGCTCAAGTAGCCCCCGACGCTGAAAAGCATTATGCCCACAAACCAGAGGACAAAGGCCGCCTTGACGGTTTTCATCGAAACTATCTGCCTTCCGTAGAGAAGCGGGATCAGCACCAGGCTGGCCGTCAAGAACGACAGCGCGACGCCCGAGCCCACGGTGGTGTGGAAGTGACCAGGTATCCACATGGTGTTGTGCACCACGTAATTAATCTGGAACGAGGCGTTGATCACGCCGGAGAAGCCGCCGGTGCCAAATATAATGATGGCTAGGGCAAGCCCAGTAAAAACGGGGTCCTTAAACCACGGCAGAGCAGTCACCCACCCAAACAAGCCCTTCCCACCCCGGGCCCTGCCCGCCCTTTCTAGAGTCGCTATTAGGTTAAACGCAGTGAGGAAGCTCGGCACGGCCACGAAGTAAGTCAAAGTGGCGTGGAGGTACTTAAACACGGGGTGCACCCCGGGGTCTACGTACTGGTGGTGCAGGCCCACGGGCGTGGAGAATATCATATACAGCACAAAAGCCACCTTAGCCATAGTCTTGCTAAACACCTCTGTGCCTAAGACCCTCGGCAGGAGCGTGTACCACAGAGTCACCGCGGGCAGAAGCCAGAAGTAGACCAGCGGGTGGCCGAAGTACCAGAACCACAGCCTAGCCTCCAGCACGTCCACCGGCATCCCGGCTAGTGACATGGGCACCAGCAGGAACAACACCTCGTAAGCCAGCGGAGGCGTGGCGTAGAGCCAAATCACAAGTGTAGTTATGACGCCCCACACGCCGAGGGGTATCTCCTTATCGGGGTTTGCCTTCTTCCAGCGGTAGATGCCGTGGAAGACGACAGCCGCAAAAATCCAGCTAGCCACAACGACGACGGCCAGCCCGAGGTAGAACAAGACGTTGGCGTTAAGCGGCGGGTAGAAGGTATACAGCACAGTGGCCTGGCCGAGCAGTATCGGCACAGCCGCCACAAGCGTGCCGCCGATGGCCATCATACACGCAAGCCTCAGCAGAGGCCCGTGCAGGTTTATATTCATGTCGCGGGTAACTACAAACACGGCGAGGCCCATTATGAAAAACGCAGTGAACAATATGGCGTTCGCGACGCCGTGGAGCGTCAAGCCGGTGTAGTACAGCTCGGGGGTGATAACCTTGTCAAGCCCAAGAGCGTGGAGCAGTCCCGGAAATCTTGTAAGCGCCTGCACCAGCCCGAACAAACTCCCAAGCGCCAGCATTACAAAGCTAAACAGTATTGCCACCCTCGCGAAGCGGTCCTCCACCGCAAATTTGGGAGTTGTAGCCATATATAGAAAGAATTAGTGAGTTTAAAAATTTTTCTCTAGAAAAACTTTACAAAGAATAAAGTATATACATGCAGAAAAAAGGAGAGAGTTTACTACTACTTCCTTATCTCTAGGATTGCGTACATGTTCTGGTGACCCGCGCCGCAGTACTCGTTACATATGATGAGGTAGTTGCCAGGCGCCATGTTGCTAGGCACCTTCCATGTAATCTCTGCGATATACCCCGGAAACACCATAACATTGACGTTGGTACCCGCGATCTCAAATCCGTGTATCACATCCGTCGACGTAATTCTGAACTTAACCTCCTTGGGATCTGTCAACACAATCCTGTTCGGTAGCCACGTAAACCTCATAGCCAACACATTTACGTAGTAGCGCCCGTCTTGACACACCACCACGTTGTTAACTATCTGCTTCACATTTGGATTTACACAGTCGACACCTGGCTTCAGCTCCTGGGCGGCCTTCTGGGCCGGTATCCTCTCCACAGTGTAGGGTGTCGTTAGGCCAAGCCCCCACGCGGCGTAGGCAAGCGCCGCGAGGAAAACAACAGTGAGGCCGAGGACGAAGAAGGCCCAGATCTTCTCTTCTCTGTGCACCGTCATACTACCCCACAATCCCCCTGCTTAGCGCTATTGCATATATCACAAACCACAAGACTGCAAACACAGCGCCGTATATCAACATCGTTACTAAAGCCCCCCTACCAGCCTCTTCCTTCTGCATAGAAACAAGAATCAAAAGCATTTTTATCTTTTTCTCAAATTTATTTTAATTACAACATTTGAAAGAATTCTATATCAATGGTAAATTCAATATATTTTTGTTTAAATAACTGAAAAAATGTGCAAATATCAACTACTTTACACCCAGTAGCGACAAGACTTTCACCAGCGCATCATTAGAGGGCACCCCGTCGATACGCGCCATTATCCTACCTGTCGGCGTTATCAAGTAGACTCTCACATCATGAGCTATATACTGCGCCTTTGGGTCGTATCTCACAGTTATATTGTAGCTACGCCACGCCCGCTCTACACCGTCCCTAGGGCCGATAAGCCACCTAAACGGGAGGCCTAACTTTTCAGTATATTCACGCGCCCTATCAGCGGTGTCTGTATCTGGACTTACCGTGACTACCCAAACCTCAAGCTTTGAAAGAAGCTGGGGATATTTCTGAAGCGTCTGGTTAATCCTCACTACCGTTATATAACCAACGTCGGGACACCCCGTGTAGCTAAAAGTAAGCAGTATGTATTTGGAAAGATTCCTCAGGTCTGCGGCTCGGCCGTACTGGTCGTAAAGCTGAAATGTCGGCGCCGGGGGGCCCCCTTCGCCGTATATAGCAACTGGCAGATTCTCCGCCCTACTCATGAGGTTGATAAGCACGATTATTACAATAATTAAAACGGCGGTGATTAGCAATACTGATCTCATATGTCAGCTCTTGAAAATATGTAAATGGCCAGTACAATCGAGGCGAAGCCCCACGCCGCTAGAGAAATAGTAGATAAGAGCCATATGTATGGGCCGTAGGCCGCGGCGAAGTATACGCCGCCCTGCCCTAGGTAGATGAGGTTTGGATCTAGAGTCTGGACGTACATGAGCCTAGCCGCCTCAACTGGGTTGGCGAGGGCGGTGGCCGCCAGCTGAGTCCAGCTGAGTCTCCACACCACGTCTATATACGTAATCACCATTTGGTAGAGCGTGGTGAAGAAAAACCAAATGGCTATGGCGGAGAGAATAGCGTCGAACCTACTTCTCGACGCTACAGAAATCAACATGCCTATCGACGTGGTGGAGAATAGATACACGGTCGCTATCGCCACAAATTTGAGATATGTTATCAACTCAACTGGGGTAAGTACTGTGGAGATGAAGAGAGCAGCTATGCCGAAGCCCGCCGCTGTGCTCAACACCACCGCGACGAGAATTGAGATATATTTTCCAATGAGGTATTCACGCCGCGACACTGGCTGAGACAAAACACGTGCGAGGAACCCCCTCTCTTTCTCAGAAACAATCGAGAGAGCGGCTAGAGACAGCGAAACTAAGCCGCTGATGAGAAGAACGAAGTTTATTAAAGACGCCGAGATTGGGCCTATACCAGTCAACCCCAGTTCTCTAAAACCCAAAAGGCCCAGATATGCGAGACCTAGCCCAAGAGGTACGAAGCTAAGCACATACCCAACAACAGCTCTGCTACTCACAATCTTGGCGATGTCATACTTAACTATTATACTAATTTTAGACATACTTCACAATATCCTCTGGGTTTTCTAATACTGCAACAAGTCTGCCGTTTTTTAAAACAGCCACCTTGTCGATGGCTTTTAAAAACGGCTCGTAGTCATGTGAAGATATCACCACAGTCTTTCCCTCTCCTCTAACCTCCTTAATTGTATCTATAAACGCGGCCCGGGCCTTGACGTCGAGGTCGTTCAGAGGCTCGTCGAAAAACAGCACCTCGGGCTCCCCGAGGAACGCCAGGGCTATGCTCAGCATCCTCCTCATACCCCCAGACAGCTCCTCCACCCTCGCCTCCGCCTTTTCGGAGAGGCCTATCCCCTCCAGCACCTTCAAGACGTCAACCCTGACGCCTCTGAGCTCGGCGAAGTACTCAACGACGCGCCTCACCCTCCAGCCGGGCTCAAATCCCAAGTCCTGGGGGGAGTACCCCACCACCTCTCTAATAGCGGCGGGGTCGCGCCTCCCCATCACCTCGACGTAGCCGGCGCACCTCGCCAGCCCCAAGACGCATTTGAAAAAGGTGGTCTTCCCAGACCCCATGGGGCCGAAGAGAAGCCAAGTCTCCCCCCTGGCAATTTCGAGAGATAAACTGTCTAGAGCTGTGAAACTACCGTAGTGTTTTGTTAGGCCCCTGGCGATCACCGCCTTGTCCATACGCTCATAGCAACGTAGGGAGCGGCGAGCAAGACGGCGGCGACGAGCCAAATAGGCGATATCCCAACGGCGGATTCTCGCAGAGGTTGCGCCCTTCTTGGCGACTCGTCGACGAAAGTAACCTTGGCGTATGTGGGGAGGGATACCCCCATGTACCTCATAACGGCGTACGAGGGGCCAAAAGCATAGAACCTGATGGAGAGATATACATCAGATACGTCGGAGAGAGGGGAGGCGTAGACATAGGGCTGGTTACCGTCGCCAACGTAGTCGCTCCAGAAATTCCCGTAAAACCTAGCCTTTACTCTCCGCGCGCCGCCCGACGCCGCCAGCTGCACCATGTTGTCAAGGAAGATATTTCCAGTAAAATTACCGCCCGAGTAGATGTCGAAGACCGCGCCATAGTAGTTAAAGCCTATGGTGTTGTTATACACCACGAAATACGTATCGCCCCGCCACGGGGTGTACCTCACATTTAGCCCATAGATGTGGTAGAAAATTTTGTTACCACGAATGTCTACATTGTCACACTCTATCAAGGTAATTCCCTCACTTACGTAAACACCCCTATTCTTTGCAATGAAATTATTCTCAACGTCCAGGTTCTGTGAATACATTAGCAGAACCCCGACGAGATTATGCATGAATGTATTGCCAATAACCCTCACCCTCCGTGAATACATAGAATGGACACCGTACCTGCCATACATTACAGTGTTCCCTTTAATAGTGACGTCGGTGGAGTGCTCCAGATAGACGCCGTCCTTTGAGTAGAGAAGGCGAGACTTCTCCACCACGGCGGAGCTGTTAAATACGTAGACAGCGTGCCCCCTATCTTCAAAACCAGTGACGTGGTAACCCCCCTCATGCATCAACCTCTGGAAAGTCTCATTAGTAGCCCTCACCAAACCCAAGCCTATTACAGTTATGTTGCTTAGATACGCCCGGCTCCTGATAAGGTAAATCCCGTTGTAGGACATATTCACAACCACGTTGACTAAAGCTACGTCGCTGTTGTAAACCTTAATCCCAGCGTCCTCCGGCAACGTGCCCGAATTCCACACAGCCACACCGATTATAGTGACCCGGGTGTTGTTTATCACAACCACGTCGCCCACGCCGGCCCCGTCAATAACCGGCATTCCAATGCCGATAATCGTCAGAGGCTTGTTAATCACAAGCCTCTCGCGGTAGTGGCCAGAGGGTATATATACAGTGGAGTTGGGAGGCGCCGAGTCTATCATGTTCTGTACATAGCCCGCCACTAGGAAAAACGCCAGAAACGTTAGGAGGAAAAACCTCACTTTAAAAACTTCTCGATCCTCCTATTTATACCTGGGGCGGTGATTACTACGGCGACCCACGCCAGCCAGTAGCTGACGTCGTAATACGCAACTCTGTAGATATTAGCCACCTTGTCGCTACCCATAACCAACGGCGGCACGTACCCCGCCTTCACAGGCGCCATAGGATCCCTAGTGTTTAGATACTTGTCTAGGAAATACCAGTGATACGCCACGAAACCCACCAATACCGCCACGGCCAGTAACCAGAAGACCAGCCCCAGACGGCTGTTTCTCTTAATCCACGCAAGCGCCACAAAGACGGCGAGGAGCGCCCACACCGCGGGTACGAATTTTAACTCAATCATCTTCTCGGGCTCCAGCTTACCAATCCCCACGTAGTGGTTCATGATATTGACCTCGAAGACGGGGCCCGCTACAGTTCCTGTTGGATATACAGATATGGAGAACCAAGTGTGTCCATACATGGGCGCATTAAACCAAATAGTCCAGACTGGAAAGGCGTAGCCTATCAAAACCAGGGCGAGGGGAACGATAAAAAAGTATTTTTTCATGCCGGCTCGATCTCCAGAAAGCCCATCATTTCTAGGTGGAGAGGCGAACAGAACTCGAGGCAGTAGTACGTGTAGACGCCTGGGTGAGTCGCCTCAAATTCTATACCTACGGTCTCGCCTGGATTTATAGAAACTTGGATGCCGTATTCGGGGATGCCAAAGTCGTGTGTGGCGTCTCTCACCTTCTCAACGTTGGTGATGTGGAGCCTAATTATATCTCCCTGTTTGGCTCTTATAACCCAAGGCCTAATAGTGCTTCTAATAACCGTCATCCACACCTCGGTAACCCAGCGGCCGTCCTCCTGTTTTCTCTCAATACGCTCCTGGCCAAGCTCGATGGCGTGCGGGTGCTTCTTGAAGGTAAACATATCGGTCCCCGGCGGATATACGTCGATAGCCTTAATCTTCTCAGCCCTGATAATCTTGGCGTAGTGCGGCTCGCCGAGACCTATCGGCATATCATATACAACTTTCATCTTCTCTCCCGTTATGTCTATAAGCTGGAAGTTCTGCGGCAGTAGTGGGCCAACCAATCTAAACCTGTCGACAGACCACTTATTTAAAGCCACGAGCCACTTACCGACAGGGTCGGGACTATCACTCTCCGGTATAGCTATATGGCCGACGTTGTACTGGATATCTACCTTATCCACTACTGTCCACGGCTTGTCGCCAGTGTAGTCAGGCGGCCCCAAGTTATATTTAGTCACTTTGTTGTCAATAAACAAGCTGACGTAGCCATGTCCTCTCCCGTCGAATTCGTTGTGCAGGGGTCCTAGGCCCACCTCTACCTGGGCCGCCATGGCGTCTTCAAGCCTAATAATGGGGACGCCGTAGTCATCTGTGCCGGCAAACTTCTTGTCGGCAATAGCCGTCTTGATTTTCTCAACGTCGTAGGCTGTAACCATCGGCGACAGCTTCCCGCCGATTATGTTGTATCTGCCGCTTGGCGTAATGTCGTTGCCGTGGGGGCTCTTGGGCTCAGGTATGAAGTACAGAATGCCCTCCTTCACAGCGGTCTCGAGCCTAATCACCTTAATTCCGTTAATCTCCTGGTACTTCCCCTGACGTATTAAATCCTCCGCCTTTCTCCACAACACCACGTGCAGATAATCGTATTCGTTCTTACCCCACCACACCTCAGGCGGCACCTTGCCGTCGAGTAAATCTGTGGTAACGAGCTCCGTGCCGAAGGAGTTGCAGAAGGCGAGGCCGTCAGAGGGGCCCCAGCCCACGGAGGCCAAGTCTTGTACGTAGGGAGGTAGCTCAATTTGGAAGCTCCTTGAGAAGTCCCACCGCATGTTCTCCCTATCGAAGTAGAGAAACGTCATGGCGCCTCTAAAGTAGTTTTTGTAGTTCTCAGCAGTGAGCTTTACATACGTCTTCCCGGGTTTGTAGCCGCCCTTCTGGGGATCCCAGGGAGTGGGGTACTGGCTCACATAGACGACGTACTCAGTATTGGGCGTCGTAAAGGCGCCGCCGTGTATAGTCTGCACGTTTGGGATCTTAATTATGTCCTTCGTCTTGAAGTCTTTTAGACTTATAGCCGCCGCCTGTCCCCCCAGCTTGTCGCCTATAAAAGCCCACTCGCCGACGTACTTCGCGTCGCGTCTGTCAAAATCAGGGTGGTGGGTGTCGCCTCCGAAAAATATCTTGGGGGGCACTGCCTCCTTAAGCCTTCTGAATATCTCCATACTACCCCTCTCCCCGTATCCCCAGCCTTGCCAAGGCTCCGGCGTGTTGACACCAATAACCTTCAAGATACGCATAGAAGGTATGGCGATGACTAAAACCTGGCCACTGTGGCCGCCGGAGGAAATCATTATAAACTCGTCCAGCTCAGGTCTCCCCGGGGGGACAAAGGTTTTCAAAGCCGCGCGGGCGTCGTCGGGCGTCAGCCCCCTCTCTTTGAGAATATCATCAAAACCCGTGGCCGGGGCGGGCGCCGCCCCCGGCCTAGCAATGGAGCCCGCCAGGTAGCCTACTGCTCCCCCCACGGCGAGCCCGGCGATGCCGGCGAGGAGAGTTCTTCTATCAATCTTAAAGGGGTTATAGCCAGGCTTAGCGCCGCCCTGCGCACGTATATAAACACCACCATTGCGGAATCTCACACTTTTATCCATGACACCCTCTTTGCCGTGTCGAGATAAACCCTGTGGTTAATCAGATTTCCAAAAAATATATAAATGAGAGGTTTCAGCCCCCGTGCTGGTGCATCGCCATTCCGCCTCTACACCAGTTGGGCCGGGGCATACCCCTCTCCTGCATGACTTGGCGGTAGAGCTGGAGCATCTGGCTGTAGGTGTAGACTGTGCTGTTCATCTCCTTGGCGTGGTTGGGGTCTTTGAAGGCTAGTACGCAGTCGCCCATGGGGGTCTTCATGTCCTGCCTAATGACGTAGTAGGCCTTCTCAGCCTCGACGTACTCCCCCGTGTGGAAGTCGGGGACAAATACCTTCTCAACTTTCACAAGGCGCTTGACGTCCTCCGGCGGGTACCTCTGGAGAGCCCGCCACTTCTCCGGGGGCAAAAGCGCCATGCGGAATATGCACCCAATGTCGTCTGTCCTAACCGTGTGGCCTCCCTCCAGCACCACCAAGGCGGCGAATCTGGTGTCGTTTATTAACATATTACAAAAAACGCAACGGCTCCAATACGTCCCGTTTCTCAGCAACGCCTCAAGAGTCGACGGTCCAGTCGGCGTGACGGTCTGCACAACCGTGGTGGTCACTGTGGTTGGGATTGTGGAGGTTGCTGTTGTGGTTACCGTGGCGGTCTTGGTGACCGTGGCCGTGGACGCGGCCCCGCCGGCGCCGCCGAGGTAGCCCGCCGCGGCTCCTATTATTAAGCCAATTACTAAACCCACGGCGAGCATCTTTACGTCCATGTTGTGGGGTCTTCCCATCTTTTAATAATCTTGTGGTACAGATAAGGAGGGGAAAAAGGGGTGTGTGTACTAGGGCTGGGCTATTGGGGCTTCAGCGCCTTGGGCAGTCCTCTTATCATGCATAGGAGGAATACGGCTATGCCGGCCCCCGCCACGACGTCGCCAATCATCCTCAGCCACACGTATGTGTGGATGTCCGGACGCATCCAGAAGGCAGGCGTGCCGTCGGGGGCGAAGATGGCTTTGGAGGCCCAGTAGCCGAGTTGTTGAGTGGCGGCGAATTGGTTGGTCATGAGGAGCATGAGGGAGAGGAGCACCTGTAGGTAGAAGCCGGCGGCCATGACCACAACGGCGAGTCTAAGCCTCCTCAGCTGCGCCGCGCCGAATGCCCCGGCCAAGGCGAAGGCCACTGTCCACATCAACATGGTGGGGGCGCCGTAGGCCAGCGGCATGGCTAGGTGGGCGTGCACCATGGTAGCCTGGCTGCCGTGGGTGTAGTAGTTTACCACCGGCATGTTTATCAGCCCAGCTCCGAAGGCCACGACGCCGACGGCGCCGCCGAAGGCCGCCACTAGGACGAACGTGAGGAGGGTCTTCTGAAGCTCCGTCTTGTACTCCCCCCTCTTCCACAGCACTAAGGCGTATGCGATGAGGAAGCCGATGGGGAGCACCTCGAGGGTGGACATGACGGCGCCGACGTACATCCAGAGGGTGGGCTGCCCGCCCCAGTAGTAGTGGTGGGCCGTGCCGATCATGCCGGTCACAATCTCAAGAGTGGCGTCCAGCCCGGCGGCCGCCACCGCCATCTTTGGCGGAACCATGCCGGCTATCACAAGTAGGATGAGGAGTATGGGGATGACGATGGCCGGCCAGAAGCCCT
Source organism: Pyrobaculum ferrireducens (assembly GCF_000234805.1). Lineage (NCBI taxonomy): Archaea > Thermoproteati > Thermoproteota > Thermoprotei > Thermoproteales > Thermoproteaceae > Pyrobaculum > Pyrobaculum ferrireducens. The sequence continues at coordinate 646,172 of NC_016645.1, forward strand.
CCACAAACGAGTGGATTATTATCCAGCGGAAGTACTCGTCTATTGTGAAGTGCCACCACGGCGTTGCTACGGGCAGGGCGCCCATGAAGGCGCCGAAGGCTGTGCCCGCCAGCGCGATGGAGAGGATCTTGACGAGTGGCTGTATGGGCTCTGGCGAGGTCTTTGACGCCCTCCACACGGTGATGGAGAGGTAGGACAGCAAGGCGGCTATTAGCAATAGCCACAGAGTGCCTTGGCTGATCACCGGCCTCCCCTGGGACCCTACTATAAACCAGAGCGGATCTGGCAGTAGCTGTAGGTAAGACGACCATATGCCAAGGAGTATCCCAAGGGCGGTGAAGGCGCCGGCGCCTAAAATTGCAAGCACCTTGCCTCTGGATAGCTTCACTCCCAGATACGGCAGGACAAACAAGGCGAATGAGACCCACGATACTGCTATCCACAATATTGCCAGATTGTAGTGGAGCGCCCTAGCGACATTGAAGGGCAGTATGTTATTTATGCCTGAAATTCCATATAGTGAAGAGGGCTCTGTATATTTGTGCATAAGGTAGCCCCCGAGAAGGCCTTGGATAGACAGGCCGAGCACCGCCAGGACGAAGCCTAGAAGGGCCAGCCTCTGCTCCGCCGTGGGGGGCGGCAACTCGACTGTTATGCGGGGCTCCCTCCAGTAGTCAATAAACTTGATTATTATCCAGCCGGCGAGGGGCATTATGACAAGGAGCAACACGAAGAAGGTTACCCAGGTAGACACGGTGACGTGGACGTTTGGGCCGAGAATGCCGGGCATGTAGGGGAAGCCGTTGGTGTAGTTAGCCATGGCGGCCATGACTCCCCAGGTGAAGAAAGACACTATCTTCCTTACGTGTTCGGGGTCTGTGATTAGGTTGGGCTTTAGGCCGATCTCCTCGGCCCTGGGGCCGAAGAGCTGTCTGTAGAACTCCACCGCTTGTCTATAGGCGGCGCCGAACTCATCGCTCACGACAGCCGTGCCGGCGGCGGGGGAGAAGAGGGAGGAGGCCCTCGCGGAGAGCTCCGGCGTCATGAGGCGCTTGATCTCAGGGGCGAGGGTGGTCCCCCTAAGCTGGCCGATTTTGTCAACATAAAACTTCATGGTGTAGGCGGTGTAGTCTATGCCGAAGTAGCCGCCGAAGCCCAGGAATGAGCCGTAGTCAAGCAGTCCGTACCTCTGCGCCAGCACCTTCCCCTCTATCACATCCTGCGCGGTGAATAGAAGCTGGCCGCTCTTAGTCACGACGCGCTCCGGTATCGGGGGGAGGTTGTAAAAAGTCCAGACGGCCATGGCGATGTACACCACATACACCAAAACCGTGGCGGCCAGGACTAGGTAGGTCCACCCGTTTTTCATAGGTGTAGCTCACAGCGCCGTGAGAAAATGTTTCTGGTTAACCAGAGAAACCAGAGGGCTCCTCTGGCCGCCCCTCTCCGCCTCTAGCGTATAAGCAAGGCTAGGAGGAAGAAGGTGAGGATTGGGCTCGACATCTTGTACATCTTCCACATCGAGGCGTCGTCTCTCCTCTTGAGGACCAGGAGGCTTGAGTAGAGCGACATGGCGGCGCCCAGAGCCACCAGCGGCAGGCCCGTGCCGAGCCCGACGAAGGCCAGGTACAGCACGACGGCGTATATGGCGCTTGCGATGTTCATAGAGGTTATGACTAGCTGAGACGTGCCCAGGCTCGCCACGGTGGGCAGCATGGGGACGCCAGCCTTGATGTAGTCATCTCTGTATCTATACGCGAGGGCCCATATGTGGGCCGGGATCCAGAGATAGATGGCGAAGGAGAGCAGAACAGCCGGTAGATCCACGTAGCCCCTCCCCAGGGCGTATCCACCGAGGAACGTGGCGTTTCCGGCGAAGCCGCCCGCCAGTACGTTTAGCCAGCTCCTCCTCTTGAGCCAGATGGTGTACACCACGGCGTAGAAAAACCACCCAAGCGCTGTGAAGAAGGCGACGAGGGGGGTGAGGAGGATAAAGGCCAGCGCGACGCCCGCCGCCGACAGGGCGAGGGAGTAGATAAGGGCGGCTCTCGGGTCGACGAGGCCGCGGGGCAGGGGCCTCTTGGCTGTGCGGGTCATCTTCGCATCTATGTCTCTCTCCCAGTAGTGGTTGAAGGCGGCGGCGCCTCCCGTGGACAGCGTCGCGGCTGTAAGCAACCACAACAGCTTCTGCATGTCCACCGCGGGGGTTGCGTATATGTACCCCGCCGCGCTTGCGAGTATGAGTAGCCAGATTACCCGCGGCTTTAGTAAAACAAGATAGGGCGACATGTCAATGTAAATAAATTGGCATTTTAAATCTTGGTGGAAACATGATTGACGGAAATGGCTATAACGCGCCGTGTAGAGTGGACACATGTCCGCGGCTCTGTTTGGAGTAGTCGCCGCCGCCTCGCTGGGCGGCGGGCTGTATCTGCTGTGGCTGTTCGCCAGGTGGAGGCAGTTGTGCGACCTCTTCGTTTCGCTGGGGCTTGTGGTTCTGGCGGCGCTGTCTATCCTACTGGCGGTGCAGGGGCTGGAGGCTTTGAAGTCGCCGCTGGCGGCTCCGCTCGGCGCCTTGGTGCCGCTACTCATATCTCTAGGTGTTGTAAAAGTGGCGGCGCCTAGGTACTGGAAGTGGTACGGCGTCTTTGCCGTGGTGGGGCTGGTGGTAATTGCGGCTTTTAGGCCGGCTGTGCCCGTCATCCACGCCGTGGCTGGCCTCGTGATTTTCCTCCTCCCCATCTACGCAGTGCTTAAAAAAAGCCGCGCCGGTTCACTTCATAGGCGTCGCGGTGGGCGGCGTGTTGATAGGAGTGGGCAGCCTGGCGCTAGCCTCGGCGATAATGGCGCGGCCTATACTGCCTCTGGAGCTTGTGGTGGCTCTACTGCCGTGGATACTCCTGCTCATGGCTGTCTTCTATGTATACGGCTTCGCCGCCGGGGTTAGGAGATGAGGGAGGTAAAGGAAGTTAGACTACTCCTCTTTTTCACCCTCCCAATAGTGGCGTTTTTCGGGTTGCTCTCGGGGCCGCTGGCGGAGGCGGGGGTCAAGGCGGCTCTGAGCCACTACCTCTCTATAAAGCCCGGGGAGGAGGACTTCGCCGCCCGGGCCATCATGGTCTACCACATAGCCGCTGTCATTAGTGACGGCAGGCACTCTCTACCTAGCTGTGAAATACCTAGACCACGACACGAGGCTCACAAACCCAATTGTTAAGCTCGCCACAGCCGGCTGGATCGTCGCCGTGCCCTCTGGGCTGGCTTTCGCCTACTTTGGGAGGAGCCCGGTCGCCCACGCTCTGTGGCTGGTGGGGCTCACCTTGCTCTTCGCCTCGGGGGTGCTTTTCCTCTACGCTGTGTCCCCCCTGAGGTTCAGCTGGCGGGAGAACAGCCTAGAGAGGGCCGCGGTGTTTGTCGTGGGGGCGTGTCTACTCGTCGCGGCCGCCATGGGGGCCGTATACGCCGCCTACCTGGGGTTTGACCCCGGCGTGAAGATATACATACCGGAGGAGCACTCCACGAGGGAGTACCGGGGCCTCGCCCCGGCCTCGACGCCTCTACAGCTCGTGGTGGCCGGCCACGCCCACGCCGCCGTCGCCATATGGTCAGCCGCGGTCATGTTGCTGGGGATTAAGTGGTCGCAGATGCAGAGCTGGAGGCCCCGCCTCTACAAGGCGGCGCTTATCCTCACCGCGGTTGGCTCTGTAATTACGCTGTTTGGAAGCGCGGTGGTTCCCGTGTGGAGGCCCATTGCGCACCAGATAATATTCGGCGGAATTGGGCCCCTCCACCTCGCCCTCTTCTTCCTCTGGCTTAGGCTGGCCTCTATGCTTAGGGGCGGCGGGTGGAGAGACCCCGTCAAACTTGGCCTCTTTCTAATACCCATCTGGATGGTGGTCTTCGTCACCTCCACCGGCCCCATGGTGGCCTCTCAGCTTAAATACGTAAGGGCTGTCTGGCCTCTGGAGGACGAGATTACCTACAACGTGGCTCACTGGCATATGCTGGCCTTCGTCACGGCGTCTGCGATGTTCCTGCTCTACCTCGACGGGTTCAGCGGGGCGATGAGGAAGATACCGGCGCTTTTGCTGGTGGTAGGCGGCACCGTGGCCCTAGCCGCCGCGTTTGTCTACGAGCTGTCGCCGATATTCGCCGGGAGAGCCGCGGCGACGACCCTCACCCCTCTGGCAGAGGCCTCCGCCAGGATAAAGAAGGCTGTGATGTTACCGCTGGACATGGGCCTGGCGATGAGTTTCGCCGCGTTTGCCCTGTTCACCCTCTGGCTGTTTATTAAGACGGTTAAAAAATAGATACTTTTTTCTACAAATATTCCTAAGTATAGGCCTTTATATATATTAAGAAATAGTTAACTAATTCATTTATATCGAGGTAAAATTTAAAAATAGAAATAGAGTGTAGTATAATGAAGTATCTCGTCCTCTATCTTAAGCCTTGTGAAAAACTGCCCCGCGACGCCTACGCCCATCTCGGTTTTTACCTCAAAAATGGCTTGATCTCCCACGTCGTGGCTACTAAACACGGCCTCCGCCTAGTTTCAGCCCGTTGTGAGGAGTGTATATTCTACAAACTCCTAACCTCTACATATGTATACGGGACGCCCCAGATAAGCCAAGGCAGGATTAAAGTGGTGGCACTGGACAACAGAGCCGTGAGGAGGCTAGTGGCTCAACACAGCCACCAGGTGGTCAAGGTAGTGGAGGCGGGGCCCAGATCACTCGTCCTCACAGAGCGCCAGAAAGAGGTGCTGAGAGCCTTGGCAGACGGCCACAACATATCAAGCACAGCCCGGATGGAAAGCGTTTCGAAGGTAGCTGTCTACAAAACCTTCAAGACTGCGCTTAGAAAAGTAGTCGCCTTGCTAGCCTAGTAGGCGTATTGTCTTTTCAAGCGCCCTCTTGACGAGGCGGCAGGCGGCAGATTTAGAAATACCAAGCCCGCTCGCCACCGCCGAGAGGCCTCCCTCTGCAAAAAGCCGGAGGGCTTTCCTCTGCTTGGCGCTTAGGCGTATGAATTTCCTCTCTTCAACTGTGTAGATTCTGTGCCGCAACATCTTCTCCAAGCCCGGGGTGTACAGAAGAGTGAAGACTATGTGGCCCTCGTCTACCCTTGGCATATCTACAAGCGCCGACCTTTTTAGAAGTTCCGTCAATACACAACCGCGGCATGTCACCCTGTACAGCACCTTCCCCCTCCTTAAATAGTGTATAATTTTCCCTCCATATACAGAAAAACCAACATATTCCAAATTCTCAACATTATTTTCAACTGTCTCTAAAAAATATTTACAAGGCTTTTCTCTAAGAATAATAACTCTCATGTATAGATCTAGATACAGCTACTTAAATGCGTTATCTGCGGCGTCTCTATAGATCTGTTGTTGCTATCTTAATGACGGCGGTAGCTAACAGAGCCGCGAGCCATGTGGCCGCGGCGACTGGAATTACAAAGGCGCTGGAGTAGAGTAGATCCCCCACGGGGCCTAGCGTTAGGAGGTGTGGATCCGCCTGCGCCACCCCAGCCAGCCTGGCGGCGGTAACCGGGTTTAGAAGCAACGCGCCGGCCACCGCCTCCGTGGGGATTGGCAGATACGTCGTGGCGAAGGTCAAGGCCAGGTCGTACACCAGGGCGAGGGCTGTCCAGAGCGAGACCCCCCAGGCGTAGCCGTACCCCCTCGACTTCGCAGAGAAGCCTATGAGAAGCCCCATGTAGAGGCTGGAGTACGCCGAGAGCACCACGGCAGTTGCGTAAGCCGCCGCGCCTCCCGGCCTCGCCGCGGCGTACAGCGCCGTGGCAGGCGCCAGCACCAAGGCGGCTTTTAGAGAGGTGGTGGCGGTTCTCCACAACGCGTACCTCCTCCTCCCCATAGCCGCTATATACGCCGCCGCCCAGCCCTCCCGGTCATCGAAGGCAGACGCGAGGCCGAGTATCAAGCCGGCGAGGGAAGCCGCGGCTGAGGATAAGCTGGCCGCCATAACCACAGGCCCGAGGCCTGTGCCCAGGCCCGCGGTTGCCAGCGCCAGCAGTACGAGAGCCGCCGCCATCGCGAGGTCGGGCCCCTCAAGCCTATACATAGCCGCCCGCTCCCCCATCCCCCTGCGCCTCGGCGGGCCCCTTGCCACATCTATACGCCGCCAGCCCCCTCAAGCCCTCCGCCTTTCCTACGTACCTGGCTCTGCCCTCCTCCAGCACCACGGCGTCCCAGTCTGGGAGTGAGAATATGAGCTCCGGGTCGTGGGTGGCCACGGCGGCGGGCGTCCTCTCCCGGAGCAACTCCACAAGCCTCCTCCTCCACCTCTCGTCGAGGAAGGCCGTGGGCTCGTCCAGCGCCAGGGGTAGCTTGGCGGAGAAGGCTATGGCCAGCACCACGCGCTTGGCCATGCCGCTGGAGAGCTCCCCCACCCGCCTATTGAGATAGTCAACCCCAAAGAGGTCCCACTCAGGCTCGACGCCGAGGACTCTTGCATAGGTCTCGGCGACCTCCCTCACCCTGGCTCTCCGGGGGAGCTGGGGCTCCGGGGGGACGTACAGCCACCTACCCCCACCGCACCCCGTGTAGACAGAGGCCATGCATTTGAGGAGCGTGCTCTTGCCGCTACCGTTGGGCCCCACCACCAGAAACCTGTCGCCCACCTCGACGTCTACGTCAAGCATAAAGTGGCCCAGCCTCTTTCTTGCCGTGATTCTCATCTCCTCGCCAGGAGGACGAGGAGGAGAGCCGCGGCGGCCAGCGCCAGGTGCAACTGGCCCACCTCGCCTCTCTGCGGCTTTGGCTGCGGGTCGATGAACGCGACGTTGCCCACGGCTAGGGAGTCAACAAGGAAGCGCGCGGGCGATGAGGAGAGGGGGGCTATGAGGAAGTCCGTCTTCGCGAGGGCCTCGGCGAAGTAGCTTCTGTAGATGTACGGCCTATGCGAGGCGTGACCCTGCCACGTGTTGCCCATGACCACCACGCCGTTGAGGGAACCACCAGCGAGGAAGATGTCGACGTAGATAGCCGGCACGGCGTTTCCCACAAAGGTGTTGTTTATAATCTTGACGCCGGGGGACGGCGCGCCTCTGTAAGTCAGACCCACGTAGTTCTCCCTGACGGTGTTCCCAGCTATCTTTATACTGGTTGCGTTTCCCCAGCCTCCCATCACGAGGAGGTACACGCCGTGGACGTTGCCCGCGACGTAGTTGTCTTTGAAGACCCCCCCAGAGACGTCGGCGATGAAGAGCCCATATCCCTCAGACCAGTTTATATTCTCGACGAATTTGCAGCGGCTAACCTCGGCGTTTTGCGTATACATAACGGCGGCCCCCACGTAGTTCCCCCTCGCCGTGACGTTGGCGAGGCCGACATCTCTGCTAAACATGACGTGTACCCCATAGCGGCTGTCTCCCACCAACACCCCGGCGATATACACACCCCGCGACCGCTCTACATACACCCCGTCGTGGAAGTAGCGCAACTCAACGCCTACGACAGAGACATTCGTGGAGTTGTATATATAGATGCCGGCGCCCCGCCGGTACACCGGGAGGCTGGGATTCCCCTCAACCAACCCGCCGTAGATCTTCACATCTGTGGAGTTAACCACCAGCACCCCGGCGGAGCACCTAACCTCCCTCACAAGTAGCGTAACGTTAGCCGCGTTCTGCACCACCACGCAGAAGTCGGCGGGTCGCACCTTGTAAGTCGCAAAAAGCCCCCCACCAAGCTCCACAGGCCCCATACCCCCCGTCACGTTCACCACAACAGCCACGTTGCTCTGGCTAACCACAAGCGCCGCCGCGGCCAACGCAGAACCCAACAACACAGAAATCCAAGCCACAAAAAACCCCAACACCCCCCAACCCCTCAACACATCCCACATACACACCCCGTAGCTACACAAAATCACAAACAGAAAACTAACAAGCACAATATAAACACAAAACCCTCACAACCCGACACACACCCCTAGTACCTATACACCAGCACTCCCTTGCCTTTTGCGTATTTCTCCACGTCGTCTCCTATTCTGACGCCGGCGAGTATGGCTACTGCGGGCTTGCCGTATGCTCCGCGGGCGGCCTCCGCCTTCCTAGCCACGGCGTCCACATCCCTCCTCCCCGGCTTTGTCTTAACCTCCACCACGTACACCGCCCTGTCCGTCTCCACGAGCAGATCGACGTCGAGGCCGTCCACACGGGCGTTCCGCCTCCTCGACAGCACCACATCCCCCCTAGCCCTAACCTCCTCCCTAAGATCCTCCCAGACGTACCGGGAGAGGGTAGCCTCTGTGAGAGAGCCCACACTATCCTCGACGTTAGATACGCGTTTTTCTAAACTAGCTGTACGTATCTCTAATGCAGATACCCTCGTCTTCAAGTCGGCGACTTGAGTTTTCAACTCTCCGAGTTCTGTAGTGACTTGTGTAAACCCGGCTTTGGTGTAGTCCGCAAGCGCCTTCAAAGCCTCAGCCACTGCCTTCATCTCCTCACTACGGGCTTCCGCAAGGGCCTTCTTTACAGCCCTCTCCACCACCTCCTCAAGCATCTTGAGGTCGATGGACATCGTGATGTGGTGTGTCTTGATTTAAAATTGTGTGGGCGTGTACCATATGGCGGCGTCGGGGTTAGCACCCCTCGTCCCAGCCCTGGGGCACCGACCACTGAGAGCCGTATCTAAACCTCTCGAGGAGACATCTGGGGGGGAGGGTTTTTAGTAGCCTTCCGGGCCGGGGGCCCCACTGGACGTCCCCCGACCTGTAACGCTCCACGTTTTGGGGCTGGGTGGCTAGGAAGCCGGTGTTCATGCTGGTGAATTCGTCGGTGACTAGCACAACGGCTTTTTCCAGCTCAATCCACTGGCCGGTGACTCTATCCCTTGCGCAGATCTTCTCAACGGACCCGCCGCGCTCCTTGACTACTTTATACCAAACCGCGAGACAGCCCAGGTCGTCGAAGAAATACCACCGCCTCCTCCCGAACTCCGACACCAACATAGCGGCGGAGGACGGCTCGTAGTCTACAATCATCTTGCAGACGGGGCATTCGCTACGGCCGTATTCCACGGGGGGCTCGCCGCAACCCTCGCCGCCTCTTACGAGGGCCGTGGCTAGATAGGGGAGCGCGAGGCCGGCGGCCAGGGCCCCCCCTAGCAGATAGAGTGCTTTCCTACGATTCACGGGGGAAAACAAGCGGTAGTTGATATGTGTATTGGTACAAAAAAGGGAGAGTTTCCCCCTGTGGTGTACTACTTTTGGAACCTGTCGGCGTATCTCCTCAAGTGGTACAGATAGATGAATATGGCCAGCACCGCGAAGGCAAACATCGACGTCCACACAACGCTCTCAAACGCCCACTTTATCTCGTGGCCCAGCAGATTTTCGTGCGAGCCGCCCTTCGCCAGCGCCACGTACACATCCGGGCTTACGATAATAGCCGTATTTAGCAACACCATGCCGGCGACCAGCGCCACAGCTATGTACGTCAAGATGTCTACCCTACTCATGGCCCCCGCCACCTGTCTTCTGTAGCTCTATGTAGTACCCAATTGAAACAACGCCGGCGAGCAACAACATAGCCGAGAGGATCCCGGCGGCCACCCGCTGGTAGGCGACCCCCAGAGCTATGTCTTCAACAGAGCCGAAACCCGGAGCGCCGTAGAGGGCATATACTATGTTGACGGTGTATGCGAACAGCACAGCCAGAACCAGTTCGAAGAGGAACGCCACGTAGGCGGCCCACCTCCTATCTAGTTGCATCACTCCGTACACCGACAGAGCCCCTATCACACCCACGGCCGCCATTATGTAGGCAATAGCCTCGGGGCTGAGGGCGCCCTGGAGAACCACCTCCAGAATCATGGCCCCACGGCCGTAGGCGTGGAGATGTACGGTGTGGCGTATTCGGGAGGCACCGCTATCCTCGTAATCGGCGTAATCTCCTTAGGCAAGTCAATCAAATACCCCAGCACAGTGCCGTAGCCAATGATGGCGATGTACACCAGCGCTATGAGAACCCAAACCCACCTCTCCTCAACGGATACGCCCTTGCCCCTATCCAGCAGAGGCACCACCAAGGCGAAGAGCACCAGTACAAACGGCAACCCCACCGAGATAAACGGATCAATCATCTTGACATATGTGTAGTACCACATCACAGGCCAAGGCGGCCTCACCCCGGCAGGAACCGGCTGACCCGGCAACCACGGCTCGAGAAGCGGCAGTGGAAACACAGCGACGAGGAGGAGCAGGACGCTGAGCTGTAGAAACAGCTGACCCACTGTCAAGGCGAAGCGGTGCGGGTAGAACGGCTCCTTCTCCTGCAACGCCTTCTCCCTCACAGCAGGGTCCTTCACAGGGGGCGGAGAGACTCCGCCGTACAGAATGCCGTTTATCTTAAGCCCAAGCAACACCAGTATGACCGCCGGCACGATCAAGATGTGTAGCGAGTAGATTATCTTAATCACCTGGTCGGTGACGAAGTTGCTACCCAGCAGAGCCAGAATCAGCTGGCCCACCGGTATGCCCAGGTAGTCGAAGTAGCGGAAGATGTTTAAGCCGATCTGCAGTGCGAGGATGCCGTCTAGGTGGAGCGGCAGTATGTAGCCCAACACCGCTTGATTTATCGTGAGGAAGCCCAGGAGGACGCCGAGGAGCCACAGGGCGCCGCCGCCCCTCCGCTTGTATGAGCCCAGGATGAACTTGGCGAAGAAGTGGGCTAGCGTCGCGAATATCATCATATAGGCGGCCCAGAGGTGTATCTCCCTCACTATGAAGCCCAACGGGGTGAGGTACACTATCCTGTAGACAGAGCCGTAGCTCTGAGTGGCTACGTAGCTCTCAGCCGCCGCGTGGCCAGAGAGAATATCAGGCGGAGTTTTAACTGTGGTGGATACGCCGGGGGTGTAGAGCCAGGCCAAGATGAAGCCGGTGATGGCCAGTATGAAGAAGCTCATGGCCGCCACGTCGCCGATCCAGTAAAGCGGGTTGAGGTTCGAATACCTCGGCACCGGGTGCTCCAGAAACTCCTTGAGGTGGAAGCGCTCGATGATGATCTCCCAGAGCCTTATGAAGATCCTCATATCTCCGCCCTGAGAGCGTACACTCTGTCGCCTTTCACAGCCACTTTTATAGGCCTCAGCGACCGCGGCGCCGGGCCTGCCGATACGTACGCCTCAAGAAAGGCGTGGCCGTCGCATCCGTTGGGATTTGTGCATATTATGAACTGCGAGCCGTGGCAAGGGCATGAGAAGCCGATGAGGTACTTGCCGCCCGAGGGGTTAACCGGGCAGCCGAAGTGGGTACACACAGTGTTGTAGGCAACTGGGTACTCCTTGCCGCCCACGTTAACTAGTCCAAAAACCGCAGGTATTGCCATAGTCCCCTTCTTGAGCAACACGAACTTGGGGCCTTTCCTCAGCTCGTCTATTGGGACGGAGTACTCCTCGGGGCAGTTATCCACAGATTCGCAAAGCACCACCTCGATAGAGCCATACGCTGTCTTTGCTTTCAGCTCATTGACGTTTATCAAAGAGCCCACTAGAGGAGTGGTCAACGCGCCTATGCCGAGTGCCGCGGTGGCGCCGATAAAAATCTTGAGGGTTTCCCTCCTGTTCTCGTCTACCATACTACTTAGCCGCCTCCTTCAACATCTCTACCAACGCTGGTACTCTCTCAGTGGCCCAGTCGGGGTATGCGTTTTTATATGTATTTACCATAGTTTTCATTGTGCCGGCGTAGTCAGGCGGGTTGGTTAAAAACTGGGCGAGCAACTGAGCCGCCTTCTGCGGATCGGCCGCCGGGTTGTCTAGGCCGTTTTCCTTGAAGTATTTGTCAATCACAGAGCCTGCCTGGCCGGGGTTGCCCAGCAACGCCTTGCTGAGATCGGGGCCGACGTTGCCGCCGGAGATGCCCAGCGACTTAATAGAGTGGCAACTTGTACACCCAATCTCGTTGAAGTACTGCTTGCCCTTCGCCGCCAGTTGCGGGTCGTATTGGATGGGGCCACCGCCGCCGCTGGGCGGCGCCGATGTTCCGGTCTGTTGGGAGGTCTGTGTCTGGGTTGGGGTTGCCGGAGGCTGTGCGCCTCCTCCGCCGCCGCCAGAGGGGGCTGTTAGGTATTGCAGAGCGATCGCGGCAGCGATTACCACAATCGCAATTCCTATTACCAGTGCTATTGTTGGACCGCGCATACGGGGTAGATAAGTCTGTCTTATATACTTTTCTTTAATGTAGTTTTACATGTTGTCATAGTAACGTTTGAGAGTTTGAGAGATAGCCTCTACTAAACTTTGTAGATATATATACATATATATGTGAATTAATACAAACTTTTATACTGAGAATAAAATTTTTAAAGAAAATAAAATGTTTCTAGGCATGAGTACAGAAGTGAGGTTAAATTTTGGAGATTATGTAACGTGGGGTCTAATCATTGCGGCTATATTTGTTGTGTGGATGTGGGCGGGTAACTGGGGGAGGCCTCCGTATCCCGTCGTCTCAGAGGTGTCGAGCTACGTATTCACGCCATATACAGTGGTTTACGTAGGTGGGGGCGTGGTTACGGCTCTTTTTATGGGTTCTATGATATTCTTCACAATAAAGTTCAGAGCGAGGGAGGGCTATGGAGAAGAGTAGGCTGTTTGAATACCTCACGATATTCGGGGCCGCCGCCGTGCTTGGCTACTTAGCCGTGGTCGCGGCCGCCAATCTATACGCAATTGATAACTATGGGTATAGATACGCCAGGGGGGACTACCAGACCATAAAGGTGGTGGGGAGGCAGTTCTCGTGGGAGTTCCAGTACCCCAACGGGTCGCGGAGCTTCAACACGCTATATGTAAAGGCTGGGGCGCTCTACAAACTTGAGATAACGTCGATGGACGTGGTGCACTCCTTCTACATCCCGCAGCTAGGTATTAAGTACGACGCTGTACCTGGCTTTGTCTACGTCATGTGGCTGAAGGTGGATAAGCCGGGGGTGTACGACATATTCTGCGCCGAGTACTGCGGCTCGGGCCATTACCTAATGCTGGGCAGGGTGGTGGTGGAGCCATGAAGTGGGAAAAGGTTGTCGACTACTTAACGACGACTGACGCGCATAAGATAGGCATACTGTACCTAACTTTGTCTATTATTAACCTCGTCTTGGCGGGGCTGATGGCTTTCCTCATCCGCCTGGTCATTGCCGTTACGCCGCCGGGGGCGCGGGTGGAGGAGACCGGCATAGCCACGGGGAACCTCTACTACTGGTTCGTTTCCCTCCACGGGCTGGCGATGTTGCTCCTATTCGCTATGCAAGCGGTGGTGGGCATGGCGAACGTGGCTGTGCCGAAGCTCATCGGCGCGCCGGATCTGTACTGGCCGAGGATAAACGCGCTGTCTTTCTGGCTACAAGTCCCGGCCACGGTGTTGATGTGGGGCGGGCTGTTCTTCGCCCAGCAAGGCGCCGGGCCTGGCTGGACGATCTACCCGCCGTTTAGCACCGGCTACACGCTCTCGCTGGGGGTAGATCTAGTTCTGATGGGGATCATAGTGGGGGGCATTTCCTCCACCTTGTCTGGCATAAACTTCATATTGACGATTACGAGGCTGAGGAGGCCGGACATTAAGATGCTGGATATGTCCCTCTTCGCCTGGAGCGTCTTGGCCATGTCTATTCTAATGGTGGCCGCCCTGCCTCCCCTGGCGGTGGGCGCGGTGATGCAGTTGCTCGACCGCCACCTGGGCTTCCGCTTCTTCGCACCTAACCCCTCCAACCCCGCGGCTGGGGGGGACCCGCGGCTGTGGCAACACATCTTCTGGTTCTTCGGCCACCCGGAGGTCTACATCTTGGTGCTCCCCGCCATGGGCCTGGTCTCCGAGGTGTTGCAGAGGATGGCTGGCAGGAGGGCGTATGGCTACACCGCCATCGCCTTGTCTTCCGTGGCTATTGCTGCTATTAGCTTCGCTGTGTGGGTTCACCACATGTTCACCGCGGTGCAGGACTGGATTGTGAGGGTGGCCTTCGCCGTGGCGACGATGGCTGTCGCCATCCCCTCGGGTGTGAAGGTCTTCAATTGGGTGGCCACGCTGTACGGGGCGCGGATTAGGCTGAGGGCCCCGATGCTGTTCACTCTGACGTTTATAGCCTTCTTCATCGTGGGCGGCGTGACCGGCGTGTTCTTCCCAGTGGTGCCCGTGGACCTGCACCTCCAAGACACATACTTCGTCCTCGGCCACTTCCACTACGTGGTGAACGCCATCACCCTGGGGGTCCTAGGCGCGTTGCTTTACTACTACCCACACATCACGGGGAGGTGGTACGACGAGAGGCTTGCGAGAATGAGCTGGGGCCTCCTGACGGTGGGCGGCGGCCTGACCTACACCATGATGCTGGCGGCCGGCGTGCTGGGCATGCCGAGGCGCTACGCCGCGTCGCCGACGGGCCTATACTACCCCTACCACGTGTTGATGACTGTGGGGAGCTGGCTAATAGCGGCCGGGGTAGCCCTTTACCTCATAAATCTGCTGTGGAGCTACTTCAACGGGAGGCCTGTGAAGAACAGAGAAGATCCGTGGGGCGCGGCGAAGATGGGGTTGCCGGACGTCGTCGAGCCGGCTTTCAAGTCGCCCCACGTCCACACTCCGTGGCCCGCCTTGGTGGGTCTTGCGGCTCTTCCGCTGTCGCTGGGCGTCTTGAATATCCTCGCCTCGATGCCGACTAGCATCGTGAAGGGGGTGGCTGCCTCTCCGCAGGTGGGCTGGGCCATGGTTGGTCTCTTCGTGGCTTTCGGCCTCGCGTGGTTTAAGTCGGACATGTGGAACCGGGCGCTTGCCATGAGGTTTATGAACGGCGCCGCCCACGGCTACGTGGCGATTCCGAAGCCCCCCAGCGTGTGGGGCGATCTCCGGGTGACCATGGCGTGGGTGATCTTCTCAGAGGCTGTGCTGTTCCTCACCCTCATCTCCTCGGCGTACTATGCGAGGGTGGTGCTGTACGGCCAGTGGAACGCCGCGTTGCAGAAGGCTCCGGATCTGCTGAGCCCGCTGGCCATCGCGATGTCCATAGCGCTGTGGGGAAGTAGCTTCACGGCCGTGGCCGCCAGGAGGGCCTTCACCGCGGGGGACGTGAGGAGGTTCTACATGTGGATAGGGGCCACCATGGCCATGGGGGCCTTCTTCGCCGGCTCGCAGTTCCTGGTGGAGTACCCCACGCTTATGCACGAGGGCTTTGTCCCAACAGCCACGATACACTCCATGTACTTCTACTCCATAGTCACGCTACACGGCTTCCACGTCTTGATAGGCCTCACCTTCTGGGCCCTCGTTCTGTTGCTGGTTAAGGTGGGCTACTGGACGCCTAAGAGGCCAGACGGCGTGGAGGCCGCCGAGTACTACTGGCACTTCGTCGACGGGATATGGGTGCTGGTGTTCTCCACCTTCTACCTCGGCGCCGTGAACGCAATACCGCCCCCCGCCGCGTTGCACGCATGACGCCTCTAAGGGCGTTGTCCCTCGGCGTCGCCGTCGTGCTGTTTTTCGCCGGGCTGGCGTGGGGGGTATACACGGCGGCGACCGGGCGCTTCCAGCCGGACTGGGTAGCCTCCCTCTGGACGCTGGCCGCCATGGCGTATTCCTACGCCTACTTCGCCAAGTGGCACGAGAGATGGCTAAAAGAGAAGTCCTCCTAAAACTCCCCTTTTTCACCCTCTCCCTACTCCTGATCTTCCTCTACTCCCAGGGCTTCGACCCGCTGGCCCCTCCATACACCCCATTCTACTCCCAGGACGTTAAATACATGTGTACAAATTTCACAATCCCCCACGTGTCTCTGGCAGATCAGAACGGTAGCCGTGTGGAGTTCCCGCCGCCCGGCCCCTACGTCGTCACTTTTGGCTACACCACATGCCCAGACGTGTGCCCCCTCGTATTCCTTGTGTTAAACAAGACGCAGTACCTAACGGGCCTCCCGGCTTATGTAGTTACGGTGGATCCAGCCGGCGACACCCCCGAGAGGTTGAGGGCGTACGCCGCCGCCACGGGCTACCGCTTCGTCTTCCTAACAGGCGAGCAAGTCGAGGTTCTGTGGCGTAGCTTCGGCGTATATGTCGGCAGGGCGAGGTATTCAGGCGGCTACTTAATCTACCACAGCGTCGTCTTCGCCTTCGGCGAGGGGGACGTGGTCAAGGCCGTGGCCTACGGCCTCGCCGACCCCGACACCCTCGCCTCGCTGTACAGGAGTTGCTGGGCGAGATAAGGCCTGAGTAGGGCGAGAGCGAGCATCACCATCGCGGCGATGACAAGCATCCAGCCTATCCTTACCGGGAAGAGCCCCGCCCCTAACACGTAAGCTACGGCAGATCCGCGGCCGAGCGGCCCCGTGTCTATGCTCCTCGCCACGTCCCAGTAGAACCAGCCGGAGGCAAGCCACAGAAGCGCCACCGCCACCGCGTTTCCTGGTTCGTAGGGGTAAGGGGTTACGAGCATACGTAGCGGCGTGGTGCCGAGGGCGAGGGCCGTCATGAGGCTGGCGGTGGACGCGGAGACGAACCACGCATAGGGGGAGGGGCCCGTGGAGAGACGTCTAAAGGAGAGGAGCAGGAGGACGTGGGCCGCCAGGGAGATGGGGAGGAAGACCCCCTCGACGCAGAAGGCGAGGGCCCCCACCACGCCTAGGAGGTGGTACAGCCGGGCCTCGGTCATAGTTGCCAGAACAGCTCCATAAATACGTCAACGAGGTCTCTCTGGACGCATGGATACGCCACCGCCCTGCGCAGAGCCTCTCTAGAGACGTACGTGGCCAGCTGCCTGACGACCGAGGGCCTGAGCCTCGCCTCCCTCACCACGTATATCGCCGCCGCGGTCACCTCGTCTAAGCCGCTTGGGAAGTACCGGGGGCGCTGCGCCAGGTCCACCACGTATATCTCCCTCGTCTGTAGCAACTTTGTTACCCAGTACTGGGCCGTCCCAACTGGGAGGGAGAGCTCTCTCACCAGCTCTCTGAAGTGGGGGCCGGGGCAGGTGCGCAGGTAGTGGAGTATGGAGGCGCCGGTCATGGCGTGTGTATGTGGGCGCCTGTGCCGGGGGGCGCCCTGACCTCCACCACTCGGCCGTCGTCTAGCCTAAGCTGGATCACCGCGCCGTTTCTCACCGCGTTTACGTCGCCGGTGAGCATTATGTGGTAGGTAAGGCTACCGAACCTCACGGCTGAGAGGGGCCCCACGCACACCTTGTCCACCGTCTTCATGACGGCGAGGGTGCCGTTGAACTCCGTGACGTGCATCTCGGCGTGGGTGCCCTGGGGCGCCGAGACTGAAGTTATGCACACCTGGCGGAGTCCCAGATTTGTGAAGGTGAAGCCCACCACCGCCGTGTCTGGGGGCACCACCTCGACGTAGCTATTCGACACAGCCACTGGGGGTTGCACCACTAGGACGGCAACTGGGATTAAAAACAGGGCGAGTAGAACGGCCAGCTTCACAGCCCTCCTCATATATTTCTATAAATCTTTTACTAGTAGGGCGGCTGTGAAGAAGGAGAATGAGAGAAGGCCTAGGAAGTGGTCAACGGGGATGTCGCCTAGATACACCACAAACCCCGTCAACATGTATAGAGAGAGGAAGAGCTGGCTTAGAAACAGCGCGGCGAAGGCCAGAGCCAGGTTTAGAAACCTCCTCCCCCCAGTCCTTAGATACGCCCTCGCGGAGAGGTACAGCGGGACCGCGGCCATGAGGGGGGTAGCCACGTGGAGGACCACGTGGCCCAGCGTCAAATTACTAAGAGGCACAACTGTGGTTAGAAGCACGGCGAAGGGCAGTAAATAGATGAGATATATCCTAGTCATGGAGTCACACCGCCACATATTTAAAACCATCTCCCCAGACGAAGCCGCGCGCCCAGCCGCGGCGGATGCGACCAGCGACCAACTTCAGCGGAACTCCGCGTGTTGAGAGGCCGCCTACCCTTGTTGCCAATTAGCCGTCTTGGTGCGGAGGCGCGTCACCGACGCTGTGAGAGATAGCACGCCCAGCACGGCTATTGGAAGGAAGCTTGCCGTATATGCGCCGAGCGCCTCTGTACATATGGCCATTAACATGGGCAGTACCAGCCCGCCGCCTGCTCCCACGCCGCCTACCCAGCCGGAGGCACCGCCGACAGCCTCTCCTACGAGCTGTGGAAGTAGTTTAAACACCGCCGCGTTGGCCATCCCCATCCCCACGGCGGCCGCCGACATCCCCAGTGGGGATGCCGCGGGGTTGAGCATCGCCGCCGCCGAGCCCCCGGCGACGAGGGCGTAGGCCACGGCGGCCACCCTCGCGCCGCCGACGCGGTCGCTGGCCCACCCCCCGGCGATGCGCATTAGAGAGGCTAAGAGAGAGAAGCCGAGGCCCGTGAGGAGGCCGGCTGTCGCGATATCCATGTCTAGAGCCGCGGTGTAGTAGCTGGGGAGCCAGGCGGTGAGCGCCACGTAGCCGCCGAAGGAGGTGAAGTAGAGCAGGACCAGTAGCCACGTCGTGTGGAGACGTGCGGACGACGTCAGGCTTCTCCACGCGCCTCCGCTGGGGAGGACCTCCCCGCCCAGCTCCCCAGCTAGGCGGCGGGCTGCGGCGGGGTCTCCCACGATCTTCAACAGCTGGAAGTAGTAGGCGTCGTGGCCGTAGGCGTAGAACAGGACAGCCGCCGCGGCCAGGAACGCGGCCCACATGAGGTAGGTCCCCGAGATTCCGATGGCGGAGATCATGAGAGGGAGGAGGGCCGTGTATATCCCGGGGGCTGTGTTGCCCAGACCTGCGTAGATCCCCAGCGCGGTTCCTTGTCTGCGCTTTGGGAACCAGTAGCTGAGGTACGCGGCGCCCGGCGAAAATATGGAGATGCCGACGCCCGCCACAGCGCCCAGGAGGAGTAGGGCGGCGTATGCAGAGGCGCCGGAGAGCGATCCCGCCTCCACCAGCGCCGTGACGTACGATAGCCCGGCGAGGCCGGCGGCTGTTGTGAGTAGCTGGGCGAGGATTATAGCCCTCGCCCCTCCGCCGTCTACCAACGCGCCGAGTGGAATTCTTAGAAAAGCCCCAGTGAGGTTCGGGATGGCGACAAGCGCGGCGACTTGAGACAAGGCGAGCTCCACATGCGTGGCTACGAATTTTACAGAGATATTGAAGAGGGATACGCATGTAAAGCCTGCGAAGAAAGCCAGCGTCGCGGCGGCCAAGGCCCGCCCAGGCGAGCCTCTCAGCTTGATCTCCCGAGCGCCGGGGGGAGCCATCGCCTCTGCTAGTCGAGCCGGAAGCCGCTGGCCAGGCGCCTCTTGACCTTCTCAACAAAGGCGTCGGCCCAGTCCCGGGGTGTTGCGTAGAGCCCATCCACGACGCCGAGTTTGCTGAGGCCGTTGAGGTGGACTGAGTAGTAGGGGCAGTTTAGACAATCCGACTCGCACCTCTCTGGGATATAGACGCAGTGCTCCTCGGTCAAGACGAGGATGGGCCTCTTCAACAGCTTTATGGTGCCGTCCTCTGTGTAAATCGGGAGGTAGATGCATGGCTCTCCGAAGCCCATCTTGCTAAGCCTCTCCAGACGTCTATACACGGTGCTCACCGGCATATTTAAAACAAAGCTTATCTGCTTAGGCTTCAGCTTCATAGAAAGACACAGCAAATTCACATCTTCCCTGCTGAGAGAATTAAGAATTGAAACAGGAATGAGCTTTATACACACAAAAGTGTAAGAACACAGCTCCTATTTATACGATTATTTCACAGAGACGCACACCCCAGTTAACGCCTATACGCCGCGGTTTTTACTCTTCTTCAAAATCTAGTTTAAACAATTTCTCTAATGCATGTAGTACATATCTATAGGGGCTGTTGCTCTTCTCTACGCATTCTTTAAATTTTGGAAACCACGGCTTGATAAACCTCCTGTAGAAATCTCTTCTCATCTCCCGCCTGCCGAAGTCCTCAACGTCGGTGGTAGAGGCGAGGTACTCAAGCATAACTGGCAGGTAGTCGGGTAGCTCCTGCCGGACGTCCATGGTGAAGCCAAAAGCCTTGTAGTATGTTAGGACTTGGTGCATGTAGAGGCCCCGTTCTCTGCTGTCTTCGCCCAGGGCGTAGTACCCCGCGTACGGCGGGCATCTAGGCGCGAGTTCAAACATCTCCACGCGGTGGCCCTCCACCTCCTCTTCCCTCATTTCCTGAAAGAAGCCTTCCAGCGCCTCCAGGCCCAGCTCCTGGGCGATTTTCAACACCTCCCCTCTCTCGCTGTAGACTTGTCTCGGGCTGTCGAGAAGCCTGGCGATCACCATATACATAATCCTTAGGAGGTTCACCAGCGCGAAACAAGCCGCATATTAAATCCTTATCGATACTGCAGTATAAATAACACAACGGCGAGAATACACCCAAACCCCTCGGCGCTGAGTTCTCGATTTCTATACTTAAGGAGTTGCTACAACATTTAACTATGCTAAAAACTACACGCCGCCAGATGCTGGCCAGCGCCGCCGCCATAGGCGCCGCCACCGGCGTCTTGGCTCTTGCCCAAAATATGCAGTATCTGAAGCCCCTCGCCGAGTTTGTTAACACCCGCCTCCAGTACCCAGACAGGAGCTGGGAGGAGATGTACCGGAGGAGGTGGCAGTACGACAAGGTGGCGAGGTCTACACATGGCGTGAACTGCACCGGCTCATGTTCGTGGAATGTCTACGTCAAGGACGGCCTCATCGTGTGGGAGCTCCAGGCGACAGACTACCCAGACATTTCGCCAGACATCCCCAACTACGAGCCTAGGGGTTGCCCAAGGGGGGCGAGCTTCTCCTGGTATGTCTACTCGCCGCTGAGGGTTAAGTACCCCTACGTAAGGGGGGTGTTGATAAATATGTATAGAAAGTTTAAGCAGGAGACCGGCGACCCGGTGGAGGCTTGGCGGAGGATTGTGGAGGACCCCGCCAACCGCGCCGCGTATCAAAAGGTCAGGGGGAAGGCGGGCTGGGCCAGGGTTACGTGGGACGAGGCGCTTGAGCTCATCTCAGCCGCCTTGATTTACACCATCAAGAAGTACGGCCCCGACAGGATCTACGGCTTCACCCCCATCCCCGCCATGTCGCCTGTGAGCTACGCCGCGGGGGCGAGGTTCATTGAGCTTATCGGAGGCGCGATGGGCTCCTTCTACGACTGGTATGCCGACCTTCCGCCGGCCAGCCCGCAGATGTGGGGCGAGCAGACCGACGTCCCCGAGTCCGCCGACTGGTACCACGCCCAGTACATGATTGTGTGGGGCACAAATCTGCCCATGACCCGCACTCCCGACGCGCCTATGTACACCCAGGCGAGGTACAGGGGGGCAAAGGTGGCTGTCGTAAGTCCTGACTACAGCGAGCATGTGAAGTTCGCCGACGTGTGGATACCCGCCTCGCCGGGCACCGACGCCGCACTTGGGTTGGCCATGGCCCACGTGGCTTTGAAGGAGTCCTACGTGGATACGCAGTTTAAGTGTTTGAGGGAGTACGCGCGGAGGTACACCGACATGCCATTCCTCGTGACTCTAGAGCCGGCGGGCGACGGCACGTATCTACAGGGCAGGTTCCTGAGGGCCTCCGACGTGCCGGAGCTGAAGGACAAGGTGGGGGCCAACCCGGAGTGGAAGACGGTGGTTCTCCAGAGAGACGGCACTCTGGCGGCGCCCTACGGCTCTATTGGCTTTAGGTGGGACGGGAGCGGCAAGTGGAATCTCGAGCTGAAGGGCATTACGGCCAAGGGAGAGGGCGACATTGACCCAGTCCTCTCGGTGATGGAGGTGGGCCAGTACGAGAAGGTGCCGGTGAAGTTCTTCGCGATGGACTTCGACGTGAAGGCCGTCGTGAGGGAGGTGCCGGCGGTTAAGGTAGGCGGCAGATATGTAACGACGGTGTTCGACCTGCTGGCGGCTCACCTAGGCGTGAAGAGGGGCGATCTCGGCGGCGACTACCCGGCGGACTACAACGACCCCAAGCCATTCACCCCGGCGTGGCAGGAGGCCATCACAGGAGTCTCTAGGGACTTGGCAATTCAGGTGGCTAGAGACTTCATGAACACGGCGGTGTATTCAAAGCCGGTTTACGGAAAGCCGCAGGACCCGCCTTTCTTCGGGGACGAGGCGACGCCGTGCGGCGGGAGGGCTATGATATTCGTGGGGCCTGGCATAAACCACTGGTACCACGCCGACTTGATCTACAGGTCTGTGCTGTTGCTCGTCCTGCTAGGTGCCACCCAGGGGAAGAACGGCGGCGGGTGGGCGCACTACGTGGGGCAGGAGAAGATAAGGACGTTGATTGGGTGGGCCTCTATAGCCTTCGCCCTCGACTGGGTGAGGCCTCCGAGGCGCCAGAACTCGCCCAGCTACTGGTATGTGCACACCGACCAGTGGAGGTACGACCCCGTCACCACTAAGCTATACGCCGCGCCGTGGGCCAAGAAGTGGGGCGACCTCCACGAGATGGACGCCAATGTGATAGCCGCGAGGCTGGGCTGGTTGCCGTTCTACCCCTCCCTCAACGTCAACCCGCTGGATCTCGGCAAGAGGCTTGTGGACGAGGCTAAGGCGCAGGGCGTGGCCGACGCCCAGCTAGGCGCATATGTGGCGAGGAGGGTGGCCGATATGCTTAAGGCAGGCGAGATAAAGATGGCTATCGAGGACCCGGACGCCCCCGAGAACTGGCCCAGGGTGCTGTTTGTGTGGAGGGCGAACCTCCTGGGCTCATCATCGAAGGGCCATGAGTACTTCTTAAAGCACCTCCTGGGGACGGATAACAACGTGATGAACAGAGAGGTTGCGGTGGAGAACAAGCTGGTGAAGGAGGTGAACATCAGGCCGGCCCCGGAGGGGAAGCTGGATCTGCTGGTTGTGCTGGACTTCAGGATGGCGACATCGGCCGTGTACGCAGACGTGGTTCTGCCAGCGGCGACGTGGTACGAAAAGTACGACCTGTCGATGACCGATATGCACACCTTTATCCACCCATTCACCCCCGCTGTCGATCCGCCGTGGGAGGCCAAATCAGACTGGGACATCTTTAGGGAGCTTGCCAAGAAGTTCTCGGAGATGGCCAGGAGGTACCTGCCGGAGGAGGCCTATGACGTCGTGCTGACGCCGCTTCTCCACGACACGGCGCAAGAAATAGCTCAGCCAATGGGGGAGGTGAAGGACTGGAAGAAGGGCGAGGTGGATCCGATACCCGGCAAGACAATGCCCGCCGTTGCTCTGGTTAAGAGGAGGTACTGGGATGTCTACGACATGTACACCACCTACGGCCCGCTGGTTGTGACGGTGGGCCTAACCGCGAAGGGCATACCGCCATTTAAGCCGGTGGAGCAGTACGCCTATTTGAGGGAGCGCAACGGAGTCACCAAGGCCACGTCTACATACGTCTTGAATCAGTGCAAAGCGGTGGGCGGTTGCCCCACTCTGGAGAGGGATAAACACGCTGCCGAGACGATGCTGGCGGTGTCTCCTGAGTCAAACGGCGAGGTTGCCTACATGGCGTGGAAGAACTTGGAGCGGGTGGTTGGGCTACAGCTAGCCGATCTCCCAGCGAAGGAGCTCAGAATAACATTTAACGACATAGTTGCCCAGCCTAGGCGCGTGACTACGTCGCCGGTGTGGAACGGAGTCGAGGCGCCGGGGAGGACCTACTCGCCGTTTACGGTAAACACAGAGAGGAGGGTGCCTTGGCGTACGTTGACTGGGAGGCAGCATTTCTACATTGATCACGAGTGGTTTAGAGAGCTAGGCGAGTCACTGCCTGTCCACAAGAGGCCTCTCGACCAGGCTATGGCGAGGCTCTTGGTGGATGTCTCCATGGGGGACTTCTGGTACGATCCGGCTAAGTACAGGGTGGAGTCCGGCGGGTCGCGGTACTTGGTGGCTCGGTATCTGACGCCACATGGCAAGTGGAATATCCACAGCGAGTACTGGGATAACTTGATTATGTTGACTCTGTTCCGCGGCGGCCAGGTGGTTTGGATGAACGACGAAGATGCGAAGTGGCTCGGCGTCAGGGACAACGACTGGATTGAGGTATACAACGCCAACGGCGTGATTGTGGCGAGGGCCGCGGTGAGCCCGAGAATTCCGAGGGGCACGGTAATTATGTACCACGCCCAGGAGAGGCATGTCTATGTGCCCATCAGCCCCAAGACGGGTAGGAGAGCCGGTATACACAACAGCGTGACTATTACGCATCTAAAGCCTACTAAGATGGTGGGCGGCTACGCGCAACTGAGCTGGGATTTCAATTACTACGGCCCCACAGGCGTGAATAGAGACACGCTTGTGGTTATAAGACCCGCCGGGAGGGTGAGGCTATGAACGTCCGCGCCCAGATCTCAATGGCGATGAACCTAGACAAATGCATTGGGTGCCACACCTGCTCCGTCACGTGTAAAAACGTGTGGACTAATAGGCAGGGAGCTGAGTACATGTGGTGGAACAACGTAGAGACGCGGCCCGGGCCTGGCTACCCGAGGCAGTGGGAAAACCAGAACAAGTACAACGGCGGCTGGGCGCTGGACGGCGGGAAGCTGAAGCTCAGGATTGAGCTTGGCAAAAACTACAAGCCGCCCTCGTTGCAGGACTACTACGAGCCGTGGACCTACGACTACGAGGTACTCTTCTCGGAGAAGCAGACGGAGCAACAGCCCGTGGCCAGGCCTATCTCGCTCATCACAGACGAGCCAATGGACGTTGCATACGGCCCCAACTGGAACGACGACCTCGCCGGCACGGACTACATCTTGGAGGACCCCGGCTTAGATGGGTTGCAGAAGGAGGTGTATGCACAGTTTAGAGACGTGTTCATGATGTACCTCCCGAGGATATGCAACCACTGTCTAAACCCGTCGTGTCTCGCCGCGTGCCCCAGAAAGGCTATATACAAACGCGAGGAGGACGGCATTGTGCTCGTCGACCAGAATAGGTGCCGCGGGTACCGCTACTGCGTCGCGGCTTGTCCATACAAGAAGGTGTACTACAACTGGAAGACGGGTAAGTCAGAGAAGTGTATACTGTGCTACCCCAGGGTAGAGGCTGGGCAACCAACTGTATGTTCGTTGACCTGCGTCGGCAAGATTAGATACATGGGCGTGTTGCTGTACGACGCCGACAAGGTGCTGGACGTGGCCTCTACGCCGGACCCAACCCAGCTGGTGCGGAGGTTTATCGACGAGGTTTTGCTCGATCCGTTTGACCCGGCGGTGGTGGAGGCGGCGAGGAGGAACGGCATCCCGGACGACTGGATCAAGGCGGCGCAGAGGTCGCCCGTCTACAAAATCGTGAAGAAGTGGAAGGTCGGGTTCCCACTCCACCCCGAGTTTAGGACGTTGCCAATGGTGTTCTACGTGCCTCCGCTGAGCCCCGTAGTGACTACATTTGAGAAGACCTACGGGGCGAAGATCACCGACGTGTTTCCAAAGGTGTCTGAGCTCAGGATACCCATAAAGTACCTCGCCAACTTGCTGACGGCCGGCGACACCTCGCTGGTTGAGCAGGCCTTGAAGAAGTTAATAGCCGTGCGCATCTACGAGCGGTCGAGGAACGTGGCGGAGCCGGGGCTGGCGGAGAAGGCGAAGGCCGCCCTCGCCGAGGCGGGCCTCACCGAGGAGGACGCCGAGGAGATGTACAGGCTGTTCGCCCTAGCCAGATACGAGGATAGGTTTGTCATACCGACGAACCCCAAGAGATATGCAAAACAGCCGTATATAGAGAGAGGCGTGGTGGGGTTGCCATGAGGGGCGACAAGCTACTACCGGGCATCGCCCTCGCCGCCGCGTTGCTACTAGCGCTGATGGGCATGGTCGTGGTGACCGCCCAGGAGGCGGCTGTGAGAGTTAAGTACGTGGCCGGCGCGTTGCCCACAGACCCGTTCTCCAACGTCTGGCCGGCGCCTGTCGACGTGCCGCTGACATCGCAGTCGCTTGTGTATCCATTGCCGGCGGCTACTGAGACGAGGTCGGTCGGCGTGTCGGCTGTCTACAACGGGACGCATATAGCCTTCCTGCTGGTGTGGAGCGACCCGACGCAGGACGTGGCTAAGCCCGGCGGGCTGGACGTGTTCCCAGACGCCGTGGCGGTGCAGTTCCCGGTGTCGCGGGCGCAGTTGCCGTACATATGTATGGGCACCGTGGACAACCCGGTGAATATAGTATACTGGAAGGCCGGCGTCGGGGTAGAGAACCTAGTCGCCGGGGCTGGCTACGGGCTGAGTCCACAGCAGAGAGAGGCGCTTGGGCTACAGGCGACACCCGCGGCGCCTGTGGAGCTGTTGCCTGCAACAGCTCAGATGGTGACCGCCGCGGCGGCGTATAGAGATGGGAAGTGGTACGTAGTGTTGATGCGGCCGCTCGGCTCGGCGCATCCCTTAATGGCCTCGCTGGCCGACGGCTTCAGCGCGGCGTTCGCCACATGGGACGGGTCGAAGGGGGAGAGGGGCGGGCTTAAGGCCACCAGCGGATGGATCGCCTTCCAGCTGGAGAAACCCGCGGCCCCAGCCACGGCCACTCAGACTCCTACGACAACCGCCGCGCCGGGCACAACTACTATCACACAGACCACTACTGTGACGCAGGTGGTTGAGACGACGCCTACGTGGGCCTGGGCGGTTATTGGAGTGTTGGTGGCGTTGTTAGCCCTGTTCGCAGGCTCCGCGCTACGCCGCAAGTGAAAGAATGGATTTTTTTCTTCTCCTCCTGTTTCTAGATTTTTTACTCAACAGGACGCTTAACAGGCTGTGGATTTTTGTCCCGCACAACGCCGCCACCTACCTCCTCTTCCTCGGCATTCAGTGGGGTGGGTACATCTCCATGCTGGCGCTCTACGTCTACTCGTTTATGTTAATCGGGAGCTGGGGGCGGCGCGGCTTGATACCCGGCGCCGCCGCCCTCCTCCTCACCGCGCTCGACCTGGCCCACGACTACCTGCACGTGGGGGTGAAGGGGCTGTTCGTCCTGCCTGCGGTCTTCAGCATGTTTTTCAGGGAGAGGGCGGCGGCGGGGTATTCGCTGTACTACCTCGCCGAGGGGGTCGTCAAGGCGGTTAGGCCGGCCTATCTGCCTCACATGGAGTGGATCTGGGCGCTCCTCCCGTTGCTCGGGGGGTGGAGGTTTAGCAAGAAGGCGGTTGCCTTATCCCTCGTCGCCGCCCTCTTCGTCTCGGCGTCGCCCTACTACGCCGGTATGATCATGGTATTCGGCATGGGGCTTACCCAAGTGTTTTTATTTCCCATAGCTGTCTACCTCTCCATGTCGTCGAAATCTCGCTACCCCATCTACGCCCTGCTCGTCGGCCCGACGGCCCAGCTGTCGGTACACTACATAGCTCTGGCCGTGGCTGTAGGCCATGTTGGTGGTGGGAAACAGCAGAGGTGAGCTTTTCACAGTGGAGGGGGGCGTTGCGAGGGGGCCCCGGGGAGTGGAGGTGGAGGTTCCGTGGAGCGGCGTGGGTATACACTACGGCCCCGTGGTCGTGAGCGGGGGGAGGGTGTACAAGTCCGGCGGCGAGCTGGTGGGCGACTTCAACCTCGTCTTGGTGCCGTACGGCCTCTACGGCGACGGCTACGTCCAGCCGCGGTACGGCCTTTTTGTAGAGGGGGAGCGGTTGCTGGTTGTGGATCTGGAGAGGTGGGCCGTGGCTAGGTCGTTGAGGTGCCGGGGGAAGTGGGACTACATGCCCGCCTACCCCTTTGCAGACGAGAAGTCTATCTACTGCACAGACGGCTTCGTGGCGTATGCGACGCCGTTTGGCTACGGGGTGAGCTCGGCGCCGTGCGGCTTGAGTTACCACGTCGACGTCCTCAACCCCGGCCGCGCCTTCGTCGTCGACTATGAGTACGGGGAGGATGGCCTGGAGATGGTGGCAAAGGTCGTATCGCTGGGGGGCGAGTACCTCGACGTGGTGGAGATGGAGTTTAGAAAAGCCACAGCTGTGGAGCCGCTCTCCGCGAAGCCTCTATATATCTATGTTGAAGACGGCGCGGGGAGTTACCTAGTTACGGAGAGTGGGCGTCTTCCCGTGGAGAGGCCATTCTTTATTTCAAGTAGAGGCGTCGTGGTGGGGGATCTGCTTAACGGCGCAGTTAAGCTGAGTTGCGCCCCGGCTTACGTACACGGCCGCTACTATCTATGCGGCGGTGAGGTGCGGGAGCTCCCATAGCGCAGGTGCTTTTGGGGGTTTTCCATGTTAACCCCAACACCTATATCCACATAACGATTTTACTAGTATGCTGCCGCGGGAGAAGAGCGTCTTGGGGATCTTAACTTTTTCATATCTACTGGCGCTGGCCACCTCTATACCGCCCAGTCTGGTGGGTTTGGCTCTGTTTTCAATTGCCTACGTGACTCATCTATTGACTTTTGACGCGATTTTCTACGGCAGGGGGTGGCTTCGAATCGGCGCCCTGCTAGCCCTAAACGTCGCGCCGTATGTGCTGTATCTGTCTATTGACGGTGGGGATTTTGCGGTGTATGGGGTCGGGGCGTTGCTCATGTCTGCATATCTCTGGCTTATGAAGACGGGGCGGGGCAGGTCTGTGCCCGGGGTGGTAGTCGGAACGGCGTTGCTCTCCTACGTGTTTATCCTCGGCAAGGCGATGCTGGTCCACAACGTCGCCACGCGGGACGTCGCCCTCGCCGCCTTCTTCGTGGGGTACCACGTAGCCACCGCCTACTACGTGGAGAGCAGATTGGCCTTCCGGTCGGTTTCCCCCATCTGGCCCTTTATTACGTGGGTGGCCACTCTCGCCGTTACCCTACCACTGTGGGAATTGCTAGTGATACCCGCGGTGGAGCCCACTGTAAAATTTACGAGAAACCTCGTCAGGAATACCAAGGTGTCTAGACACGGGGATATTGTAAAGATGGGTTGGAGGGAGCTGGGGAGGTCTGCCGTCCTGACGCTCCTGCTGGGGCTAGTCTACTACCTAGGTGCCCTCAAGACTGAGCCTGTCAGCTAATTTCTCTACTGAGCAATATTGCGGCGGCGGCGAGGGCCGGGCCCGCCATGGCCGTGGGTATGTCAAGCCCCCCGCGGACAACCGACGCCGCGAATCCAAGGGAGAGGGCAGATGTTATAAATAGGGACAGGGCCTGCCTGGCTCTCGTCGCGGTGGCTATCGCGGCGGCCGCCGTGGAGGCCGTGGCTAGGTAGAAGGGGGTGTACAACGCCTCTAGGACGTCTATGGGGCCCGTGGAGAGGGCCCCGTACGCCGCCGTGTATGCGGCTGAGGTGAGTAGGTTCAGCATGGTGGCGGTGGCTATCTTGGCGCCGAAGTACTCCTCGTACCTCCCCAGTAGCCTTAAGCCGTCTAGAGTGCCCAGCTCCTCCTCTCTCAGTAGGAGCAGGTGTGTGTAGAGGTAGGAGGATATGAGGAGCGACGCGATTAACCCACCGAAGTAGCTCAGGGCAGAGAAGGTAAGCGCAAGCGCCGTGGATGTGAGGATGTTGACAGCGACGAGCTCCCAGTTCCTCATGGCTATTTTTAACTCCCGCTCTATGAAGAGGAGCATGGCGGCTGTGTAGGCACAAGCCTGCCGTCTACTATTTGGTAGAATCTGTCTATCCGAAGTTGTAGATACTCACAGGGGCTGGACGCCGTGATCAACATAGACACGCCGCGGCGATTCAGCGCGTCTGCCACGACGCGCCGGGCCTCGGGGTCGAGGCCTATCAGCGGCTCGTCTAGCACCAAGACGTCTGGCTCTCCGATAAGCGCCCTGGCGAGATCCGCCCTCCTCTTCCAGCCGAAGCTTAGGTGGGCGAACCTAGTCCTCAGGTAGGGGACCAGCCCCAGCTCCTCGGCAAGTTCTCTATACGCCGCGCCGACGGCTCTGGCGTAGAATTTGAGGTTCTCCTCCACCGTGAGGTCTGGGTGTAGAAGTGGATGTTGTAGAGAGACCCCCAGCCTCCCCGCCCTCTCCACGCCTCCCTTGGTGGGGGCGAGGAGCCCCGCGGCGATTTTCACCAGCGTAGTTTTCCCGCTGCCGTTGTGGCCGTGTATCAATACTCTGCCTGCCACGTCTAGATCGACGCCTTTCAGCACCCAGTTGTCGAATTTTTTCCAGATGTCGAAGAGCCGGAGCACTGTGTGGCGTAGCCGCGTTTTTAAATTGTTAACGGGATTCTACAATATCTATTTATATGTGAGTGGAGTAGAGGGCCGTGTTGGGGGTACTGCTCCTGGCCTACTCAGCTATCTTAGCTTACGCCGCTGTTTTTGGCCCTTTCCCAGCTTTTGTGCCGCTTGGGAGCCCCACGGCGTATAGAAGCCTCTACATCCACGTACCCCAGTCCATGGCGGCGCTGGCGATGGCCTTCGCCTCTTTCCTTTCTTCTATCTGGTTTCTAAAGAGGGGTGGGGCGAGGGCCCGTGTCGTCATGCACCGCTCCGCCGAGCTCGCCGCCGTGTTGTCGTGGCTGAGCTTCGCGACGGGGACAATATGGGCCGAGGAGTCTTGGGGGGCGGCGTGGTCTGGGGACCCCCGGCAACTCTCCGTGGCCGTCATGGCTGTGCTGTACACCGGGTATGTGTTTCTGAGGAGGGCGGTGGAGGATCCGGATAGGCTGGATAGGATTTCGGCGTCTTACCTAGTGCTTGTCTTTATCTCGGTCCCCGTCACGCTCGTTGCGCCTGTGCTGTTGCCGGCTCTTCACCCGGCCCCCGGCTCTCTGGCTGAGCTAACCACTTCAATTAGACTGCTGTACATAGCCGTCTTCGCGGTTCTGCTGGCAGTCGCCGTTCTGTACGTACTCGAGGCGAGGGCTGGGGTGGCCTGGGGAGTGGCTTCCTTTGTGGTGTTGGCGGGAGCCGCGGCGTGGCTCCTTTCTGGATACACGCATCCAGTGTACCGCGTCTACAACGCCACGTTGACAGACTCCACCGTGGTGCTGTACACCAGCGGCGGGGTTTTGAAGCTACCTGCAGAGAGTATCCACCTCAGGCCCCTGGAGATTGGGGGAGTGCCCACTCTCAAGGGGCATTTAATAACGGCTGACGGCGTCGTGGTGAGCCACTGGTCTGTGGCGGCTAATCTACTGGCCACCGGCCTGGCGGTAGTGCTTATAACCCTCCTCAGCAGAAGGGGGATATGAAGAGGTTGTTATTGATGGCTATAGCCGCCGCGGCGCTGGCAGGCGCCATCTTCTCTTTTCTAAACAACACGGGGATAGCCGACGTCTCCACCCTCCGGGGGGTGAAGACACCTGGGGAGTACGTAGTCTCCGGCGCGCTGAGGGGTGTGGAGATAACTGATAGATACGTCGTTTTGAGGCTGGCGGGAGGGGGGTTTGAAATCACGGCGGTGGGCGACCGGAGGGGGATGGAGGCGCTCTACGGCCCAATTACGCCGGCTAGTTTTGAAAATACGGTCGTCGTAAGGGGGGTTTACTACCCGGCGAATAGGACTTTGGTAATCACGGCGATACTTAGGGGGTGCCACTCGGCCTATGGCCAGCCCGCGGCTAATACTCGCTAAGGCGGCCCCCTACGCCTCGGCGGTCAGCATAGCCCTCTGGCTGTTCTACCTCTCTAGGTTTGTCCTCCTCGACACCTCTTTTCTCGACGTGTATGCCAACACCTCGTGGGGAATGCCGCTGTACTACAGAGCCGCGGCGTCGCTTGTAAACATAGGGGGCATTATGCTCTACATATCAGCCGTGCTCGGCGCCGCGGCGCTGGCGTTGCGTAGCTGGAGGCTCTCGGCGGCATCCGCCGCGTTCCTAGCCTCGGCGGCCTACTGGGAGGCCTTCTCCAGATGGACGACGGGGGGCCCCGGCATAGGCCTCAACCCCCTCTTGCGAAACCTGTGGGCCCTTCCCCACCCCCTCCTGGTCATCACCTCGTACGCGCTTGTCGTCGCCGCTTTTCTAGAGCCCAGGGCCCGGGGGCGCCTTGGCGTGTTGGCGTGGGTTTTCTCCACCGCGGGGCTCGCCGCCGGGGCCTACTGGTCCTACACAACCTTCGGCTGGGGGGGCTACTGGGCGTGGGACCCCGTAGAGACCTCGGTATTCGTCATCTGGCTCTTCTTGACTGCGTGGGTGCACGGAGGCGGCCAGGGGGCCCTGGCCATGTCTCTCTCGGGGGTGTTTCTCACAATGGCGGTCACCTACAGCGGAGTGTCGCCCCTGCACTCCTTCGCCGGAGCTGAGTCGGCCGGCAGATGGCTTATGGCCCCCTCCATCGCCGCCTTCCTCTACGGATTGTATAAGCTGAGGCTGGAGAGGGGCGGTCTCTACAGCTACGTCCCCCCTCTGGCCGTGGGAGTCTACATCTACTGGCTCCTAGCCGCCCCCACGCTGGCGCAGTTCCTAGGGCTTTCTGTCGCAATCCCGTCGGGGGACAGCGCGGTGGCGCTTATACACCCCGTCCTCGTCCCGGCGGTGTTCGCCGCCTTCTACGCCATAGCCCGTTGGCGCTTCTCGGCAAGACTAGCCGCGGCTTACATCGCCGCATCCCTCGCCGCCGGGGCCGCGGCCGCCGCGGCGGGGATCCGGTGGTCTCCCCTCAGCTCCCCCCTCACCAACGCCGCCGTGCTGTCCCTGGCCTTCTCGTCGCCGCTTCCCTTGGCGTCGGCGGCGCTGGTCTTTAGAAAAGACGCGGCGAGGTCCGTGGCGCACGTAGGCTTCGTGGTGCTGGCGGTCGGCGTAGCGTTGAGCGGCCCCTACGCATACCACACACAGTACGGCGTGGTCGTCCCCCTTGATGTTGAGAAGCCGACCCTGGTGCCTCTGCAGACGCCCTACGGCCCAGAGGCGCTGGGGGTCGAGGTGCGTGGGTGGCGTCTAGAGGGGCCGAAGGAGCTCGTCTCCATCCCGCCGTACCTCTCCCGCTTCGTGTCCGGGGACTTGGCGGCCTACATGGGGGTCTGGCGGTTGCCCCTCCGCTTCGCCGAGGTACAGCTCAACGGCACTAGGTACGTCGTCGCCTTCGGCAACTTCACCCCCGGCCTCCACACGATTGGCGGCTACTGGCTCTACGTAAACTCCACCGCGTCGACCCCCGCGGGGAGGCTTCTAGTGGCGGCGCTGGGCCTCGGCGAGAGGCCTCTGCTCTTCAGCCCACAGCGCCTCGACGCCCTCTCGGCCTTTGCTGTGTGCGGCCCAAACGCCACGTCTCTAAATCTTCTCGAGGAGAGGGTGCGCCTCAGCGTGGGGGGCAGGGAGGTGGAGGTGGCCGCTAGGTACGAGGCGGCTGGGGAGTTTAAGCTGGTTAGGGGGCTGATACACGGCGTGGCCGCGGTCCCGAGGGGTCTCGACGATATCTATATAGCGGTAACCCCCGAGGTTGCTGTCGTGGGCAACGTCAGCTATACCCGCTTGGCTCTGGAGCTGGCTCGACGCGATGTGGAGGCGTGTCTGCCCATGGGGGCGTGGATGCTCCTCTCTACCTACAGCGGAAGGCCGCTGGGCGCCGGGGAGGTGGAGGAGTTGCTGAGGTATAACCCACAGGGATACGTCGCAATGATCAAGATAATCCCCATGGTGCAACTGGTTTGGACCGGCGCCGCCCTTCTCGTGGCTGGCGGCCTCCTGTACCTCCGCAAGGGTCATGTGGCTTAAGATAGGGAAGTCGGAACCCCGAGCCTTCTTCTACGCCGTCGTATGGGTAATAAGAGCGAGCCAGGCGGCGCTTGCCCTCTCCGCCGCCCTCTTCCTCTCGGGCATCGCCGCCGCGTGGGGGAGGGACGTGGGCCTCCACCTCTGGTTTATGACGTCCGGGCTAGTCTCTTTCTACTTCTCTGTGATGTACCTCCAGCTCCCCGGCTTTATAAACGCCGCGCCGGTCAAGCCGGCGACGGCGGCGGCCTTCGCTACGCTGGCCGCCGCCCTCCTCAGGCTGGGGCCCTACCCGCTTCTGCCGCTCGCCGTTTTGTACCTAGCCCTCCATTTAAAGGCCCTCCGCGGGTCTCCCAACTTCTACCCCAACTGGATCATGGTGGCGGGCCTTGCCACAGCCGCGACGGCGGCCACGCCCTTTGAGGCCGCGGCCTCCTTTCCGCTGGGCTCCGTCTTGACGCTTTTCTACCGTATAGACAGCTCTAGGCTGAAGAGGAGGTTCTCCGCTGGGGGCGCCGCCGCGGTGGCCGCGGCGCATTTAGCTGGATTCGCGCTGGTGAAGACAGGCCACCTCTGGGGGGTGGCGTTGCCCATCGCGGCGGTATCCCTCGCCGCGCCGCCGGTCCCCAGAGATGTCTACGGGGTGGGCGTGGCGCTGGGCCGGGTGTTGATGGCGCTTGGCTGGCTCCACCACCACTTTCTCTACATGGGCTTCGCGGTGGTGATGGCTGTGCTGTGCGTCCCCTACTTCGTGCCGGGGGTGCTCTACAGGAGGGCGCCCAGATTCGGCTGGGAGAACTTGGCGCTGGCGGCGTCGGCCGCGGCGGCGCGCCTCGCCGGCTTCATAGAGGCGGCCGCGGTGCTGGTGGCGGTTTTGATAGCCTACGTCGCGGTGAGGATGTTGCGGGAGGAGGCGGTGCCGCTGAAGCCGCCCTAGGAGGCTTGTGACTTGGCCCTCTCCGCCACGTAGCTGGCAAGCGCCCTCACGTCATCCTCCACAGAGGCGAGCCTTGTATATCTGCTCAACACGCCGCTCTTGTCTAGTCCGATGTATTGAAATTCATGGAGGTTAAGCGCGGTGTTTGCGTAGTGGATAAGCTCCTCCCCCTCGGCCGCGGCGAGGTCCCTAGCCACTTCAAGCATCTGGCCGGTGGGCATAACTGCGATAAGCCAGTCAACGTAGAGCACCCTTCTTCCGCCTTTCGTTGTCTTTACTCCGGGGTGCCGCGTCGCCAGCGTATCTCTATGTCTAGCCGCAAGCGCCGCTAGCAACGCCTTGAAGGCTTGGAAGGCTTTTCCAGCCGCGTTTCTATACATACCAGCCTCTAGAAACTTCAATGCCAGCTCGGCCTCGTACAGTGCCTCTTTGATCCTGCCCTCTATATACTTCTCCAGATCTCGCCACGGCTTCTCCAGCTCCACGCCACCACCGGCGGCTGGGTATTAAACTCTTTGCTCTACGCCCCTCTGGCCCTCGCCCTGAGCTTCTCCAGCGCCTGTGGGACGTAGTACTTGTGGAGTACGTGGTCGACCACCTCCTTGGTGCCGTGGCAGTTGATGGTGGAGATTTCGGCCGCCGGGTTAAAAAGGGCCCTGGCCCTCTCCAGCTCCTGGGGGGTGGCTATGTCGATTTTGTTTAGCACCGCCACGGCGGGGGCTGTAAACTCCGTCTTTATCTCCCTCCAGAGGCTGGCCTGCATCTCCAGGCTGTAGCCGCTGTGGGGTGTGGGGTCTGCGATGAAGATAATCACCCCGGCCAAATGTCTAAGGGCTAGGACTGCCTGTCTCTCTATCTTGTTTCTCTGGGACAGCGGCCTGTCGAGGAGTCCAGGCGTGTCTATCACCTGGATCTTGTCGCCTTTTAGATGTATGTGGCCTAGGTGTATCTGCTTGGTGGTGAAGGGGTACTCGGCCACCTCTGGCCTCGCCGTGGATACACATCTCACGAAGCTGCTCTTCCCCACGTTGGGCGCGCCGGCGACGACAATAGTGAAGAGGTTTGGGTCTATGGAGGGGAGCTTCCTTAGGAAGGTGGCTACATCCCTCAGCTTCTCCAGCTCCGGCCCGAGGTCGTTTAGGAGGTCGATTATCCGCGCCTTGTACATCTGCCTAGCCCTCAGGAGCGCCTTCTTGTCGGGGGCGGTGCGCACCGCCGTGATGGCCTCCTTGGCTATGGCCCTCACGGCTAGGTGGGCGTTGCCAACCTTAGCCACGGCGTGTTTGTAAAGCTGGGCGCCGAAAACCACGTCCACGAGGTCCCGGTAGAAGGGGTGCAGGCGGTCTAGGAAGGGCATCCCAAGGGCCATCTTTCTGAGGGTGGACGCCAGGGCCTTCCCGGAGGCAACTATCCTCTTGATCTCCAGCCTCTTCTGCTTGAGGAAGGCGGGCTCCGCCGTGGAGCCCCTGGCCTCCTCTCTCCCATACGCCGCGAGGAACATGGAGATGAGCTCGTCCACCGTGTATACGTAGGGGAGCTTCGCCTTGTCCACAACCTCCACACACGGCGGCGGCCATTTATATAAATACTTTGTATTACACGTGGCCATCGCCCTCCTCACCGACTTCGGCACCAGAGACTACTTCGTCGCGGCGATGAAGGGAGTGATCCTCTCCATAAACCCCAGAGCTGTGGTTGTGGACATCACCCACGAGGTACCTCCGCAAGACGTGTGGACCGGGGCTTTCATCCTCGCCTCGGCTTACAAGTGGTTTCCAAGGGGGACAATTTTTGTCGCAGTTGTCGACCCCGGGGTGGGCACCGAGAGGGCGCCGCTTCTGCTGAGAACCAGGCGGTACTTCTTCGTGGGGCCTGACAACGGCGTGCTTTCCCTCGCCGCTGAGGAGGACGGCGTGGAGGAGGCGTATAGAATAGAGGCGAGGCTCCCACAGCTCTCCGCCACCTTCCACGGCCGCGACGTCTTTGCCCCAGCCGCGGCGTATCTATCGCTGGGGGTGGAGCCCCGGATGCTCGGCATCCCGGTGGCCACTTGGGTCAGGCTGGGGAGGCCCTCCGCCGAGGTGGCCGGGGGCGAGATGAGAGCCCGGACGATATACGTAGACAGGTTTGGCAACGTCTACACCTCGGCGCGGGGGGAGGTGTTCCAAATCGCCTCGTGGGGGGATGTGCTGTGTATCGAGGTGGGGGGCCGGGTGATAGAGGCCAAGTTTGTAGAGACCTACGGCAGAGCCCGGCCTGGGGAGACCGTGGCTCTCATAAACAGCGAGGGGTATCTAGAGGTGGCCGTGGTCATGGGGAACGCCGCGGCGGCGCACGGCCTCAAGGCTGGTCTCGATTTAAAAATCCGGAGGTGTAGTTAGACGGTGATGAGCTAGCGCCGCCGCACTGCATAAGTGAAGAAGGCCGTTAAACTGATGACGTGTGGCCTCTGGCGTACGCGGAGCTATCACAGCGGCCCCAGAGGGCCCCTCCGCCCCAAGCATACATAGCTGAGCCGTTAAAAAATTTACCCCGCAAAAAATCGGGTTATTTCTCCTGAGGTGGCTTCGCGGTCTTCTTAATGTAGAATATAAGCGATCTCCTATACAGCACGACGTGGGCGGCGGCGAAGGCTAGTATGGAGAAGGCGGCGTATGAATGGATGTTCTTCCACATGTCTTTGGTAGCTCCCAGAATTAT
The DNA here is from genome assembly GCF_000234805.1 of Pyrobaculum ferrireducens. NCBI lineage: Archaea > Thermoproteati > Thermoproteota > Thermoprotei > Thermoproteales > Thermoproteaceae > Pyrobaculum > Pyrobaculum ferrireducens. The sequence goes on from NC_016645.1 coordinate 683,357, forward strand.
CTGGTGGCCGCTACCCGGCCCGGAGGGGGCGAAGTACAGCACCAAGCCCGACAACGCCAGCATGACCCTGGCGGTGGCTAGTAGGTAGATAGCTAAGGCTCTAATAATCCAACTCATGACCTCACCCCGCGCCACTGCCTACCGACAGCGGCAGTAGTGGTGTTTGTGACATCGCCATGCCTAGCCGTTTCATTATCTTCATGGCTACTTGTATAGGCCGCTAGTAGCAGTATTACAGTTATGTACAGCGCTATTTTCGAGACTATAGCCGCTTCGATGCAGGCAGAATTTCTAGACTACGCTAGAAACTACGTGCGGAACTTTGGCGAATCTCTGCGGAACTCACAGCCCCGCGCCGATTGACGGCGGATAGGGGGCCTGGGCGTGTATGTAAAAATATGTACCAGCAGGCCGATGCGGCGCGGTAAGTTTTTTAACTGGGTGCGGCGGTGGGTATGTGGATGTGGCTGAGTTGAAGAGATTGCTGGCGGCGATTGCCCGGGATGAGCCTCAGTTTCTGCGGGACCTATTCATGGCGGCTCTCCGATCAGACGGCAGGTCGGCGGCGGAGCTGGTGGATCTACTCATCAGCCACGAGGAGGTGAGGCTGAAGCTGGCAAAGGCCTTGATAGGCGAGGTGGCTATACCGCTCAACGTAGCGACTAAAGACGACATACAGAGACTTGAAAAAGAGATTGAGAAGATAAGAGAGGAGATGGCCACCAAAAAAGACCTAGAGAAATTAGCCACCAAAGACGATCTTGCAAAATTCGCCACCAAGGACGACCTCACTAAATTCGCCACTAGGGAGGACCTCGCTCGGTTTGCTACTAAGGAGGATTTGGAGAGGGCGGTTAGGAGAATTGAGGAGAGGATGGCGACTAAGGAGCAGTTTGAGGATTTAGCTGATTCGCTTGAGGAGACTGCCCGTAGCTGGGTTCCCCACCTCTTGAAGAGCCGGGGTGTCGAGTGTAAAGCGGAGCGCCTCGTTCTACCTGGCGCCTACGAATTTGACATCTACTGCAAATCGGAGCGGTATACGGTAATGGGCGAGGCTAAGGTAAGGGCCGGGGCCGTAGTAGTCGAGAGGGCCGCCCAGAGAGCCGCCTCGCTGGCCGCCGGGTGGCCCGACTTGGTCTCCGGCCGAGTGGTGCCGGTGGTCTACACCCTGGCCGCTAACCCCGACGCGGTGGAGAAGGCGAGGCAACTAAAGGTGTGGCTAGTGGAGTGGAGCCGGGAGCTGGTGGCCTTCGAAGAGGCCGCCGCATAGGGGGGAAAAGTATATAAACTCGTGAAAATTTGGGGACGCCCCTAACCCGGCCATAGGCGCCGGTGATACGCCCGGACTCTTCAGAACCCGGAAGCTAAGGCCGGCGCCGCAGTCGGGAGTACTGGGCTCCGCGAGGGCCCGGGAAACCGCTGTGCTGGGAGGGGGCTTCTCTCTCATAAACTAGGTCAGTTACATCTTGTCGGCTGTGCAGTTGGCTTGGATAAGTTCTTTGGTGGCTGAGGCGCTTATAGATACTAATTGGTGATACGCTACGTGGTTAAGAACGCTCCGCCCCGTGAGAGAGGTTGTGGAGCTCCTAGACGGCCTAGAGGCGCGGCACTTCCCCGCTGTGGGTGGGTAGGTGATTCGCGTGGTGTTTCAAATAGCGGCTCCCTAGACGGGGGTGTCCTCGGCGCTGTTGTCATGCATGTGGCGAAAGAGAGGGCCCTACACGGCCGCCTTAGGCGGAGCCGGCGAGGGCGGCGCCGTAGGGGTTTAAGGGGCGTTTAACACCTTTATCTGATCTATGAAGTCTACGGTTATTTCGTAGTTCCACGCCGTGGAGGGGGCTCCCCGCTGTACGGAAAACTTGGCGGTGGCTGACAGCACGCCGTTGCAGTAGACCTCCACCGTGTAGTCCGTGGCGGGTATCTGGTAGGCGGATACCGAGCCGTCAGAGGCGGTCCAAGCGAATATGGCGACCCACCGCCCCCCGGTGAGTGTGTCGACAACCTTGGCGTAGCACCCCGCCACGGGTCTGCCGTGTCTATCCCTTAGGGTAATGGTGAGGGGGTAGGTCCAGGTGCGGATTTTGCCGCCGGTGGGCCAGCCCAGCTCAGCCACGTCTCTAGCCACGGAGCTGTCGTATATCCAGATGAGGCGCCCCGCGGCGACTTCGCTGAGAGAGGCTATGCCCCAGGCGATCCTCAAGCCGTAGCCCGGCCTCCACGGCAGGCCGTAGAGGGCCTTGCCGTCTACTACATAGGACAGCGCGACGATTCCACCGCCCTCGTCGTACACAACCGCCGTCCCGTACCCGAGGGGCCTGTCGTTCCAGTCCCTCACCTCGAGCGCCAGTAGAGAAGCCGCCAGCAACAAAACCAGGGCCGCGGCCCTCACAGCTGTTCTGGGGGGTTTGAATATAAGTTTTATATCAACACCCAACGCCGTCTATGAGATATCTGCTGTACGGCGGGTTGGGCTTCATTGGGGCCAACGTCGTGGAGGCCTTGGCGGGGGAGGAGGTGTACGTCGCCCACAGGCCGGGCTCTCCGAGGAGAAAGCCGGCGCTGGCGGGCTTCGTCTCGCGGCACGCAGAGCTGATAGAGTACACAGACCCCGCGAAGCCGCTTGAGTCCGCCAAGCCGGACGTGGTGATAAACCTCGTGGGGGAGTACTTCGGAAGTCCAGAGGTGGTGTGGGAGGCAAACGCCGAGTTCCCCAAGAGGCTGTGCGACGCGGCGCGGAGGGCCGGGTGGAGGGGCAAGCTGGTGCACATATCTGCCGCCACCGTGAGGGGGCCCGTGGGCAACCCCATTAGAGAGGAGGAGCGCCACATGGAGGGGATAAAGCCCGTTTCCCATTTCGACGCGTCGAAGGCTGAGGGGGAGAGGGTGGTGGCGAACTGCTTCGAGGACTGGGTTATTATAAGGCCGGTCCTCGTCTACGGCCGCTTCAACGACCACCCGGAGTGGGTGACGCTTACCGGCATAGTGAGGCGCGGCGTGGCGCCCATGGTGAATCTAGCCGTCTCGGCCATATCGGCCCGGGAGCTGGCGAAGGTGGTGAAGCTCTCCACCACCCTCTCCAGAGAGTACTTCTTTGCCACTGAGTGCGCCCCCAGGCGTCTCTCGGACTTCGTGCTTGCTATGGAGAAGGCATTGGGGAAAAGGGCCCTCCACATACCTGTCCCCAGCTTTGTCATGAGGATTGCCGCGCCACGGGACTTGAAAAAACACCTCCCCTTCCTGGGAAGGAGCTTCAGTTGTGAAAAAATGACCCACCTCCTTAAATACAGACCAAGCCCCGATTTCGAGAGAGAAGTAGCTGAAATGGTATCCTACATCACAGCAACTGTTAAATAACATTTGTTATTATTCTTTATTATGAGTACGCCTCTTGTTTTCATCTTCAGGAGGTGCCCCCCTCGGCGGTTTCATGAATTGAAAAAATGGGAGATAATTCTCGCCTCTCTTACCTCCTGTCCAGGTGTTGAAAGAGTGGAGGAGTGGAGACTCCGGGAGTATATTAAAGACAAGTTTGTAGTTGTGGTTGGAGACCGCCTGCTTGCCAAGAGGCTGGAGGTGGCCCACGCCACGTATGGAGAGGTGGAGAGGTTTATGGAATATCTAAAGAGAGAGAGTCCGCTGTACAAACCTTATCTCCAGTAAATAATATAAGTAGGGGGTTACGGGGCTTTATGAGTTTTGAAAAAAACCTCCTGGAGAGGATCGCCTCCTACATTCCTGGCTACGCCGGGTATAAGCAGAAGGAGATTAGGAGGGAGACCGACGCCCTCGTGAGGCGCCACGTCGCCTCTATCCTATCCTCAGCCGCGTCGCAGCTGGTGCTGAGCCCGTCGGAGGCCCGCGCCGTGGCGGCCAGCCCAGACGCCCGCTTCCTCTGGGACACGGCGAGGGCTCTGCTGGATAAGGTGACGCAGAAGATAGACAAGGCCCCCCACGGCTACGCGGGCTTTTTTGACTTGGCCAAGGTGGATGAGAGCGTCCTAGAGCAGGTGTACCAGCACGACCTCGCCCTCGTGGAGGAGGCAAAGAAGGTGGCAGATCAAGTGGCCGTCTTGAAGAGCCAGCCCCCCGGCTCCCAGCAATGGGCCGACGCCCTCAGGCAGTTGCTGGCGCAGTTGCAGTCTCTAGATGCTAAGATAGACGAGCGTATCAAAATACTAAAGGCTATTAGCGAGCCGCCGCCCGCCACGTGGGAGCAGCCGCGTGAGGAGAAAAAAGGCGGGCTTTTCGACAAGCTGTTCAGGAGGGGCAAGAGCTAGGACTGCGGGTGGTGTAGTGTCAATGTACAGCTCTAATGACGTGGTTTGAACCTCCGTTAAGGTTTTAAAATGATGGACATGGTCATCCATGCCGCAGGTTATCCAGTGGGTTAACCCCAGAGAGGGGGAGATAATCTGGCGCTACCCCGTGGATAGAATTGAGTGGGGAGCACAGCTCATTGTTGAGGAGTGGCAGGCGGCGGTTTTTATGCGCGACGGGAAGGTGTACGACGTGTTTAGGGCGGGGAGGCACACCCTCACCACCGCCAACCTCCCCCTGCTCACCCAGGCCCTTACCAGAGTCGCGGGGTTTGAGAAGTCGCCCTTCACTGCCGTTGTCATATTCGTCTCGCTTAAACAGCACCAGCTTCCCTTCGGCGGGAGGAGCCAAACCGCCGAGCTGGCGCCGATACAGTTCTTCGGCACCGCCTGGTTCAGAGTGGCGGACCCGGCCCTCTTCGTCACCCAGGTCGTGGGCGGCCAGAACATATACACCACGGAGGACCTCCAGAAGTTCCTAAGGGGCTACTTCAACGAGAACCTAATGGCGGAGCTCTCCAGAAACTCCATCTTCACCATATACGGCAACCTGGAGCAGGCCAGCTTCGTGGCTAAAAACGCAATAGCGCCCCACTTCGCCAGGTTAGGCCTCGAGCTCATAGACGTCAAATTCGAGGGCCTAGACGTCACTGACCCCATCTGGCGCGACAGGCTGTTCTACATCAGGGCCACCGGCGTCACCCCTTCGGAGTACCTACGCATGGAGACGTTACAGAAAGCCGCCGCGGAGCTCGGCAAAAGCCCCGGGGCCGCGGTCGGCGCGGGGCTGATGATCATCCCGCCCCTCTTCCAGCAACAGCAGGCGCCTCAGCCTCCGCCCACCCCCCAGCCCCCCACGCAACCGGCCCCACAGCCCCCCGGCTCCCCCTCCGCCGCAGCCCACCCCACCGCCTCAGACAGCCGTATCGACACAACTAGCTCAGCACCAGCAAGGGGTGGTGTGTCCCCAGTGCGGCTACGTAAACCCGCCGGGGGCCAAGTTCTGTATAAACTGCGGCTACATGCTGGGGAAGAGGTGTCCCCAGTGCGGCTTCGTCAACCCGCCGGAGGCAAAGTTCTGTATGAACTGCGGCGTCAAGTTGCCGTGACGCCTGGAGAGACCGCGGCCGCCGTCGCCGCGCTCGCCGTCGGCGTATACCTCGTCCTGGCGTCCGCGGGGGCTGTCCAGCTGGCGGCTAACCAGCTTATAGGCATCGCCGTCGGCGCATTCGGGGCCTCCTATATGGCGGTGGGGAGGACCAGGGAGTCCGCCTTCTGGGGCGGGGTCCTCACAATACTAGGCGCGGCCACTTTCATTGGGGGCGGCGCCTCCCCCTTGCTGGTGCTCGGCATTATACTCATATATTCATATCTCTCTTCGCGCTAGTCGCCGGGAGGCGCAGTCCATAAAAACCCCTAGGGGGCCTCCGACGTGGCTCTCTACCTAGCCATCGGCGGCGGGGGCGACGTGGTCACTGCGGCGGCGTTGGCCGGGGATGAAGCGGTGGGGCAGATACCGTGGGAGAGATACGTCGTTGACCCGACGCCGGGGCCGGTGCCGGCCTCGGCGCTGAGAGAGGTGGTGGATCTGGGAGGGGGGCTCTACCTAGCCACCCCCCGTAGCTACGTGGAGAGAGGCGGACGCGTCTTCAAGACCCAGGGCATGTGCGTGGCGAGGGCTCTCAACAAGTCGATATACATCGTCGACCCCTACAGACGCCCCAGCGAGGTGGCTCGCGCCCTTACGAGATTCAGCCGCGTAGTTGGGATAGACGTTGGGGGCGACGTGCTTGGGATCGGTTGCGAGGGGTCGATTAGGAGCCCCCTCGCCGACTCCTACGGCCTCGCCGTGCTCGCCACGGCTGTGGAGCTGGGCGTTGAGGCGGAGGTGTGGGTCATGTCGCCGGGGGCCGACGGGGAGCTGGATAGGGAGTACGTGTTGAAGAGAGTGGCCGAGGCGGCGGCGGCCGGCGGGCTCATAGGCACGGTGGGGCTGGCTAGGGAGCAGATGGAGAGGCTGGAGAGGCTCGTATCTATCTGCGTGACGGAAGCCTCCTCCGTGGCCGTGAGGGCCTACAGGGGCGGGCACGGCGAGTTGGAGATAAGGGGCGGCACCCGCCGGGTGTGGGTAGACGCCTGCGCCATGGTTGGCTTCCGTCTAGACCCCAAGGTCCTTCTGGGGCTGAACAAGGCGGCGTCGCTTATATACAGCCACGACGCCCCCATCGATAAGGCGGCTGAGCTGTTGCTGGCCAACGGAATACCCACCGAGCTACACCTAGAGGAGCTCCTGGCTAGGGGCTACTCCCTGCCCCAGGCCGTGGAGGAGTTGGGGAAGTTAAAACGTTGCTAAGCCTTTGCCTTCTGCGCCGCCTTAGCCTCGGCCAGGATTCGCTGGTACAGCGTCGAGTTGTACGGCGCGACGCTCACAGCCGAGGACTCGACCCTCAGCTTCATAGTCAAGGCCTGGCCGTAGAGAGTCATGTTTAGATACACGTCCCCCACCACTGCCAGGGGCACGCCGCCCACCTCGCACATCTCCGCCACGTAAACCCCGCTACCGTTGGCGGGCAGGCCACCTAGGATGTAGGCAAAGGCCTCCGGGCTTATCATGCCTCTCTCCTCCACCGCGGAGCCGGCGTAGCCTAGATGCGTGCAGGTCCCCTTCACGGCGCGTGTGATGTTGACACCGTGGAGGAAGTGGAACAGGGTGTAGTTCGCGGCGGCGGTCTCGGCTTGGCACTCACCCCCGGCGCAGGTCACCACATACATAAGCCGGCCCTCCGTAGCCGCCTTGTGGCTCACCTCCACAGGCCCCCTCGGCGGTATGTTAAAGACAAATTTGCCGAAGCTGTAGTTCCCAAGCGGCCCCACGCCCTCCACAGACCAGCCAACCAGCCTCAGCGACATGTCGCCGATGTACACGGTTATCGTGTACGTGTAGTTAACGTGGTAGCTGTCTCTCCTGAAGCCGGGAGCCGTGGTGGCTGTTGAGGTCTTTGGGCCTGTGGCGGCGGGGGGAGTGGTGGTACTCGGCGTATTCTCTGTGGACGTCGCAGTAGAGGTGGTTGCCGCTGGAGGGGTTGAAGAGGTGGCTGTGGGAGGCGCCCCGCCCGGGGTGGTGGGCGTGGGGGAGCTGGGGGTCGCGGACCTGGTTTCTCCACCTGGCCTTGTGTAGCTCGTCGCGGCTTGATAGAAGTAGATAAGGGCGCCGGCCACCAGCGCCGCGAGGATCACCAAGGCGACCTTCCTCATGTCTGTCGCCTCCCGGGGGTTTAAAAAGTTAGAGCTTCGCCTCGGCCTCGTACCTACCCACCCTCGACGCCGAGAAGGCAACCAGCCTCGCCACGGCGCCTAGCGAGGCAAGGGCTCCGCCTAGGGCCCCCAGCGCCGGGTGGATGCCGAGGAGGTAGGTTGTCAAAGCGCCTACGGCCGCTGTTGCCAGGGTTGAGCCGGCCGCAAGTCCCAGGCCTTCGGCGCGGCCCCGCCTCGACAGCGGGTACTCCATACTCAAGACAGATCCCTCGCATGCGTCGATAAGCGCCCTGAACTGCCTCCCGCCGTATGTATAGGTGAGAGACCAGAATGGGTAGTAGACAATGCCCTCAAAGCTCCACTCTATCGTCACCTTGACCTTAAAGACCGAAACGTAGGTGCGGGCCTCCTCGACAACGTCGCCTAGGCTACGGAAGGCGTCCTCCGGCGACAGGTCCGGCGAGTTGAATACACCGAGCCTCTCAAGAGTTGGCTTGAACGGCGTCCTCCACCTCGCGGGGAATATGTAACTCTTTGGCAGTTTGAAGGGCGGCGTCGATAGGGCCAGCGCCGTGGCGTATGTCTCCAGCTCCTCCAGAGGCCTGAAGGTTATGTGGTAGAGGTACAGGGGGAGGAAGTGCATCTCGGCTCCGGCGGGCGTCGCCGAGGGAAGGTCATCGGGCGAGCCCATGGGCCTTAAATTCAGCACTTTTCTAAAAGCCGTGGTCTTGTCCACAGTGGGCTTGAAGATGTAGACGCTCTCGTAGGTCTTCCCCTCCGACACCACAGTCCCGCAGTAGGGACAGACGTAGAACCTCCGGCCCGGCGGAGCGTCGTACTTAGCCCCACAGAAGGGGCACTGTATGATCATGCCTCCACCCGCCGAGACTTAAGAAGGCCGCCTGCCAGGAGGTACGTAGCGATTGTGCCGGCCAGCGCCGTGACTGCGCCCTCGACTACTCCGCCGAGCAGAGCCAGGGACGAGAGGCCGCCCAGCACCCCCCCAACAGCCGCCACCCCCAGGAGTGAGATGGCCTTGTTTTCCACGAAGGAGGGCTCCTCAGCCACCACCACCGCCCCGTCCCACCCAGCCACGTAGTAGTTGTAGTAGGACCCCTTGTAGAGATACGGCACAATCCACATGGGGAGGTACGTCAATGGGGACACCTCAAGCCTCTCCACTGTGTAGTCCACGGTCCTGTCCTCCACAGTCGCCGAAGCCATCAACAACCCCGTCTCCTCCCTAGCCACCCTAGCCGCGTCTTCATCAACCCTGGCCAGTAGCCTCGGCACCACGGCCCTCACCGCCTTCGCCTTGGCCCTCTCAGGCGTCAGCTCGGTTGCGAGAAACGCCCCCGACACCGAAGCGGACGTCGCCACCTCGGCGAGTTGCCTCGGCTCGGGTGCGGTCTTGAAGAAATGTGACGTCAGCTTATCCACAGAGAGGCCCCACGCCGCCCTCCTAGCCAACACCGCCACCAAGTCGGAATATGTGACGACTCCCGACACCCTCACGCGTTTAGTCTCAACGCGGGTTGTTGCCTGGCCTCTGACGTACACGGTGCGGGTGTAGGTGAGGACCACCGTGGCCTCGTAAGAGGCTCTGAGCCGGACGTCGACGAAGTAGAACGGCAGGTATACGAGATCGGGGCTGGCGAAGTTTATCTCAGACATCCTCCTCCCCAGGTTGAAATCTCTCTTCGTCCTCTCCACAGCCCGGCGCAGGACTTCGGAACTGGAAAGCGTCGGCACGGCCAGGATCTTCGATGGGTTCCCCGCTACGAAGTTAGGCGTGCCGCAGTACCTACACACCACAACCACAGACTCCGGTGACAGGTCGAGAGGCGCCCCGCAGTAGGAGCACTTCACAGACGGGAGATGTAGCAACGTTAAAACTATATCTGCGGAGCGGCCGGGGGGCGGACGGTCGCCGACGCGTCGCGGCGTCTGTGGCCGGGGTATTGATTTATATTAGGGTTTGGTTGGTTGCGCAAGTGGAGACGTTTATGTGGATACGCAAGTCCGCGGGTAGGTACGACCTCGCCCACAGCGGGGTGGCAAGGATTGAGGTGCCCCCGGCAGACTCGGCGCCTCCTCCGGAGGAGGTAATTGCCGAGATGTACGGGATTTCCGAGAGGGAGCTGGCCCTAACCGCGGGGGCTCAGGAGGGGAACCTGCTCGCCTTCCTCGCGGTGAGGCCCGAGTACGCCGTTACGGTGGCTCCGGAGTACGAGCCCATTACGAAGCTCGCGCCGGGTCTCGGCGTCAGGCACCTACAGGTGGGCGACGTGTGGGAGGCCCCGCTGAAGCCCGGGGGCGTTCTTATATTCTCAAACCCAAACAACCCCACTGGCCGCTTCCTCACGAAGAAGGAGCTATATGAGCTGGCCGACGAGGCGAGGAGGCGGGGGGCCTACCTAATAGTGGACGTGATTTTCTCAGACTTCGTCACGGACGACTTGAGGGGGTGGCCTCTGGAGAACGTGGTCTTCAGCCACAGCACGGACAAGTTCTACACCACCGACACGAGGATGGGATGGGCCTTCGGCGACCCTGCGGTGGTGGAGAGGATAAGGTTCTTGAAGGACCTCGCCAACCCCGGCCCCAGGAATCCCGAGAGGAGGGCCGCGGCCGTCCTTCTCTCGAGGAGGGCGGAGGTCAAGCAGAGAAACCTCTCCATCATTGCCCCCAACGCCGACGCGTTGAGGCGGGCGTTCCCCGACGCCGTCTACACCCCCCACATGCCCATAGCGCTGGTGCCCACCAACTGCGACGACTACAGCCTCGCGCAGAGGCTCCTCGCCCACGGCGTCAAGACCGTCCCCGGAAGGTTCTTCCAAGCCCCCAACGCCATACGCATAGGCCTAGGCACCGAGGAGCCCACGCGCTTCAGAGAGGCCCTCCAGATACTTACACAGCTCTGGTGCCGGTGAAGCCGGTATACAAATGCATCCACTGCGGCCTTTATACGGAGGCGTCTACCCACTGCGGAGCACCCGCCCAGCTAGTAATAGACGGCGCCACCCGGTTGCGGGCATCTAAGCTACTTGCGCTTGTCCTGCGCCACGACCCCGCGGCTCTGGGTATTACTCTAGACCGGGGCGGCTGGGCGGATACAACAGCCGTGCTCCGGGGCCTTGAGAAGGCCGGCGTGAGGATAGGCGCGGAGGAACTGGCGGCGATCGCCGCCCTCGACGACAAGGGGAGGTTTGAGATAGACGGCGGACGTATAAGAGCCCGCTACGGCCACAGCATAGACGTAGACATTCAATACCCGGTGAACACCTCGGTGAAGACGCTCTACCACGGCACGTCCCTCGACTACCTGCCGTCGATTGAAGTCAACGGCGTCCTCCCGATGAGGAGGAGATACGTCCACCTAGCCGCCGATCTGGAAACGGCGTGTCTCAACGCCAGGAGGAGACCGAAGCCTGTCGTTTTAGAAATTGACGCAGATTGCGTCAGAGAGGAGGCGCCGATCTACAAGGCGACGCAGAAAATACTCCTCACCGGGTATATCCCGGCGAGGTGTGTAAAAAAAGTGGTTATCTGTTAAATTACTTCTAATTACTTCTCCCTCTTCCCGCCGCCGGGGCCGCCTCCGTGCGCGGCCTTGGCTGACCGCGCCTCGCTGATCAGCTCTCCAATTGAGCGTCCAGACACCAGGTCTTTGATAATGCGTTGCCTCGCGGCGATGTCCAGACCCCTCAGCTCGTGCAACAGCGCGGCTGTGTTGTTGAGCAACGCGATGCGTTCCGCCGCCCACTGTCTTGGGAAGCCCGCAATCTTCACCCTCTCGAAGTGGTCAAGTAGCTCCCTAATCCTTGCCCTGGCTTTCTCCACTTCGATAAGTATATTCTCAATATCAGCATCAGACATATTTCCAGCAGATATCCGCTTTCTTATCCGTGCTTCCTCGTTAATCAGCCACTTGGTAAGATTCAGCCACTTAATCCCAGCCTCGACAGCTTCCACCGCTTTATCAGAGGCATTCACTAGCCGAAGCATATTCCTAACCCGCATGAGCACCCCGAGCCCCTTTTCAGTACTGTTTAGCAACTCCGCCGCGTCCCTCGACGCGTTTAGAAACCTATAAACATTGCCAATAGTCTTGTTTAGATGCTTCCCCAACTCCCTCACCGCCGCGAGGCGAATCTGGCTAATCTCCCAAAACACCCTCTTGGCATCAGTCACATTGAGAAGTTTCAACTCGCCAACTCCAATCATTGGCTTAGGCGCCGCGCCAGCGCGCCCAATTATAAACGTTTTATTAATCTCAGACAGGAGAATCTGACACTGTGGCAAGGTAAAGTTCGCGCCGGTGGTATTTACATACAGCTCAATAGCTTTACACTTCAGCCAAAGGTGGAAATCCATATTTCCAGTAGCTGAGGTGTCGGCGCCGTAGGCCAAGGCGGCGAGGAGCACCGCCGTCACCACCGCTGGCACTATTACTCTTCTGGAGTCCATGAGCCCATGTACACGGGGGGATTTAAAGAGCCGCCTAGAAACCACGCGCGGAACTCTTAAATTCACAGGCGGAACAACGGCGACATGCTGATCCTCCTAAACCTCACGGCGCCTCCAATCCTCCTGCTATTCCTCCCAGCCGCCGTGGTGGGCAACTACACACTCCCAGCCCCACCCCTGTCGGACGTAGCCGCCTTCACCCCCGGCGGCGCCCCGTTGCCCACATGGGTTGTGAATGGCACTCTGTATGTACTCCAAAACGGAGACCCCGCCGTGGCTGTATACATCCCCCGCTTTGAAAACACCACAGGTATATACAGAATTACAGTGAAAAGCGGCACAGTCGTTGTCCAGGCCCCACCCGGCGTCATGATACAAGACGTAGACAAGCAACCCACCAACGTAGTAATTAACAAAACCGGCCTATACCTATACCTAACAGCCCCCGTCACCATAACCTACTACTTCTTCACCATAACAAAATCATCCACCACAACCACGCCTACCACCACCACGCCCACCCCCAGCAAAACCCCCACAGCCACGACGCCCGCCACCGCGACGACACCCACGGCGCCCCCCGTCACCCAGGCGCCCACACAGACATCCACCCCAGCCACCACCCGCCCATCTACTCAACAAACCCAGCCGGAGTGGCTACCTACGGCCGGGGCCGTTGCGGTGGCCGCGGCGGCCGCCGCTGGTGTAGTTGCCTACGTTTTAAAAAAAAGAAAGTAGATAGAGGCGACTGTGCCGATTTAAACGAGGTAGACAAGGCGATACTAGAGGAACTAGCGCGGCGTGGAGGCGCAACTGACCGCGTGGAGCTACATGAGGCGCTGAGCATACCAAAAACAACGCTCCACCGCCACCTCCACAAACTAGCCAGGTACGGCTACGTGCGGCTTGTACAACAAGGCGGGAGGCAGAGAGTAGAGCTAATCAGGAAGTGTTAAAACCCGCAAAAATTTATAGACAAGACTCATTGAGAATATGGCTAAGTTCGTGGTGCTGTCGAGGCTGACAGACGAGGGAGCAAAGACCGTCTTTGAGAGGCCTGAGCGGATAAAAGAAGTAAACAAAGAGCTTGAGTCCTACGGCGTCAAGGTCTTGGAGCAGTACGTCGTGTTTGGCGACTACGACTTTCTAAACATTGTCGAGGTGGAGGATGTAAATAAATTCCTCAAAGCCATGCTAGACCTGAACAGACGCGGCACTATTAGAACCACCAGCTACCTCATAATCCCCGTAGACGAGGCCATCGAGACGCTGAAGAAAAAATAATATTTTTCCCTCGTTCTACACATCCTTCACACACGCCGTTAGGTATAATATCCAAGTGGAGCTATTCCGCAGGTCGTCGGGCTCGGCGCCTACCGGTAAGTAGCTGACTGCACGGCGGCTGGGGCCGTTGCGGGGGTTGGCTACTCCGGGTGTTGACCCTTTCCACTATTCCTCTGTATACAGATGGGTATACGTAAGAGTAAACTTTTTAAGACTTTACGAGGGGGGTGGTGTGAGTGATGTCATATCTGTGAGAGTTAGAAAGGAGCTGAAGAAGGCGCTGGAGGATCTGGGTATTGACTACGCAGAGGAGGTCCGGCGTTATCTAGAGGAGCTGGTGGCTAGGGAGAGGAGGAGAAGGGCCTTGGAGAGGGCCCGCCAGCTACGGAAAACTCTGGAGAGGGAGGTCGGCGTCTTGCCTACCGCGGCTGAGCTGATTAGGGAGGATAGGGATGCGGATAGTCGCTGATGCCTCGGCGATCGCCGCTCTGTACCTGCCGGAGAAGCTGAGTGAAGAGGTGGAGAAGGCACTAGCCGGGGCCGACTCAGTCTCTTCGCTTGACTTAGCGGCGTACGAGGTCCTCAACGTGGTGTGGAAACGCGCCAGGCGGGGCCTCATAAGCCGGGAGGCGGCTCTCGAAATCGCGGGGGAGGTGCTTCAGCTATTTAAAACCTTGGAGGTGTACAGCTATAGGGAGGTCCTCCCCGACGCCCTAGAAATAGCCCTGGAGAGGGGAGTCACGGTGTACGACTCGGCATATGTAGCCCTAGCTAAAAAACTAGGCGCAACCCTCCTGACGCTCGACAAACAAATCGCTCAAGCCTTCCCCCAGATTGTCTACAGGCTGTAGAGCTAGAAACGCCGCCAGCGCCTCGCCGAGCTGGGGCAGAGGTTGTCGTGTCGATTCTCGGATACGCAGACATCGGACATGTACAGGTGACGCACGTCCATAGGCACTCCGTCGTCGGGCGGGTAGATACAATGAGATCAAAGCCGCCGAAGTAGCTAATAACCCCTAATACGTATGTGGAGACTATATGCCTCCAACACACATCTGTCGCCGCTCCCCAGCCCACAACTCCGCCGCCGCAAGTAGCCTCGCCGCCTCCACCCGAAGACGACGGGGCTTTTCATATTCTGCGACCCTACGGCGCCGCCATAAGAGCGCTCCTCCGGAAAGCCCCACATACGGCGAAGGAGGCCGAAGACGTCCTTAGAGAGGCGTTGCCGAGCCACGATCCTGAACGAGTCCTAGACACAATCGCCGACATGGGCGTCGTAGCCGCCAAGCTAAGCGGGGCGCTAATCTATACAGAACTAGCCGCGGGGGTGGCTAGGTGCCTAGACTACGTAGGCGACGAGTTGCTAGCCGCCATCCCCATAGCGCACTGCGCCGCCAAGAAACAAAACCAAGCCCCACAAGCCACGCTATGCCGCGCCCTAGCACAAGGCGAAGTACCACCACGCTATACAGAGCTAGTGGAGAAAGCCGTCGAAATCTTTCTTAAAAACGCCCCGCCTCAGTGCATACCATACGCCGCCAACATACCCAAAATAGCCTCCCTACTGAGCAGAGACAAGTCTCCATCTACATCGATCAACATAGCTTTAAGTCCTTAGCCACCAGACTAATCTCCTCCCCGCTCCTCGGTGCTCCTCTTGGGGTTGCTCACAAGCGCCCTCTTCCCCTTACTGTTTTAATGAGGCTGGCCTAGGCCAGCACGGCGGGCCATGGCGCCTCCGCGCCGGCCGCGGAGCGTCTAACCACAATGCCTAAATCGAGTCAAGTTTAAAGCCTTAACCTGCTCTAAAGGGCGAGGTTTGCAACCGCCATTATCATGACCGATCAAGCCGCAGACCTGGGCGGACCCGTTGCAGCGATAAGGCTATTTTTAATCCATAGCGCTGGATTAATCCCTCACCCACCTCTAGATCTATTACGGCGTGCTTTACAACACCGTGTGAAGAGCAATGGTTTCCAACATCTAAAACCCCCAAAGACTTTTATCAAATCGCCCCGCCTAAGAGCCCTTTCCACCTTATGAATCCCAGATGCGCCCATTGACCCGCCGGCTCTCTAACAACGATATAGACAGCCCCCTCCAGCACTACGTGCGGAGCTTCTATCACATGAAAATAGGCAATATATTAAACTATAAGATCGGGGAGACTATTAACATTTTGTAAGTTTGGGTTCTAGTTTCAACGGCATTTGCAAAGCGCTTTCGCACAGCAACATGCCAAGTTTGTAGTATGGTCGAGGTATCAAGATTTCGGCTACGCCTCTGCGGGGGGTTAGGCTTATGATTTATATAGTCGATTTGGGTGGCGGGTGTGGTTTGAGATTCTGTGGCGTGGGGCTTTGGTGTTTGTGTCGGTGGTGGCTGGGCTCTACGCGGCGGGGAGGTTGCTCTGGCGTGTGGAGAGGCTGGCCGGGCCTATTTCGAGGAGGACTGGGGTGCCCGCGTCGCTCGTAGCTCTGGCGGTGGTGGAGGCTAGGGCGCCGCATGTGGCTCTGGCGGAGGCCTACAGGAGGGGGGTTCTGGAGTTTCGGCATTTGCTTCAGTTCACCTTTGCGACGTGGCCGCTGAGGGTCGTGCTTCTCCACCTGCGGATTGGCGTCATCCCGGTGGCCCTTGGGGCGCTTGGGTGGCTGGGCGCGGCGTATCTGGGGCTTGTCTACCTCTCGGCGGCTGTTGGGTTTCTAATCGCGTGGAGGACGAAGGTGAGGTGGCCCGACATGTCTGCCGAGTTGAGGAAGCTGTCGGGGGTGATGGTGTGGAGGCAGGCGGCTTCTGTCACACTGCGCTACCTGGCCTTTGAGGCGGTGTTTATGGCGCTCGACCTGCTGGGGATTCGGATATCTTTTGGGTGGCTCCCGCTTTCGCCTGAGGCGCTCGCGGTGGCCTCCATTGCGGCGTTTAGGCCGACATACGGAATTATGGCGGGGGCCCCCGCCTTCCACTCGGGGAGGATCGGGGCCGTGGAGCTACTCTTCGCGCTCCTCCTTGGACGCGTGGTCTATATGTCGGTGTACGAGTTTCCGAGGTCGGCGGTGCAGTTCTACGCCTCCATCTATCCGCCGGGGATCGCCGGGAGGCTCACCGCGTACACTGCGGCGGTTATGTACAGCACCGCGGTTCCCGTGCTGGCCGTGCTTTTCCTACTGATGAAGGGGGCATAAGGATTTATTTCTCCTCGTGTATAGCGCCGTGGGAGGGCTCGGCGGCGGTCTGTGGGGGAGCGTGGCGGCTGCGGTGGTTATACTGGCTGTGCTGGGCATGGTGGGGCTCTACGGGGTTTTCTACAAACCTGCTCTTGTCTTGATGACGGCGCTTGTGGCCATAGCAGTTTTTGTCTATCTTAGCTTCAGGTCTGCGCTGGGAGATAGGCGCTTCTCTCTGCTGGGCCCCCCAGTCATTGGGCTCTCGGCGGTTGGGGTGGCGCTCCTATGGCTCGGCCGTCCAGAGGGGGCGGGGGTTGTAGCCGCGGCGTATTTCGGAGAGCCGGTGCTGGGGTACTTCGTCTACAGGATGCTGGCGTCTATCGACAAGTTCTGGGCTTTGGTGTTCCTCACGTCGGCGGCGGCCTACGCCTACAGCCTCCCCGCCGTCCTCCTGGGGCTGTGGGCGGTTCCGGCGGCGGCGGACTTTGTGAAGCTTGTGGCGCTTCTCTACTTCGTTAGGCGGGTTTGATATGGAGATCCGGCCAGTTGGCGAGGAGTCGCTGGGAGTGCGCTCTATGTGTCTCTACGTGGAGACGAGAGACGTCCGGATTCTACTCGACGCCGGGGTCTCCCTCGCGCCTCGGCGCTTCGGCCTCCCGCCGCACCCCCGGGAGCTGGAGCGGGCCAGGGCCGTGAGGGCCGAAATATTGAGGCTGGCGGAGGGGGCCGACGTGGTGACAATAAGCCACTACCACAGAGACCACTTCACGCCGTGGTACCCCAGCACCTACATGGCCACAGACGGGGAGACTTACAGAAGGGTGTACGGGGGGAGGAAGGTCCTCGCCAAGAGCCCCCACGACCTTAACTGGTCGCAGAGGAGGCGCCACTACGGCCTCGCCAAGGCTCTCCAGGAGGCGGGGGCGGAGGTGGCATACGCCGACGGGGGCGGGTGGCGTTTCGGGGGGACGGTGGTGAAGGCGTCGCAGTCTCTGTGGCACGGCCCGGCCGGCTCGAAGACGGGGAGAGTCGTGGCGTTCGCCGTCTTGGACGGGGAGGAGAGGCTCGCCTTCGTGCCAGACGTGGAGGGTCCCGTAGAGCCAGAGCCCGTGAATTTCCTCAGAGAGGTGAGGCCCACGTTCGTGGTGCTGGGCGGGCCGCCGACTTATCTCAACTGGGAGCTTGACAAGGCGCTGGCCTATCTACGGGAGGTGGTCGACCTAAGGCCCAGGGTGCTCGTGCTGGCGCACCACCTGCTGAGAGACGCAGACTGGAGGGAGAAGGTTTCGCCGGTGTTGGAATACGCAGAGCGGAGGGGCGTCACGGTTACGACCTACGCGGGGTTGCTGGGCAGAGGCGAGGAGCTACTAGAGGCGCGGAGGAGGGAGCTCTATCAAGCAGATCCTGCCGAGGCCGCGGCACGCGACGAGGACGAGGAGGATTAGGCCGGAGCGCCCCGGCGCGGGCGGGGGTTTTCCTTTCTGCATGTGGCTAGTAGAGCCAGCGGATGTTTACAACTCTTTTCCTGGTCTTGAGAAGTGTGACGTTGTCGAAGTCTGAGTCGAAGGTTAGGATGTGCGAAGTGGCGAGCTGGTCCATGGTTGCGAGGGTGATGCAGTCTGTGAAGCTTAGATCTCTGTCGTATTTCTTTAGATATGTAAGGGCTTGAGTCAATATTTCTCTGTCTGCGAGAACTATGTCGAGCCCCCCCTCGTCTATCTTTTTTAGAATGGCCTCGGCTACGGAGGCGGCGTGTCTTCTATCTACCCTGTATGAGAAATATGTCACTAGTTCGTCCAAGATATGATCGGTTATGTATGGGTGGTAGTTTTCGAGCACCTTCGATAGCTTGAGGGCTTCTGCGTGGTGTCTGTCTCTCTTGTTTAGGTAGGCTACGAAGTAGGAGGTGTCAATGACGACTTTTTCTGTATAAGATGTCATCAATCTTCTCAGAGGCGTCTTCCTCCAGCTCAACTGCCAGGTGGTCGAGGTCCGCCAGATTTAGGGGCTTTCTACTCCTCGTTCTGTAGTTTTCTATGAGGTGCTCAATAACTTCGTTTAGGCTGACCTCCTCCCCCCTGGCCGCCTCGAGCTCCCCCGCAATCTGCATCAACCTCTTCTTTGTCTCTGTCCTGATTTTAATAGTAGTGTAGCCCACGGCATCTTGGTATACCTGGTATAAAATACTTACCTTACAAACCTGCTCCATAGTGCGCCGGTGGGCTGGGGATCTCTGCGGCATACGCCGTTTGACGTCTGTGGGAGGGCTGGGCGGCGGTTGTGGTGTGGGTGGGTAACTAATTTATTTCCTTTCGCTTCTCTGGCTGTGAGGCTTTTTATCGTGTCTAACAGGTTGCCTGTGACGGTGGTGAGGAGGGATGGCGGGGTTGAGATTAGGGAGTCGGTGGGCGGCCTCGCGACGGCGATGAAGTCTTTTCTCGAGGCGACGGACGGCGGGAGGGGGCTAGGCTTTAGGGAGGTGGTGTGGGTTGGGTGGTCTGGGTTGAGGGCTGAGGTGGAGGGGGAGGAGGTTAGGGCTAGGCTTCGGGAGAGGGGGCTCCTTCCTGTGCCTCTCTCAGAGGAGGATGTTTCGCTTTTCTACGAGGGCTTCTGCAACTCGACGCTGTGGCCGTTGTTCCACAGCTTTACGGTGTACACCGTTTTCGAGAGGCGCTTCTGGGAGGCGTATGTGAGGGTTCAGCAGAGGTTTGCAGAGGCGGTGGCGTCTATGGCTGAGCCCGGCGATTTGGTGTGGGTGCACGACTACCACCTGATGCTCCTCCCGGCGATGCTCAGAGAGGCCGTCCCCGACCTGGCGGTGGGGTTCTTTCTACACATACCCTTCCCCCCTCCGGAGATTCTCCAACTCATGCCGCCGCAGTGGAGGACCTCGATCCTAGAGGGCGTCCTAGCCTCTGATTTAGTGGGCTTCCACATCCACGAATACGTGAACAACTTTCTGCGGTCTGTCGCCAAGTTTCTGGGGTATAGAGTGGAGGTGGGTGTGGTCCACGTGGGCCGCAGGAGGGTGAGGGTGGGGGCCTTCCCCATCGGTATAAATTTCGAGATGTTTCACAACTCGGCCCTCAGCCCCGATGTGCAGACGGCAGCGGAGGAGCTGAGGCAGAGGCTGAGGGGGCTGAAGATAGTCTTCTCCATCGACAGGCTGGACTACACCAAGGGGGTTATCAACAGGGTAAGGGCGTGGGAGCGCTTCCTCCGCGAGCACCCGGAGTGGCGCAGGAGGGCAACCTTCGTGCTGGTGGTGGTGCCGTCGAGAACTGGCGTTCCGCAGTACGACGCGATGAAGAGGGAGATCGAAAGGGAGGTGGGGAGGATCAACGGAGAGCTGGGAGAGGTGGACTGGGTGCCCATTATCTACATCTCCCGGTTCATCCCGACGCCCACCCTACACGCCCTCTACAACGTGGCTGACGTCGCCCTCATCACCCCGCTGAGAGACGGGATGAACCTCGTGTCGAAGGAGTACGTGGCTTCTAGGAGGGACTGCCGGGGGGTCCTCATTCTCAGCGAGACGGCAGGGGCGGCTCACGAGCTTGTGGAGGCCCTTATTGTCAATCCCAATGACGAGAGCGCCATGGTGGAGGCCATAGCGAGGGCCCTCTCCATGGAGCCTGAGGAGCAGTGCAGGAGGCTGAGGGCGATGCAGGAGAGGATTAGGCAAAACGACGTGGTGAAGTGGGCTGTGGACTTCATAAAAGCGACGGTGGAGGCGTACGGCGAGGCTAGAGAGGCCGCCGCCTCGGCGACCGCGGCTCTCCTCGACGGCGGAGCCGCGGCGCAGGTTGCGGAGGCCTTCAGACGGGCTGGGAAGAGGCTCCTCATCTTGGACTACGACGGGACGCTGGTGCCGCACTACCCATACGCCTATCAAGCCGTCCCCGACGGGGCCCTCCTCTCCCTCCTCAGAGATCTCGCCTCTCTGCCGGGGACGGCTGTGGCGGTGGTGAGCGGGAGGCCGAGGGAGTTTCTCGAGGCGTGGCTGGGGGCGCTCCCCCTGTACCTCGTGGCGGAGCACGGAGCTTTTGTCAAAGAGCCCGGCGGGGGATGGCGCCAGTTCTACCCAGTAGACACTGGGTGGAAAACAGCTGTGAAGAGGGTAATGGAGGAATACGCATTGAGGACGCCGGGCTCATATGTTGAGGAGAAGGAAACCGCCGTGGTTTGGCACTATAGAAATGTGGAACCGGAAGTGGGCGAGCAGGCGGCGCAGAGGCTTTTGGAGGCGCTGTCCGGCCTCCTGGAGGGCGCCCCCGCGGTGGTGCTGAGGGGGAGTAAGGTGGTTGAGGTGAGGCCGGCCGGCGTGAGCAAAGGCGCGGTGGCTAGGTGGCTAATTGAGCAACTGCGCCCCGACTTTGTCCTCGTGGCGGGGGACGACGCCACGGACGAGGACATGTTCAAGGCGGCGCCCGGGGAGGCGTATACTGTGAAGGTGGGGAGGGGCGACACGGCGGCGAGGTTCTACGTCCCGACGTACAAGCGGCTTAGGGAGCTTCTCCACAGCTTGAGAAAGGCGGCGGCTACCTCAGCCTAGCTACGAGTGTCTCGGCGAGTGTAGTGGCGAGCAAGTTTTCTGTCTTCCTTCTCCCGTGCCTCCCCATCTCCTCCCTCAGCTCCGGCTTCTTAGCCAGCGTGGAGACGAGTCGGGCGACGCCCTCTAGGTCCTCGGGGTTTCTCAGCCTTGCGCCGTCGACGCCGTCTGTGATATGGCAGGCGGCTCTTGAGGTGGGGGACGCGGCGTACGGCGTCCCGGCGTAGAGGTACTCCAGCGCCCGAATACCCATGGGCTCGTGGAGGGATAGATCCACCCCCAGTAGGGAGCCCCTGGCCACTGAGGCAACAGCCGAGGGGTCCTCCACCAAGACGAGGTTTCTCCTCCTCGCGGCCTCCCTCCGGAGCCACGCTACTGCATCCCCCCGGCCCACAACAGCCACGGCCGCTTGGGGCATCCTCTCGGCAAGCCTAGCCAGAGCCTTGACGTTTTTCTCCTCTGTAAGCGGACCGGCGTAGGACACCACCAGCTCAAAACCCTCTAGAAGGGGCGGCCTCCCGGCGGCGAGGGCCTCCGGGTAGTCCGGGTCAATCCACCACTTCCCCTCTATAACTCTGTCCGCGGGGACGCGGAATTGCCTAATAGCCTCCGCCTCCTCTCTACAGCTCACTACAACAGCCGCCGCCTGTCTGAGGACTTGGGGGAGGTTTAGGGTGGACCATATACTCCTAGAGACCGCCTCCACGGGGCTGGCGCCGTGGGCACCTGTGGGGTATACGGGGACGTAGACGAGGGCCGGCGGCTTCTCCGCCTCCCCCGACTGGGCCAGCATCTTTTTTATGGTTACCCACTTAGCCGCCTCCTCCGGGCCGTTCCAGAAGCTTGAGAAAACCACCACGGCGTCTACGCCGCGTCTTCTATCTATTGCGGCGAGGATTTTGGAGAAGCTTCTCAACGTCACCGCGCCCGGCGGGAGCATAGACTTAGCGCTGAGGACCCGGATGGTGGGGACTCCCGAGACGTCTCTCTCCACCTCGACGAAGCCCTCCTCGCTCTTCTCCACCACATCGGGGTCCACAGCCGGCTCGCCATCGTGGTAGACGCTCGTCACCAGCCAAGCCTCGTGGCCTATCCGGCGCAGAGCCTTGACTAGTATCGCCGCCGCTCTGTGGGAATCCTCCCAGTGGGAGCTTTGGGGGGCAACAACAACAAAGTTCATTTCTTTTTCAAAGCCTCCAGCACCGCGGTGGCGATGAGAGCCGCCACAAGCCCCCAGGTTATGGGGGTGAGCATCGCCGTGAGGGTAGCTACGCTTATCCCGCCCTGCTCCAGGGCGAAGGTGATGACGACGAGGTAGAGGATTATGCGGATGTACTCAGCGACGGGCCCAATCGCCAGGCGGCTCTCGGAAAAGGAGCCTTTGTAGATATACTCCACGAAGCCGTCGACAAGGATGAAGCCAATGATTGAAATGATGAAGAACTTCACAAATCCGAATAGGTAGACCACCAAGACGTGGATAACCCAGTTGTATACGTCCATGTTACCCGCGCTGTAGGCAAGGTAGGCCACGGCGATTAGTATAGAGGCGATGTAGATGAGCCAAGCTACGACAGATCCGAAGAACTCCCCCGCGGTGTAGCCCGACCGCAACAGAGCCCTCCCGATGTTTAGGTTGCGGAACCAGTCGTTGAAACCCAGCCTACCCAGCACCCTCGCCAGTAGAAATTTCAAAACCCTCCCAACCGCGAAGCCCGCCGCGGTGATCAACACGGCGACTGCTGTGTGAAACAAGGCGGCCCACAAATCCATGTAGAGATAAGAGCCCCCTTATATTAGTATCTCCCCGACGCACTATATGAAGGATCTGTACAGCTTGCCGTAGCGCCCCGGCCTCCCCACTATGGGCAACTCCCGGCCGCACCTCGGACACTTGCCGCCACTTAGCTCTATCTTGACAGCCCGATCACCCGCCCGTTTTATCACCGGGTAGCCGCAGTTGGGGCAGTAGGTGTGCTGGCCGGGGTGGCCCGGTATGTTGCCGACGTATACAAAATCCAGCTCCCTCCTGGCGCGGCGCCAGAGGGCGTCCACAAGATCGGGGGGTGTCGGGGGGTTTGTGAGCATGTGGGCTGGGTGGTAGGCGGTGATGTGAAGAGGCGTCTCCCTCCCAAAGGAGGCGGCTACCTCCAGCACCTCCTCCGCATCCCCGTCGTTAACTCCGGGGATCACGAGGTATGTGAACTCCACGTGGACGCCCAGCGACTTGGCGCGGCGGGCGGTTTTGAGAAGCTTGTCTAAATCCGCGGCCAGCCACCTCCAATACGTCCCGCGGCCCCCCTTCAGATCTACGTTCATCGCCGCCATCCCGGCTGCAGCAAGCCTCTCCACGGCCTCCTCGGTTAGGTAGCCGTTGGTGTTTATAGAGGCGTGTAGCCCCCTGGCAGTGGCGAGCTTGAAGAGATCCTCGGCGTACTCGGCGAGGAGGGTGGGCTCGTTGAAGCTGATGTTGACCCCCGAGTCGCCGTTTTCCAAAGCCCACTCCACCACCTTCTCCGGCGGCACGTAGACGCCGCGGGGGATCGCCCTTTTCGATATGTGCCAGTTCTGGCACCACGCGCATGGGAAGTTGCACCCCCAGGTGCTGATCGTTAGGGCGGAGGTTCCTGGGTAGAAGTGGTAGAGGGGCTTGATTTCCATCGGCCTAGACTCGGCGGCGGTCAAGAGGCCGTAGGCCACCGTGTATAGCCTCCCCCCGAGGTTGAAACGCATACCGCAGGCCCCCACGGCGCCGTGGCTAAGTCTGCACCTCCTGTGGCATAGGGTGCACACAACCGCGCCGCCCTCGCGCCGGGCATAGGTCGACTCCTTGACGTTGGGCTCCCCTAGCAACCCCTCATCCGGCTTGTAGAGGGGGCGGGGCCACGAGTAGATAGGCACATCTAGAGAAGTGCGGCTGGTTAAATGCTTAAAACACCACCTCGTGGGTAAGGTGAGGATTTGTGACTGCCGAGGGCGAGTCTGAGCAGTGAAGACTCGCGGCCTTACATTGTAGTTCAGGATTGGCCAAGTAAAGTTTAAATATTGATGTGTTTCGTGCGCCATGTCTCTCCTTGTCGTATTTAAAGGAGATGTGCCGCGGGAGTGGAGGGAGCTCGGAATCGAGGGCGTCGAGGTGGCTTCTGCTAAAAACGGCGTGGGGGACATCTCGGGCAAGTTTGTCGTGGTTGTCGGGGATAGGGAGCTGGCTAAAAGGCTGGGGGTTGCCTACTTCACAGAAGAGGAGGCTACGGAGTTCCTCAACTTTTTAAAGTCCTACGTCTCCTCATATAGAAAATAGCTCCGGCCACCGCCGCCGCGAGTACTGGCGCCAGGGCGTATACCCACGGCGTGTTGGCGCCGCTCTGCTGTTGCGCCGCGCCGGGGGCCCCCGTCCGTGGGAAGGCGGCGGAGAACCGCGAGCCGTTGGCCACCGTTATGGTGAGGGTGGTGGGGATTGTGTAGTAGTTGCCGTATTGATCTGTGTAGGAGACGGCGAGGTCTATCTGGTACTGGCCGGGCGCCGTGGCGTTGAAGCTGAGGGGTATTGTGGTGGTCTGCTGGGGGTCCAGCTGGCCGGCGAAGTATATGGGCGACGTCACGGGCCTGATACCCCTAGGCACCCTCGCCTCTACCTGAAGGTTGGTGACGGGGGTGAAGCCCTTGTTTACCACTGTTATCGAGATGTAAAAGGTCCTCCTGGGCTCCGGCGTAGTGGGGACTACGGAGATGTTTGTGATGTTTACCGCCGGCGTCTGCAGAGCCTGTAGGTATATGGTGCCCTGGGCGGTGCTTGTGGTGCCAAGCTCTGTGGTGTATATTATGTTGTAGGTCAGGGCCACGGAGCCGCTGTAGGTGGCTGGGATTATGAAGGATACAGGAAGCTGTACGCTGTCGAGGGGGGCAAGGCGGCCTATCTGGAAGGTGTACGTGGAGGCGAGTATGTTGCCAGAGGCGGGGGAGACCGTGACCACGGCTTTCTGCACCACGACGTCACCGCTGTTGATAACCGTCAAGACGACGGTGCGGTTGCCGCCGGACTTGACAATGGAGGGCGTGGGCAAGACGGTGAATATGCTAGAGGAGGTTACGGGGAGGTTTACTGTGTACTGGTCAACACCGGCACTGTGGTACACTGTGACTGATATAACGACCGGCTGGTTTGACAGTGGGGTCACCAGGAGGCTCGCCGCCGCCTTACCCACGCCGCCGAAGTAGTAGGGCTGGGGCTTGTCAACCGCTACGTTTGAGACAGATACAGACGCGTTGAAGGGCCCCGGCGCGGCGACGGCTAGAGTCACGTTGTTGGTTACGCCGGAGATGAGCCTAGAGGGCCTCACCTCCACACGCGCCGCGCCGCCCGCGGACTGTTGCGTGGCGGCTGTGGCGGTTATCTGCTCTGTCTTTGACACGCCGAGGGTCTGGTAGGTGATCTGTGCCGTGAAGGTGACCACGCTGGCCATGGGATAGACGTCGATCTGGGCGCTCCCCCTCCCGCCCCTGATCTGGACTGTGAAGCTGGACTGCGGCGCCGCCGCGCCCGCCGCGGACACTACCGCAACCCCGTCGGCGTTTACCGGAAGCTGGATCGTGACGTTGACCTTGTTGAACCTATTTATGTATAGGGTGGTGGGGCTGATGTAGAGAACAGGCGGCGGGGCGGGGGCCGCGGCGATGGGTACCGTGTAGCTCAGCGCCACGGGGTTGCCCAGCCAGTCCCTCGCCTGCATGGCTACCACGAGGCTTGCGGCGGGGCCGTCGGCTATGGCCACGACGGGCACCTCGGCGTAGGTGCCATTTATCCGGTACAGACCCGTGGGGTAGAGGATCCTCGCACCCTGGCCTTGGACGGCGACGGAGGCTGTGAGGGCGTAGGGGCTTTTAATTACCAGCGTCAGCTGGCTGGGGATGCCTATGTACGCCACACCTCTCGTGGAGATTTCCGCGGTGGGATACGGGGGTATGTAAACCGAGTCGTACTCCACCTTTTCCATGCCGTCGGTTAAGGCGGATCCCACGACCTTGTATGCGGCGTCAAACACCGCGTTTATGGGACAAGTGACATTCAGCGCGTTTACCAATACTCTAAGGTTCACGGTAACAACCCCAGGTCCGGCGGAGGGTAGCCGCGCGGTTTCGAGAGGAGTCAAGTAGGGGCATTTGGGATCGATGTATACAGACACGTCGACGTATTGACTAGATAGGTAGTAGGAGAGGGAGATCACTCCGACGTCGCCGGGGTATCTGGGGATTTGGCTCCACTTGGCGCCTAGCCACAGATAATCGACGGCTGGGGTGATGCCAACTATTGCTTGGCTGTAAGCCACAGTGGCGAGAGCTATTGTGGCGATGGCTAATATTGGGTGTTTGCTTTTCATGGCGGCTCAATTTACAGTATATAAAAAGCTAAACTCACCAGTTGTGAATTTTGTTTTTATACTACGTGGAGATCTCCAGCGTATGATGAGTGAAGTGGCTCGGCTAGCTTGGAAAGCGCTGTGGGAAAGGAGGGGCCGCACCATCGGCGCCATCGTGGGGGTAGTCATAGCCTTTACGGCGCTGAGCTACGCTCTATTGCTGGGGCAGACCTTCAAGGACTACACCACGCGCTACTTCACCTCAAACTTCCAGACAAATGTCCTGTACGTCACCGGGGGGCAGTTCACAGACGCCGATGTAGATGCCCTCTCTAGGATTGATGGTGTGGAGCTGGCGGTGCCCATCGCGGCGGCCCGGGGGGTCGTGAGGATACCTGGCGCCTCTGGGCAGATCCCGGCGACTGTATACGGCGTCGATCCGGCGCTGGTTAGACGGCTCCTCCCAGAGACTGCGCTTTACGACGGGGAGCTCGTCGTGGCGTCTAATCTAGTGCTGGTGGGGTACTTCGTAGCCTTTGACAGATCCACCGGCCAGCAGAGGGCGTCCGTGGGGTCCCCCATCTCGCTGACGCTGGGGAGGAGGGCCCAGTCGGCGGTGGTCTCCGGCATACTAGCGTCCGGGATGCTTGGCTTCATAGACACGTCCCGGGGCGTGGTTATGGACCTCTCCGCGTTCCGACAGACCACCGGCATCACGAGCTACAGCACGGTGATGCTCTTCCTAAGAGACCCCTCTCTGGCAGACGCCGTGGCCAACGAGGTCAGAGCCAGCTTCCCCAACGTAGATGTAATTTCGCCGCAGGCGGTGTTGCAGACTATAAACAGCTTCCTAACCTCCTTCCAGCTCTTCCTCGGCCTAATCGCGGGGGTCAGCACGGTCATAACGGCGCTGTGGCTCTACGACACCATGTCTATAAGCGTCGTGCAGAGAACCAAGGAAATTGGGATCCTCAGAGCCATCGGCTTCAAGAAGAGGCATGTAATGGGGATGTTTCTAATGGAGGCGTTGATAATAGCCGCGATAGGCGTCGCAGTGGGCATGGCCCTCCTAGTCCCGCTCGCCCAGAGCGGCATCCCCTTCATGTCCACCACACAGCAACAGCAGGCGCCGAGGGGCGGCCCCTCCGCCCACCCACCCTTCTCCTCCATAACGTCGCTGGAGCTAGACCCCCTTCTCATCACGGCAACCGCGGCTTTGGTAATCGCCATAAATCTGGTGGGCGCCTTCCTACCGGCGTACCGGGCGGGGAGGATAGACATCGTCTCCGCCCTGAGGTATGAGTAATGATCTACATACCTGACATAGTAATAGGGGCCCTGGCTATATACATCGCCTACAAGATATTCAAGGCGTGGAGAAACCTCGCCGATTGGAGGCTTACGCTCTACTCCCTCGGCATGGCTATCTTGGCGGCGTCTCTCTTCCTCGAGGCGGTGGTGGAGATGTACCTCGCCAACATCTGGGGCGAGGCCCCCATGCGGTACGTCAAGAGGATTGAGGCGTTGCTGAGGGCTGTGATTCAGCTCCTAAGCCTCGCCGCGCTGGTGCCGATAGCGGTGGCGGTGACTCCGACGCTTTTCTACGCCGCACTGCCGCCCGTCGCGTTGCTGGGGTCTATCAACACGGTGCTAGCCCTCTACATAGCCGCCGCCACCTTGGTAAAGAACTTCGAAAGGGGGACCCCACCCTTCATCTCCCTGGCGTTCATCTCCTACGCAGTTTCGCTGGTGGCGCCCTCCTTCTCATTTTTAGACGTGGCCGCGAGACTGCTCACAGCTGTGTTTCTGGCGCTGGGCGTGGCCTATGGCTCGGAAAAGGAGAAGTAGGCTTGAGATCGTTGTTGACATCCTCAACGTGCTGTCCAGAGGCTGTAAAAAGCCGACGCACATAGCCGCCGAGGCGAACCTCGCCTACGACCGCATGGCGAAGATAATTGAGGAGCTCGTGGATCGGGGACTGGTGTCTATACACAACGGCGAATTCTGCATAACTCCCCAGGGGTTAAAAATGCTGGAGGCTTATCGCCAGTGGCGCCGATTCCTAGACGCTATGGGCCTCTGAAAGATAAGCGCTTAGGAGCTCCTCCAGCTCGTCTTTCGTGAGGCAACCATAGCCGAGCCTCTCCGCCTCTCTGCAGTTTTCATAAAAGAGAAGCACCGCGTTTCTCTCCTGGGGGGTTTTCTCGGAAATTTCGAAACCGAGCTTGAGCAACACGTTTCGATACTCCCCCGGAACGTCTCCGATGAGAATAACGCTCACGTGTAAAATATGTAGAGTGTTTATAAATTTGGTGTTTCTTTTTTGAAACTATCTGATTCTCTTAATAAATAAAACAACAACTGCCAATACTGCAAGTACAGACACTATGATTATCAATGCAGTATTTTGTTGAGTATTGACCTGTTGCGCAACTTGCTGAGGCTGTGTTTGTTTTGTGTTAACCGCTGACATGTAGCTTTCGAGGAGCTGGGCCGCTCTCTGGTACCTCTCCCTCGCCGCCTCGCGCCACGCCTGATACACCTTGTCTCTATACGCGGGGTCCCTCCCCACCTTGTCGTTTATCTCCACAGCCACCTGGTAGGTAAATGTCCTCCTCGCCCCCGTGTCGGGGTCTGTGAAGTTGACGGGGGCGCCCAGCAACCGCCATATGTCGCGGAGCTGGGCCTCTGTGATCTTCCCCGCGAGGTAGGCCTGGACCGCCCTCGTCCAGACGTCTGTGAGGAGGTCTTGGAGGTCCACCAGGGTGGCTTCGTAGTAGTAGATAAAGGAGTAGTAGTACGAGGCGCTCTTCTCCGGCGGGACGGCGAGCACCCTGGCGCCCATGAGCTTCTCCAGGTGGTTCTTTAAGACGGCGGCCTTCGTCTTGTTGACGTCGGGGGAGTCCAGCACGGCGGGGTTGCCGGGGAGGATGTACCTATCCACAAGGCGCTTCTCCATGTCGGTGAGGAACACCCGCGTCAAAAGGGCCGCCGTAGTCATGTTGGCGCCGCGGGGCACCGCCACGGGGTCGAATAGTATGTCTGTGCCGTCTGTAGGTATGCAGTAGTCGAGCCCAGCTATGAAGACGTAGTAGTCCACCATGGGGCCGAAAAGCGCCTCTCCCCTCTTCACCACGTCCCTAACGGCGCCGCTGGAGTCCACGAAGCGGGCTACCGCGGCCATAGACGCCAGATAGCGCCACCCCTCCTCCCACCCGTAGATCTCGGTGACCAACTGCATCATCGCGGCTGAGGAGGTGGACTTGGTAGGCCTTGCAATGGCCAACGGCTTCACCCCAGTCTCTAGATAGTACCTGGTGAGGTTGGGAGACGCGAGGCCCCGCCAGCTACAGACCGCCCTCGCCCCGGCCTTTCCTAGAGCCTCGGGGTTGTAGCCTATTACATAGCCGAGGAGGCCGTACACCACGTAGTAAACCCTGCCGTCGGGCCCCACCCTCTTCAGCGGGATGCCCCCAAGCCGCTCGGGGAGTTGCCTCAGCTCCGGGACGTCGGGCATGGGTGCGAGATACCCCTCTCTATACAGCGCCTCGTAAAGCACCGGCGCCCCGGCCCAGAGGAAGTCCACGCCACCGCGGTCAATCAACGCCCTCCACTGGGTGGGATCCGCCGGCACAAGCTTGACATCGGGCAGATATCTCTGTAAGAGGGGCAGGGCGGCGTCTATAGAGGCCTGGTCCGCCCTGGTCAAAATAGTGGCCGAGAGGGCCAAGGCGGCCAGTGCGAGAAGTAGGAATAGAGCCCGCATGAGCGATAAAAAACTTGTGCATTTAAAATATGTCCCTTATACCCTCTCCAAGACGATGGCCGCGCCTTGCCCTCCGCCTACGCAGAGGGTGGCCACGCCGTAGTCCACCCCGTCTATCTGCATCTGCCTAGCCAAGGTCCCTATGATCCTGGCCCCGGTGGCCCCCAGGGGGTGGCCGATGGCTATGGCGCCTCCCCTCGTGTTTACGGTCTCCGGGTCGAGGCCGAGCTCCTTTATTGCGTAGAGCGTGACCACGGCGAACGCCTCGTTGATCTCCCACCTGCCCACCTGCTTCACGGAGAGCCCCGCCTTCTCAAGCGCCTTCCTCGACGCGGGGACCGGCCCCATGCCCATAACCTCCGGCGGCACACCTGCGAAGGCCACCGCCCTCACCTTGGCCAGCGGCTGGAGGCCGTACTTCTTAACAGCCTCCCCGGAGGCCAGCATGACATAGGCCGCGCCGGAGTTAAGCGGCGATGAGTTGCCCGCAGTTATCACCCCATCCGGCTTGAAGGCAGGCGGGAGCTTGGCGAGGGCCTCCAGCGTCGTGTCGGGCCTCACAGCCTGGTCTCTATCCACGACCTTCTTCTGCCCGTCCTTCTCCACGGCTATGGGGATGATCTCGTCTCTGAAGTACCCCTTTTCGTAGGCCTCTGCCGCCCTTCTGTGGCTCCTCAGCGACCAGGCGTCCATCTCCTCCCGCCTTATGCCGGAGACCTCGGCAAGCCGCTCCGCGGTGAGCCCCATGACGTAGCCAATGGGGAGGTTGTAGAGCCTCACGTACTCCTCGTCTGTTAGGAATTTGGGGTTTATCTCTATATGGGGGTTTTCGTACATCGGGGTTTTAGACATCTTCTCCACGCCCCCTGCGATGACCAAGTCGGCCATGCCGGTTGCCACCTCCATCGCGCCGTACCCCACCGTGGTTATAGAAGAGGCGCACTGCCTGTCGATGTGGGCGGCGGGTATTGTGTAGGGTAGCTTGGCGGCGAAGACCACGTGCCTCCCGCCGTAGAGCCACTGCTCCCCAACCGGAAGCGCGGAGCCGGTGAGAAGCTCCTCTACGTCTTCGGGCTTCACCCCCGTCCTCTCCAGGAGGGCCTTGACCGGCGCCGCGGCTATCTCCTCAGGCCGCAGATCCCAGAAGTCGTCTCTCTGCGGCTCCTTCCTTGAAAACCTCGTAAAGGCGGTTCTGGCGAAGGCGGCGATGTAGACGTTGTCCAGCCTCCTCCCAACAGTAGACATGGCTGTGGCTGTGGAGGGATTTAAATCTGTGTCTGTGGCCAAAATTTTTAATAATGTGTTATCCCCGCCTTAATGTCTATCCCCAGAACGTTCATAACGTCTGTGGTTGGGTCGTGGCCGAGGCCCACTTGGCTAATAGAGGCGTTTGAGAAGTTCGAAAAGGGCCAGCTAGACCAGCAGACCTTCACGCAGTACCTAGACGACGCGGTTAAGCTAGCCATCAAGGACCAGGAGGAGGCCGGCCTCGACGTGATTACAGACGGGGAGCAGAGGAGGACCTCCTTCGTGGCCTTCGTCGGGCAGAAGATCAAGGGGTTCAAGATCGTGAGGGTGGAGGAGCTCCACCCAAACGCAAAGGAGATTATGAAGAAGTACAAGGCCCCCCTCACCCTGTGGCGCCCAGTCATCGCGGGCTACATAGAGGAGAGCGTCATTGCGGTGGACGAGGTTCAGTACGCTAAGAAAATTACGCAGAAGCCACTCAAGGTGACCCTGCCGTCTCCCTACCTCATTATGTGGGAGGCGTGGCACGCCAAGATATCCTCCCCCTACTACCCCAAGCCCGAGTATGCCGCCGAGGCCTACGCCAAGGTGCTAAGAGGAGAGATCTCCAGGCTGATAGACGCGGGGGTAGCCTTCATCCAGCTAGACGAGCCCATGCTGGGCGACCTCATCGAAGCCGAGCCAGACAAGCCCGACCGATACAAGCAGGTGGCCTCGGAGCTCTACGGCCAGAAATACAGAGGGCTGAGGGACGAGATCCAGCTGGCGGTGGATCTGGCAAACGAGGTGGTGAAGGGCTTCGGCTCCTCGGTTAGGCTAGGCATGCACCTCGACCGCTGGCCCACAGAGGAGTCCCCCGTGGTGGGCTACGAGAGGCTGGCCCCCCAGATATTCGACATAAAGGTGAGGCAGTACGTCGTGGAGTACAAACACCCCAGGATGGGCAACCCCGAGGAGTTCGCCAAAATCCTCCCAAGCGACAAGGAGATAGGCCTCGGCTCCATAGACGTCCGGGATCCCAAGCGCGTAGAGACTGTGGAGGAGGTGGTGGCCCACGTGGAGAGGATAGTGAAGTACGTCGACCCCACGCGGATATGGCTCAACCCAGACTGCGGATTCGCCCCCGGCATGTACCGCGCCTTCCCACGCCACGTCGCCCTCGAGAAGCTCAAAGTAATGGTAAAAGCCGCCCGGATCCTAAGAGAGAAGTACTGGTGGGCCTAGCCAACCCAACCCCCAACCGCTTTTTCAAGCCCCTCCAACGTATCTCCATTAGCGGCTAAATAACAGCGCGCAGTGCGACAACTCCTACGTCATGACACCGCAGGTTACGAATGGCACCGGCCTCTCCGGGTAAGGCGATCGGAGACGTGTCCAGTCGAGATTTACAGCTTTTTGGCAAATTCGATATCCTCGGGGTGGGCTCTAAAGGGCTTCACCCCCCTACGCCTCAACTCCTTGACGAAATCGTCGAGAGACATGCCAGCGAGGCGGGCGGCTAGGCTCAGCGACACTGCGCCCTTTGCCAGTAACGAAATCGCCAATTCCGTGCGCCGTGTGGAGACACGCCTCTCCATACCCGGCCATCTGTCCCCTCCGTGGAGGACATAGACATATAGCAAAACCTCGTCGTCAGACGCCACGCTCAGTAGCTCGGCTACATCGCCTATCCCCTCCCGATCTGACACGGGTAGCTTTCCAAGGGCAACCTCTGCCGAAGATGCGTCTCTTAGGCACACTGATCTTCTGCCCAGTTGCACCAGCCCAAGCGCTCGTAGCCTGCTCAGTACGGCCGCTACCTGGGGGCTCCACGGCCCTAGTCCACCCTCCCTAAACACAAGCACGTTGGAAAGATAAGGCACCACCGTCGACGCGATGAAGAGCCCCTTCTGTATCTTAAGCCTAGAAAGGCAACCCCCCGCCAGGTACAACAGAGCCACTATGTAATTAAGGTTCGCCTCTTCCAGAGATCCCTCAGCACCTCTGGCCATATCTACCACATAATGTAATGATGTCGGTATTTTAGGTATTTGCCAGTAGTCATCGCCCTCCGCCGGCACTTTAACTAATGAGTCGGCGGTAGCTGGGATACTTCTAAGGTTTTTAACCTGTAGGTGATATGGGGGCGTGTATCCCCTGTGGATTGATTTTTTCAAGGTGTTGAGGGAGTCCGGCGTGGAGTCGCTGTGCTTGCCTAGGCATTTCAAGTGCTGGGGGGATCTGCCTCAGTGCGTGGCTGTGTGGGTGCTGGTTGGGCGCTACGCTGTGTGCAGGGGAACCTCGGCGGGGAGGCGGCTGGGGGAGTGGGGCGGAGTGGCTCTCCTGGGGGGTCGGGGCGGGGAGCCGTGTAGCCACGTGCTGGCTAGGGGGTGCGGCGACGTGGTGGAGGTGCCCTACGCCCCGCCGGACAGGCCGAGGGTGGTGGTGGATCTGTCTCTGTGGGCTGAGCACACGGAGGGGGAGAAAAACGAGCTGGTGGAGCAGATCCTAGCCACGCTCAAGGCGGTGAGGGCCGTGCTGTGGGACGGCAATCT
The DNA here is from genome assembly GCF_000234805.1 of Pyrobaculum ferrireducens. Classification (NCBI taxonomy): domain Archaea; kingdom Thermoproteati; phylum Thermoproteota; class Thermoprotei; order Thermoproteales; family Thermoproteaceae; genus Pyrobaculum; species Pyrobaculum ferrireducens. Next base: position 717,306 of record NC_016645.1, read on the forward strand.
GTGGCTCACCAACACGCCGGGTGAGTTCCTCCAGTTGCTGAGCCGTCACGCCCCCGGCTTGGTACACAAGATGAGGATCTTCCCAGACACGCCTCATTTCGAAAACCCGGTTGTCCTAGATCCGGAGGGCGGCTGCCTATTTACCGAAGAGGTGGCGAGGTCCCACGTGGAGTTTATCATCGGGGGTATAGTGGACAAGGAGAGGTCGGCTAAGGGGGCCACTGCCCGCCTCGCCGGGAGGATCGGCGTTGAGAAGAGGTGCAGAATTGAGCTGAGGGGCTCGAGGGTGGGGGTCCCCGACAGGATAAACAAAATCGCGGAGATCGTGCTCCGCACCCTATCTGGCTCGCCGCTGGAGGCGGCGGTGCTGGCAGCCCAGGCAAAGCGGGACCGGGTGTACAGACTCATGTGGGAGCTACAGAGGCGCATAATCAAGACGCCCGACGGCGGTTTGGCGGTTACCCGTCAAGCCCTAGAGGAGGCCAACTGGCTGGGGGCACCCTGGGAAGAGGTGGAGCTTGCTGTGAAAAAACTCAAGCTGAGGATACTCTAGATTCGGAACGCGGCTGGGGCCGGGGCCCGCATAGAGGGGGCTTTCTAAATTTTAATTCTAAAGTGGCTCTGCGCATGCTTCTCGCCAGCCGGCCGACGGCGGTGCCCGCGGCTAGTGCGGAGGCGGCCGTGGCTGTGTTGATAACGGTTTGTGTCTACACCACTATCACAGTGGAGAACGCCCTGGTGGGGGAAGTGTAGTTGGGCCGTGTGTAGGTCTTGGAAAAGGCGGCAACGCCCATATCGCAACGTAGTCTGTGTAGCTTACCACCGTAGCGGCGGTGCCGTTGGGAGAGCCGCATCACAGCCACGTAGCCAGGCCTCTCGAAGCGGAAGCAGAAGCTATGGCCGGCATCGTTAATATAGCCGCTTCCCAAATCCTCAGCCCGCACCACCCGGTCGTGCCCTACCCCCTACCTCAAGCCATCTGCTGTACCTCACATCGCGCCAGCTGGCGCATATACGCGGCGTCTGACCGCGCAGGAGCCGTTGCCGTAGAGATAGTGGACGTATCTCCCGTCGAAGGCCCGGACGCCCCCGCGCCTCTAATGCCGGAAATCGTCAGCTTTGGCAGAGTCCCCGCCTCGAAGACCGGGGCGTAGCTGTCGCCGCTCTTTGCCAGCTTCACCAACCTGCCCAGCCTCACGAAGCCGGGCGGGCTACCGACCCAGAAGAGGCAGATGGACTCCGTGTCGTTGAGAGTTTTATTTATAGGTGTAGCTACGCACAAGAGACGCGGTGTGGCTCACCCAGCCCCTAATGGTGTGAGCAGACCCCGTCGTCATCCGCACCCTCACTGCCCCGTCTCCGATGTCGCCATAGTCAAAAGAAGCTGGAGCCGTTAGTCACGAAGCCCGCCGCCGCACCCCCAGGTTTAGGTCTCTAATCGGCATGTCTGGGGAAACGTGGCGTTATTTAAGGGAGACACTCAGTAACCTCTGAGGGAGATCGTGAGGCTGACGTAGCTGGCTTGCGCCTCAGAGGGGTCGAGGGCATGCAAGGCGGGGTCGAGGACCACCACATACTTACCTGCTGGCCGGCGTACCCCGTGTCATAGGGCTAGATGACAATATCCACGCCGTTTATTACCGCATAACGCCGGAAGCCTTATCTGCTACGGATCATAGTCATGGGCACCGCCGCGCAGGTTCCCAGCGCCTATCCGGGCGGCCGCTCCTGTCCGCGCCCGCGGCTTAGCGGCTTGCCAGCCTCGTCTTTATCTCACTGACGTCGCTTCTCAGCTGGACGATCTCCCTATACATCTCGGCCATGAGCTTCTGCATGTCGAGCATAGTCTTCTGCATCTCGGCGACCGTCCTCTGAGTCTCGGCGATGGTCCTCTGCATATCGGCAATAGTTTTTTGAAGCTCACCAATCTGCTGGTAAACCCCATCAATCCTCCTACCGAGAGAATCAGCCACAGCGTCTATTCTTTTATTCGTCTCATCTATTCTCCTGCCTAGATATTCCGCAACAGCGTCAATCCTTCTATTAGTCTCGTCAATCCTCTTGTTGGTCTCATCTATTCTCTTGTTTAGGTCTCTCACCACGGCGATTGTCAAAACGGCGAGGTCCTCCGGCTTGAGTTTTTCGCCTTTTTCCAGCTTCTTCACCACCACTTCAAGAGCCTTGTCCAAGGCAAGCGAAAGATACTCCACGTAGGGAATTGTGGTGGTATTTAAGTACCTTACGCACAGCCACTTAGGCTTGGGGGGGGGGTGATGCGTCGATCAGCGCAGGCCGCGGTTTTGGGGGGTCAAGCTAGCGTGAGGCGTGGCCGCGAGATGAAAAAGAGGAGGGTTGGGGGAAATTTAGGGGATTTGGGTTGCAACTTCTTGGTACTGTCTGCGGGCGGCTTCTCTCCACGCGGCGTATATCTTGTCTCTGTAGGTGGGGTCTGTCAACTTGTCGTTTATCTTCATGGCGTATTCCAGCGTCAGCTTGGTGGGCTTCCCCGTTTCGGGGTCTGTGAACGTCACGGGCTGGGCCAGCTTCTTGGCGAGCTCCTCCGCCTTAGCCTTGTCTATCTTGCCTTCGCTGTAGGCCTTGACAAGCTTGGCCCAGGTCTGCTGGAGGATGTCGGCGTTGTCCGTGATGGCGGCGTCGAAGTAGTACATGACTACGTTCTCAACGGCTAGGGCGAGGGTGTCGTTGAAGGCTATCGTCTTGAGGTTTAGCATGTAGTCGTATATCGACTTGAGGTCGGGCCTCTTCTGGCCCTCCGGCGTGTTGAAGGCGTTGGGGTTGACGGGCATCCTGTTAATCCTGGGGTCGAACACTATGGCCTGGCCGTCTGTAATCACCCACGCCACGAAGGCCTCGGCGGCGGCTCTGCACCTGGTGTTTTTAACCACCGCTATCGGGTCGCCGTTGACAGAGGTGTCCGGCGGGATGACGTACCTCGTGTCTGGGTTCTGAAGCTGGGCAGTGTAGCCGTAGAAGTCAATCGTCCAGCCCGCCCCTATGTCTCCCGCAATTACGGCGTCTCTAACCGCCTCGCTCCCGCCGAAGATCTTCCCGTTAGCCGCCGTAAGGGTTATCACCCTCCACCCCTCGTCCCAGCCGTAGGCCTGTAGTACAATTTCGGCAATCCTCGTGTTGCTGGTGGACTGGGTGAGCCGGGAGAGCCCCGTCACCGGCATCCCCCTCAGCACGGCCCTGCCGTAGTCGAAGGAGGCGAGGTCCGACCACGTCTTGGGCTCGGGCACCCCGGCGGCCTTGAGGACCTTTGTGTTTATTGTGATGCCGAAGCTGGAGACGGCCCAGGCCACCCAGTACACCTTCCCGTCTGCTCCCGTCCGCATCATGGGCATACCCGCGATGGTCTTGGGTATCTGGGCCAGCGCGGCCTTAACTTCGTCGCCCTCCAGGGGGAGCAGAAGCCCGTCTTTATAGAGCGAGTCGAAGAGGGTGGGGCCTCCGCCCCACGCCACGTCGGCCTGCCCCTGCTCTATGAGGGGCCTCCACTGCGCCGCGGCTATGGGCCTAAAAACCACGTCCTTGATTCCGTACTTCTTCGCCACGTCGCTTTTGAGAAACAGCGTCCTCGCCGCGTCGAGGATGTCGGTGGGGTGCCTAGTCACCACCACAAGCCTGTCGCAGGTAGGCGCCGCCGTCGTGGTTGTCGTTGGTGTGGTGGCGGTTGGCGACGTGGTGGCTGTGGGGGAGGTGGTGGTAGGCGGCTGGGAGGTCGTCGTGGGGCTGGGCGTCACCGTCGGCGTAGTGGTTGGAGGTGGCGGCGTCGTGGGGGTGCTTGTGGTAGTTGGTGGAGGGGTTGCGGGGGGCTGGGTGGCGAGGTAGAGGGCGATCAGGGCGATTACGGCCACCGCGGCTAGTGCACCAGCTACCAACCCGGTTCGCATGGCGTAACTACTACCTCTATTTAAATGTTAGCTGGCGGGGATTCATACGAATTAGACATTTAAAAATGGTTGAAAGTTGTGCTATGCGGTCGGAACTTCTGTTGGCGGTCCTCGTGGCCGCCCTCGCGGCGGCCCAGCAAATAAACACGCCTATTTTGGTAGACCTAGCCCACGGAGAGGCCTCCAAGGGGCTTGACTTCTGGGTAAACTCCACGGCGAACCCGCTGGCGATTTCTGACTTCGCAAGCCTCTACATCTTGGTGCCGCCGGGGACCTCCGTTGATCCGTTAATCAGTAGGCTCAACGCCACAAAGATGGCTACAATTATCAGTGGTGACCTCTCCACGGTAGATCTGTCCCAGTTCAAGGTTATCATACTGGGCCAGCCGCCTAAGACGCTGTCAGACACAGAGCTGGCGGCTTTGAAGAAGTGGTTCGAGTCCGGAGGGAAGGTGCTATGGTGCGCCGCCGATTCCGACTACCCGGCGCAGGGCTCCGAGGAGTCGCAGGCGGCGTGTAACGACGTGGCTGAGTACCTCGGCGCCCACATCCGCCTCGACTACGTCTCCGTGGAGGATTCTAAACACAACGCGAGGGCCAGCTACAGAGTGGTCGGCGTTGTAGATCCGCCGCCTCAGCTGGCGTTCCTCGGCTTCATGGCGCAGAGGGTCCTCTTCCACGGGCCCGGAGTCATCGCAGTTGTGTTGCCAAACGGGACTTGGGTGCCGGCTACTAGCCCGGAGGTGTCTAAATATTACAAAAACATTTTTGTAATTGCAAGGACAACTGAGAACGGCGTTATAGTGGAGAGCAGAACCTCAGCTGATAAGAAGGGGAGGGACGGCAAGGCGCACAAAGCCGGCGACCGCGGCGTCTTTGCCCTAATGGCTGTCGAGTTTATGCCTAACAACAGCGTGTTGATACTCTCCGGCGAGACGCCCTACGGCGGCTACGAGCCCATGGTAGCCCCTGTGTACTACGGCGTGAGGCTAGAGGGGCCGAGGTTCTTCAGAAACCTCATGCTGTGGGCCACAGGCAACTACAGAGAGCTCTCCACCATGGTGGCCCAGAGCCAGGCCCTGGCCCAGCTGGCCAGCAACGTGGCCTCTCTGTCCGACGATTTGCAGTCTGTGAAGAGCGAAGTAGCGGCGGTGAAAGGCGCCGTTGGCGGGGTGCAGAGCGACGTGGTGTCTCTTAAGAATTCTGTGTCTCAGCTAAGCAACCAGATAGGGAGCGTTGCTGGGCAGATCAACACCGTGAGTAGTCAAGTCTCTGCGCTGAGCCAGAAGGTGGACCAGCTCAGCCAGCAACTAAACGCGGCGATGGCAGAGGCCTCCAACGCCCGCACTGTGGCTTTCGTCGGGACGGCGCTGGCGTTGATATTCGCCATAGCCGCCGCGGCTCTGGCAATTAGGAAGAGGTAATGAGACTCCTCTTTTTCCTCCTCGCCGCCTCCCTGGCCCTGGCGGCCACCATCGTCGATCCCAGGTGGGCCGTACCCGCGTACGTCACGCCGGGGGGCACGTTCAACATCACCCTCGACGCGCCGGTCGCAGTGAACAGCGTGGCGCTGGCGGCGCCTGGGCTAGACAAGCCCATAGCCCTCACATTCAAGACCTCCGGCAACGTAATCACGGCGGCGGTGCCTGCTGACACGCCGCTCGGGCTGTACGACGTGGTGATAAACGGCGGGGAGCTCTACGAGCCGAAGGCTGTCTGGGTGGGCAACGTCACGGGGCCGCTTAGGATTCTCCAAATCACCGACGAGCACATGGGAGTGGAGCTGGACATGGCCTCGGTTTACCGCCTCATACACGCCATGGTAGTGGCCAACGGCGGTCCCTTCGACGTGGTCTTCGCCACTGGCGACCAGGCGGACGTGGGGGGCCAGCCGTGGCACCACATGCTCTTCGCTAGGTACGCCTCCACCGCAACCAAGCCCATATTCGCCATTCCCGGCAACCACGACCACGCAGGCGACGACCCCCTGGTAAACTACAGGAAGTTCCAAGGCCCGCCGGTGTGGTACAGAGTCGTCGGGCCCTACCTAATAATCGGCCTCGACAGCGGCTTAGAGGGCTACCTCACCGACTCCGTCGTCAAGTTTTACGAAGACGTGTTGAAGAGGTACCCAGACAAGGTGAAGATAGTCCTCGTGCACCACCCGCCGTTTTACAAAGCCGACTCCTACATAGTGGAGACATACAGAGGGCCGCAGGACGTCGACCGCCTAAACAGAGACCCCACCGGCAGAAGCCAGTACTACATCGTCTACACCAGCTACCTCCAGAACAGACCCGCCTACGAGAAGTTCCTAGAGCTGACCATCAAGTACAGAGTGGCGCTGGTGATGTCCGGCCACGTCCACAGCGGCAACTCCACCATTGTGATAAACGGCACGTACTTCGTCACCACGAGGACCCTCGGCGGCTCCATAGACACCTCCCACGGCTACAGATCCTACGTCGTCTACCCCGACGGCCGCGTGGAAATCGGCAGAGAGGTGTGGACCTACAAGAACTTCGCCGTCTTGACCTGGGGCTCCAAGGCGGCTCAGCTCTACATAGACAGCGACCTGGCGCCGGGCGAGATCACCATCGACCTCCCGAGCGACTACTCGGGGCTGAAGGTGCTCAACGGCTCCGCCCAGCTGGTGAAGGTGCAGAGACACCCCCTGGGCAAGTACAGCAGATACACCATTAGGATCTCCGGCAGGCCGGTGTGGATCGCCATAGGCGACTACGCCCCGGCGCCCGCAGTCAAGGTTGAGAAGGTGCTCCCCAGGAGCCCAACCCCCGGCGACCTGGTGACCGTCACAATCTCAGCAGACGATCCCAACGTCGGCGTGCCCTTCCTACTGGTCAACGGCCAGAGAGTCCTCGGCTCCTACTTCGAGGAGAAGCCAGTCTACATCTACAAATTCACCTACCAGAAGCCCACGGCCCTCCAGATCCTAGCCCCCGGCGGCCAGCCCACCACCATACAGATAGGCCAAGCCACCCCGCCAGCCACAACCACCCCCACCGCCACACCGACCCAGACCCCCACGGCCACCACCGCCCCAGCAACGCAGACAGCCACAACAACCCAGCCCGCCCCCGCCACCACCACCACGCCGATCGCCACGCCGCAACCAACCGCCGCGCCTCCGCCGTCCGCGGCGTCCCCGACTGTAACCGCGCCGCCAGCCACACCTGCGCCCGCCGCGCCGCCGGCGCCTCAGCCCGGCTTCCCCATTGAGGTAGCCGCGCTGGTAATAATCGCGGCGGTTGGGGCGGCGGTGCTTGCTGTGCTTGCTAGGAGGCCCAAGCAGGGCGAGACTCGGGTAAGGTCCTAGGGTTTTTTCCCTACCTTCTCCAATACCTCTTTAACCGCCTGGCATATTTCATCTGGGGTGAAGCCCTCCCTCGCCATCTGGGCGACGAAGAGGCCTAGGAGGGTGGGGAGGTCGGAGAGCGGCCCAATTGCCACGGCCTCTCTCTCGCCGCGTTGATACACCAGCCTCGCCACGGGGCCTTGTAGCTCTACTCTCAGCATGGCGGATCGAGGCGGCTGGTTTATAACATTAATCCGTGGCCGGCCTCGGAGGCGGGGGCGGGGCACACTGCACGGCCTTGGTATAGCCCTCCCACTCCACCACGTACAGGGTGCCGTTGCCCACGCGGCAGGCCGCGTCCGAGCCCGCCTTGACTTGGTCAAATACGCAGTAAACGGCGCCGCCCGGCTCGTAGACCTTCACCCCCCTCAGCTCGGCGTTAGCCGACACGACGACGTACTTATCCACACAGTAGGCGTAGAAAGGCGGCGTGGGGGCCGGCCTCGGCCTCTCCAAGTAGATCATAAGGCCAATCACAGCCACAATCAGAGCCGCCACCCCCAGAAGGAACACGCCAATTCTCAACAAATCCATAACTCCACCTACGCACTATTTAAATTACACAACTGCCCTACCAGCGGCCAGCTCGACGAGGCCACACGCCACACACCGGCCCCTACACCGCGGGTCGCCTGGTAAGAGGGGCACCGCCGCTACTTTCACGGGGCGGTCGGTAAGCTCCTTAGCCACCTGCGGGCGATTCGTGGACACAACTGCGCCTAGCGGCAACCACACAGCCAAACCTCCTTCTGCCTCCCCTTCACCACGCCTCTAATGCGCATCCACCTCCCGCCGCAGTGAGGTGTTGAGAAGTAGAGCCGGTCTCTACAGCTGAGGAATTGGGTGGTGGGCAGGGGCCACCCCCAGCATGAGGCGCCGCGGGGCGTCGTGGGGATTGTTCCACCGCCCGCTACCTCACCGAATATTTCTACTACCCTGACTTCTAGGCATCTAACGGGTGTGCATAGCTTGTAGATGCCGCTGTCAGAGGCGCACCTAACCGGCATGTACCAGAGGACGATGAGGGTGTCCACGGCGAAGAACAACGCCACGGCATACCACAGCTCAGGTATATCTAGGCTCCACGCCGCCGCGGCCCCCCAGCGCCAATGTGCCGTATATGAGCGAGAGCTCAAAGGCCCTCACGGCGGAGGCTCTAAACATGGGGTTTGGGCGCGACTCTAAATTTATACGTCTCGCCTATGTAGTCTGCGCAACGCGGCGGCTCTCATCTACAGTTGACTGGTCCCCGGCGAGGAGTATCCCCTCGTCAAGGGCCTCCCTCACCAAGTTGTTGCCTCTTCTGTAGGCGGCGCAGGCCTCTTCAAGCGACATGTAGACCGCGTTTACGTCGCCGGCCTCCACATGGGCGGTCCTCCCCCTCCAGGAAGGCGGGCCCCTCGTCACCACCAAGATGTCTATGTCGCTTAGGCCCCGGACGAACCTCCCCCGGGCGGCGGAGCCGAGTAGATACGCCGCGGCCGCCTCCACGCCCCTCAGGTCCTGCTCCAACGCCTGGGCCAGCTCCTCGGCTGTGAGGGACCTGTTCCGCCTAGCCGCCTCCAACAGCCCTTTTGACATACTCCAGAACAGCCTCGGCGTTTTTTATACACTTCTCGGCGTCGGCCGCGCGGTAGTGGGCGTGGGGCGGGCCCCACGGCCACGCCTCTGGGCATCTGCTGGGGACGTAGTGGCGGTCGAGCTCCTCCGCGGCTTCGCGTAGCTCCGGGGGAGGTGCTAGGCCGAGCCTCTCCGCCTCCAGCACCAGCGCCAATGCGCTGTGGGGCCCCGCGTATCTCCCGCTTTTTGCAATAAGGAGGGTCTTCAGCGCCTTCTCAGCCGCCTGCTGGGCGAGGAAGCAGGCCTTGGCGTATCTCCCAAGCCTCACGAGGTCAAGCGCCGCGGCTAGGTCGTCCTCCGCGTCGCTCAGCCAGTCGGCCCAACTCTCCCAGCTCACAGCTAAAGCCGCCGCATGGATTTATATACACACGTCCCACCTCTTTAAACACTACACTCTTGTGGAGAATTGGCTCGCTCTAAGGCCTCTGAGAGGGGAGTTGGTGGGAAATACCCCCTATGTCCTCCGAGCGCCCCGGGCGACTGCTACCTGGCTTTCTCCAAGGCGCACACGGACGGGGCCGCGCCCTAGGGGCTAGCGATGTGAGAGAGTCCCAGCTCTCCGTACAGAAGATTTTAAACCTGCCCAACGTACGTGGATGTGGAGGTTTTGGAGAGGCCCCTCCCGAAGCCCACAGCCGAGGACTACGTCTCGGCGCGTCTGCTTGAGGCGCTTGTGGAGGCTGGGCTGGCTCTTGAATACCTACGCCGCGGCCTGGTGAGAAACGCCGCGGGGAAGGCCTTCCAGGCGTGGAAGGCGTTTATCGCCGCCTTATTGAGGCTGGAGCTGGATAAGCTGAAGACTCTGGCCAGAGGCGACGAGGAGAGGCGGTGGCTAGAGACGACGGGTGTTTCCCGGGTGCCGACTTCTAGGTTGATGGCTTTGTCTAAAATGCTGAGTGATGTGGGGTATAGTGGGATTTACTTTGTCGCCAATACCGCTCTTAATCTCCACGAGTATCAGTACCACGGCCCCGATCCCGACATGGCGTGGTCCAAGTACCGCACACGGGAGGAAGCCGCAGTGGCTGTAGTGGAGCTGTTGAGGGAAGTTACAGACAAGGCCGAGGTTTTGAGGGCCAGAGTGAGGTGGGGCGACGAGCTGGAGAACGCGCTTAAAAGTCTTAAAGAGGCCTTGGCGAGTTATACCAAGAGGTCTGTCCAGCGGTGAGGGCTCCCTCGCGTAGGTGGATCTTTAAAAACTGCATGGGGCCGCCGCCGGGATTTGAACCTTAACCCGACCTCGTGGGTCGTCGGGTCAACGGGACCACAACCCGCCATCCTAACCGCTAGACTACGGCGGCTCAGTTGGCCTCATCCATCAATTTATAAATTTTAACCCTGTACCCGGAGCCACCCCTACCGTAGCTATCCTCCAACGTCACCAGCTTTCCTCCCGCCGTGGAGCACGCCCAGAGCTGGCCGAGCTCTGCCGGACCGCTCCACGTCTCTGCCAAGGTCCCGTCTGCCCTCTGGAGCATCTCGATGTGCCACATAGGCGTGCCCCCATTAGGCCCCTGCCCCGTTGCGGCGTGGTCCACTACGTAGATGTGCTGACCCGCATCGCAGATGGCTAGAGACGCGCCGGGGGGTAGACTGGGCTGGGATACCCGTCTGCGCTGGCAAAAGCCAAAAAACACCGCGAGCGCCGGCTTTTAAAAGTCTACGAACCTCCCACCGAGCTTAAAAAAGCTACGTCTTGTCTAGGATGTAGAAGGTTTTGCCTTTTTTGACGATGCCGGCGGCGAGTCCGACTAGCTCGAGTAGGGAGGCGAGCCAGACGTCTAGGACGTAGCGCCTGGCTTTGAGGCTTCCGTAGAGGTACACCGCGGCGTATATAGTTGCGATAAGTAGCGGCGTGCTGGGGCCGTAGAGCCACGTGGAGGGGGCCGCCGTCCAGAGGGCGAAGCCGGCGGCTATTAGGCCTATGTAGGGGGTGTTTCTGTACCTCGCCGCGTCTCTCAGGGCGCTGGCCCACCTGGCCCTCTGCCTCACGAAGTCGGCGAGGGAGTTCGGGCTTCTAATCGAGACGCGGGTAGCCGACTGGAAGGTCTTGTAGCGCCTTCTGAGTAGCTCCATGGCGAAGCGGAAGTCCTCGGTGACGGTGTCCCCCATGGCGGGCCAGATCTCTCTCAACACGTCTCCCCTCACTATTAGGAGCTCGCCGTGCATGCCGAACACCGGCCTCCTCAGCAACTCCATGGCGAAGCGGTAAATCGTCACGTCGTGGAACCACCTAACCCAGTCCAGGGCGTAGGCAAGCGGCGATCTCCCCGGCCTAGGCACCAAGACGCCGTTGCCCGCCACGTAGCCCCTCGCGCCGTAGTAGGCGATGTCGCTGAGGAAGCGGGTGTCTAGGGGGTAGCTGTCGTCGTCGAGAAAGACGTACCACACGTCGGGCCTGGCGTAGTTCTTCACAAACCACCTAACCGCGCGGTACTTAGAGCCGTCCTCCTCCGGCGGCACCACCAACACGCTACGCAGGGGGAGGGGCCGCGACGAGACAACCACGTACCTGAGCCCCAGCCGCTCCAGCTGGGCCACCGTCTCCAACAGCGCCGGGAGGACCCTGCCGTCGCCCACCGTTACCACCACGACGAGGTAGTTCTCGACGGGCGGCGCCCGGCGCCCCCTCACCCTCTTCACAGCTCCCAGCGCCATTATAAAGGCGTAGAACCCCCCGATGAGGTTGGGAACGAGGTAAAACACCAAATAGTCAATAGCCATGAGGTGGACATAGCCGGGTTATAAATGAGTTGCCAATATGACAGTCGTCTACAACGGTGTGCATAGGAGAGGGGAGACCCGCGGCGCCTGGCCGTCGGCGCCGATTTCGCCGGCGGCGCCAGACGGGGAGGCCCGCCCAGCGCTACCGGCTTGTCCCCCAACGCCGCCAGCGGCGAGGGCAGTGGATGGGGAAGCCACCCACATCCCCCACCGCAGGAGGCTGGGCACGGGGGCGGCTAGACGCCGCGGGTCTGTATATCAAAGACTCTATGTTTATAACTATCTGTTTGTAATATTCTTGGATTACTATCTGTGGATTTTTGTATTGTCTGTTTTATAAGTTTTCCTGGGGTGGGGCGTTTTTAAAGTTTATATATCTATGGATTTTGCTCCTTGATGTATATAGGTGGGCTGGCGGCGTGGGGTTCTGCGTCGCCTTGGGGAGCCGGCGGGTGGTGGGGGTATGAGGGCTCCGTCTACTAGCGCTAATCTCGGGGCTGGTTTCGACGTGGTTGCGGTGGCGCACGACGCCTACGTGGCTGAGGCGTATGTCAAGGTGGGGTCTGGTTGCGGCGTGGAGGTGAGGTTTAGGGGTTTTGACCCCGGCGGTGATAACACCGTGGTACGGGCTTTTCGGCGGTTTTTCGAGCTTACCGGGGTGTGCCGGGGGGTGGAGGTGGAGGTGGTTAACCACATCCCCGTCGCCAGGGGGCTTGGGAGTAGCGGCGCCTCGGCGGTGGCGGCCCTGGCGGGTTTTATAAGAGAGGCTGGGGTTAGGGTTGACCCGCGGCTGGTGGTGGAGGCGGCGGGCTTCGGCGAGGCGGCGGCGGCGGGGAGTCCGCATTTTGACAACGTGGCGGGGGCGGCACTCGGGGGGGCCGTTGTGCTAACCTCGCTGTCTCCCGTGGATTTTGTCAAGTTTACGCCTAGGCTCACCTTCGTGGTGGGGGTGCCGGACGTCCCGCCTATGCCGAACAAGACTAAGATGATGCGGGAGGTCCTTCCGCGGGAGGTGGAGTTCCGCACCTATGTGAGGCAGATTTCGAGAGTGGCGTCGCTGGTGGCCGGCTTCGCCTTGTCCGACCCCAGGCTGGTGGCGAGGGGAATGGAGGACGAGGTGGTGGAGGCGGCCAGGGCGCCTCTGGTGCCGGGGTACCACAGGGCGAGGAGATACGCCTTGGAGGCGGGGGCCCTGGGCTTCGCCCTCTCTGGCGCGGGGCCCTCCGTCATCGCCCTCGTGCTGGACAGAGACGCCGACGCCGTGAAAAGCGCCGTGGCGAGGGCGTACGCAGAGGAGGGGCTGAGGGCCGAGGTAAAGGTGGCGGCCGTGGCCGAAGGCGCCCTGTCCCAGACCTAGTCAACTAGGTAGAGGCGCAGCGCCGGGGCCACCTCCCCAATTTTCAGGTAGTCTCTGTCTCTTGTCAATAGGGGGAGCCCGTGGGCGATGGCGGTCGCCGCTATGTATATGTCGTTTTCACTCACCGCTGTGCCTCTTTTCTTCAGCTGGGCGAAGACGTCGGCGGCTACCTCAACCACCTCGTTTGTTATGGGGAGCACGGTGAACGCCTCCTCAAGCCTCATCTTGTAAAACCGCCTCCCCCTTTACACCTAATATATTCATATACCGATTTTGAGAGATGGGGCTAGTCCGGTAGTAGCTCTAGCCTCTCTGTCTAGCACCTCGATCAGCGCTGAGGTGTCTAGGAGAGCCTCCGCGGGGACCCCCATCTCCTCCTATCTTCAAGTAGCTCCTCGACGGAGGCCGCGCCTCCCCCCCCCGGTTTTTCTCCAGCATCTCCAGTATGGCCACTCTCCTCCTCAGAAGCTTGTACTCCTGTAGTATTCTGGATATGGCCTCCTCCATGGACCTCGCCCCGAGCCTTTCCTTCACTCTCGCAACCTGCAGAAGTTTTTTCGACACGGCTATAGTCGTCTTCTCCACGCATACACCATTATAACTCTATACAACTCTACCGGCCGGAGATGTCGACTAGCCCGTTCTCGGTGCACTGGGGCCTCCCAGCGGGCGCGTGGGCTAGGGGGTCCTTTAGACGCCGTGGGAAGAACGCGGTGTATTTCTTAAACTCTTCGAGGTCGAGGATCTTCTCCTCTTGCTGAGTCACGGCCTTGTCGACGAGGAGGTCGATGTAGTAGACGCGGCGGCCCCACTCGGGTTCGGTGTTGAGGTTGATGTATGTGCCGACCGGCCTCCCGTCGGGGGTGTAGTAGGTGTGTACCACGTACCAGGCGCCGCGGGGTATGCACGTCAGCGCGTAGTAGCCCCTGCCGATCTCGACGCCGATTCCGTCCAGCACGCCCCCCGGCTTGAGCAACCTCTTCACCACCAGGACTCCGCCCCTCACGCCTATGGACTCCCCCCTCATCTTCACCACGTCGCCCCAGGGCTTCACGTGGTAAATCGCCACCTCGCCCTTCGCCAGGTACTCCGCCGCCTTTTCGTACACGTCGCCGCCGACGTAGTCGAGGAGGTCTACGCATCTCCCAATCCCCTGGGCTCTGAGGGCGTGGTGCCCCCTAGCCGTTGGGACAACCGAGGCCCTGGCATCGTCCAGCCTCTCCTTGCCCCACTTGTCGAAGAGGGCGATCGCGAGGCAGCTACCACGCCTCAGCACCTCGCCGGGCGCCCCGCCTTTCGAAAGCGCCAGGAGCTCTTGGTAGAGGGACTCCGCCTCCCGGGCCAGGGCCTCCTCGTCGGCGTAGCGTGCCGACGACTTGAACCTCAGCCCGAGGGTGGCGTACTGCCTCAGCCGGGACTCCGCGAGTATCCTCAGCCTCAGCCTGTCCTCCGGGGGGATGTGCTCGCTGTACGTCACCCTCCCCGTGGTGTTCAGCTCGAGGTACTCGCCGTCGACGACGATCTCCGGCACCGCCACCCCTCTGTGGGGGCCGATGGGCGGCTTCGCCACCGTGTATACGCCCACGGACCCCGGCGTGAGGACGTAGCGGCTCGGCACTTCGTACACCTCGCCTCCGGGGCCCTCCACCGCCGCCTCGCCCACCGCCCTCCCGGCGAATACCTCCTTCACGCCTGCCCTAGCCCTGGCGATAAAGGGATCGGCGTATTGAGAAAGCCTCTCTAGAAAGGCCTCCACCACCTCGCACTTCCCCACCACCACGATCCCCGTCTTCGACTCGTGGTCCTTAACCGTGGCATCCGGCGGAGACACGTCCCTATCAATGGCGAGGCGTTTTGCGATCTTTTCGGTGGGCTGCACCACCTTAAAGCCCCAGTCCAGGGCCAGTTTGGTCAGCGCGGTGGCGTATATACCCCTAATCCTCAGACGGTACACGTCCGCCAGAGACAAGGGGGTTAAAGCCTTTATCCACCTATAAAAACCCGGGCGCTGGATATATACGCCGAGGCGTGAGGAGTCCTTCCGCTCGCGACAGGTGAACGCGGCGGAGCCGCAGAGCCCGCCTGCCGTGAGCTACAAGGTATTTAAATCTAGAGGTATTTACCACTGTGGGTAGGGGAGGGGTGTCGAAGAGGAAAAAGACGAGTATTTCGCTGGATGCGGCGCTGTGGGAGAGGTTTGAGAAGAAGGTGGCGGCGGAGGGGAGGACCGCAAGCGCGGTTCTCGAGGAGTTGATTAGGAACTACCTCCTCGCCGACCTCTTCGCCGGGCTGGCCGATGAGAAGGCGCCGCTTGTGGTGAGGCCTGTGAAGCCTGTGGGCCCCGCCGACGCGGGGGAGGAGGTATGGAAAATGAGGCAAGAGTCTTCTATCTAGACACCAGCGCCATTGTGAAGAGGTATGTTTTTGAGAAGCACAGCGACTACGTGGTGGAGCTGTACGACTCTTCGCTAGACGGCGAGGTGGAGCTCAGCTTCTCACTTTGGAACGTGGGGGAGACCCTCGGCGTTTTCGACCGCTACCTGAGGCGCGGCGTGCTGACAGAGGAGGCGTGGAGAGCCGCGCGGAGAAATTTTCTAGGTGAGACGAGGAGGCTCGTCTCGCTAGGCGTTTTGAAAGTAGTGGGAATCACCGCAGACTTGCTGAGAGAGTCGTGGAGGTTAATAGAGAAGCACCACATATATCAAGCAGATGCGTTGCAAATCACCTCGGCGAGGTATGTAAAAGCGGATATACTAGTCACCGCCGATAAAAACCTGTGCAGAGTAGCCGGGGAGGAGGAGCTCGGCGTCAAGTGCCTGGCTTAGGCGGGGGTTCACAAAGCTCGTCCAGCCTCGCCCCCATGTACCTGTCCAGCCGTCTGTAGCTGGGGGGCGGCCTCAGGCCCAGGTCGCTCAGCTTGACGGGGGCGCGGCACTGGGCGTGCTCCCTCACCTGGATGAGCATGGCGTATCTCGCGCCGCGGACGTACTCCATGTCCTCCCCGCCGACGCCCACGTCGCCGAGCTCCGCCAGCAGTTGCGGAATGTTGGAGGGGGGCGCGACGAACACGACTCCTGCCGTGAAGCGGCCGGCCACGGCGGCTGTGGGCTTGGTGAAGTAGAGGTAAACCACGTCCCCCGGCTCCACGAGGGGCCCCGCCAGCCTCCTCAGCTCGTACTTCTTGCGGCCGCTGAGGATCTCCCAGCCGAACCTGGGCTTAATCGACATGAGGATGTAGCGGCGCGAGGGGGGCGGGTTCTCCTCAACGTCGGAGGTACTCCGGCTCTTCACCACTCCGACGCCTCCACCCAAGTTAAAAAATATAACCTTTTCCCCCTACGTGAGGTGCTTCTGCGGGAGGCCGGCGCTGGAAAGCGGCTACTGCCCCTACCACGACCCCAACTGCGTGAGGGACAAGCGGTGCCGGAGATCGCTGGCCTTCACGCCGGACTGCGAGGGCTGCAACCTCCCGGGGGGCGAGGTGTTCGACTCGGCGCCGAGGCTGAGGGGGGCGAAGATACACGGCCCCCTAATAGTGCAGTACGTGGTGGGCGACGTGGACCTCTCAGAGGCCAGGGGGGCCGACCTCTACATCCACAGCGTGAGAGGCGCCGTGAGACTGGGGGGCTCCCGGTTTAGAAACATATACATAGACACGGTGGAGGGCGGGGTAGACCTGACGGGGGCCAGGGCAGTGGGGGTTGTCCTCTGGTCTGTGAAAGGCTCCGTGGCGGCCGGCGGCCTGTCGGCTGGTGGCCACGTCTCCGTGGTAGATGCGGCGGGCCCCGTGGCGCTGGGCGGGGCGAAGATAGCGGGGGAGCTAATCGTCGAGGGGGTAAGGGGCACCTTACAGGCGGGGGCCTCTGCCTACTCCATCTCCATCTACAAGCTGAGGGGCGAGGCCTCGCTCTCCGGCGCCTCCACCGAGGGCGACATCCGCGTCGTGGAGTCCCAAGGCGAGAGGCTGGACCTCTCCGGCGTAGAGGTGGGAGGCCGCGTCTACATCCTCGCCTCTAAATTCGGCGGCGTAAGAGTCGACAAGCAAGAGGTTTTAAAAAAGCTGGTTGTTCTTTAACTACACCTCCTGACGCCACCCCCCGCGGGCCCCGTATACCCCCTGGCCTTGGGGGTACAGTTGCTTAACGTCTACGATCCTGTGCCTTAGCCGACGCAGATTTTACACCCCCTACGTGTTAAACACAAGTGTGTGCGATGTGGTCGTCAGCTTTGTGCACTGCATGCATCTTTACATATTTAAACTGATGTACTTCTCATATATGTGTCTCTTGTGTTGGAGGGCGTTTCTGTATCTGTAGGGGGGCGTCTTCTGCTCAGTGACATATCTCTGGCGGTTCCCCGAGGCGGTGTGTTCTACATACTGGGGCCCAACGGGGCGGGGAAGTCATCGCTTCTCAAGGCTGTGATGGGTATTCCAGGTTATAACGTGGTGGGGGGCCGCGTCTTGTTAAACGGCGAGGATGTAACTGGGCTGAAACCTTGTGATAGAGCGGCTAGGGGCCTCGCCCTCGCCTTCCAAACTCCGCCGAGGCTCCAGGGGGTAAAGGTGGGCACACTTCTCCGCCACATCTGTAGGAAAAGTGGGTGCGACCCCCACGAGGTGGCGAAGGTGGTTGAGGTTGAACATTTACTAGATCGGGAGGTTGGGAAGCTCTCCGGAGGGGAGGGGAAGAGGGTTGAGCTAGCCACAGTCATTGCACAGAGGCCTAAGGTGGCCCTAGTCGACGAGCCGGACAGCGGCGTGGACGTGGAGAGCCTCGCCGTGGTGGGGAGGGGGCTCAGAGCCTTGGCGGAGACAGCGGCGCTTCTAGTAGTGACCCACAGCGCCCATATTGCTAGGCACCTCCCTCCAACTCGGGTATGCGTTCTCCACGGCGGGGGTCTTAGGAGGTGCGGAGGGCGGGAGGTCATCGAGGAGGTGTTTAGCTATGGCTTCTCAAAGCTGGTTTGAGGAGGTTAGGCACAAGGCAAGGAGCGCGCTGGATAAACCGGCGCCGTACGGGCCGGATATTGACGTGACGGCCTTTGGAGAGGGGCGGGGCCTCTTGGAGGAGGAGGCGGTTGCCTCAGTTGCGGGGCGCGTGGGGGTTTCCACAGCGGCGGCCGCGTTTTACATACAGGCGGACAACGCCTACTTTAGATACCTAAGCAGAATACCCGGCGTCGAGGTGTATAGACTAGAGGAGTTTGTAGAGGAGTACAGAGACGTGGCGAGGGACTACCTCTGGCGCCTAGTGCCGCCGCACCTGGATAAATACACCGCGGCGGCCGCCTTGAGGGGGGTGGGGGGTTACGTCATAAGAGTAAAGAGCGGCGTCAAGGTGAGCGAGCCAATCCTCGCATGTCTCTCTATTGTGAGGGGAGGCCTCCAGGCGCCTCACAATGTGGTTATAGTAGAGGAGGGGGCCGAGGCGGTGGTCTACACCGGGTGCGCCATTGCGCCGGAGGCGGTGGGTCTTCACGTGGGTATTTCCGAGTTCTACGTGATGAAAGGGGCCAGGCTTAGGTTTATCATGGTCCACAGCTGGAACAAGGCGGCTCACGTAAGGCCCAGGACCGGCGTCCTCGTTGAGGAGGGCGGCGAGTATGTAGAGTACTACGCCAACCTCGCCTCCGTGAAGACGCTCCAGACAAGTCCCCGGATTGTGCTGAAAGAGGGGGCCAGAGCCCACTCCGTCTCCGTGGTGCTGGGCCTGGGAGACGCGGTGATTGATATAGGCACCGTGGCGTCGCTAGAGGGGCGGGGCGCCGGCGTGGAGCTGGCGACAAGGGCCATCGCCGCTGGGTCTTCTACGGTGACGATGCGGGCCTTGGTGGAGGCGTGGAGCCCGGCGAGGGGCCACGTGGAGTGTAGCGGACTGCTGATGTCGGAGCGGGCCAATATCGTGACCATCCCGCAACTGGCCGCCCGCCACAGCGACGCCGCACTGACCCACGAGGCCTCCATCGGGAGGCTGGCGGAGGAGGAGATCAACTACCTAATGGCCAAGGGCTTCACCTACGAGGAGGCCGTGTCGCTACTAATCCGCGGCTTCGTCACCACAGACATCCACAAATACCTCCCGGAGCAGGCGAGGCGCTATGTGGAAAATATTGAAAAACTAATAACCGAAAAAGCCATGTGAACCTGCGTCTGCCCCCTAGGATAAAGGTGCTGGAGGCCCTAGGCGCCTTGGCAGACGGCAGGGTCAGGGTGCTGGCCCCCGGGAGGTGCGAGGTGGTGTCCTCCGAGGGCGACAAGACCTACACCGTATACGTCGCGGGCGGGTACGCATACAGCAACGACAACGGGACGGTGCACCGGGGCTACGTGGGCTACCCCATACTGGCCTGCCTAATGGCCGGGGGCGCCCTCCCCGTGGATAGAGAGCTGGCGGAGAAGCTGAGGGGCATCCCCTGGAAGAGGCTCAACGAGCAGTTTAAGAAGTACGAAGAGGTGATGCGCTTCATCTACGCCGAGAGGGGTATAGACCGCGCCAAGGCGGAGGGCTACATCACCCGCGTGCTGGGGGAGGTGGTGAAGCTGAGGCTTAGGTTCAAGCCGCCGCCATGAGGGTCTTGGAGATCTTCGCCTCCCTCCAGGGAGAGGGGGTGAACATAGGCAAGCCCGCGGTGTTTGTGAGGCTGGCGGGGTGCCCCATACGGTGCGCCTACTGCGACACAAAGTACTCATGGGACTACGGGGCGGGGGTGGAGATGGACGTCGACGACGTCGTGAAAAAGGCGGCCTCCCTGGGGGTGAGGGGCCACGTCGTGGTGACGGGCGGTGAGCCGCTGATATGGCTGGGGAGGGGGCTGGAGGACCTCGCGTGCAGGCTCAGGAAGCTCGGCGCCGTGGAGGTCGAGACAAGCGGAGTCTACCCCCCAAGCGCCGGGCTCGACCGGTGCGTGGACTACTACGACGTGTCCCCAAAGCTGTCCAACGCGGGGGTGAAGGCCCCCCTCCACCCCTTCTACCCCTCGAGCCCCAAGGCGTGGTTTAAATTCGTGGTCCGGGACGAGGGGGACGTGGAGGAAGCCGCCGCCTACGTCGAGGCCCGGGGGATACCCCGGGGGCGGGTCTTTCTTATGCCTATGGCCGAGACCCCCGAGGAGCACGCCGCAGTGCTCAGAAGGATATGGGACGCGGCTCTGAGACACGGCCTCAGAGTAACCCCCCGCCTCCACATAGCGGCGTGGGGCAACGCGAGGGGGAGATAATTAAAAAACAGAGTTATGAAAGAGGCATGGACAAGGAATTGGTGAAGAGGCTGAGGGCGGTTATCGACCAGCTCGAGTCAGCGGTAGAGGACGGCGACTGCGAGGCGGTGGAGGAGGCGCTGGACGAGTTGAGAAGCTTGGTCGAGGAGCTCGAGGGGTGATGTTTGTAGATCTGCACCAGGACATCGCCTTCTACTTCCTCACCTCCCTCAGCCCGCCCCCCTTTGACGCCGACGCCGGAGGGAGGCAGAGCGACCTCCCCAAGCTCAGGAGAGCCGGCGCAGAGCTGGTATTCGCCGCCGTGTTCCCCTTCGTAAACGCCTACGGGGCGTGGACCCCCGACGTGAGGCTTGCGTGGGAGGGGGTAAAGGTCTACCACGCCATCGCCGAGAGGCACGGCGTAAAGATCGTAGAGACGAGAGGGGATCTGTACGCCCCGGGCCTCAAATTCCTCATCACCCTCGAGGGGGCGGACGTCGTACACGACGTGGGGGACCTCCGCCTGTGGCACAGACTGGGGCTACGCGGCCTCGGAGTCACTTGGAACCTCGACAACAGGTGGGGCCACTCCTGCTACTCCAAAAACGACAGGGGGCTCACCGAGGCCGGCGCGGAGCTGGTAGAAGCGGCGCAGAGGCTGGGGATAGTCGTGGACCTTGCCCACGCCGGCATGGTCACGGCGCTCGACGTGTTGAGAGAGGCTAGGAAGCCGGTGGTCATCAGCCACGCCAACGCCCGAGGCGTAACCCCCCACCCCCGCAACGTCGGCGACGAGGTCCTCAAGGCCCTGGCGGACAGAGGCGGGGTAGTGGGACTCACCTTCATACCATCCACCATATCCCAGTCCCCCACCCCACGCGACTTGGCTAAACACGCCTCCTACCTAAGGGACAAATTCGGCGTGGAGATTATCGCCGTGGGCACAGACTACCTGGGAATCTCCACCACCCCCCATGGACTTGAATCAGTCGACAAAATAGACAACTTTGTAAAAGCTCTGAAAGCCGCCGGGTTCCGCGACGAGGAAGTAGAGGCCGTTATGTGGCGAAACGCCTACCGCCTACTGAGGGAGGTGCTCCCCTAGCGCCCCCGGCGCACGGCGAGGAGGCCCACCAAGACGCCTCCACCCACCAACACAGCCACGCTGTAGACGCCCACGGCCGGTCTAGAGACCTCGCACTTGTAGTTGAGTGGAAGCAGTGGCCTTGATCGGCCCGCCGCGTCTGTTACAGCCTTCGTGGTGTAGTTTCCGCACGATATAGACACCTCGCTGAACGGCGCTGGCATTGACAAAAAGTCTCTAACCTCCAGCTCGACGTGTCCTACGTCAGCCACGGCCTCCACCTCTGGCGGCGGCGACCTGGCCTCCACCCTCACCGCAACGCCGCGCCACTCCACTTGCCTGGGCGGCCCCGGCGCCCAGCCTACGTAGTGAGGCCCTAGATAGACGCCATCTCTACTATATAGGTGAAGCGTAATGTTGTACTCCCGCCTGTACTCGGCAACGATGTGCATAGGCTTGTACACCGGCCCGCTGTAGTTATAGCCAAGAGGCACGAGCCTCGTCCCGTTTCCAAGATACAAAACCGCAAGCCGCGGCAGAGGCGCGGAGCCTCCCCTCTCAACCCACACGCCGCCCGACTCGTTATACACACGGTAAGTTACAAAATACTGATACCCCCTCTCCACAACTATAGTCGCCGGGGCATTCACCACTACAGAGGATATAGAGACGTTGCCCAGCTTCAGATCCTTCAAAACCGCCCTGGTGCCGTTGCCAAAGTCGATAATAGACTCCACCCTCGGGGAAAAGACTGAGCCAGCCGCAACCCAGTAACGCGAAACCCCAGCCACATCTACAAGAGTTATCAAGTACTCCCGCCTGTATAGAAGGACAACCTCCGCCGGCGACCTCACCACAAAGCTCACGGACCCCCTGTAGACCCCCCCAAGCCGCCACCCCTCGAAGACAAGCCGCGTCGCGTTGCCGAAGTCTACGACAGGAGGCGGGCTAAACTCATACACCCCACCCTCGGGGACCCACTCACTTCTCTCCACAGGTCCAGACACCCTAACTAAGTACTCCCTCTGCCAGCGGAATACGACCTCCAGCGGCTTAGTCACGACTACGCCACCCACACCTAAACTATTCCCCAGATATCTTACACGCGTTCTATTGCCAAAGTCTATAAGCGGGGGCCTCGTCAAGTTTAGAAAAGTGCCGTTGAAAACCACTACCCAGCCCCTTCGATCATAGTCGGAGATGTAAATCGGCACATATCTACTCCACATATACTCAGGCAGATATACACCCCGAGTAAGATTGGCTCCTCTGCCGTACAACGCGACGACCTTTATGTTTGATGCGGTTTCTGCGGTGGCTTGTCCAAAATTTACAAAACTCGGAACTGCGGCGAAGTGCGTGCCGTTCCAGTATTCGAGCTGAAGCACGACTGAAATCTTCTTAAAATCTGCATGCTCGCGGCAACACATTCCCCCCACGACTCCCTCCGCGTTTAGCTCAAGACCACGTGGATTCTTCTTCAGCCCCCTTACGGCAATGGCCACGCTACGTGCCGCCAAGTTTAAAGTCACGTTGTCATACCACTCAACACCACGTCCAACATCATAGCCAAAGGCAAACCACGGCCTCCCATCAGACCTAACGCCGACTTTAATATATAGAGAAGTGTTTATTGGTGGTGCGGCGTCTTTAAAATCAAAAGCAATTTTATAATAGTAGTCTTCTAAAACTCCTTGGGGGTTGCGATCGTTACCCACATTACCCAGCCCCTTTATAACTTCTTTACTAAGATAGCTGAACGCATCGGTATGATTCCATATGTTATTTAGAATTCTAAATTTTCCATTATAAAACTGTATAACGTTTTGTAGCCAGTAGTAGTGAATTCCTTTCGAAGTATTAACTTCAGCATATACGTTTAGCTGTATGCTGTAGGCATCGCCGCGCGGGCTCGCCGCCTCGCCGCCCAGCCAGACCACTCGTAATCTGAATTCTCTAGTAGTGTAGTTGTACACAACCGGAGGATTTGTAAAAACGACGCCGTAGTCGGAAACGCCGATCGGCGCGCTTCGATTTATAGCTAGTCTAAAAACAACAGGACTTGTCCCGTTGTTGTTCACAACCACGACATATCTCCCCCTCCCCAAGGGAATCCACGAAGATACATTAATGCCATAAGCTGACCACAGCGGCTTCGCCTTGAGACCCTCTTTAGAGAACGTAGAATTTGAAAAAACCAAAACCTGGACATGCCTATCCGCAACTACATCTAGCCAGAACCCGCTACTTACGTTAAAAAATCTATAGCTATACCAACCAGGCGGCAGGTAACCAATTGCGTTATAGAGATTACCTACAGATAGTCCTCTGTCGGTGACCACTTGAAAGGAGTATGCCGACGCCACCACAGTTATCAAAGCCAGAATCATGAGTCTCATATTTCGAGATAATACCACTCTTAAAATCTCTGCCCTCCCCCAGAAAGGCCGTAGTTAAGTCCCTCCGCTGAGGGTTGTCTCTCTGTCCGCATGGGCCTATTTGAGGAATTTCTTGAGTTTTTCGACGAGCGTCAGCACGTCGCTTCTATGAATTCTAAACGATGCCTCTCTCAGAAAGCCGTGGTAGAAATTTGCGCGTAGCCTCTCTGCGGAGGCGAAAAGCCGGGGGATGTCGCCGTCTCCAGACTCCTCATGCAGTACTTCGACGACCTCGGCGTAGTCCCTGTGGCTGAAGTGACGGAGGCCCCGCCTCTCCGCAATTGCGCTGAGCAGAGCGGTGACAGCTCCCCAATACTTCTCACCAGCTTGCTGGAGGTCGCCCTTTTGATACAGCTCCTCAGCCTCCCTCAAGTACTTCTCGTGGAGCTTTAGATAGACCTCAACCCGCTCTGGGGGGTCCAGCCTCGCCGCCAGCAACTCTACTAAAAACTCTTCGAGATCACGGCCGCCCGCCGCCCTTCTGAGAATTTCGGCGATCGGTGGGGAGATCACCAAAGCCACGTAAAGATCCGGAAGACGGCTTAAAAATTTGAAAATGCTGGGCTAGGACGCGATTACCCAAGTGGGCGGCGCCATGGCGTTTTCAGCTGTATGTTCGCAACCGCCGCCACTGCCAGCGCGACTCATGCGACCTCTACCTGGCTCATGGGTGGGGAGACAAGTGCAGTTTCGCAACTCTCCACACGCCCAGCGGGAGCCTCGTAGGCCGGCGGGCCCCCGTCTGTCACTATGGAGCCCCGGGGGTTCTAAGACGGAGATCCATAAGACTCTCCAAGCGCCGCTCTCAGCCTCTCCGCCAGCTCGAGGGCGCTGGGCACTGGGCCGCTGTGCACCAGCCTCCCCCCAACGAGGACCAGGGGAAGCCTCCCGGTGCGGTGCCTCAGCATGAGGTACAGACCACGGAGAGACATGGGGTTTGTAAACCTCACAGGCACCCCGCCGAGGTACGACAGCGCCGCCAGCACAGCCGGGAAGTCGCCGGCGGGGATGTGCTCCTCCGTCAAATCCACCCCGAAGGCCCTCGCCGCGTCGCACGCCCTGCAGACCCCCACCCTAAGCGGGGCGAAGACCACAACCTCAATCACACCCCACCCCCGCCCCCAACATAAAAACTTTTTTACACAAGGAGAGCCGTGTACGTGGCGGAGTGGCGCCTCGTCGAGCTGAGGCTGAGGGCGGAGGGTCCCTGCCCAATGGCCGGCTGGTCGGGGTCGGCCGCCTACAGAATCCTGCTGGAGACCACGAGGCGGGAAGCCGAGCCCAAAAACAAGATATACGCCCACCCAATATACGTCGGCGGGAGGCCCCTCCTCACCGGAGTAGACGGCAGAGCCGCCGTCCTAGAGCCAGGCACCAGACTCGCCATAAGGGCGGTGATGTCTGAGCAAGACGCCTACTACCTCCTCGCCGCGGTGTCCAAAAACCCCCGCCCGGAGGCCCCCTGCCACCTAGAGGCGGAGCAGCTCTCCCTCACGGCGCTGGAGCCCGCCCTCCCCGACGGCCACGGATTCGCCACCGTCAAGCTGGTCTTCGCCCCCACGGCCTTCATGTTCCACGGCAGAGACGTCCTCTACCCCTCCCCCCAGCGCATCGCCTACAGCCTAACCAAGACCTACAGAGACCTATTCGGCACAGACCTCAAACAGCTCGCCGACCGCGCCCCCACGGCGCTGGAGCTGACCCACTTCGCCGTGAGGCCAGTCCGCGTCGGCATAGGAGAGGCCCGCGCAGTCCCCGCCTACATAGGCAAGGCGGAGCTCGCCATATACGGCAACGTCGAAACCTGGCTAGCCCTCCTAAAACTAGGCCAAGCCACAGGCGTAGGCATATCCCGCGCCATAGGCTTCGGCAAATACAAAATAAAAGAGGTCAAGAAACACGCCTAGATCCCACACCACACCTCATACCTGAATCAGCTACACAACGAGTCAAGCGGCCCCCCAGAGCATCCTCCCACACCCTCCCCTCCACAACCTCCCCACATCTCCACGGACTATCTAAATAAACCGCGACATCGGCATCGGCGCACAGAAGCTCTCTCACCGGCGTAGGCGTCTCAGAAACGTCCCTAACCCACACCCAATCACACACTGTAAATATACTGTCTCCAAAAACATCCTCTTTTAAAAACGGCGAGGGGCTTGCCACCGCCGCCACCGCCCTATCCACAAAACCTCTCAGCAACTCAAACGCACGCTCAGGCGAGTAGGCACCCTCAGCCACAGCTAGACACCCCCCATACACCTCAAAATCCTCATCAAGCCAGTACTTCCTCAAGGTAATAGACACAGCCTCGTAGCCGCCAACCTCTCTCCTCCTCACTAGAAAATCCTCCCCCAGATCGGGACAGCCCCCCCTACAAAACGCTAAGAGCATACCTTACACACACCACAAGGCTCTTCACAACATCTATACAACCGAATTCTCTTCCTTTCCAGTTCCCTCCTAAGACTATCGCTAACATACGGCATAGCAACCCCGTACTCTAATCTCCCCTTCACAGATAGATAGCTCTTAATATTATTAAACTTATTCTCCACTTCTACCAGCAACGAGTGCCTCTCTCCCTTATCCCCCATTACACGTGTCCCAATCTTACACTTGCACTCCACCAAGACATACCTACCCCTCCCCACTTTCACAACCCATTCTGGCGCCTTATCATAAATCTGACCACAGCCATAAGGACAGCCCCGATTCACCGTCGATTTATCCAGCACACAAGCCTCGCACCCTCCCAGCCTGTGCATAACCACTACACCGACAGCTCCACCTCAGCCACACGCCTCAAATCGTCTAGAGAAGACACGCGGCTGAAACCGCCGTCATAGACGTAATACACAGACCAGCCCTCTACAAGCGCAGTCTTCACAGTTATTGCCAAATGAGTTTCCATCAATACCCATGCTCTTATCTTCGAGAGGAATTTGATAAGCGTTGTAGCCAAGTCGTAGTGTAACCCGGCTTCAAAAGCCTCTATAGCTAACAAATCAACGTCATAAGACGTAGCAACTATTCCAAGCGCCCTCTTGTACCCATACGCGAGGTCCCTCATCTCAATCCATATATCCCCCTGCTTCGCCTTGTCGCCATATACCTTGTCCACCGTGGTGACGTTCCAATTCTCCTCCAGGTACTCAGCTAGCGACGGATCTTTAATCTCAACAGTCCCCTTACACAAATCCAGCGGATCTCCCAACCGCGTCGAAACAGCATCACAAGGACCCACGTATCCGACTCCGAGCCGCCGACGCGGCCCCTCGCACTTAATCCGCCCCACGCTATACATGCACGTTACTACGCCACCTCCGTCCAGCTCAACCACCACCTCCCACTCACTACCTAACTCCCCCGGCGACTTTAAGAAATCCCAATTTCTCGTAGATCCAAGTTCCAAACCTTCATAAAGCGCACGGAGCACCAGGTGGATAAAGGTAGATTTACCCCCGCCATTTGGTCCGAAAAGTAATATCTTATTACCTACAACCTCCGTTGAGAAATTTTTATACGTTCCCTGAGCCTTAATTCTCACCACGTTATATATTTAGAATTTAAATTTAAATCTTCCGTATCCTAACGAAGTCCTAGCCCCCACGCCTCTTGCTAACGCGTCAGCTATTCTCTGCTGAAGCTCCGCGATACACCCTACATCGGCATCCGCGGCAATGATGAAAGCAAACTCCACACCTGGCGGCACCGTGGGGTAAACCAGCGGAGTAGGGCTCGCCTCCACCTCAGAGATTTCCCCCTCCACTTCTCGGTAATGGGGCGTAATGATATCCGGCTCCATAACCTTTTCCCACTTCACGGGATATGCGTCGAATACGACAAGCATGCCCTTATGCTCCGCATCGCCGAACAGCTCCACCGCATCTAATCCACACGCCTTATCAATATGGTGGCTCAGCAGACCCTTAAGCGAGCTACCCGGGATATAAGGCACATTCAACAGGGGATGGATAGCTAGCCCAATCTCTAAGGGCAGGTACGGCCACTTTGTGTGAATCGTTAGCGGAGTCCTTAACGTAAATCGCAAAATAGCAACGTTTTTGAATACCGCCTTAGCAGACTCGTAGAGCTCCTCCACATATTTCTCCACGTCTTTTGGAGAAGGCCAGCTGGGGGGATTCTCGTAGATATACAACACAGTATCCCTCGAAAATTCTGCAATAGCCACACTCCCGCCGCCACTCGCCTTGAGAAAACCCAACACGACACAAGATGTAATATTATACGCGCCAGAACAGTTAAAGTATCTCCCACTAACGTTGCTCACGGCCATAGCCTACTCATACTCCCACCAAGCTTCTCCACATACTCCCGGAACTCGGACAAAGCTGTATCATACGCCTCAGAAACTTTCTCAAAGTCTATATTAATCTGCTGATCACCGCCACCTGTCCACTCCAGCGCCGTAGGCCAGTCGGCTGATCTAATCACAGTAAGATAGCCGCCTCTACCCGTCACATGGTTGTTGTGGAAGGAGACAATAAAAGTCGACGCACGTCTCTTGACATCGCCCTTAATCCCATAGCCCGTCTCTGTCTTCTCCTCTTTCCGCGGAAGGCCAAGAACCCACGCCAAGAGCCTCTCCCTAAGCTCATCCGGAATGGCGTAATTGCCCTTCAGCACGCGGGCCCTATGCGACCGCAAAAAGAAGTCGTGTAAATGAGAGAAATTTAACCCCTCTACGCGGTAGATCTCCGCCACACCCTCTGCGACAGCTGGCATAGGCGGAAACGGAGGACGTTTGCCAGAACACGGAGATATCCACCTCCTAAGCCACCCCCTCACGTCCTCCACTAGTTGTTTTAAATCACGGGCAAGGCGGAAGCGGTACACCGCTGTGACGTCAATAGAGCCAAGCCCCTTCCGCCCTCCCTTCCCCAGACCCTCAAGCGTCAACGCAACCAACAGAACCTCAAGAGCTTGCGGCGGGCCGCCTCCACTTACCTCCAGCTCAAAATCGCCCCCCACAGCGTACTCTATTGGCGGCTTTTTGCGGGTTAAATAAGCGAACCTATGCACATCCGCCCAATACTCCCTCACCCGCACCTTACCCTTGGTACGGTCTATAGAGGGCTCCCTTAACACCCTGATATCCAACGCGAATTTGGATGCCATTGCCGCCTTTTCGCCAGCATATCCTAGACCCATCACAGTGCCCACCACCCTAGATACCGCCTCAGCCTCTCTCGATGTGGGAACTAACAGCACATCCTTACCGCTCCTGCCCGCTAGACACCCCATTTCGTACATGACCCCGGCGACGAAGGCCCGAGCCCACCACCTCCAAAGACCCTTTACAGACGGCGGCCTGATATAGAACCACCTGTCAAGCACCTCAGGTTTGTACCACCCAAGAGACATCGGCGTTGCAATAGTAAGCCTAAATACCGCAGACATCACTTGAAATACGCCTCAGCCAGCAACTTAATCCACCTAGCCACCTCCCTAGACTTCAGCGCGGAGCTTGGTCGCTTCAACTCCATTAAAACATCCTCAAAAGACGTGGAGCTAACTACTCCCACCTTCTTCATCGTGTAGAGAAGCACAGCGCCATACAGCGCATACGCCTTCCACTCAGGCCCCTCCCTAGCGTTCATCACACCTTCCACAACCTCTCTACAGCTCTCGGCACGCAACCCTAGCTCTACAGCATCTTTAGAAGATCTGGCGGCGGCCACGGCAACGACATATGCAGGACCCAGCACATAGAGATCTGAGATCAAAGAGCGAGCCCTACTCGCGTAGCGCGACTGGATATCTCTCGACTTAACCTCAGCGACAGCCTTAGTACACTCAACGGCAAAGTCTATTTGATCCATATTCTCACCAGACCCTTACCAATAGTCTCCTTCCCCCCCACCCAAAGCACAGCAGGGTTACCGCCTAGAAGGTTGTTAAACAATGCACATACCTTATCAGCTGTTCTATCCCCAACATCTCTACAAACCACCGCCGAATGGAAAAGAGTAAACTGCGGCACATACTCCTCGCTCCACAAACCCCCCTCAGCCACCGTCTTAGTCTCCCTATTCAGCCTCACCCTGTACTGAACCAAGAGCGATCTATCAATCACCTCGCGGCTTAAGTCGTCGCCAACAACAGCAATATCAAACTTCGGCAACTGGATCCCCAGGTTCCTCAACGCATTAGCAAAGGCCTCCACCACGGGGTCAACAGAAGCCTCAACCTCTACCTCGTTAAGAAAAATCTTCCCATTGTCAACGTAATCCTTAGAGGATACTAACGCCTTGTTTTTAATGCTATTATTGATAAGCTTTTGCGCGTTCTCCACAGCATCTTTAAAGCCTTCCCTCTCACCACCCTTATACACCTCGGCATATGTTGTAAAAAGTCTTAACAAATGAGGTGTGGTAACGTATATCCAGACACCCCTCAGCGATCTTGCGGGCATGAGGAGGAGCCTGGCGTCAAGTAGCGTAACGCCGGAGATGGAGTCTGGCCGCTCCCCCGGCTCCCTACCAAACACTAAGCGAACGTCATTCCCCGCCCCCCTCTTGTATGCATGCGACTTCAAAGCACCCTTGAGCGAAGACGCCCAAATCACGGGTAATTCAAACTCATCTCTCTGAACAGGCAGATCCACATGAGCTCCCTCAGCTCGGCCCACTCCCACATGCAGAGGCGATAGGGCGTATACAAACAGCGCTAAAGCTTGCATAATCTAATGAAACCGTACATTTAAATATTTTAATAGACAAGACAGCCATGAAATCACTAACCGAGTTTTTCCTAGCAAAGCTGTGGACCCTCCTCCACGATCCCCCACACAAGGTCTGGATTCTAAAAGACGGAAAAAGATGCCTAGATGCCGATACCAACATAGAAAGCTGGGCTGAGCAACATAAGTTACGGGGACATGAAAGAGATGCTCTGAAAATTTTCGACAGCTTTCTAAATGGCAGAGCACATGAGTATCTCAAAGAGCCCCTACTACAACTTGCCAAAGAAGCTGACCACTACTCATCTTCATTTGATCGCTGGATTAGCAATATAATATTTATACTTGACTCAAAAAATATCATTAAAAATATAGTATTTGAATACTACAATCTACACAATATATTCTCTCCATCTAATTACGTAATTTATGTAAAAAATCCTGATGAAAAAGTACTATGTGATAGAATTAAAAAATGGGTGGCCCGCATCAGCGGATTAACAAATGGCGTTGACAACATAGAGCTTGTGTACCACTTAGTCTATGCATCGGCTGAGCTGGCGTGGATAAAGGAGGACCTACCTCCACCCTTAGCAGAGACCCGCGTGCCTACACACACAATCTTTGACCACCTCTACGCCGCCGCCATGACAGTTAACTGGCTGTGGGAAGATCGGCAGAACACCGAAGATACGGCCTCACGGGACCGGCAGAACACCGAAGATACGGCCTCACGGCCTTTCTCGCTCATGCCCAAGGGCTATTACGTCGTGATAGACACACCCGGCGTCTCAAAAATTTTAGAGGCGTCGAGAAAGGCAGGAGACTTCTGGGCAGGTAGCTGGCTAGTCTCTGCCTTGATGTGGCTTACGGCGTGGAGCTATATCAAGTCCTACGGACCCGACATCTTGCTTACCCCCACGGCCAGATTCAACCCGTTCTACTACGAATTCCTTAGACTCTGGCTTGAAAAAGAAAACAAGAAGCAGATAGCGGACAAGCTAATCCAACTATACGAAGACGTTATAGCGATGGCTGTGGGGGCAAAAAACGGAGTAAAACTAAGTTATCTACTGAGACACGCAATTATTCCACCTACAATCACTCTCGCACTACCAAAAAAAGAAAATGTTGAGAAACTAGAAGAAGAAATACTACAAAACTTTAACCAAGCATATCGGTGCATAATACATGGACTAGTGCTAGGAGAAGAAAGAAACATAGAATGTACTGATGAAATAGTTAAAAAATTCATAGAAACATGGAAAAGTCAAATAGATGAGAATATTCTAAAACCCGTAAAATCCATACTATACGAAATCCAACCACATCTCTTTGAACAATTATTAATTCCACGAATAGTAATTATAGATATAGAAAAGCTATATACCGAGTTCCAAAATATTATAACAGGTCAAAGTAAAGAAACAATAGATAATATTAATAAAGAAACATATCAAAAATTCCTTAAATTCCTTAAAAACTTTAAAGAACAAAAATCAGATTCTAAAAAAATAGACGAGGACATGATATCTAAATATCTACTCTTCCATGTAGTAACTAAAGAAGCCCTTAGACAACTCATAAATACAACAATGCTACCTGTCGGCAGAACTTGGTTTACACTAGACGGCCAACCACTGATGGACTACCAGAAATTCACAGATGCGCCAGGCTGGATATTCTGCACCACTTGCCTACGAGAGCCGGCAGTCGTAAAATTCGGCAAGGCGTGGAAAGTAAAAGACGGTGTTCCCGTAGTCTCTTACGACGACGAGACAATAAAGAGGCTTAATATAGACGGCAACGTTGACGAGCTACAAAAAATCTTCAAGCCTGGCGAGGCTCTAGGCCCCCTATGTCTCCTCAAAAGATTACTTTATCTTTCAACAACCCTACGTCCGAAATTTGACACAACCGAGGACGTAGCCATTGGATGGTATACCAGGAGGATATATAGAGAGATATCTCCCCTCCTCAAAAATACGCAAACTAGAGAATGCAACGTCGCAGTCAAATACATCGAACAGAAAAGAGGCCGGGATATCCTGGCCTACGGCCCAATAGAAGAGATACGGCGCCTGTTTAGAAAATGCGCAGAGTCTGTAGAAAAGTATGTGGATAAAGATACGGCAACCAAAATTAGTAGATTTTATGGCGCTACACAATTATATGCACTACTAGAGTTAAGAGATACCTACGCTGTGATAAAAGCCGACGCAGACGACATACGCAAAGTCTACACTGGAAACATCCCAACCACGTCATATAAACAGTTGTTGATACAACTCGCAGATCACAGCGATAGCAGAGATGTAAAAGAATTCT
This sequence comes from Pyrobaculum ferrireducens, assembly GCF_000234805.1. Lineage (NCBI taxonomy): Archaea > Thermoproteati > Thermoproteota > Thermoprotei > Thermoproteales > Thermoproteaceae > Pyrobaculum > Pyrobaculum ferrireducens. Next base: position 750,053 of record NC_016645.1, read on the forward strand.
TCACAGACCTGCTGAAATTGCTAAACGCCCTCGAGGAATTGACCAATGGAAAAATACTAGTTTCACCAACATACTATGCCGCCCTCTCGCTTTCGCTTATGATAACTGCACTTAAAGATATATACAAAGTGGAAAAAATCTACGAGGGTATGACCGTGTACGCGGGTGGAGACGACGTACTAGCCCTAGCGTCTGTGGACGCCTCGCTACACGTAGCCGAAACGATGAGGCGTAATTACTGGGGTGACGGAGGCTTCCACAGAATAGGCCAATACGCCATACCTGCGGTAGTGGTGACTGGCAGAAGCATATCAGTCAGATACGTCAACGTGCTCGACCATATGGGCGGCGAGATATCGAAAACATTAGAACTGTTAAAAGAAGCGAAAAAAACCACCTGGTTGCTGGGCGGCAGAGAAGTTAGAAAAGATACGCTGGTGATAAGCGACTCGAGAACCAACACCTCTGCATACCTCCCACTAATAGATTCAAGAAATAGAGTAGGCACATACATAAAATATCTAAGAAAAATGTGGGGGATGATGATCGGCGGAGAACTCAGCGGCAACGCCCCGTCTGACTACATAGCTACATTCGGCGACGTGACGGAGAAATTACTCGACGAAGAAGCCCTCGTCAAAATTTACGAATACACGCTCAGTAGAAACCTCAAAAAAGCCGCCGCATGGAAATACGCAGATGTAGCGGCAGAGGCAAAGAAAGAGGGCAGAACCCCACTGGGAGACGAAATAATGAAAGCACTGGCCATACTCAGAAGATACCCATGACAAGCAATCAAAAGACGCTGGTGCTTGTAATCAAGCCGCTGGAGCCGCTCCACTTCGGCAAGACGCAGATCCCCGGCATAGACCTCGCCGGCAGAGACGCTGCCTTCACGGCGCCCCCGCCCTCGACAATATTAGGCCTCCTCGCCTCTATAAAAGGCATCAACTACTACAACAAGCCAAAACCCTGCAACCGTCCACTAGAAGATCTCAAAACCACATATAGAGAATTGACGGGAGAAGAACTAACACCCACAATAGAGGGGGTAGACAGACCCCTCATTTGGGGGCCAGTAGTATACATAGAAAAAATCCCACATATACCTATCGAGGGAGGATATTTTGTACCTAGAGGAGAAATGGAGAAATACATCGATAATGCCGCAGGAGAAAACTCAAAAATCAAAATCAAGAAAGCAACAGTCAACATAAAGCCAGGCATAGCCCTAGACCCGACGTCCAAAACCCCCAGATACGGCTACCTCTACGGAGCCACATATGTAGGCTACCCCCTTGCATCAGAGATACGCTACGTCGTAAACATGGCAATCCCCACAGATCAAAACTACAAAGGGGTCTACAGACTCGGAGGAGAAGGCAGACTAGCCCAGATAGAGTTAAGAGAAAAACCAGTAGACATAAGAGGAGAAAAACCGGAAGGTGAATCCAAAAAGAGCGAAGATGCCATAGTGCTGACTCCCCTCCTTTTCCAGCCAGAAGACGGCTATGCAAGAACGGCAGGCCACCCAAAGGGTCCAACACCCGGCCTTGAATGCGTCGAAGAGATACGCGGCATCTACACTGGCGACACATTCAAAATTGTCGCCGAGCCAATGGGGCTCGGCTACAGTGAGGTATGCAACAGAAGGAGACCACTCTACTACGCCCTCCCACCTGGAACCGTAGTAAAAATAAAATGTAAATATAAAGCAGTTGGCCTCTTCTCACAACTAGGATATGGAGCGATAATAAGAACTAAAGATAGACTTCCCTGAAGAGCTCATACAAGATCCATACCAATATCAACTAGTGTCGGCAACTAGATGTAGAGCCTGCTCCACCAGCGGCGCAGTTCGAGATCCGTTGGAATCTGTAGTGCTCGACGCCACAAACCACGTTGCGGGGCGGCGGGGGCAACATAAAACATATAAGTAGCCGTGTACAGAAATACGTGGCGGCGCCGCGGCTGGAGCTGGAGGACTTCCTCGTCCTCGCGCTGGCGGGCATGGGGGCGCACCCGCCCCTCATCGCCTACCTAACGGAGATGCCGAGGGAAAGGGTGGAGCTCATCCTCGAATGGCTTGTGGAGAAGGGCTACTTGAAGAGGGAGGGGAACCGCTACAGGTGGACAAAAGCCGCCAAGCCCGTCCTTAAGCAGTGGCGCTCAAACCCGGAGGCGGCCGCCGCGCTTAGGCGCGCCTTCGACAAATTCGCCCGCGACGTGGCGGCGCCCGTGGCGAGGGCGGCGTGGGAGGCGGCGTTTTGGTGGACCATGTGGCTGGCGGCGATGAAGTGGCTCCACTACCACCCCCCAGAGGACTAGCCTCAGTACAGCTGAAAGGTGTATTTTGGCTTGCAGTTGGGGTTTGGATACGCGGTTCTGGTAAGCGTACATGTCTCTGTTTTTCCACAACCAAATACCCTGGCGCTGTGGTGTCGACACCAAATGTCTAGACACAGAGTATATCTACTGCCCTGTCGCAACGTGCCGTAGTTCAGCGCGATGCCGGCGCCAAAGGGCCCTAAAACGGATTCATTGACTTTATCTACCTCTCTCGGTGTTAGGTACAGCCTCCACTGGAGGTGCTCAGCCAGATGCCGAAGGTGACTCCGCTGAGAGATGTTCTACATCAACTTCGTGGCTACACTCTGATGCCGTGAACCCACTGCACGTTTACACAAGGCAACCCCTCAATATCGGAGGCATTCGGAGCTGGCATAACTTTGACTACATGTAGACATCTGTGACGTCGCTCCCCACCTCAAGCCGCGCTGTGCCTAGCTCGGAGCGCTCAAGCCCCACAACTATGCGAGGGAGCACAGGCGCGCACGGGACCCCGCCGAAATACCTCACCTCAACTCCCATGTATTGCTTCGCCAATATATTAACCAAGTAGCCCCCTCCAACCTGGTAAATTGTAAAATCAATGGGGTGAAGCTTAATACCAACCAAACGGCTGTACTGTGAACTCCGCAACGGCCGGCTTCACCTCCCTCACCTCTGCCTTTAGCGACTTTACCATCTAGCCGAGCGCAGTATCCGCAGAGCCTCCTCCCTGTCGATCTAGTAAAGGCGGTGAAGTCAATCTCGAGGTTGATTATGCGCCCCACCTCGTCGAGCCCCACAATCACCTCGGCCTGCCCCATAACCACCGCAGACGGCGCCCCCTCAGACCTCCTCACAATGAGCACCGCGTCCACCACCCGGACGCTAGGCGCCTCGGCGTAGTAAGACCAGCCCTTTACCCCCAAATTCCCGGTGTAGTTAACCGGAGGCTACCACTCCCACGAAGAAGTATGAAGAAAAGCCCCCCATATACGTCCTGCTGTAGATCACATCCACGGCTCTACATGCAATTCGCTATTTAAAGACAACCCCCATCGGACACAAGCCACCCCGTAGAGCTGACGACAAAGACGGCAACAAGTAGGGCCCCCGCCGCTCTACACAGCCCTCTACGTGCTCTACCCGCCCCCAGCGCCAGACCCGCCGCTACGTCCCGAGGTAGCGGGCCCCCAGTCGGCGGCCAGCTCGCAGAGACCTCCCACCAGCTGGCGCATCTCCACCCGGCAACCTCCGCCGCGGTGGTCGCTAATTACGACCACGCAGACGAGAGGACCCGGCGCCCTCGCAGAATGTCACGCAACATGCAAAGCGCACCCAGAAGCGCGCCCACCCACGCCGCATCCGCACATACGCAGAGACGCGCGGAGGCCCATGTAGATACGGAGCCGGGCTAATTTTAAAAAGCGGCTCCGGTATATGTCCGTGTCTGTGGATTTGAAGACGCTTGAGGAGGTGGTGGAGAGAGCCGTCAAGAAGGCCCTGGCAGAAGCCCGTAGCTACGAGATGAAGGCAGTCGCCGAGGCGTTGAAGGCGCTGGCAGACTACACCAAAGCCGGATTTACACAAGTCACCACAGAACTCGGAGAGTTGAAAACTCAAGTCGCCGACTTGAAGACGAGGGTATCTGCATTAGAGACACGTACAGCTAGTCTAGAAAATCGTGTATCTAGTCTAGAAAAACGCGTATCTAACGTCGAGGATAGTGTGGACTCTCTAACAGAGGCCACTCTCTCCCGCTACGTCTGGGAGGATCTTAGAGAGGAGGTTAGGGCTAGGGGGGAGGTGGTGCTGTCGAGAAGGCGGAACGCCCGCGTGGACGGCTTGGATATCGACCTCCTCGTGGAGACGGATAGATCTGTCTACGTGGTGGAGGTGAAGACTAGGGCGAGGAGGAGGGACGTCGACGCCGTGGCTAGGAAGGCTGAGGCGGCCCGAGGCGCCTACGGCAAGCCCGCAGTAGCCATCCTCGCCGGCGTAAGGATAGGAGACGACGTGGAAAAATACGCAAAGGGAAAGGGGGTTCTCGTATACAGATACTAATCAGAGCCGCGGGGTCCAGCGAGAGCTAGGCCTGGCGTGGGCGGGAGACGGCTCCGAGACCGCGGACGCCTCTCAGAGGGCGGCGTCTACGCCGTCTGCGAGGCGGGCAGGCTACTGTGTAGACATATCAGTAAAATTTTAAACAACTAAAAATTCTTATTTAATGAATAGTAAGAGGGGGATTACATGGTATCTCGATAGGTTATTCCCTATTTTATTAGTAGCTGGTGCTGTAATTTACGTAAGCGGCTACACTACTCTAGGACAGTTGCTTATGGAGGTGCCTATTGTTGCGTATTACGTACCTGGCCTCGTCTTAGCCGCTGCAAGGCTTTACCTATCTATAAAAAAGACGGAAAATAAAATCCTCTCGGCGCTGTTCGGCGGAGTATTCCTCACATCAGTACTTTTGATAGGTGCGACATGGCTATTAGGTGAGTTGTATATAGGTGGTTTACTAGACGTCGGAGATCTCGGCGATTTTCTATACGTTGCAATTTCAGTATTAGTGTATCTGTCATTGATGAAGGTCGTGGACATTGTTTACAGTAGGCGGCTGGCCGGCGTGGGCAGAGTAGACGGCGGCTATCTACATGTCGAGAGAGGAGTAGCCTACGGCGGCTTCACCTTTGGGCTCGGGACAAAGTCGTTTGTACTAATCGGCGGAGAGGACCCCGCCGTGCTAGAGATGATTAGGCTACACGAAGAGTACCACGCGAAGAACAGACACCCCATGAAGCTCCAGCTGTACCTCCTGGCCGCGCTCCTCCTCACGGGTATCATGATAAGACACGGCATATGGAACACGCCGGTCTACCCCACGGCTGTTTTGGCGCTCGCCGTCGGCTTCCTAGTCTTCATAAGGGCGCTGGAGACAGCCGCCGACGCCTACACATGGCGCGCCCTGGGGCCCGCGGCGTACGAGCGCCTCAAAGCCTTTCTCAAGCTGAGGTACGGCGTAGAGGAGCCGCGGAGGGCCCCCCTCTGGTCTAGGCTCACCCACACCTCGCGCAGAGACATCACCCTCACCACAGGAGACCCCATCGGCGCCCACTGGAGGCTTGAATTCCCCCTAGCGGGCGCCCTGGCCTCTCTATCCATAATAACCTGCAAGTACTACCTCTTGCCTCAGGACATTATCTACATCACGCTCCCAGCCGTCTTCGCTAGCCTCCTCGCGTTCTCCATCTCACTGGCATACGTAGCGAAGCCCTTAATCCGCAGATTGGCAGGCCCCGCCTTCACAGACCGCGGCGTCTTCAACCTCGGCGCCTTGTCCTCAAGCGTCTACACAACCGCCGCCGTTGCCGCAGTAGCCCTAGGCCCGTGGTCCCATGCACTGGCCTCCGCGTTTCTAGCCTACGCCATGCGCCACTACCTAAACAGCTGGAGACGCGGAGTAGCCCTCACAGCAACCGTATATCCTGTATACCTGGCGCTAAACACCGCCATCATGTCGCTACTTCATGAGATAAGCCCACCACAACCCGTGTAACGGAGAAGGCGGATTGGCGGGGGAGGGGGACACTTGGCACACCGCGCCGAGGCGCCCCACACCCACGCCGCGGGCCGCGGGGCTGAGGGCCGTCCCGGCACACAACCACAACCTCCAGCTACCTGGAGGCTATTGACATCTGGCCGTAGTGCGGACAGCCGCCGCAGAGAGGCGCATCAGCTGTTTCACTTTTAATTTCAAACCCCGACTCAAAGCGGGCTTGTGCATCTCACTGACGTTTCAACTATCACATCCCAACGAACGCCGTTATTGATTTTAGAGGCACATAGACAACGGCGGCAACCCGCTGTGTACAGCGGCAGGTCCGCCGGGGCGGGGCCTAGAAGCATTTTTAAATCTAGGCGTAAGCAACTCCGTGTCTCTTGCCGAGGAGGTCAAGAGGGTATTGATGGAGAACCCAGATATACTAGCAGAGGTGCTGGTCTCCAGACCTGAGATAATTTACAAGGCCCTGGCCCAGCTGGCCCCGTGGCAGAACCTGGCTACTAGACAAGATATAGATGAATTGAGAAAAGCCGCTAGACAAGATATAGATGAGCTGAAGAGAGCTTTAGACGAGTTGAGAAAAAGCGTTGATCAGATATCTCTGAGACTAGATGCGCTGGAAAAAACTGTTAGCCAAATATCTCTAAGAGTAGACGCGCTCGGCGCCCGCTGGGGGGTCCTCAGCGAAGACGCCTTTAGAGAGGGGGTGAGGGAGCTTCTGCGCGCGGCTGGCTACGCGGTGGAGAAGCGGCTGTACTACGACGCAGACGGGTACGTCTACGGATACCCCAGCGAGGTGGAGCTCGACGTAGTTATAAAAGACGGCGCTGTAATCGCCGTGGAGATCGCCTCTAGTCTGAGGAGGGGGGATTTGCTTGCCGTAAAGCGGAAAACTGAACTATATACAAAAACCACCGGAAGGCCAGTCAACGCGGTTTTAGTCATAACGCCGTATATCAGCGACAGAAACCCAAGCTACATCAAAGCCATGGCTGAGAGAATCAACATCAAACTCATAGCCCCAGAGGAGGCGGCGGCGAGGCCTGTTTAGAAACCCCGGCCCCCGGCGACGCGCCTCACACCGAAGGGCGGCCGACGGCAAAGGCTCGAGGAACAGCCGCGCCGCCCCGGCCCCTGCTGAGAGCTCGACTTAGATCGCTGTTTCTGTCAGATACCGCCCTCCTCCTCGTCCTGATTCCGGCACCTCCAGCGGCGCCACCCCTCATGCCAGGCGCCTTCTTCATATGCTCCCCCCTCCTCGCGGCCTCTCTAGCGCCCGCCTTTGTTGCGCCGCGGCGTTCGTCAGTGATATAAGCACTGTCACCCCCCGTAGGCCTCGCGGCGCTGAGGCGCCTCGGCTTCTACTCGGCGCGCACCTGCAAGCCCAGATCTTTACGCCACTCTGCGGTAGCCGTCGTTAACCGCCGCGTCGTCGGTACTTCGTAGTGGGCGCGTCCGCCTCCCTCGCGCCCCGCGGCTAACGCCGAGCGTATACCTCGGCGAGAGTTCCTCCACGTCGGCATTCAGCTAGGCAAGGCTCTCGTCGAGCTCCCTAACCCTGGGCTTTTCCTCCTCCTCCCACACCCCTAGGACCCTCGGCGGGGCCCTCACAGCGGCTGAGATCTCGAGAGGCCTCAGCTCCCTCGGCCTCCACGCGCCCTGTTGCATGACCCCCATCTCGACGGCCATAGGTGCAGAAGGGGGGCTTGTAGCTAATCCTTTTGAGGCCGGGCTCGTAGACACCTGCCATCCCCCTACAGAGCACTCGTCGAGAGGGGCCGCTCTGGGCTTCGGCACGCCGAGCCGCTCGGCGAGGGCCTCCACTATCCCCTCCGCGGTACCCGTCCCCCGGCGGCTAGAGGCAGAGCCCTGAGGGCCTTGCCGTATCTCCCAACAGTCCCCATAGAGGCCGGGCCGGCTCTTTTCGGCAACGAGGCAAGATGCGGACACTGCCGGAGGCGGCGGATAGGAGACGCAGGCGGCCCCCTATGGAGGGGCTCCGCCGGGTTGTGCGCCTCCCCACGTCCAGCCCAAGTCGGAAGGCGATTGATCTAGAAGCCCGCGCCTCTGCCGCGTATGCCGTCAATTCCTCTCGACAGGCTCTCGGCCTCTCGGAACGCCGCGGCGCTCTACAGCTGGCTCTTCCGAGGTGGCACGCCAGGCAAAAACAGAACTCAGGGAGGGCGTTTCAACCACCTTTTGACTACCAGTCAGCGGGACCACGGTGGGGAGGAGATCGTCGTCACTAATACATCGTTAAGGGGGACTGTCATCACCCATCTATCGCCTCAACTAGATCTATAAACCTGCGTCCCCGCGAACGAGAACGTCTCAACTATCCTCTGCCTTCCTGCAGACTCTTCACCCCTCTGTGCCGGCCCGAGATATCATCTGTTTCAACTACATTCTGGTTTCTGGCATAGAGCATTTAAATTTTTTCCACAGCTGTGAGGAGGAAAGTCTCAACTATTTCTGCGAGGCGCAACTACTGACACTCCTCGTTGTTAATGTTCTAACTTTTGATTTCTGGCCAGTTGGCTGGAGGCCGGCAGGCAGTGCCTCTCCAACACCGACATAGCGACGAGTCAGATCCGCTACAATCTGCTGGAGAGAGACGCCGACAAGGAGCTCCCGCCCTACCTTAGGAGGAACGGGATAGCGCTCATAGCCTGGTCCCCGCTAGCCAAGGGTACCGCCGGGATCGGGCGGCCGCGCGTTTTCTAGACCTCCCTCGTCGTCTATCTCCACGGGCCGTCTTCAGCCGGCCCTAGGCCGATCTGTGCATCCTCAACGACGGCGGCCGGGATCGTGATGACGCAATACCTAGCCAAGCCGCGTCTTGGGGCATTCGGAGTATTTTATAAAGGCGAGGCCGGCGTTTAGAGCTAGGTACATCAACGGCTGTTCTATCGGCAATCCCATGAAGAAGACCGCGGGCAGTACGAGGAGCCACAACGCGGCCGTCAACACGGCTACTACGACCAAGGCGGTCGCGAAGCCCCGCCTACATCCCCCTATCTTGAAGGCTAGACTCCAAGCCGCGTACACCGCCAGCTGTATGAAAAACGACGCGAACACGGCAGTGGGCACGAAGAAGCTCCAAGTCGCGTCGACGGACTCCCTCACCAAGACCGGTTGCCCCAGCCGCTGGGCCTCCTCGAGTATGAGCCTCTCAAGAGCGTGGCGCAACTCGTCCATCCTCAAGACTATGTCGGCAAATGTCCAGAAGGCCATGAAGACCGCGCTTGCGACCGACCTCACGGCTTTAAAGACAAGAAGTCGACCTGCAGAGTCGCCTTCAGGGGGACGCGCGCCGTCAGGACCAACACGCCGTCCCTCGACCTTCTCAACAACTCGTCGTGGAGCTCGGCGGATCTCTCAGGGGATACGCTGACGTAGGGATCGTCCAAGACGAGCAACTTGACCTTGGGCGCGACCGCCAATGCGGCGGCCAGCTGGACCAACCTCTTCATCCCCTGCGACATCTTGCCCAACGGCAAGCGCCCAGACACGCCTGCCAGTTCGAGGGTCTCCTCGGCCGAGTCCTCAGCTCCGTAGAACGACGCAAGCGCCTCCACGTATTCGAAAGCCTTAACCATCCGGCAGATCCACGACCTCCGGCAGGAAGAATATATAGTCCCTAGCCCTTGGGACAGGCACGCCGTCTAGGAGCACGGAGCCGCCGAGCGGTTTCAGCAGAGAGGCTATTGTTTTGGCCAAAGTCGTCTTGCCGACGCCGTTAGGCCCGTAGAAGACTATCGACTCGCCCTTAGCCAGCTTAAAGTCCAAGGGCTTTGTCAAGGGCTTGTCATAGCCGACGACTAGGCCTCTAGCCTCCAACATATCTGGCCAACGTGAGCGCCACGGATAATAAAACTATCAGCGAGAACAAAGGCGCGTAGGGCAGGGACGCGAGCCCGACAACAGTCGGCGCGAGGGCGCCCGCGACCACAGCTCCGCGCGGCCGCTTAGGGTTTCCGCGGGGCTCCAAGACCACGTAGCCTTTCTCCAGCCTCAGCTCCACGTCTACGCCCAGGGCGATGTACTGCGCCGTCTCGTGGACGTAGATATACGCAAACGGCGCGAGGAAGACCTCTATAGATATAAGGCAATAGGTCCGACAAGAGGCGAGGAGGAAGCACAGAGCTATCGCCGTCGCTCCCAGCGCCAGATAAGCCCTAAACACGGCGTTTTTTAACATGAGCCTGCTGAGGGCGGAGAGGAACCCAACGACGTTATTGGCCGGAGCTAAGTACATGGCGGATCTCCTCGGAAAGCTTGGGGAGGATAGGAAGAAGGGCCGCGGCGGCGAGGAGCTGAGGGTAATGCGACAGATACCCGGCGACGAAGAGGGCCAGCAACAACGCAACGGCGTCCTCGTTCCTGAAGATATCCGGCTTCAACGACCATATAGACGCCGTCCACAACGCAATAAACGCCGTGTGGGTAAACACGTCGCACTCCTTGAATAGGCACACGGGGAGCGATACGGCTAGGAGCCAGAAAAACGTGACGATCGGCTTCGCCGAGGGGCGGCCCTTGAGGAGATGATATATACGCAGGCGGCTGTCCAAATAAGTGTCTAAAGACGCGCCGAAGATCAAGCCGTAGGACGCCAGGAGGAACAAAGCCAAGGCGGCCAGCTGGACGGGCGTCATGGGAGGAGGCGACGTTGCGGCGAACTGGGATAGACCCCTTATGGAGATATTGGCCGCGCCGCCGACTGTTAAGTAAACCGCCATGAACGCCGCCGCGAGAAGAGCCTTCGCTACGGGATGCAACGTCGACATGCGCAAGGCTCCCCGGCCCATCGTGGTGATAAGCCTAGCCCTCGCCAGCGCCTCGAATACGGCCACGGCGGCAACGCCTACAGGCAGGAGGGGCGCAACGGCGATCAGAGACGCCACGAGGAGCGCGGGCCTCCTACGTAAGGCCGCTAGGAGAGGGGCGACGAGAAGCGTCGGCGATCTCCACGCCGCCGTCAACAAGACGGGCAACGACGCCGAATACGTCACCGCCGCGGTCGCCGAGAGGCCCCTGGCGCTGAAGATAGCCGGCAGAGGCCCGGATATCCTCCTCTCCGCGTAGACGCACAGTATGTATATTAATAGGAAATAGGCTGAACTCTCCATTTGAATAAAACCAAAAAAGACTTCTGTAGTAATCATAACAAACATCATTAATATTAATAAAATTATAAAATAAATATCCATAAATATGTATTTAAGATGGTAGAGGAAAAAGCTGAGCATTTACGGGCTATAGCAGAGGCATATATTCTTTACGTAGAGCCACCCCACCTCCAAGCCGCAACTCAGCACCTTGCTACAGAACCACCACTTACAAGTAGCGCAGGAGGCGAGGGAGCCTAGGATCGCTATGGCTACTACAGCGGCTATGATTAACACCACGACGAAGACGCCGTAGTACCTCCTGGGCACGACGAAGGCCGAGGCCACCCCGAGCGCCAACATGGCCGCGATCAGGGCAGGACCTGGATAGATAGTCTTATAGCCGGCGGACGCAACCACCGTGAAGAACGGATACCAGCTCTGCGCGGCAAACGGAGTTGCCAATACCAACGATATCTCTATCAACAACAGCCCTACAACTACGCCGTATATCACCGATATATAGTTATTTCTAGCTATTCGCATGGCTTGCTAACAACATCGGTATTATTTTTTACTTCGACTAAAAGCTAAATTTTTTGTATCGATAGTCGATACTACGTGCCGTGCTGATACACCACGCCTATGATCACCTCGGCGGTCGAGCATTTTAGCGGCCGGCCTCATCTCGCCTATCATGTTTCAACTATCTTTTGATTTCTGGCCGTAGGCGGCGCCGCACAGCAGGCGCAGGTCAAGGTGACGTAGTTTCAACTATCTTTTGATTTCTGGTTGGCGAGAGGTTCGGCTGTCTTGCGTATGGCTATATCTTTATCGCGTTTCAACTATCTTTTGATTTCTGGGCCGGGCAACTCCGGTGGGCCGGCATATCTGAGGCAATGATTGTTTCAACTATCTTTTGATTTCTGGTTGCCGAGATGGTTGTGCTGAATTACTACACGTTACTTGTCTGGTTTCAACTATCTTTTGATTTCTGGTATGAGTGCCACCGGTACCCAACGTACTGCGCCCACAATATTCTGTTTCAACTATCCTTTGATTTCCGGTAGCTTAGTTGCCACGCACTCCGCGTAGCTCTCATGCCAGTAGTTTCAACTATTTTTTGATTTCCGGCGCTGTACCCGTAAAACTGCCTCCCCTCCAGAATCCAGTCCTCGTTTCAACTATCTTTTGATTTCCGGCCGCGATCCACTTGCGCGGTAGAGCGTGATCGGGGTAGAAGTTTCAACTATCTTTTGATTTCCGGCTGTACCTAAGCGACTATGACATGTGCTTGCGTTGTAGGGATGGTGTTTCAACTATCTTTTGATTTCCGGACTGGCGCCAGGCTCAGGAGGGTCAAGGCGGGTAGCCTCAGGCTGTTTCAACTATCTTTTGATTTCTGGGTCGGGGCACGCCCTGACGCGGATCCCCAGCTTCCTCCCGGTGTTTATGTTTCAACTATCTTTTGATTTCTGGGGTCCTGAGGAAGATTAATTCGCGTTTAGCTGGCCCCAGGTTTCAACTATCTTTTGATTTCTGGATACCTCCAGAAAGAGCGGGGGAGCCGCCTCAGACAGATATATGTTTCAACTATCTTTTGATTTCTGGGACATAAGGAACGCAGTTGACGTGGAGTACCTCCGCGCTGTGAGTTTCAACTATCTTTTGATTTCTGGCCGGCGTCTAGTAGCAACTTGGCAACTTCTACACTGTTGCGTTTCAACTATCTTTTGATTTCTGGTCCCTAGTCCCATAAACTAAACCCACGCTTTTTTCAAGGGCGTTTCAACTATCTTTTGATTTCTGGGGCTGGTTTTGTTGGTTTTTGTGGGTTTTTAAGTTTTTTGTAGGTTTTTTGTATCTTCGGTGGACGCTTTTCTGCCGCGTTTTACATTCATATATGTCTCTTTTCGGGGTGGGCGGCCGCCATTCTTCGCAAGCACAGCAACGTGGAGGTTGAGAAAACGCCGAGGCCCAACGCCATTCTTCGCCGCGCCGTGCACAAGTTTATATGTTTGTAAACGGGGCTCTGGACATGTAAAAATAGTTAAATGCCCGGGCTTCCAGGGGGGTATGTTTAGGGAGATTAGGTTGGTGAGGGGGTTGAGGGTGGAGGTGGGGGAGGAGCTTAGGGGGTGGCGTTGGGGTGAGCCGCCTGTCCAGCCGCCTCCGCTGGGGGTTAGGCTGTCGGTGTCTGACGTGGTTGGGGGGTACTGCGAGTCTAGGCGGGATCTCTACTTGAGGAGGGTGGTTAGGGTGAGGGCCGAGCCGAACGGCGCCATGAAGTTCGGGGCGTATATACACGAGGTTTTTAGGAGGAGCCTCGCCGCGTTGAGGAGGCTTGTGGAGGGGGGGGGGCGGCGAGGGGGTGGGAGCTGGTGCAGGCCTTCCGCCCCGAGGAGGTGGCCAGGGAGGCCGCCTCAGCCGTGGGGGCCGAGCCGGATCCGCGCGGGGTGGAGCTGGCGAGGTACCTGGCGGTTCAGGTGGCGGCGCGGGTTGACGAAATTGCGGCGAGGACGGAGGCGGACCCCATCAGCCTCGCCGCCAGGGCGGTGCCGCTTCTCGCCGAGTACGTCGTGGACGGGAGGCCGCTGGGGCTGACGCTGGTGAGGGCCGACGCGCTCTACCACAATATTGTGGTGGAGGTGAAGGTGGGGCCTCCCGACGATAGACACGCCCTTGCCCTCGCCGGCTACGCCCTGGCGGTGGAGGCGGACGAGGAGGTGCCGGTGGACGCCGGCTTGCTGGTGTACATAAGCTTCAACGGCGGGGTGAAGCTCAGGGCGTACCCAGTGGCGGTGGGGGAGGGCCTCAGGAGGGACTTCCTCGAGGAGAGGAACAGGCTTATGGAGATGGTGGCGTCGGGCTCGGATCCCGGGCTCTCGCCTAGGTGCGACGACAAGTGCCCCTTCTGGAGGCACTGCCATGGAGGTGGTGGTTAAGGACTGGGGGGTTTCGCTGGGCTACAGGAGGGGCGCCCTTGTGGTTAGGAAGAGGGGCGGCGGGGAGCAGTCGGTGCCCCTCCATCAGGTGGACAGGGTGTGGATACTCACGGGGGGCGTCTCCATATCCTCCCGCCTGGTTAGGGCCTTGGCGAGGCATTTCGTCGACGTGGTGTTTTTCGACGGGAGGGGCGAGCCGGCGGCGAGGCTGTTCCCCCCGGAGGCAAACGGCACGGTGTCGCACAGAAGGGCCCAGTACGAGGCCTACCTCACGGGGAGGGGCTTCGAGCTAGCAAAGCTGGCGGTGTACGGCAAGGTGGTGAACCAAGCCGCGGCGCTTAGGAGGCTCGGCGCGTGGAGGAGGGAGAGCTACCGCCTGCTGGCCGACGCCGCCTCCAAAGTAGCTGGGCTGGCCCCCCGGGTCCTCGCGTGCGGCGACCCGCAGTGCGTCCTGGGGCTGGAGGGCTCCGCCGCCTCCATCTACTGGGGGGCCGTGTCGGAGGCCTTCGGCGTGCCGTCCAGAGACCCCCAGGGCGGGGATCCCTTCAACCTCGCGCTTAACTACGGATACGGCATCCTCAGATACGCGGTGTGGAGGCAGGTGGTGATCCACGGCCTCGACCCCTACGCCGGCTACCTCCACGCCGACAGGTCGGGGAGGCCCTCCCTGGTGCTGGACTTGATGGAGGAGTTCCGCCCCCACGTAGATCTCATGGTTTTGAAGATGAGGCCGGGGCTTGACTGGCTTGACGGCGGGGTTTTGAAGCGGGAGGCGCGGGCGGCTCTTGTGGAGAGGTGGCTCTCCCTGAGGCTTGAGCCTGTTATAGCGAGGCAGGTGGCCCAGGCGGTGGCCCACCTAGAGGGGAGGAGCAGCTACCAGCCGCACAGGCTGTGATCTGGCTCGCCGTCTACGACATACAAGACGACGGGGAGAGGGCCAAGGCAGCCGCCATTCTGCAGGCGTGGGGCTTCGTGCGGGTGCAGAGGAGCTTCTTCGTGGGGAGGCTCCCCAGAGGCAGGGCGCAGGACCTCCTCCACGTCTTGTCTAGACACGTCAAGACGGGGCACGTGGCCCTAATCCCGGTCCCCGACGACTCGCTGGACAAGGCGCTGGAGCTGGGGGCTCCCCCATACGCCCCCCTCAAGCCGCCCAGGTATGTACAGACCCTCGTCGTATAGACCCACGCCCTGGGACGTGCTGGAGCTGGAGTACTGCCCCCGCTACCTCTGGCTCTCTAAGAGACACGGCGTCCCCGTCACCCCCTCCATGAGGGCGGGGAAATCCGCCGAGCCGGAGCTGAGGCGGAGGCTCGCCGCGGCGCTGGGGGGAGAGCCGAGGCCTGTGTACATAGACGCGGGGTGGGCGCACGGCGTCGTGGACCTCCTCGTCGTGAGGAAGTCTGCGGTCCCCGTCGAGATAAAGACCGGCGCCCCCCGGCCCGAGCACAAGTGGCAGCTGTACGCAGAGGCCTACCTCGTGAAGGCGGCGGGCTACGCAGTCACAAGGGGGGTGCTGGCGTATGGAGAGAGGCTGAGGAGCCTCCAGGTGACCCCCGCCGAGCTTAAAGCGGCTGAGCGGTTGCTGGCAAAGGCGGCTGAGGTGGTGGAGGGCCCGCCGCCGCCCCCGAGGAGGAGCCCCAAATGCGCCTACTGCCAGTACAGAGCCATATGTACCTATACATAGGCAGGGTCGATATCGGCGGCGTCTCTGGCTACATGTGGATTCTGGGGTTGAGGCTCTACGTGAAGCTGGGGTGGCGGCCGAGGGACACTGTCTATCTGGGCAACCTCTCAGACCCCCTCTCCGCCGCTCTGCGGATTAGGCGCCTAGCCCCCAGGCTGGTTGACGTGAGGAGGCTGGCGTATACAGTGGCCAGGGCGCTGGCCGCGGCGCGTTACGTGGCGGAGCGCTGCCGGGACAGCCCGAGGTGGAGAATAAGGACCTGGGAAGCCCTCGCCCTCATCGACGAGGCAATCTCCGCAGTTGTAAACGCCTGGCCTCCCACAGCGAGAGTATTTTGGAAAAGGCGGCGCCGGCGCTGGTGAGGGAGGTCCCGTCCGACATGCCGTACTCGGCGAATTCCCTAAGCAACCTCTTTTCGTACCTCTCCAGCTCCGCCTCCCCGGCGGAGGCCAGCTCCGCCAGAAAGCTTCTCTTGGCGCTGGAGCGGGAGTCTCTGAGGCTCCTCACGTAGAGAACCGGCCTGAGGTCCACCTCGACGACCCTCTCCGAGTGCTCCGCCATTGTGTAGACGGCCCTCAGCTTTGCGTCTAGGATGTACACCGCGAGCAACGCCGCCGTGAAGAGGCACAGCGACAGGGCCCTCACGCCCCCGCCCACGTCGACTCGTCGTCGCCTGCGAAGAGCCGCGCCGCCTCCCCCACGCACTGCCAGAAGTCGCTTGGGTCGAGCCTCTCGACCTCGACAGCGACTCCCAGCGCCTTTCCGTAAAGCGCCACCTCGTCGACGGCGTTCTTCACGCGGTCCACCTCCGGATTAACTGTGGCCAGTACAATCTTCTCCGGCCTGCATCTATTAGCCACAGCCATTACGTGGTGGTAGGAGAAGCCCAGCGAAGCCACCAAAACCCGCATACAACACCCCCAAACCCAATTTTTATTTTTTCCCTCCCAACCGACCAGCCCCTCTCTACACCGCACCTCCAGCCCCGGGCCGCCTCCGGGCAGGCCCCGCCTTACCCGACCGCGGCGCCTCTTGACACTACGCTAAAACGCAAATGCCGCGAACAGAAGAGCACCATAGACAAAACAATATGCCTACATAGAAATTTGTAAATGAAACCGCCCGGCGTGGCGAAGAATGGCGTTGGGTCTCGGCGTCTCTTAAACATTCGGCCCGCCGCCACTGCGAAGAATGGCGCACGGCCAGGCCGAACAGCGGAATATATGAATGTAAAACGCGGCAAAACAGCGTCCACCGAAGAGACAAAAAGCAGACGAAAAACTTAAAAACCCACAAAAACCATCAAAACCAGCCCAGAAATCAAAAGATAGTTGAAACGACAAGAGCAGTAGCGCGATTTCCTCTGTGCTCATCTTCTCAAGCAGAAATCAAAAGATAGTTGAAACCACCCCACGTATGTAAGCGCGGTTCCTAGGCCGTAGAATGCTCCCAGAAATCAAAAGATAGTTGAAACTAGTAGTACACCGACGGGAGGTACACCGCGCCGTACCTCCCCACGCAGAAATCAAAAGATAGTTGAAACTGCTGAGGAACTCCTCCCAGGACCAGGGGACTGAAATCGACACAGAAATCAAAAGATAGTTGAAACCACTGGGTCTAACAGCCCAAGAAGCCCGGCGAGCGCCAGCCAGAAATCAAAAGATAGTTGAAACTTTCACAGAGGCGGGGCCGCCCACGCGATGCCCACCAGAAATCAAAAGATAGTTGAAACTCTAATTAGTTTCCGAAAGCCTGGACGCTTCAGTGGATCCTTACCAGAAATCAAAAGATAGTTGAAACTAGATCTATATCTCTGGTTGTGAGTAGCAGAACTTCCGAACCAGAAATCAAAAGATAGTTGAAACAAGGATGAACCACGCGTACTCCGTTATCTTAACCCACTCCCCCCCCCCCCCCAGAAATCAAAAGATAGTTGAAACATGTCTGCGTGTGCGCCCAACACTCCGTCTTCGACGGGGCATACCAGAAATCAAAAGATAGTTGAAACTCGAGGAGCTGTGGGGCGAGGTGAACAAGGCTATCGAGACGGTCCAGAAATCAAAAGATAGTTGAAACAAACGGAGGCGTCGAACCCTGTCCACAAGGGGCTCTACATACTCTCCAGAAATCAAAAGATAGTTGAAACAGCTCCATAACTTGCATTGTCTTTGCCGTTCCGGGAGGACCAATCCAGAAATCAAAAGATAGTTGAAACGTAGAGTCTGAGGCAACCACGCGGCGTCTTGACTACCCTCTCCAGAAATCAAAAGATAGTTGAAACCAGCGTGCCTGGCGCGGTCGCATTCGCAACTATGGACATACCAGAAATCAAAAGATAGTTGAAACCTGTATGCGACACGTCTTGGAGCCTAAACATGTGCAGCCTGACCAGAAATCAAAAGATAGTTGAAACTAACTATTCAACATGTACGCTATGACGCCTCCCCGCAACTCAAACCAGAAATCAAAAGATAGTTGAAACCGATGTAAGCGGCTCTATGGCTGGGGGGCGTAAGCCGCAGTCCAGAAATCAAAAGATAGTTGAAACCGGCTGGCCATGTCGGGCGTGTGGGCCACCAGGAAGGCGGGCTTCCCAGAAATCAAAAGATAGTTGAAACATCGACGAGATACTGTCGATGTCACGCGAGAGGTCTGAGGTGACCAGAAATCAAAAGGATAGTTGAAACGTGTGTGTCCGCCGTGAAAGTTCATCTAGCTGGAAATCGAAAAGTTGCTAGTGATGATGGTCCCCCTTAACGATGTATTAGTGACGACGATCTCCTCCCCGCCGTGGTCCCGCTGACTGGTAGTCAAAGAGGTCGGCTTTCTCTCCGGTCGCTCTCCCTCAGCTGGAGGTCGAGAAGCGTGAATTGGGGGGCGGCAGATGCCAGGTCAGAGGCGCAGAGGCCCGGCGCCGGCGGCGTGCGGGCTTGTCTGGGCGTGGGCGCGG
Source organism: Pyrobaculum ferrireducens (assembly GCF_000234805.1). NCBI lineage: Archaea > Thermoproteati > Thermoproteota > Thermoprotei > Thermoproteales > Thermoproteaceae > Pyrobaculum > Pyrobaculum ferrireducens. Next base: position 768,636 of record NC_016645.1, read on the forward strand.
CTGGTGTCTGCGGGTGCTGCGGCGTGGCTGTGCGGCTGGTCGGGGCGGTTGGCCGGAGGCTGTCGGCGCGTGGGTTGCGCCGGGGCGGTGCGCTCGGGGCTCGGCCGATGTAAAGGTTTTATAGAGCTGTTTTTTATGTGGGTGTGAAAAAAACGGAGGCGGCTTCTGCGGCTGACGCGGGTGTGCGGGAGGTTTATCTGAAGAAGCTTGAGGAGATCAAGAGGGCTGTGGAGGAAGGCCGGGTGGTGAGGATCAGCGGCATTCTCGTGCGGAAGCTTGAGTACAAGACGACGCGGCGCGGTGGGATTATAGTCATCGTAAACGACGGCGAGCTTATCGACTACGCGAGCAAGCTGTTGAACAACCGGCGGATTGAAATCCTCTAGCTACGCATCCCCAGGGGCGGCGTCTGCGGAAATACGTAGCCGCCGGGGGGGGATCTGGGCTGTCTGAGCCGGCGGCCCGCGCCCCCGCCTGGGGTGGTTGCGGGGGTGTGGGGCGTCTGGGCTCGGCGCGGTGTTCCGCGTATTCTCCGACCTGTCCTCCTCGCCTCGGGCGCCGCGCCTGCGGCGTCTCCACATGGGCGGTGGAGCCTCCCGGCGGATCCTCGCGTGCCCCTGACCCGCGTCTGGCTCTTATGCGCGTCCCCTCGCCGCGTTGCGTAGGCTGTCGCTTGGTTTCTCCGTTCGGGCTGGGCTGAGCTTCGTCTTAGTGATGCTTCAAAGGCCCGGCGTTGGGCATCTCCGCGGGCGGGTCTTCGGGCTCTTCTGTAAGCGCGCCGACGCGGCTCTGCACTCGGCGTTGCTTGCGTGTAACGCGCCGGGGCTTGGTGTTGCGCCTGTTTGCCGGGTTTTCGTACTGCAACGCCGCTGGTTGCGTTCGGCGGGTGGATCTGCGAGCGCGGATGGGCGTTGCCCGGCGGCGTGTTTGGTTAAGTTTATAAATAGGGATTGCTTTTGTCTGTGGAGGAGCTTCCGAGGGAGGTGGAGCTTCTGCTGAGGGCGTATAGAGAGGCTAGGAGGCCCCACATTAAGATTGGGTATCTCAGGGTGAAGGGGGTTGGGGGTTTTCTATGGCGTTGAGGGTGAGGGTAAGGCTTAGGGCCGGGGGCAGAGAGGTCGCGACCTCCGCGCTTGTGAACACGGGCTTTGAGTCCTCCGCCCCAGACGTGGCTGTGCCCGTGGAGGTTGCGAAGGCGCTTGGGCTGTGGCCGCCGAAGTCGGCGAGGGTTGTGTCGGCGGATACCGGCGGCGGCGAGGTTGAGCTTGTCTATATCGAGGCGGGGCGGAGCTTGAGGTGGAGGGGCCTGGGTGAACATCTTGGTGAATCCCTACATAGACGAGGTGCTGATCAGCGACTTCCTCGCCGGGGAGCTCGGCATTGTCATCCTAGCCGCCTAAGCCTCTAGGCGTAGTTTTTGTCCTTAGTATCAACATCTCGATAAGTGCATAGCTTCATACCGATGGTGCTCACAGGGGGCGTCTGTACATCGCATGTCGCTCGTCAGCTCCCAGGTGCGGGGAGCGGCTTGGCGCCCCGCGTGGGGGGCGTCTGTATCTTCGCGCAGTTGTGAATGCCTAGGGCCTTGCTTAGGCGCTCTGCACTTGGTATTTTCCGCATGCCTCTGCGTAGAGGGCTTCGTCGCATTTCAGCGCCTGGCAGAGCCTGGCGGCGAGCCAGCAGAAGTCGCGGGCGGCCGCCTCGCGGCTTGGGTATATGGACATCACCCCCTCGGGGTCTGGGCCGCTGTGCTGGTACTGGTGGAGGGCGAGGGCGACGTAGCCCTCCTTCTCCATGCCTAGGGCGGCTGATACTTCGGGGATTGCCCTCGTGGGCATGTGCGCTATGATTTTGTCTATGTTTTTGAAGCGGGGGGCTAGCTCCGCCTTTCTCCTCCCCGCGGCGGCGGCTAGATACGACTTGTAGGCTTGGAAGAGCTTGCCCGCGGCGTTTCTAGTGTAGCCCTCTGTCATCAGCGTGAGGGCTAGCCTCAGCTCTGCCCGGGCCTCCTCCAGCCTTGCCTGTATGTAGGCGTCGAGGTCTCTCCACGGCTTGGCGAGGGCCGTGTCCACGTCTCTATATCTGCGCGTTTTTATATCTTGAGGGGTGGGGGTGCCGCCTGCCGGATGTAACGGCTGTGGGAGCTCGTCGGGGGGTTAACTGGAGTGCCGGCGTAGTACGTAGCGGCGGGCGGCTAGCAACAGGGCGCTTGACAGTGAAGCGGACCCCGACAGGTATATGAGGCCGGCGTATGTGGAGTTGGCTATTGTGTTGAGGTAGCCGACGATGTAGGGGCCGGCGAAGCCGCCGAGGTTGCCGACTGAGTTTATTAGGCCGACGGCGACGGCTCTGGCGACTCCGGCGAGCATGCGCTGGGGTATTGGCCAGAAGGGTGGGTAGAAGGCGTATATCCCAGCGGCGGAGAGGACGAGCGCGGCGAAGGCGAGCTGGGGGGTGGGGGCGAGGGGGGCTACTGCGGCTAGGCCGATGGCGCCGGCTAGGAGCGCGGCGGTTGAGTGGAGGAAGCGCTCTCCGGACCTGTCTGAGGACCAGCCGACGGCCACCATGGCGGCGAAGGCTGTGAGGTACAGCGCGGCGTTTAGGAGGCCCGCCACCACGGGGTTGCCGCCTGTGAGGGCTTTTAGAACCTGGGGGGATCAGAAGGTTATTCCGTAAGGGCTATGTATGTGCCGGGGATCTCGAGTATGAAGTAGCCGATGAAGAAGATGCCCGCGGCGAGGCCGAGGTCGGCGTCTGTGAGGCCGAGGCTCTGCTTCATGCCGAGGCTGGCTATCCCGATGTTTACCCTGTCTATGAAGGCGAGGAGGTAGGCAACCCACACGGTGGGCATTATATGCCTCCACATCCTAGCCGAGAGGGCTCCCCTATCTACCATAGCGACTTGCTGAAATACCTTTATAAATTTAATTTACATGTATCAATTTAATAAAATATTTAACAATTAATATTGTATATGAAGTTCTGTATGGTGTACAGATTTGCCTCGTAACCGCGGCGCACGCCGCGCCAAGACGTCGATGCCCGGATCGGGCGCCGGCGGGGTTCCATCTCTGTAAAATTTATATACCACTGTTTTACACATGTCGAGAAATGGTGTATAATATTCTGGTAATATCACACCACTGTTAATAATTTGAGTAGTTTTGATATTAACCCGCGGCGTCTAGCCGCCCCCAGGCCTAGCCGCAGGCGGCTGGGGCTGTGGGTGGTCCCCCCATCCACGGCTTCCACCGCTTGTGGCGTGTGGGGATAAGCCGGCTGCGCTGGGCGGGCCTCCCCGTCTGGCGCCGCCGGCGAAATCGGCGCCGACGGCCAGGCGCCGCGGGTCTCCTCTTTTATATTTCTGACTAGCAGTATACATGGTTAAGGTGGTTAAGAGGGATGGGCGGGTTGAGGAGTTTATTCCTGAGAAGATTGTGGTGAGTGTTCTCAAGGCGGGGGCTCCTGTGGACGTTGCGCGTAGGGTGGCTAGGAAGGTGGAGTGCGCTGTTATGGACAGCGAGAACGTGACGGCGAGGGAGTTGACGCGGCTTATTCTCACGGAGTTGAAGAGGGTTAATGAGGAGTGGTATAGGAACTGGGTTGTGTTTGACTTAGCGGTTAAGCGTAGGAGGACTGAGGAGGAGTTGAAGTAGCGCCACAAACTTAAAATAGCAATCGTTTTTTGTTTTATGGAGTTTCGGGAAGCTATGGGGGTGTTGTTTAGGGGGTATCTCTACATGTTGATTTATGTGATTGGGGCTGGGTTGGCGATGGTGGCTGTTTTATACGCCATGGTGATGTCGGCGGTTTGGTCGGCGTTGCATGGGAGAGGGTTCGACTTCTGGGGGTTCCTCGCGGCGTTTATAGCTGTGGTTGTGTTGTTTACGGTTGGTGTCTTGGTTATCTTTTTTAGGTATCACTTCAGGGGGTTTATGGCTCTGTACCGTCTGGGGTTTAAGGTGGCTTGGTTGCTGGCTTGGGGGCCTGTGATTACGCTGATACTCATGGCGGCGATAATCGGCGTGGTGGTTGTCTCTGCGCCGGCTGTGTTGTTCAGAGGGGACATCTTGGGGGCCTTGGCGGCTGGCGTCGCGGTCATGGCCTTGCTGGCGGCGGCCTTTGCGGTGGGTTTCGCGGTGCTGGTGGCGCGGCTGGCTCTGCTGAGGGGGCTCTACCGCTACACCGGCATTAACCTTTTCAACATTGCCTTTGTCCTCGCACTTGTGGGGCTGGTGTTCTACGCGGCCTACTACCTCTACATCCTTACGTATTCAAGGCCCTATGGCTTCGCCGCGCCAGGCCCGGCGGTGGGTCTGGCGGCGCTTGGGGGAATTGTGAGCATCGCGGCTTACATTGTGGAGATGATTGCATATAAGGAGGGGTCTGAGTGGACGCCGAAGGCGCAACCTACCGCACCCGCCTAAGGGCGCCGTCCCGCATTTCGTAAAGCGCGTCTGAGTTCTCCGCCTCTGGGGGGTAGTGGGTTGTCCACACCACCAGCGCCTTTTTTGCGTACTGCGCGACGTAGTCCAGGAGGCGCCTCCTCTTCTCTGGGTCTAGGTAGGCGGTGGGCTCGTCCAGCAGGGCGGCTTTGGGTCTGCAGGCGAGGACGCGGGCTACTGTGACGAGCTTTTTATAGCCGCCGGAGAGGGACTTGGCCTTGTGTCTGAGGAGGGGTCTGAGGCCGAGGGCGTCCACCACGTCGCCGTCGTTGCATACGAGGTTGTCCTCCACGGTGCCGGAATAGACGAGGGGCTCCTGGTGGCTGTAGAGGACGTCGCCGCGGTGTCTTGCCCTCGCCTCGCGCCACGGCGTGCCCATTATGTAGACCTCGCCCTCTGTGGGCTCGGTGAGCATTGCGAATATTTTTAGGAGGGTTGTCTTGCCTGAGCCGTTGGGCCCCACCAGCGCCACCAGCCCCCTCTCGGGTAGCTCCACGTTGACGTGGCGGAACACGTAGTCCCCGTACCTCTTGCCGAGGTCGACGGCCCTAATCATCCCCTGTATCTAAAGCCCAGCGCCGTCACGGCGGCGCTGACAGCCAGCGAGATGGCCAGCAGTATCACGCCCAGCTGAATCGCCGCGTCCCAGTTGCCCAGCATGGTTTCGTGGGCAATGGCGGTGGTGAGGACCCTCGTGCGGTACCTGATGTCGCCGCCCAGCATCAAGGCGATGCCCAGCTCCCCAACGGCCCTCCCGTACGACGCGGCGACGGCGGCGGCGAGGCCCGCGGCGGCCTCTCTGACGTGCAGAGCGGCGGTGCGCCACAGGGAGAAGCGGAACATGTCGGCCACCTCCCTCAGCCTGGGGTCGACGCCCGCAAGCGCCGTGAGGGCGAAGGAGAGGTAGAGGGGGAGGATCAGCACGGTGTGGCCGATGACCACCGCGTCTAGGGTGTAGAGCAGCTGGAGGCTCCCCAGGGGGCCCGTCCTCGCCAGCAGGAGGTAGAGGAGGAGGCCGAGGAGGACCGTCGGCATGCCGACGAAGCCGTTGAAGAGGGCCTTAAGCGCCGCGGCGGCCCTCCCGCCTCTTATGTGTAGCCAGGCGGCGAGTGGGGTGCCCAGCGCCGCGGCTATAATAACGGGTGTTGTGGAGACGTAGAGGGTGTTTAGGACTATGCCGGCTACTTCAGCTGACACAGCTGGGTCCGAAGATGGCGGGTTTTATCCACTCCATGGCTTTGGGGTCGGCTTTGTTTATTGGGGTGAAGAGGGGCGTCCCGGCGATGGTCAAGTTGCCGATGACCTCGAGGCCCCTGGTTAGCATGTACTGGGCCATTAGCTTGGCGGCGGGGGAAGGCTTGACGATTTCGAAGCTGTATATGTTGATGAGGTCCGGCGCCGCCGCCACTATGACGTCTAGCTGGGGTAGCTTGCCTCTGTACCTCAGCCAGGTCCCGGTGTCAGACAGTGTGTAGGCCCTCTTCTCGTTGGCAAGGAGGAGGGTCTGGCCCATGCCGGCGCCGGCTGAGATGTACCACGTGTCTTTGGCCGGGTCGGGCTCCCTCCCAATTGCCTTCTTCCAGAGGGAAAGCTCCATTATGTGGGTCCCGGACTTGTCGCCGCGGGAGACGAAGGGGGCCTTGGCCTCGGTGATCTTCTTGAAGGCCTCCACGGCGGTGAGCCCCCTGGCTCCGGCGGGGTCGTCCTTCGGGCCGACGATGATGAAGAAGTTGTAGGCTATCACGTCTCTGCACTTCAGGGTGCCGTTCTCCAAGTACTGCTTCTCCAGGCTGGGGGCGTGTACAATAACCACGTCCACATCTCCCCGGACGGCCATTAGGAGGGCCTGGCCGGTCCCCACCGCGGTGTACCTAACCTCTATGTCGTAGCCCCTGGACCTGGCCCACTTTTCGAAGTCTGGGATCAAGACGTCTAGAAGCCCCGTGTCTTTTACGCTGGTGGTGGTGGCCATGTAGAGGACGACCTTCTGGGAGGTCGTCGCTGTCTGTGTGGTCTGCGTGGTCGCTGCCGTGGGGGTCTGCGCGGCTTTTGGCGTAGTGGCGGGGGGAGTGGGGGTCGCCGCGGGGGGCGTGGTTAGGAGGTGGGCGGCGGCACCGGCGATTATGGCTATCACAACTGCGGTTATTAGATATCCAATTTTGGACATGTGTACGTTTTATCTACTGGTTTTTTAAGTATTCATGGAGTTTAGAGCTGATTTGAAGCTGGTGGTGGGGGGCGGGGAGCTGGGGGCCGACTTCTTTAGGTGTCTGCTCGCGGTTGACCTGTGGGGGTCTATCAAGGGGGCGGCTGAGAGGCTGGGGGTGCCGTACTCCAGCGTGTGGAACAAGATCGCCCGGGGGGAGCGCCTTCTCGGCGCGCGGCTGGTGGCGGCGAGCCGGAGGGGCGGGGCTAGGCTCACTGAGGAGGGGCGGCGGGTCCTCCGCCTCTACCTGGCCGAGGCTGGGAGGCGGGGGATTGTGCTGGGGCTCTCCGACTTCATATACGCGGGTAGCCACGACCCGGTGGTGGAGGGGGCCCTGGGCGGGGGGGAGGCGTACTTCGTGGGCTCTATGCAAGGCCTCCTCCTGGTGGCCTCTGGGTTGGCGCACTTCGGCGGCGTGCACCTGGGGGACAACTGGGGGTTTGTCTCGCGGTACGCGCCGCATCTCTGCCTCGTCGCGGGCTTCACGAGGGAGGTGGGGGTGGCGTCGAGGAGGCCTATTAAGCGTCTGCCGGAGCTCCGCGGGCTGAGGATCGTCAACAGGCCGCCGGGTGCCGGGACCAGGGTACACATCGACAGGTTGCTGGCCGAGCTGGGGGTTGCGCCGTGGGAGGTGCCGGGGTACTGGGACGTGGCCGCGACCCACGAGGAGGCGGCTAGGCGGGTGGCCGAGGGGTCGGCTGACTACACAGTCACGGTGCGCCACGCCGCGGAGAGGCACGGCCTCTACTTCTACAAGCTGGGGGTGGAGAACTTCGACTTTGTGTGCAGGAGGGAGGCCTGCGGCCGGGTGGCGGGGTTTGTGAAGTCGCTGAGGCTCCCCCGGGGCTACGGGGAGGCGGAGGGCTTCGGAGAGGTGAGGTGCGCCTGGGGGTAAGAGATATATTGCCTAGGGGTGTGGGGGACATGGCGATTAGGGAGGGTGATGTGATTGTCGTGACGACGCCGTACGTGCCGGGGTACAGGGTGGTTAAGGTGCTGGGGGTGGCTGTGGGGGTGACGGCGAGGTCGAGGGGACTTGGGGCTACTATAATTGCTGGGCTTAGGTCGATTTTTGGTGGGGAGATTGACGAATTTACGGAGCTTGCGGAGCAGGCGAGGAGAGAGGCTATCGAGCGGATGGTGATGCACGCGAGGGAGATGGGGGCCAACGCCGTGGTGAGCTTCCGGCTGGAGAGCAATGAAATTAGTGAAAATATGGATGAAATCATTGCCTACGGCACGGCGGTGGTGGTGGAGCCCGCTGAGGGCAGCGGGGGCTGCGCCGCGGTGGAGTAGTAACGTATTTTCCGATATCGGAAACGAAATTTTTTAAATGCCTGGTTTTGGAGTGGTTCATGGAGGCGCTGGTCTCGGCGGGTAAAAGGCTCGTTTTCGATATCGGAAGAGAAATGTTTATAAAGACGGCTGTTCGTAGACTCATGGGCCCGCCTCCGTGGGCGTTTATCGGAAGGAGGGGCCTCCGGGAGGTGGTTCTGTGGCTAGTCTCGGACAAGGCTATGAACGGGGCTGAGATTATAAGGGCTGTGGAGGACGTCACCTGGGGCTTCTGGAGGCCGTCTCCCGGCTCCGTCTACCCGCTCCTGAAGCAGCTGGAGGCCGAGGGGCTTGTCAGGAGGAGGTCCGACGGGAGGTACGAGCTTACGGAGTCTGGGAGGGGGGCTGTGAAGCTGATTCCGTGGCTGAGGGGGCCGAGGCTGGGGGCGCCGAGGAGCGTGGGGGAGATTGTGGAGGAGATCGAGAGCTGGGCTATGTACCTCTCAGACCTGGCCGTGTCTGATCCAGAGAAAGTGTCTCCTTACAAAGAGAGGGTGAGGCAAATAGCGGAGTTGTTGAAAAAGGTAAGTGAGGTTTAGCTAATCCCCAGCTCAACCTCCATTGTTTTTATCTCTTTACGAATCCTCTCTAGAGAGTCTTCATAATACTTTATGTAGCGTGTGGCGTTTTTGTCGGCGGCCAGGCGCTCTAGGGCTTTTGTATAGCGTAACTCGTAGAGTTTTCTGTTAATGTAACTGGCGGTTTTCTCCGGCGCCTCAATTACGACATATGAGCGGTCAGGTGGTAGATCGGTGAAGCTCTCGGCGAAGCAACGCCCGATGAAGCCCACGGCGTCGCCGGACATGCCGATTTTAAGCACCTCTACTCTCAACTGCATGTTAGCGTGTAGAAATGCTCTTGCCGTGTTTTTAGAGACGCCGTACCACCCCAGAGGAACGAAGGCCTCCACAACCTGGCGGTTTTTGAAGAAGCTACCGTAGTCGGAGGGGAGTAGAATTGTGTTGCTACACGGGTCAACCTCTATACCGAGGTGCTCCCGGCCGAGTTTTACAAAATCCGCGTCGTCTAGCACGAGTAGATCCGCAACGGGGCCCCACGCCGTGGTCTCATTTCTTCCCGCGACCAGCGTTGCGTATTCGATACGCCATGCGTAGTATACACCGCGTATTGGAATCTTAGCCCTTAATACGTCTACCAACTCGTCCACGTCACCTGGGGCGAGGAACTCTGGATCTCGCCTCACCCTCTCCACGACCCCAGCCGACGAGTTTACATAGGAGAGAAACTCCCTCCGGGCCTCGTCGTCTAGCACTCCGTAGATCTTCACGACTGTGTCGTTTCTCTTAGGTTTCTTGAAGTAGTCCATCTCCACAGCCCTCACGCCGATGTACACCCTCTCCAAGCCATCGTACGCGATGGATTCAACGAATAATGTGTAGGACCCCCAGTCGGTTCTGTTTCCAGCTCTCGTAGAATTTTCGCCCCCTCTCTGTGAGGTAGCTGATTGCGGTGGCGCCAGCTTCTGCCCCGTTTCTGTAGCTCTTGAAGCTGTCTCTGTGACCGCGGGGGGAGTGTTCTGGTAAGTTGCTGAGTTGGTATGCGTATTTTGTTGAGGAGCCGATGTTGTTGCGGCTGTGTTGTGTTGTGGAGCTGATTGGCGATCTGGCGCTGTTGTTAAGCCCGTTTGTATGATAGCAACAACCGCCAGTATGGCAATAACTAATACTACGCTTGAGAATATTATTACATTTTTCATGGCCATTCTAAATAGGCATTTATACTGTAGCTATAGACTGCATTATAACAGTACTGAGGTAATTTGGGCATAAGATCCTTTTTTTGTATTTAAAAATTTTACTCCTATAAGACGAATCCGTATCTTGTTTTTAGTACCCTCGTGGTTAGGGTTATCGCTGCTATCTGTATTGCGACTAGTATGAGGCCGAGGGTTGCGGCGTCTTGTACGCCGTATAGCCCGCTTTCGAACCGCTCTCTCATGAAGGCTGTTATGGGCATGGCGGTGTCTCTCCCCACCCCCTTGAGGACTCCCAGGGTTATGCTGAGGGATACCTCGCTGGTGACGTAGACGAAGCCTATCAAGGCGCCGCTGAGGATGTTGGTCTTGAGGAGTGGTATCAAAATCTTGTGGAGTACGCCGAGGTAGCCTGCGCCTAGGTTCATGGCCACCTCCTCCATGGAGGTGTGTATCTGCTGGAGCCCGGCGTATATGCTCCTCACGACGAAGGGTAGCTTCCTCACGGAGTATCCCAGCACAAGGTAGAGCTCGGGGTGGGCGATGGGGTCGAGGACGGCGGCTAGCTGGGGGGCGCCTGCGGCCTTCAGCCACGTGGTCACCTGAAATGAGGTGAGGAAGTAGGCATAGGCCACCACCAGCCCGGGTATGGCTATGGGCATGGTGGCGAGGGCGTCTAGGGCGTCTGCGAAGGGGCCTCTGGAGCGGGCGGCGGCGATAGCTATGAAGAGCCCCACCGCAGTCATGATCAGCGTGGCGGCTACGCCGTAGTACAGAGTGTTGAGTATGCCGCGGAGGAAGAGCTGGTTTTGGAAAACCCCCTCCAGCCTCTCCGCGGCGTTGGCGGGGCTGAGGCCCTCCGGTAGCGGCGAGGTGGTCCACCTGTCGGCGAACACCAGAGCCACGGCGCCGATGAGGGGGGCGGCGGCGGTGAGGACCAGCGGGAAGGCGACTAGGTAGATGGCGAGTTTGCCGAGGGGGCCTGGGGTGTAGGTCCTCGGCCTCAGCTGGCGGATGAGCATAGCGTACTGCCTAAGCCCGACGTACCTCCTCACGGCGAGGAACGAGGCGATGGATATGGACAGCAGTATCAGGGCGAGGAAGGCGGCGGTTGGGCTAATCTGGCCTCTTATCTGGTCGAGGAATTTGGAGTAGACCTGGTAGGAGAGTAGCTTACGGGCGGCTGGGTCGTCTTGGAATATTATGGGGGCGGCCACGTCGTCTATGGCGAATATGAAGACGAGGACGAAGGCGGCGGCGAGGCCCGGCGTGGAGAGGGGGAGCACCACGTCGCGGACAGCCCTCCCCTCGCCGGCGCCTAGGTTGTTAGCCACCTCTTCGAGGGTGGGGTCCACCCGGGTTAGGGCGGCGTATATGTTGAGGTAGGCTATGGGGAGGTACATGAGCATCTGCACAGCCGCCACCGCCGCCAGCCCCGAAACCTCTATCTTGAAGGGGAGCCCGAGGACGTCGTGGAGGAGCCAGTTGAGGGTGCCCCACCTGGGGTCGAGGAACTTCCTCACCACATACGCCGTGGCGAAGGGCATAACTATCAGCGGGATCGTTGCGAGCAACCCCAGAAGCGTCCTGCCGGGGAAGACGTACTTGGCGAGGACGTAGGCTAGGACGAACCCCAGGGCCACGTCGGCGGCGGCCACTGTTAGGGCTACCCAGAGGCTGTTGAGGATGACGCCCATGTCGGGCCCTCTGATGACCACCGTCGGGGGGTCTGTGGGTCTTATAAACACGGCGTCTCTAAAGGCGCCGGGGGTGGGGTTTAGGTAGAAGGGGTCTGTAATTGATGTATAGATCTCGGCTATGCCGGCGAGGACCTGCCAGAAGATGAAGAGCAGGGGGGCTACCAGCAGGATGGTGAGGTATAGGTAGCCAGCCCCCGTGGAGAGCTTTATGAGGTTCATGTCTTGAAGGCCCAGGCCCGCGCTATCTCCACCGCCACCCCCTCGCCGGGGGCCGCCGGGGGCTTCGGGCCCTCTGCCTTGAGGACGACTCCTCCGCAGTTCAGAGTGGTTTGGTAGTACCTGCCGAGGAAGACCACGTCCATCAGCTCGCACCTCAGGCGCCCCCCGCCTACGTAGACGTCCTCCGGCCTAATCACCAAGGTGACCTCGTCGCCGGGGGCCAGCTTGTGGGGGGTGGCTGCGTGTATGGGGAAGCCGGCGTCGACGACGGCGGCCTCCCCCCTCTGCTCCACGACGCGGCCCTTAAGGACGTTGGAGCGGCCGACGAAGGTGGCGACGAATAGGTTGGCCGGCTTGTGGTAGATCTCCTCAGGTGTCCCCACCTGCATGACCCTCCCGGCGTTCATGACGGCTATTCTGTCGGCAACTGCGAAGGCCTCCTCCTGGTCGTGGGTGACGTATATCGTGGTTATGGAGAGCTTCTTGGCTATCCTCCTCACCTCCTCTCTGAGCTCCACCCTCAGCTTCGCGTCGAGGTTGGCCAGGGGCTCGTCTAGGAGGAGCACCTCGGGCTGAACCACCAGGGCCCTGGCGAGGGCCACCCTCTGTTGCTGCCCTCCGGAGAGCTGGAAGGGCTTCCTCTCCTCCAGCCCCGAGAGGTCCACAAGCTCCAGCACCTCCCCCACCCTCCTCTTTATCTCCGCCTCCGTCATCTTCTTGCCCTTTTTCTTCATGAGGCGGAGGCCGTACGCCACGTTTTCAAACACCGTCATGTGGGGCCACAGCGCCCAGGTCTGGGGCACCACGGCGGTGTTTCTCTGTTGCGTGGGGAGGTGGGTGACGTCGCGGTTGTCGAAGTATATACGGCCGGAGGTGGGCTCCTCCAGCCCGGCGACGAGGCGGAGGAGCGTGGTCTTGCCGCAACCGGAGGGCCCCAGGACTGCGAGGATCTCGCCGTCGTTCACCGTGAGATCTACGTCGTCTACAGCCACGACGCGGTTGTCGAAGACCTTGCGGAGCTTCTCCAGCCTCACGACGGTCACATGTTTCTCTTCCAGCCAGTATATATATTAAGTGTTGTGTATGCCGAGGCGCGTTAAGTATATAAACGTTGCCGTAGGTGGCGGCATGGCTTTCGTCTACCCAGACGCCATAGTCTCCACCGCGGGGCACGTGGACCACGGGAAGACGCAGACCACCTACGCCCTATCGGGGGTCTGGGTTATGAGGCACAGCGAGGAGGTTAAGAAGGCCATGACTATAAAGCTTGGCTACACCCAGGTGGGGATTTACGACTGCGGCGAGGAGTACTACTACAGCGACGGTATTCTCCAAGAGGGTAAGTGCCCGGGGGGCGGGGAGCCGAAGCTAATCCGCCGCGTCTCCCTTCTGGACGTCCCCGGCCACGAGGTGCTTGTAGCCACCATGGTATCCGGCGCCGCCGTCGTCGACGGGGCCCTCCTCGTGGTGGACGCATCCCAGCCCGCGCCGCAGCCCCAGACGGCGGAGCACTTCGCCGTGCTCGACATCATCGGGGTGAGGCACATGGTGGTGGCCCAGAACAAAATTGACCTGGTGACTAGGGAGAAGGCCCTTGAAAACTACGAGCAGATTAGAAACTTTCTAAAGGGGACGTGGGCTGAGAAGGCCAAGGTGGTGCCCATCTCGGCGCTCCACAGGGTAAATATAGACGTCCTCGCCACCTACATCGCGAAGTCCGTGCCGAGGCGCGAGGCTGAGCTGGGGAAGCCGGCGCGGTTCTCCGTCCTGCGTAGCTTCAACGTCAACCCGCCGGGCACCCCGCCGGAGAAGCTGAGGGGCGGGGTCCTGGGCGGGACGCTACTGCAGGGGGTGTTGCGCGTCGGCGACGAGATCGAGCTGAGGCCGGGGCTGAAGGTGGACAAGCCCAAGCCCGGATACCAGCCTATATACACAAAGGTGCTTAGCATCGAGTACAGCGGGTACAAGGTGGAGGAGGCGAGGCCCGGGGGGCTGGTGGGCATAATGACCGGCCTCGACCCGGCGCTCACAAAGGCAGACGCCCTGGCCGGCGCAGTGGTGGGGAAGCCCGGCACGCTCCCCCCCGTCTGGACCGCGGTGGAGATCGATACGAAGCCCATACCCAGGGCTGTGGGGGAGAAGGTGGAGCCGCTTAAGCAGGGGGAGGTGGTGCTGGTGGCGGTAGGCCCCGCCACCGTGTTCGGCGTGGTCCAGTCAGTTAAGAAAGACGTGGTCTCCGTAGCGCTTAAGAAGGCGGTCTGCGCCGAGCAGGGCGCCAAGACCGTCGTCATTAGGCAGGTGAAGAATAGGTGGATCGTCACAAACTACGGAGTGTTGAAGGGAGGCACCGCGGCGCTGGAGTAAGCCGTACCTCATCAGTTGTAAAATCTGTGCCCCTCCACAGGTTTACTTAGGCTTGACGTAGTTCCGGCCGTCTCTCTTCTCCACCTCCACAAGCCCCTCCCTCTCCAGCCTCCTCACGGCCTTGAAGACTGTGGTACGTGGGAGGCCCAGCGCCCTAGCTATCTCCGCCTCGTAAACCCCGCCGGTGCGCCTGACGTACTCCAGCACGGCGCTATCCGTCTCGTTGAGGTCGCCGCCCGACTTCTTGCCTCTATTCCTCAACACGGCGTATCCCACACCCGCGGCGGCCGCCGCCGCTACACCTGCCGCGGCTACGGGAACCCAGTCGAAGCCAGGCGGCGGGCCGCCTCCAGAAGGAGCGGCGCTGGCGGTGGGGCCCGGGCTCTGGGCTGTGGAGCTTGTTGCGGCTGGGGGAGGCTGCGACGTCTGTGTGGTGGATGTTGTGGAGGGGCCGGCTCCGGTCTGCTGGGCTTGTGCAGGCGTCAGCGTTGTCGTCGTGATCGCTGTTGTGGTGGTCATGGCTGTGGTAGTGGTGGCCGGGGTGGGGGCTGGTGATGTGGTTGCTGTGGTGGTGGGGGTTTGGCCTCGGCCTTGTAGTGTGTAGGCGACGGTGCCGGGGCCTTTGGCTATTACTACGAGTGCGTTTTTGTCAAGGGTGTAGTTGATGATTTGGAGTGTAGGGAGGAGGAGCACGCCTCGCTCTGCCCATATGACGTAGTAGCCCTCTGTGACGTTGAAGGCGAGTGTGCCGTCGACGACCCTAGTCCGGGGGACGTACTTTACCGTTATCAAGGCGTAGCCGAGGACTGGCACCGTCAAGACGTCGCCGGCGAGCACGGCGGGGACCGGGGTCATGTTGTTGTAAACCACGGGGGCGGATAGGGGCGGGGCTGGGAGGGTGAGGTTGTAGAGAGTGCCCACTAAGGTCTGGTTGAATAGGAGGAGGGCTGTCCCGTTGGCAAAGATTAGAACTGCCCAGAACACGGGGGAGCCGGAAAAAACCTATTTCAAAGTTTCGCCCCCTACTTACCCTTCTTATCCTTCTTCTCCTTGTCCTTCTTCTTGTCGCCGCCACCCGACTTCTTCTCTTCGTTCTTCTCGCTCTTATCTGACTTTTCCTCCTTCTTCTCCTCCTTTACGCCCTTGTCCTCCTTCTTCTCATCTTTCGCCTTTTCGTCTTTTTCATCGTGGCTGTCTTTGTGGACTTTTCCTTTCTTTACCTCTACCTCTACTGCGTAGCCTTGTCCCGTTTTCTTTATTTCTATGTAGGTGCCGTTGCCTAGGTATAGCTCAGCCTTTTTGAGCGTTGACGTGAGATTTGCCACGTAGGCGGCGGCTTTTGTCAGCTGCGCCGCCGTCTGCGGATCTATGGGCTCTATCTGCTTAGCCACCTGTCTCAGGAATGTGGCCATCTGGGCGAGGTCTCTTACGTGGGCCTTTACCTCGAGCTCGCTGGAGGTGCCGTTGAGGGCCTTGGCTCTTCTCTCTATTTCGTATTCTATCTTGGCTTTTAGGGCTGTGGCGTTGGGGGATGTGCCGTTGAGGGCCTTGGCGGCGACCATTACGTTCAGCTCGGCCTTCTTCGTGGCGTTGTTTGTGGCGACGTACTGCGCAAGTTGCTTCAGTAGTTGCATGGCTTTGGTGGTGTTGCCGGCCTTAAGGGCCTCGTATATCTGCTTCACCGAGCTGGAGGCGTTGAACTGACCCACGGCGTGGCCCACAACGTGTATGTAGTAGGCGGTGGTGCCGTTGTAGACAACTGTCTTCAGATTTACATTAATAGTCTTATTATTGTAGTTTAGGACGAGCATCGTGCCGTTTGTCTTGTAGACGATGTGTATCGTGCCGGAGGGCGTCACCACGTACACCGTGCCGTTCGACACGGTGGCTGTGGAGTTTGTAGTTGTGGAGTTTGTAGTGGCCGCCGCGGATAGGCCCGCGGCGAGCAACACCGCCACCGCGGCTATTATTAGGTATTTCCCTTGCATGACCCCCCGTATCTGCCGTGGTTTAAAGGAATTTGTTTCCCCGACGTGGTGAACGGCCGGCTTGACGTGGTGAACGCCTCCGAGGGCGGTGTTCACGGCGTGTATTCACGACGTTGGCTCAGTCCGCGGAATAGTTCTCACCGCTCGATAGGGGGCAAGTCGTCCTCATCGCCATTGAAATCTACGCCCCCGTATTTTAGCTTTAACGCCACATTCTTATAAACACCCCTTCTTTATGTGGGTGTGTCTTTCAAAGACGTGGCCGTCGGGGGGTCCGGACTGGGCTGCTGTGGGGGTGTTGCTGGACAGAGGCCGGATTTTGCTAATTAGGCGGGTGAGCAGGGAGGGGGACCCCTGGTCTGGACAGGTGGCCTTCCCGGGGGGCCGCTGGAGGGAGGGGGAGGATCTGCTCCAGACGGCGGTTAGGGAGGTGGAGGAGGAGGTGGGGGTTAGGCCCACAGGGCTTGTGGGGGTCATGGCGCCGCAGAGCCCGAAAAACGCGCCTTGGCTCAAGGTGGTCCCCTTCGTCTTCGACAGGTGGGAGGGGGAGGTGAGGCCCAACCCCCGGGAGGTTGCCGAGGCGAGGTGGGTGGCGAGGGAGGAGCTTGCTGAGGAGGAGTGGATGGGGCGCTACGCATATGTTGCTGGGAGCTGGGTTATCTGGGGCCTCACCTTTAGAATTCTGAAGGCTCTCGTGGACTGCGGCCTTTTTTAACTTTATATAGTGGCAACGGGGGTTTTACGTGTCTTGTGAAGACGTGGCGCTGGGGCGGTACCACGTGCTGGAGGGGCCTAGGCTTAGGATTAGGGCCTCCGCCGGGAGGGCCCTGGTGGAGCGGCACTACGGCTTCGTTGGCCACGCCGCGGTGGAGCTCTGCAAGTGGACCAAGGACGCCGTTGAGGGGGGTAAGTCTTGCTACAAGGTGAAGTTCTACAACGCCCCGGCTGGGGGGTCCCACAGGTGTGTGGAGATGAGCCCGGTGGGGCTTGTCTGTAGCAACCGCTGTGTCTACTGCTGGAGGCCCACCGAGGAGTTCGACGCCTTTGTCCTCGACGAGAGGTTGTACATGGAGCCTGAGGAGGTGGTGAGGGGGGTGCTGGAGGAGAGGAGGCGCCTCCTCTCGGGCTACTGGGGCCACCCCGAGGGGCGTAAGAGAGTGAAAGACGCGCTGGCGCCCACCCACTGGGCCATCTCCCTCTCGGGGGAGCCCACTATGTATCCAAAACTGCCCCAGTTGATTAAGCTGGTGAAGTCGCTTCCCCACACCAAGTCTGTATTTCTCGTCACAAACGGACAGCACCCCGACATGCTGAGGAGGCTTATTGAGGAGGACGCCCTGCCCACCCAGCTCTACCTCTCCACAAACGCGCCGAACAGGGAGCTGTACTACAGGATAAACGTGCCGGTTTACAACGTGGAGGACGCCTGGGAAAGGTGGCTGGAGTCTCTAGACATAATCGCCAAGGCCCCCACGAGGACTGTGCTCCGCATCACCCTGATCAGGAGCCTCAACTACGACGATAGGTACATACCGGAGTTCGCCCAGATTGTGAAGCGGGGCAACCCCCACTTCGTGGAGGTGAAGAGCTACATGCACCTCGGCCACTCCACCTTTAGGCTGAGGAAGGAGGACATGCTCAGCCACGAGGAGGTTAAGGAGTGGAGCCGCAAACTGCTGGGGGAGCTGGAGAGGCTGGGGGCCCGCTTTGTCTACATGGACGACGACGAGCCGAGCCGCATAGTGGTGCTCCAGAACCTAGACCGCTACGTAGACCGCTGGATCGTGCCGCCAGGCTCCGCCTGACGGCAGATTCCGAGGCGGAGGCCGTCGAACAGCGCGAGGCAGTTTTCCAACATCTTCGCCAATACGCCGTCTACGGCGAATTCCCCCAGTGAGTAGAGAAGCAGGTCTAGGGGTACCCCTCTGCACATTCTCCTAATCTCCGCCGCCTCCTCGAAGTAGTCCTCGTACCTCGGCAGTACCACTATTATGTCGAAGTCGCTTGCGGCGCCGTGCCTCCCCGCCGCCCTAGAGCCGAATAGTAGAACCGAGACGCGGCCCCCGTACCGCTCCACTATTGAAGATATGCAGTGGGAAAATCTCTCGGGGTACTCCCTCACCCTTTCTACAAAAACCTCAATCTTAACCACAGATCCACACACACCACCCGTATATATAGCCCACGGCGTGTGAAATACGCCGGCTCTAGCCTCCTCTAGGTATCTCCCGCCCGGACCAGCGCTCTACTAGGCTCACTATCAATTCCATTGCCGCTATGCACCTCTTGGCGGTGCCCTCCGTGTAGGGCTTCACCCCCCTGGCGGGGTAGCGGGCGAGTATGTAGTGGGGCTCCATCCACTCAGCCTCTCTAAAAAGCTCCTCCGGCACCTCCCTCCCCAGCTTTTTCAACACCTCCAGTAGCTCTGTAATGCTGTGGGTAAAGGGGTGGGAGCCGGTGGCGTCTACGATAAGGCCTTTTAAAAACATCTCCAGCGCTTGGTGTGCGTTGAAACATGCCAAGTTGTAAACCCCCGAGCGCAGTGCTATGTAAGCCATTTTCATAAATGAAATTCCTCTCTCAAACCAGTCCTCCAGGCCCACGGAGGTGACACGTCCCCTAAATAAATCAGTGTAATAACGTTTTTATATTCAGGGGATAAATGTCTTATGTCGTCGGCTGAGTTGAGGAGGAGGGCTGGTGATGTCTGGGGGAGGATTTTGGCGCATCCCTTTGTCGTGGAGCTGTACGGGGGGTCTCTGCCGCTGGAGAAGTTTAGGTACTACCTGCTCCAGGACTACAACTACTTGGTTAACTTCGCCAAGGCGCTTTCCCTCGCCGCGGCCAAGGCGCCCGACGTGTCGCTTATGAAGACGGCGCTTGAGCTGGCCTACGGCACAGTGACGGGGGAGATGGCTAACTACGAGAGGTTGCTGGCGGAGGTGGGGCTTACGCTGAGAGACGCCGAGGCGGCAGAGCCTAATAGGGTAAACAAGGCGTATATGTCGTATCTCAAGTCTGTCTGCGCCTTGGAAGACTTCTACAGCTGCATGGCGGCGGTTCTGACCTGCTTCTGGAGCTACCTGGAGATAGCCGAGGCCCACCGGGAGAAGCTGGAGGGGAACCCGGTCGCCGTCTACAGGCGCTGGGCCTCCGTCTACCTCTCCCCAGAGTACAGAGCCCTCGTGGAGAGGCTTAAGGCCGTGCTGGACCGCTCGGGGAGGCACCCCGACGAGCTGTGGCCCTACTTCCGGGAGGCGTCTCTCTACGAGCTGGAGTTTTGGCAGGCGGCGTATGAGGGTCATTGAGGCTATTAGGAGGGAGCTGGAGCCGCTTAATAGAGAGATCCTGGCTACCCTCAAGCCCAGTGGGGAGGCCCTTCGCAGGTTAGTGGCTAATTAGCTCTACATAGTGCCCCACGACTTGAAGGCGCTGTCCGCGGCCATGTCCAAGGCGAGGGAGGGGGACGAATACCGCCTCGTCAAGTTGCTGGTAGACGGGGACTACAGAGCCTTGGAGCTGTTGCGGGAGCTGGCGGAGGAGGTGGGGGTGACCTTCAGCTGGGACGCCGTCGACCCGTCGGCGGTCTCCTACACCCACTTCTTGAGCTGGCTCGCTCTGCACGGCACCTTGGGGGACCTCGCCGTTGCCATGACGGTGAACCTCCCCGTCTGGGGCGAGAACTGCGCGGCGCTGGCGAGGTGGGCCAGGGGGCAGGTCTACTCCAAGCTGGGCTTTCTAGAGATGTTCGCCGGGCCTTACGACGAGCTGGAGGCGGCGGCGGAGGCCGTGGCGGAGAGGTATCTCGACTGGGGGCGCTACCGCTTCGTGGCCAGGACGATACAGAGGTACGAACTGGACTTCTGGCGCGCCATATCCAGCACTTAAACATTTTGGAATTTGAAATTCCAAAGTTCTTAAACATGTTGGAATTGGGGATTCCGTGGATTTTTTAAACCCCTGGTGGAGGGGGAGGCTTGAGGAGGACCCCCACCTGGCTAGGTGGACAGAGTCGCCTGTTAGGCGGGTGCCCAGCTTCGTCTACGAGGTGGAGCTGGAGCCCTACGCCCTCCACTTCCTATTCGGGCCGAGGCAGGTGGGGAGGATCACCGCGCCGAGTCTCTTGGTGAAGCGGCTTGTGTAGGAGGGTAGGGACCCCGCTCCATTTTTTACTACACCTGCGACCTCCTAGCCGACTACCGGGAGCTGGCAGAGGTGTTGAGAGAGGTGGCTAGGCTGAAGGAGAGGTGGGGGTTAGAAGCGCCTTTGTAATACTCGACGAGGTGACCTACCCTCAAGAGGTGGTACAGGGCAGTGCCGGAGCTGAGGCTGGGAATAGAGGTGAAAATAGGCAGAGCTGGCGCCGGGGGATTGTGGGACAGGTAAAATATATAGGAATCCCCCCGACGCCGCCGAGTACCTATACCGAATAGAAAACACGCCGTGGGCAAACCGCGGCTTCTACAGCGAGGGGTAGAACGGCCAATGGGCGCATCTAAACAGCGGAAAAAAGGCACCTCATAGACACGTCAGAATCCACGGCGAGAATGCCACTTACTGCCCCCGTGCCTAAACCGCCGAAAAGGTCGAACCCCTCTTTGAATAAACATTTAAGTTCAACCCACGGCGGTTATGTGGAGTTAAAAAAACCTTGGATAGACCTCGACGGGTATATTAATACCAGGAGCAAGGAAGCCTTATATGAGGCGGAGTTGGCGCTGGATTTCTTAAGACAAGGGCTAATACGAAATGCAGCGGGAAAGGCGTTCCAGGCATGGAAGGCGGTCCTGGCACTTCTCGCCGCCAAGGAGGAGGAGAGGATACGCGGGAAATACCCCGGAGAGAAGAGGCTAAAGACCGGGAAAAAGATAGCCGAGGCTTATTGGATTATTGCGTTCATGCCCACGACGAGGCTTAGAGAGGTGGCGCGTCTACTGGCAGAATCCATCGGCATGGAGGTATACTTCGCGACGGAGATAGCGCTTTCGCTTCACGAGTATCAATACAACGGCCCCGATAAGGAACTAATATTCAGCAGATACCGCACAGACGAGGAAGCCGCTAGAGATATATCGTTGATAATAAACCTCGTGAGGAAATACAGCCAGTAAATCGGCGACCAGAAACCAACCACACCTATCGGAGAGCTGGAATTTAACATCCGCAGTGCCTATTAGTGGGGACGGCAAGATTAACCGACGGAACAAAGACTGGCCCCCTCCCGCCCCGGCCGGGGGCCCCCGCTGGCGGGCAAAGGGCGGACCCCAGAGACTCGCCAGAGGGCCAACAACCCCCCCGGCGAGCTCCATGGCAATGAGCTTAGCCTTGAGCCCGCCCTAGTCACATTTCACACGGAGGGACGGATTCAGCCGCCGGGGACATAGGGTTCATAGACTTGGCGGCGCGCGACCCAGCGCCGTGGCTGGGCTGGCCGTAGGCGGAGGGTTGCGTATAGAATGAAAAAAGCGGCTATGTTAAATGGCGGCTTTCCTCAGCCTGCCGCCAGCTCCCGCGTCTTGATTACGAGTCCATTTAGCCACAAACTGTTTGTAACACTCCCTAGAGCAGAACACCCAGGGCTTGTTTACGCAACACGTCTTCACCACAATTGCCCCCTCTCTAATCAGCCTCCCGCAGTTGGTGCACCTAAGCTCCGTGGGCCTTTGGACTTTAAGCTCGAACGGCATGAGCCTCCGCCGTCAAGTCCTTGTACACCACCTCCGCCACCTTCTTCCCAGACATCAACATTCCGCCGAATATAGGCCCCATTCTAGGCAACCCGTATACGGCGCAGACGGCGATGCCGGCCACGTAGAGGCCGGGGGCCACCCTACCTGTGTGCTCCACCACCAGCTTCTCCGACACCTCAGACCACGCCGACTTCTCCCCCACCACCTGTATCCCCAGCTCAGGCACCTTCCTAGCCGCCACGGAGACTACTTCCGCGTCGTGGCCAGTGGCGTCTATCACGGCCTTGGTCTGGGTGTAGAGCGGGTCGACGTGCATCCCAGACATCTGGATAGGCGTCCATATCCACAGCAAGCCGGTGACCCTCGGCGGGTCCCCCCGGAAAATCACGTCGTCGACGTGGACCCCCAGTATAATTTTAGCGCCGGCGTCCACCGCACCCGCCGCGAGCTTTGCGATGAGCTCGGCCGGGTCGACGGTGTAGAGCCCGTCCTCCGCCGGCTTGTACCGCACCTTGAAGTCCCTCAGTATGGGCACAGCCTCCTCCTGCACCACGATCTTAGGCAACATGTTGCCCCCAGGCCCTATCCCGCCGCCGAAGGAAAACCTCCTCTCGTACACCACAACCTTCAGCCCCTTCTCCGCCAGGTACCTAGCCGCGGTGAGCCCCGCAGGCCCCGCCCCCACCACAGCCACGTCGACGTCGCTGTACTCCTCCAAGTCCTTAAGCGCGTGTCTAATAATCGCCCTCCCAATCTTCAGCTCCATAAGCAACTACTTGATTCCAAATAAAAACATTATCCCCCACGGATACGCTGAGAGAAAAATTTATTATAGAAATCGGATAATGTGGTTATGTCGTGGAGACCAGTTCACTGGAAGCTCTTTGTAATTGTAAGCGCCAGCTTTTTCCTAGACGGCGTCTTGTTCAGCCTCGTGCCAGCCACCTTCTTTCTCATAGAGGAGCTGGCTAAAAACGCCACGTTGATTTTCGCCGCCAACTCCCTCGCCTTTATGCTAGGCGCCCTGGCCCTGGGAAAGCTGGGGGACGTCGTGGGCAGGAGACTCGGCCTCATCGCCTCCCTCTTGATCTACGCCCTTGGGACTCTGTGGTTCGTAGCCGCCTACTGGGCAGACCGGCTGGACCTCGCCACGGCGCTGGCCACCACCTCGGTGATCAACTTCGGCGTGGGGGGAGAGGTGGGCCCCGCATACTCCGCCCTCGCCGAGTTCACCCCCCCGAGGAGGCGCGGCGCCGCCTTGATGCTCGCCGCCAACTTCTGGAACGCCGGCGCGGCCGTCATTGCAGTCGCCTCGCTCTACTACACCCAGATCACCGGCGACGTAAAGACGGCGATCCTCTACACCTTCGCCACAGCCCTCGCCCTAGCCGCCCTCGTCCTCGTGGCGAGGTACCACATCCCCGAGTCCCTCAGGTGGCTAGCCGCCAAAGGCAGGGAAGCCGAGGCCAGGGCCCTGGCCGAGAGGTACGGCGTCTCCGCACCCCCGCCCCAGGCCCCCAGAGCCTCGCTGAGGGGGTACTGGGGGAGGGTGGCGATCCTAGCCGCCGCCTTCACCGCCCAGCTACTCACCTACAACATTGCCGCCTACTACCTCCCCTACGCCCCCGGCTTCGCCTACGGCTACGAATTCGCCCCCATAAACGTCGCCATAGCCAACCTAGGCGCCACCGTGGGGGCCTTCCTCCTACTGCCGCTAATAGACAGGTCTAGGAAGACGTCGTTCACAGCCGCCTTCGCCGGGGGCACAGCCACAGCCGCCGCCCTAGCCGCGGCGCACGGAGCCGCCCCGGAGACATACGCCGCGGTCCTCTTCCTAAACCTAGTATTCTCCGAGTGGGCCTGGGCCTCCATAAGCGTCCTCGAAAGCGAGCTCTTCCCCACAGCCGTGAGGTCCACCGCCGTCGGCCTCGTCACCGCCCTGGCCTGGCTGATAAACACCGGCGCCGTCTTCCTAGAAGGCGTACTAGGCGCCCACATATTCCTCGCACTCCTAACCGCCCTATGGGCCCTCGGCCTAGCCGCCGCGGCCTGGTGGAAGACACGAGGCGTAGAAAGCGCAGGAAAAGAACTCGAAGAACTCACCTAACCCCAAAGCGGCACCCCCAACACTAGAAGACATCGGGCTATGAAACACGCCGCAGCGAAGCGCCGCGCAGATCGGCAGAAAAAGCCATATGAACCCCCCACCACAACATGCCGCAACCGCCGCCGTCTCCCCCCGGCCCGGCGCCGCACACGCCTATGTAGAAAGCTTTAAATAGACTGCGGAGAGAGGTATATGGCAGGCTGGAGACTGGAGGCGGCCGGGGGGTGCCTAAGGCTGGCCGAGGGCGCCGCCGCGGCCGAGATCTGCAGACAGCCAGGCAACTACGTTGTTAGGTACGGAGCCGTGTTGGCAGAGGTCTACCCACCCGGCGACTTGTACAGAGAGGTGGAGGACGCAGGCGGCAAGATACTCTCCAGAGAGATAGCGCTCAAAGACCTCGTGGAGTTCACCGCCTCCGGAGGCGAGGGGAAGGCCACGCTTACAGCGTCGGAGGCCGCCTTGAGACAGGTGTTTGAAGAGGCAAAGGCCGTGTTCAACGACGTGGCCCAGTCCATAAAAGAAGAGCTCCTCGACGCCCTCAAAGAGGCGAGGCTGAAATACATAAACTCCTACGGCGGCGTCTACATAACGGCGCTCGAGGGCAGGCAAGGCGCCGTCGAGATCCTAACCAGCGCCCAGGAGCAGGGCGTCCTCCTAAAAATAACAAAGGCAAAGACATCCCACCTAAACATAAAGTGGGAAGACCCCGAAGCCAAGGAGACAGCCGCCAAGGTGGCCAAAGGCGAGGCAGAGCCCCCACTCCTCCAGAAATACATAGAAACCAAATTCCCCAACAAAGCCCTCTAAACTTTAAACCCACACCCCCCTCCAAAACGTGGGCCTCAGAGAGGACTTCCTCCGCCTACTCGAACAAGACAAAGACTTCCGAATGGCCGTCGCCGGGCACCTGGGGTACAGCGAGATACTAGAGCGGCTAGACAGAAACGAGCGGCTCATCGCAAGACTACAGCGCCAAGTAGCCAAACTACAAAAACAAGTAGACAAAATGCAGAGACAAGTAGACAAGCTACAGGAGCAAGTCGCCAAGATGCAGGAACAGATGCGAAAAATGCAGGAGCAGATGGACAAGTTGCTGGGCCTCTACGGACAGCTGGCGGCGGAGGTAGCCGCCGTGAAGACGCGGCTGGACAAGCTGGAGAAGAAGGTGGAGGTCACCATCGGCACCATGGGCCGCAGGTGGGGCCGCGACTTGGAGCTCGCCGTCTTGGAGATTTTCAGAGAGGCGCTGGAGGAGAGGGGCATAGAGCCCGGGCGGGTGGAGAAGCTCAGATTTAAAGACGTCGACGGGAGGTACACAGGCACCCCCGGCCGGGTCTTCGACATAGACGTGGTGGCGAGAGGCGGCGGCCTATACGCCATAGAAGTCAAGTCCTACGCCGACGTCGAAGACGTCGAGGTCCTCCACGACAAGATACCCATCGTCGAGAGGTACCACGGGAGGAAGGTAGACAAAGCCTACCTCGTCGCCGTCGCCATCGAAAAAGAAGCCGTAGACAGAGCCAAGGAGCTAGGCATAGAGGTAATATACGGCTCCACCACCCCAGACTAGCGCCCCCGCGCGGCCCCCCGCCCCGGCGACCTTCTAGCCGCAGTCCCTCGGCTCCACCCTAACCGCGCCCAGGCCCATCCCCCGGCCAGTCCCCACGTTAAAAACCTCAGCCACCCGAAGAGCCCGCCACACGTCCTCCAGCCTCCTCCTCCCGAAGACGCGGTAGACGGCCCAACCCGTGAATCCCCTAGCCACCCCGCCCCCCAGGAGGCTCACAGTCCTGACGCACCTACCGAAGCATCCGAAGTCAGCCAGCCCAACGTAGGTGTAGACCCAGCGGAGGAAAGGCGCGCCGAGGTCCAAGACGCCGAGGGCCCGGCCGTGCCTAACGGCAGACTTAAACACGTTTAGAGGCCTCGGCGTGAAGTCAAACAGCGCCCTCCTCCGCCTATACAGCGGCTTCACCGCGAACCTCACCGGCGAGAGAAACTCCAGCCGGAAGCAGGAAGCCCCCGGGAGGGGGTCCACAGACACGTCGCGGAACTCCACCTCCTCCACAGCGACGCGGGAGTTGAATATGCGGAAGCCCCCGGCGACGCCGTCCACGAAGGCCTCGGCCAGCCCCCTCTGGGCAAATCCCACACGGAACTCCACCAGCTCCCCGGCCGGCAACGCCGCGGCGTCCAGCACCGGCCTCCCCCCGGCGAAGAGGGGAGACACCGCGAAGGGCTTCGGCCTCGCGTCGTGGAGATCACCCCTCCCCAAGACCGAGAGGACGATGGCCTGCACCAGCGTCCCCGAGAAGCCGGACACCGCCGCGCCCTCCCCCAGCCTGCCCCGCACCCACACCCGCCACACACAGAAGAAAACACCCCCTATTAAAAGCATTTAAAAAACGTCGTGCAGAAAGCCCTTTGCATATGTCAATATTTCAACTCCCCTCGGCGGATAGACAAATGTACGTGGGGGATCCAGTTTATAAAACGTCGTGCAGACCCACAGCGAACGGCGCCGCCGAGCTGTTGCCACACGACATTCAACTACCAGAAGCCGCTAGGCACGCTGACACAATGTAGAAAGACAACAAAACACAAGCAACAACAACACAGCAATCACTCCAATACTACACAAGAAAAACTTAAAAACCCACAAAAAACCATGACCAGGAACCCCAGTATCTCAAAAAGAGGATTGAAAGCTGCGGCGCGCCGTAAAGCGCTACGTGGGTCGTCTAGTTGCGCGGTATCTCAAAAAGAGGATTGAAAGCTGGGATTAGGAGCCTGTGCATGTGTATAACGCGCTCGGGGAGAGTATCTCAAAAAGAGGATTGAAAGCTTCTTCGGCGCGGCGCTGTTGCTGAGGGCTTTGTTCTCGAAGGTATCTCAAAAAGAGGATTGAAAGCATCACCCAGGACCTGTGGATCGGCCACGAGGTCGACTTGAAGTATCTCAAAAAGAGGATTGAAAGCCTCGACTGGAACGGTCTCCCCCGCGAGCCACCTCTTTGTATCTCAAAAAGAGGATTGAAAGGACGTGTTTATGCCCGTGGATTTATTGCGTATGGGCTTCAGTATCTCAAAAAGAGGATTGAAAGCTTTGATGTGTTGCGCGCTCATTTCGTCGTCGGCGGGAGCAGGCCGGTATCTCAAAAAGAGGATTGAAAGCGAGTCGCTCCGCGAGCTGGCGCTCCTGGCTCCTCAGTTGCTGTATCTCAAAAAGAGGATTGAAAGCACCTCGTCGACATCTTTACCGAGCCACTCCTTCTCGTATTGGTATCTCAAAAAGAGGATTGAAAGATGATGGAGCTAGAGGACTTCCTCGTGTTGTCTTTGGCGGTATCTCAAAAAGAGGATTGAAAGATGATGGAGCTAGAGGACTTCCTCGTGTTGTCTTTGGCGGTATCTCAAAAAGAGGATTGAAAGCTTCTCCTCCTCGACCTCCTCCTCTTCCGATTCTCTCTCCGTATCTCAAAAAGAGGATTGAAAGGGAGGCCGTGGCGAGCTTCTTCGGCTTCGAGGCGCCCAGGGGTATCTCAAAAAGAGGATTGAAAGTCGCTCTGCTGGCATACGGCTTCTACGTCTACTACCAGACGCTGTATCTCAAAAAGAGGATTGAAAGACTAGACCTCCCGAGGGACCACGTCATCGACGACATTTTACTCGTATCTCAAAAAGAGGATTGAAAGATGTATGATACTGCAGATAGACTACACGGCGATTATCGAGCTAGTATCTCAAAAAGAGGATTGAAAGCGTTGAAACTGATCGTGATCACTGGCTCCCACGTCCTCCGCGAGTATCTCAAAAAGAGGATTGAAAGTCTACGTCCAGGGGCTTGACGGCCCTCCGGCCCGTGCAGTATCTCAAAAAGAGGATTGAAAGCCCCATGGGCACGAGCGCCGTGTAGAGCTGCGGCCCAATCCGCCGCGGTATCTCAAAAAGAGGATTGAAAGATACCAATACAACACGCTAACCATCGTCCCAGACACCTCAATCTACGTATCTCAAAAAGAGGATTGAAAGTCACCACGCGGCCGCACTGCCGCGCCCTTAAAAACACGTATCTCAAAAAGAGGATTGAAAGCGTGCGTATTGTCTTGCTACTTATGTCGAAGTCTCTCGAAACGAGTATCTCAAAAAGAGGATGGAAAGCTATACTCCTCTGGAAAAGTGCCGCCTTCTGTTGCGAGAAGTATGTATCTCAAAAAGAGGATTGAAAGCGGTTATGGCGACTCTCCACGGGGTCTTGAGGAGCATGATAATGTATCTCAAAAAGAGGATTGAAAGGTACTACAGCCTCTGGTCCACCGGGAGGTTGCAACTGGTATCTCAAAAAGAGGATTAAAAGCTCTACTTCTTTCTCCACCCCAGTCTCCATAGCGTATACCTGTGTATCTCAAAAAGAGGATTGAAAGAATACCGAGCCAAAACGGATTGGGCCGCAGCTCTACACGTATCTCAAAAAGAGGATTGAAAGCTTGACACCGAGCTTCTGAAGCCACTCCCGCACCCTCTGTATCTCAAAAAGAGGATTGAAAGACATCACTATCAAGACCGGCGCCGTGCTGAACTACGACGAGTTTGAGTATCTCAAAAAGAGGATTGAAAGTTACTCCTCAGCTCCTTGATGAAGGGAACGGCGTGCCCCGCGGTATCTCAAAAAGAGGATTGAAAGACCGAGAGGCTGAGGCAGGTGACCCTGCGGGACGTGGAGGATGCGGTATCTCAAAAAGAGGATTGAAAGTAAGTATACTCATTGCTTCTTCATGCCTTGTCTTACCTGTGTATCTCAAAAAGAGGATTGAAAGTACTGCTCGGTCTCTGCGACTATTCTGTCGTCGTACTCAACGGTATCTCAAAAAGAGGATTGAAAGTACGTACGCCCACGCGCTCACAGTCAACTTCACCTCGCTCAAGCTGTATCTCAAAAAGAGGATTGAAAGAGCCTCTCGAGAGCCTTCTGCCTGTCGACTGTCAGCACTGTATCTCAAAAAGAGGATTGAAAGGGTGGTGTATCAAGACGCGTGACGCAGGCCTGTCGCCGTATGATCCGGTATCTCAAAAAGAGGATTGAAAGACCACGGCGGACTCCACGAGACCTCGCGCATGCTCTGGAGTATCTCAAAAAGAGGATTGAAAGCTGCGTCCGCGACTTCAGCTTGGCCTCCAGCACGGCGTGTATCTCAAAAAGAGGATTGAAAGGCGGATAAGGCTCAGAGCCCCCAAGCGCCTCCCGCGGTCTCCGCAGTATCTCAAAAAGAGGATTGAAAGCACTGCCCGAGTTGCCAGGCACAGCCGGCTTGTCGGTCCTCACATAGTATCTCAAAAAGAGGATTGAAAGGCCACCTCGGCATGCGCCTACACGGGCCGAGGATCGTGCTTGTCTGTATCTCAAAAAGAGGATTGAAAGGCGGTGCGATCCCACCTCACGGCCACCAGCTCGCTGTCGCCGTATCTCAAAAAGAGGATTGAAAGCGTGTACGTGTGGCCACACCCGGTCAGGTCAGAGCTGATAGAGGCGTATCTCAAAAAGAGGATTGAAAGGCGCAGTCTGTAGGCCGGCAGAAACGTGTCGGTGTTGTAGGTATCTCAAAAAGAGGATTGAAAGTCTCCAGCTCTTCCCTCGACACCTGTTCGTACGCGCTCCTGTAGTATCTCAAAAAGAGGATTGAAAGATTTCGGCCATAGCCTACCTACCGGGTAGCATACGTGCGTGTATCTCAAAAAGAGGATTGAAAGTGTAGTAGCGTTCGGCGATCATGTGAGTAAGCACAGCTGTGTATATAAGTGTATCTCAAAAAGAGGATTGAAAGTTCAACAGTCCGGTGGAGTTCATGCTTGTGAGGATGTATGGTATCTCAAAAAGAGGATTGAAAGCCCTCGCCAGCGGCGGCGCCAGCCGCTGGCGCACAGCAGATTGTATCTCAAAAAGAGGATTGAAAGGTGATAAAGATGGCTAGTAGCACCACCGCGAAAAATGGCAAGTATCTCAAAAAGAGGATTGAAAGACGCTTTTGTTTACACGACGTTGATCGGCGGGGTGTGTGAGTATCTCAAAAAGAGGATTGAAAGACCATTGGGTCAAGGACGGTGTCGCCAGGCTTTGTATACATTGTATCTCAAAAAGAGGATTGAAAGGTCTTCTACGCCTATCAGCCACGCCCCCACGACGTCTTCGCTGTATCTCAAAAAGAGGATTGAAAGCGATGTGTCTGTCTGCGGTTGTCAGCAGATTCCTAACCGTGTACAGTATCTCAAAAAGAGGATTGAAAGAGGCCAGGTATCGCGAGAGCGATCTTGAGATCATCAGAGACACGTGTATCTCAAAAAGAGGATTGAAAGGCGACGGATGTCGGCTACTACTTCAGCACAGACGTGTGGCTGTACGTATCTCAAAAAGAGGATTGAAAGCTCTACCCGTAGGATGATATGCGACGCACGCTACTACTCCAGCCTCTCACAACAGAGGCACGGCGGCGAGCTCTACGAGTTGCTCCTGGAGCATCGTTGACTAGAAGCTGAGATCAAATGGTTCAGAAGGTACGAAATATCAGCAGAAAGATAGATATTAAAAATGGTTAGTACTAATCTACTTTTTTGCCTTTATCCTCTCTCTGATTTTTGCACGGTCAAACAGCTTCATGACGTCGTCGACGGCCTCGAGGAGCTCTACGCCGCGCCTAGTCAGCCGCCAGTAGCCGGCGTCAAACTCAACCAGCTTCAGCTCCCACAAATATCTAAGTTCCGCGTCGTACCCCAGCTTAGAGACGTGGTACAGCAGGTCACCCTCAGCCAGCTCACCGCCATACGCAAACAACACCGCCAGCACCGCGACGTCAGCCACAGTAATGCGGCTAGCCAAATCTTTCACATCTATCATATCACCTCCTCGACGAATCGAAGCACCTCCTCTCCCCGCGCCGTTATCTTATACACGCCGTTGACCTGGTCAACAAGGTCCCTGCTTATCAGAGTCTTCAGCCTAGACGCGAGGCCGTGGCTAATCTTAAAACCGTACACGTCGTGAAGTACCTCGATAATCTCGGAATACCTACGCGGCTTCTCCTTCAATATCTTCAATATTACTATATTCAACACGTCAAGCTTCACGACGAGGCTGTGCACGTCATAACTTTCAGTGACCTCTCTCATGAATCCAGATTCATGAATCAGTTATAAGCATATCTGTCAAACAATACCACTCACCAGAGGTAAACTTAATAAATGTGTCATAGCTCACTAATCATGAATCAAAACTAAAACAAAACGCTACAAATACCTACTTCTCTCAACCAACACAATAGTATCTCAAAAAGAGGGTCGAAAGCTTGTTTAGATTTTTTCTATTTGTGTGGATGTGTATCCGCAGTATTTTCTGTACCAGCAGCTGGGGCATTTGTTTGGGTGGTGTCTTGGCTGGGGGGTCCAGCCGCTGTATATGCGGCGTATCTGGGCGGCTACGTGGTTTACTAGCTGTATGAGGTTTTGGGTGAGTGGGATTGTGGCTGTGTGGCCGGTTTCTGTGTAGTAGATGTAGGCTGTGGTGGCGGCTCTGCGGTACTGGGCCTGGGCGGCGATGGCGTAGGCGGCGGCCTGTGCTTTGTGGGGGGTTGGGACTGTGCGTGGGGGTTTGGCTAGCTTTACTTCGAGGGGGGCTGGGCGGCCGCCTATCCACAGCACGGCGTCGACGACGCCGCATATGCCGGCGCCTTCTAGGCGTGGGCTGTGTTCGACGCGGTCGGCGCCGAGGGCCTTGGCGACTGCCTCGACGGCCTCGCGCTGGGTTTCCTTTCCCTTCTTCATCCTCTCGGTGGGGGGCTCGGCCGCTCCTGTTATGATGTAGTAGGCGGCGGCTGGGCAGTAGAGGTACTGCCTGATGAGGGCTGGGTTAATGCAGAGCTGGGCCACGGCCGCTGGGTGGGGGTGGGCCTATTCTTATCATTGTTTCCAGCGTCCTTCTGTCTATTTTGAGGATTATTATGTCTGCGTTGGCGCCTCTGACGGCTCTGGCGAGCCTCTCGGCGAGCTCCTTGACGTAGGCAGGGGGGAGGCGGCCTATGTAGGCTGACTTCTGGACGCGGGCTAGGCCGTATGACCTCAGCACCTCCGCCACCTTGTTTCTCACGTGGTCTTCGGTTATGTCGTATACCACTAGGATGTGCATAGGGACTTCGCCAGGTGCCTTGCTTCTCTGTGTATCTCTGCTGATACTGGGCTTCTCCCGGCGCCGAGTTCCTCAAGCACCGCGGCGGCTACGGCGAGGCGGGATTTGTGGGTGAGGAGGCCGTCTTCTACCTCAAGCTCTTCGGCGGATTTGGCCACCGCGGCGTCGACGCGGGGCCTCCACTGCTCCATGAAGTCTAGGACTAGGGAGGGCCTTCCTGACTTGTCCGCGTGTAGGAAGCCTACGTAGGGGTCTAGGCCGGAGAGGAGTAGGGATTTGAAGCAGAGGGTTTTTAATATGCCGTAGCCGTAGTTGAGGCCGGCGTTTACGGGGTCTCGGCCGTCCTGGTCGCGGCCTGGGAAGCCGGTTACCTCTCTGTAGGCGGCCCAGTAGGCCTCCGCGGCCGCGGCCTCGGCCTCCATCAGAGCCCTGGCGTCGGGGGCGCGGGCCGCCGCGTCGGCGGCCTTGCTGATCTGCTCGGCGTATTGGCTGTACCGGGCCAGCCTCCTCCGCCACGTGCGTACGTTCTCCAGCTGGCCTCTTATCTTCCTCCAGATCCACCTCCTGGCGAACTCAAGCCCTCTGCCGTCTGCGGTTGCTTTGTACTGGCAGAGCCTCTTGGCCCCGGTGGCGTCGCCTACGGGCTTCATAAATATGCCGATGGGCTCCCCCCTCTGGTCGAACACGGCGACGGTGGCGCCGGCCCTCAGCAACGCCCTTAGGGCCTTCGTGGAGATGGATATCCCGCCGGTGAGCAACAGCACCTCGTCTACTTCGTGGAGGGGGTATTCCCTCCTGGCGCCGGGGCTCTCGACGACGAGCAGGCCCCGCCTGGCTCTTATCCGGGTTCCGTAGCTAGCGACTGCGATCTGCATGGCATATGTGGAAGTATGGGCACGTCCGGGGGCACTCCGGCGCGGCGCCGGGGTCGCGTCCGGAGGCTACTATGTCTATGGCCTCGTCTCTCGCCTCGAGGAACTTGGCCCGGGCGGCGTCGCCGAGGGGGTGCGCCACGGCTCGGTACTCCACTGCGGCGTTGACGGATATCTGGACGTGTATGCCGTAGTCTATGGGCACGCCCCACTCCGCCTCTATGGCCATGGCGTATCCCGCCAGTGCGGCCTCTACATTTTGCGAGGGGCCGAACTTGAACTCCACCACGGCTCCGAGGGCGACGCCGTCTGCCACCACGTATCCGAGGCCGAGGGGTGCCCCGTCGACGACGACCTGGGTGGCTATTGGGGCGGCGTAGAAGGCGGCGGCGTCGCGGCCGCGGGCTAGCCTGGCGGCGTGGGCGTAGCTGTGCTCGCCGAGTAGTCTAGAGGCGACGTATTTGTACAGCGCCTCTGCCTTCGGCCTCACGTCTTCGGGTACGCCCTCTAGGGAGGGGGACATGGGCGCCCCGGCGTAGGCGTATTTCTTGAAGTCCTCCACGGCCTTGAACAGCGCGGCGTGCAACGCCTGGCCCTCGGCGAGGGTTTTGTTTGCGGCGGGCCTCTCGCCCGCGACGTATTTGAGGTAGAGGTTGCGACCTGTGGGGCAGTAGCCGTAGGCGAAGTCTGAGAGGGCTAGCCCGAGGTAGGCGGGGGGCTTGACGGGCGGCCTGTCGTAGGCCCAGCCCCGTAGGTCGGGGGATACCTCGACGGGTCCCGTGGTTATCCTGGCTCTTTTTAGGAGTCTGGCGATTTCGAGTAGGGTTAACACAAAGTTTTGGTCTAGTTGTTTCTAATGTTTTACATTCTGCAAGGGGGAAGATTTTAATTTGCAGGTATCTGCAATTTAATGCGGCTGGCTGTCACTGTGGGGTTCGAGTCGAGGCTTGTCATGCGGGCTCTTGCACGTCTAGGACCCGTAGATGATTATTTCCTTCTGCGTGGCATAACTGGTAAAGAAGGCGATAGGGAATCCGCCGAGACTGTTTCTGATTTAATAAGGACGTTGGGCAAGGGCCAGGAAATTCAGGTGGATCTTATCGATCTTTCTAGAGGCTTGAATAGAATTGTCGAGCTAGAGTTCGACATCATGGCTCTTGCAGGTGGACCTCGTGCGTTGATACTTCTCGCATTTGTTGCCGCTATTCTAAGGAAGTCTGATATCTACCTAGTTCCTGAGTTCTCAATCGAGCCTGTGAGAATTAGTGGATTTAGAGTGCTGAAAGAGTTGGGAGGCCTTACGGAAGCGAGACTTAGGGCCTTTGTAAATGTAGGTATCGGCTCTACAGCCGAGGATGTCGCTAAGCGTATAGGAGTCGACAAAACCACAGCATATCGTCACCTCGAGTGGCTAGCGGATAGGGGGCTTGTTAGGGTGGAGGGGGGACGTATGAGGAGGTATAGCGCTGATCCGCTGTCCGTAGCTGTGGCGTCGGGGTATTTGCGGTTGATGGAAAAAGAAGTTGCTAAAAGTGCAGGAGATAAAGTATAATAAACATTTGTTTCGTAAATCACCATGTCTGAACAGAAAGAATTTAATATTGATCCAATAATCGACGTCCTAGCATATCTCGCTCGAGAAAGGGTTTATGGTCCACTTGATATGTTAAGTCGCGTAGAGGACAGCGACGAGTTCTATATGAAGATGGCGAGAGAGGCATTGTACTCGGCGTTGCGGTATGTCTCAACTGAGCGCGTAGCCTATCAGCAGCTTGAGGACTCCGTGAGGCTTGCGCTGGCTGTGATAGAAAAAAGGCCTCACTTCGCCAAGGAGCTGGCGCTGAGAGCCCTTGCAAGATCTATGTCGGCTGGTTCGGACAAGCCGCAGAAGGGGGGAAGGGACACAGCAGAGGGTAGTCAGTGACCATGTACGTCTCGTTCGGATTCAGATTCAGAGCTGAGGTTGAGGCTTTGAACATGGCGGAGGCTGTAGGCAACTATACGCGCCATAGGACGGCGCCAGTGATGGTGATAGAGCGGGATCAAGACGGCAGAGTAATCGCGTATAAGGTTACTATGGCGCCTGCGGTCTCTGGCCAGTCGATAGCCTTTGGCTTTATGTCGGCATTGGTTAAACTAGCTAATCAGCGGAATCTACCTGTTTGTGATGAATGTCAGAATTATAGCAAATTGGGCGGATTCTTCAAAAGAGCCGATAGGCCGGAGATCGGGAGGGACGAACGTATAAGGACGTGTGTGGTAGAGGACGTGACCGGCTTTATGGCGACCAAAGAGCGGGGGGGCGGCGAAAAGGGTGGAATGATAAGGAGGACCTCGCCTGTTATGTTTAGCTATATGGTGCCCGACTCTTATAGTGCTAGGGGCGTCGTAATGCCGCAACTACATGTTAGGTATAACTTACAGAATCCTCAGCAACAGGTGCCATACCAGGTAGAAGCCGGTACTGCAATATATATACACGGGGTGGCAATAGATGTTGAGAGAATAGGTAGGTTCGAGGATTCCGACGGCTATGTAGGTGACAGGAAGGCAAGGATTGAGGCAGTTTTCGATGCGTTGAAGGCACTCTACGGCGGGCTGTTGTTTGGCGCGAAAAAGGCGCGATATACGCCTATCTTTGAAGCACTAGGCGGCATCGCCGCGATCTCACACCCAATACCATTTACTGTGAGCCCGCCGCGTATGAGAGATTATGTCGAGGAAAATGCAAAGAGGGCGGCGGCATATATCGGCGAGGTTTCTCTATTCTGCTTTGACAAGGAGGGCATAACTAGTTGTGGAAAAACTGGAGACAAAGTAAAGGCCGTTTCTAACCTGGAAGAGCTAATTAACTCAGTCAAAGATTTAGTGCTGAATAAAATTAAATGAGGTACATATTGCTTAAGACTGAGTTTTACTCGCCATACACCTCTGTCCAGTTCTTCGCAGAACATGGTAGCGGATCTATAGTTCCACCGCCATCGACATTGATAGGCGCGCTCGCTGCAGTTTACTACTACCCAGTCGAGAGAGAGATTGAAGACGAATTTGTTTCTAGAGTAAAATATGTTACTTTCCATGTTCCGCCATATACCGTTGTTGAAAATATCTCACGACATTTTACTTTGTTTAGCCAGAGGAAAGAGAGGCTTAAGGCATTAAGGGCAGCCATAGATGTAGTGGCTGGTGCAAGGGAGCTAGATGCCGCGGTATTAAAGATCTTCACAAATTATGGCGGTCTTAGGTTGAAAAAGAACGAGAGCGTAGAGGAGGCGCTTCAGAGGATGCGCAGTTCTGGAATGACAGATATTGATATCGCTTTGACCGCTGTACAGGTGTTGTTGGCTCCAGCTACGCGAACTGAGACGTATTTCTGGGAACCGGCCTATATTCTATATGTTGTTGACGACGATCTTAAGATAGAACCTACTGGAATAATGAGGATAGGTCCTAAGGAATCGATTGTCTCTGTGACGGAGCTTAAGATCAAGAATTTACAGAGGATTAATGAGAGGATAAGAACCAGATTTTACGTGCCGGTTAGGGCACTAGAGGGAATGTGCGGAACGTGCAACGTGGTCTATATGGCTCAGAGACCCGGTGGTGACCCTGAGAAGGTTGGTGTTGAGCCTTACTACGTTCCTCGTAGCGCGCCCGATATGAGTATTGAGGGATCCCCAGCCCATGGGTGGGCCGCTGTGGAGATCGAGGCTGAGGATGTAACTCTGAGAGCTATTGTGCCCGAATATGTCGCGCCGTAAGAAAGATACAAGTCGTAAAGAAAAAACTAATAGTATAAATAATATTTGTATTGATATAAATAACATCAATAAATACATTAACTTTATTTATTTTTATAAGGTTAACGCATTTTCTATTTTAGCCACATCGATGCCGGTAAGCGAGATAAAAAGTAATATAAATAACTTTATTGAATCAATAAATAATTATATTGAACATATCCAGAAGAAAAGTAGAAAAATTAGTAAAGATAAAAGTGGTTTATTATTGTCCGAATCGGATTTTGCCAGTTGTTCCAAGGCTTTATCATCAGAAGAGCTTATAGAAATGAAGGAGTTCTTAAAGAGTAGTATATATTTATATACCTTAAAAACTTCAGGCACTTTTAAAACCTTATCTGCTTTCGATAAACTAAATCAAATGGCTGATTATGTGTTTCGAGTCTGCTTTCATGATGATTGTCATCTTGCCATTGTCGAAGTCGCTGGTTATGACCTTGCATCTAGGGATATGAGCTCGATTAACAGGGAGTTTCTCAGATTTATGAATAAGTTAAGGCTTACCTATACGCCTGCCTATGTGCTAGCTATGTCGTTAGCAGTTCGCCATTTAGCTAGATGCCAAGAGGCTGAGGTGCGTCTCGTTAGAATAAAAGGGTCTTATTACACCTCAATTCCGCTTCAACACAGATTACTGTGCACTCTCAAGCCTCTTGCTAACTTTTACATCGACTTGGTTGAAGCTGGCTCCGGCTACGTTGAGAGTGTTGCTTCGAAGATCCTGGAGATGGTTCAAACAGACGATAGATACAAGATATATGAGGTGTTGAGGAACATGTCCCAGACTAGGAAGCTCGATATCAGAGAGCGAGAGGCTCTGGATAAACTGGTTGCCTTCTTGGTAAAATGAGGGCCGCAGTAGCTAGGGCTCTGGAACTAGCTAGGGGAGGAACTGATCGGTTTGTGCTGGAGTTGCCTACTGGTTACGGCAAGACGAGCACAGGTCCGCTTCTCTTTAGAGCGTTTAGGGAGGCTGGTCTCTGCTGGAAGGCTATTCATGTTTTTCCTCTGCGGGCTGTGTTGCACAAGACTTTGAAAGAATATGTTACTAAATATTCAGATATTTCTTTTACATATCAAGATGGCGATGTCACTCTTACAGAGCAGGGTTATGTGAAAAGCGCCGACTTCTCGATTGGTGACTATATATTAACTACTGTTGATTCCTTTATACATAATCTTTTTAAGGCGCCAGTGTCTGAACTGCACCGTATAGCAGGTAGGTCGAGGGCGATACATTATCATGTGCCTTTTGCTAACATATACCCCTCTTGTGTATTTTTTGACGAGGCGCATATCTCGGCGCTAGAGGAGAGTGGGAAAGCTTCTGCCGCGCTGGAGGCGGCGGTTAGCGTCTTGGCTGAGGCCCATGTGCCGGTAGTGGTGATGTCAGCGACAATGGGAGCGTGGAAAAAGAAGCTCTTCAGAGGGTTTAAATTCGTCCAGCTAGGTTCCAGAGATAGGGAGGATAGCGATACCATATATGTCCACGACGCTGAGTTTGAGAGGTGTGTTTCCAAGATCAGATATACTGTAAGGAAAATCAATTTGGAGAATGTTGCTGAAATAGCTAAGCGAAAGGTCAAGGAAGGCAAAAGAGTTTTAATCGTCTACAACAACTTAGGCGAGGCGGCAAATCTTGCGAAGAAGCTAGGTGGTGTCTTGATTCACTCTAGACTAACTAGAACTGATAGGCAAAAAGCTGAAAACGAACTCGCCAAGGCGGATATCGTGGTGGGAACCTCAGCTATTGAGGCTGGCGTTGATGTGAGTTTTGATGTTTTGATATCATCGGCCGATGCGCCCGAGTCGGTGATTCAGCGTGTAGGGAGAGTCTGCCGTAAGGTGGACTGCAATGAGTGCCAAGGCGAAATTTACATATTTGGGGAGCAAGCCGACATGTTCCTCCCGATAAAGCAGTGGAGGTTGCCATATATGGAGGGAAGTTACATCTCTCTGTTAAGAAGTGAGATTAATAGAGATGCGGGGATTGCGTGGCTCCTGGGAGAACTCTCTAAGTTTATCTATATACCTCCAGATGTCTTAAAAAAGGTCTTTATAAAAGCTGGGATGTCGTATGTGAGGTCCGCACTAGTAGAGGCTTGTGCTGATGAGTCATGTAAGCCTGAGAGTGCTTTCCCAGTATCTCTTGATAAAGCTAATGAATTGCCTATTGATAAGATCTATATCAATGGAACTTTCGAAAAGCCACCTAAGGAGTATAACATAAGTTGGCTGGTCTCGGCTGTAGAGAAATATGGGGACTTTCCAAAGCTAGTGCTCAAGTGTTATGTCGAAGGACTTGGTCCTTTCTGTTGATTGCTTGTCTGTTGATTGCCTGGCTGGACCGTGCGAGCCTCTGGAGAAGCATTCAGTAGAGGTAGCTACATGTGTTGAGAAGAGAGGCCAATTAGTGGCAAAGAAGATAGCCAGGGTATTTGGAGCTAGTGAGGACGAGGTCCTCGATCTGATGGTGTTCGGAGCTCTGGCTCATGACGTTGGCAAATCAGATGTAACATTCAAGGGAAGCAATGGGTTTTATCCCATGCATGAAGCTAGGTCTACTGCATTTGTGTTATATGTCTTTGATAAAGCAGGTTTGCGTCCCAGCTGTTCTCTTGAGGGAAGATCTCTGGCAGACTTAGTGCTCGCCATGGTTGCTTTACATCATTATTCCCACAAGGATTATCGGATTAGTAAACCCGTGGGACTGACGCCTAGATGTCCGCTTAATTGGTTTTTGGAGTGGGCACCTAAAACCCAGCTGGGGAGAAGAATACGCGAAATAGCGTTAAGCGTGCGTGATGTTTCAGAAACACAATGCCATGCCGACATCATAAGTACTATCGGCAAGCCGCTTAATACAAAATTAAGTATGGCTGTCTCCGCACTTCTTGGTGTATTAGGTAAATGCGACGTGGAAGTAGCTAAGCGAAATAGATGTGACTAAAACCGTTGTCGTGTTGCCACATAGACTTAATCGTTAATATTTAGCCAGGGGCAATATGTTTTTGGCCTAGATTTCCCCTCGGTATCGAAGAGTAGGACTCCCCTCAACATGCCGTACTTTAGAAGATTCACCGCCATGCTCAGATATGGATCCTGTTTCTCGTTTAGCCAAAGGCTACTAGAGGCTGTGGCTCTGTTAGAGCCTTATTTTCGGTGGTGACATGTGTTGCTCATTTGCCCGGGGGTGGTGCTGGGGTTGGCGAGGGGAGTCCATGTTACTTGGTTCGCTAGGTGGTGCGAGATTTGTGTAGGGAGGTTGATAGGATGTGGAGTTGGGTTGAATGTTGTTGGTAGAGTTGCTTATGTTTTTAATCTTGGTGGATGTGTGGTGTGTGGAGTTTAGGGTTGAGTTTAGGCCTAGTGGGGGTGACGTGTGGTTTAGGGGGAGGGGGTGGCTTGGGGATAAGACTGTGTTGATGGGTCCGCCGAGGTCAGGAAAGACGGCGTTTCTCTGCCTGTTGTTTTCGCTTCTTACGCCGGACGGCGAGGAGTCTGTAGATGTCGCCCATAGCGTAGCTGACAGCTTGCTGGAGCCTGGCGGATTTTTTGAGCTTGGGGTCGGCGGGTTCCATATGGCGTGTCATAAGACGGAGGGTGGAGAGGCTAGTGTTATTTGTAGCCGCGACGGGAGGCCGCGGACTGGGGATGTCTTAATATTTTACGAGGGGGTTGAGCTGACTCTGAAGCAACCACGTGCTGTCAATCCCATGTTTATGAAGATGTTGCAGAGGATGGAGAGGTACGTAGACAGGGCCAGGGGGCGTTTTAGATATGCTTTAGTGAGGCGGGAGGACGGAAAGTGGTATGAGATAGTTGGTATCAAGCCGCTTATGCTGGAGCACGCGTCCAGAGCTGTCGCTGTGGTTGGATTTCTGGAGCGGCTTGCCGAGGTTTTCGATGGGTGGATTCTGCTAGATGGCACGCTGGACGGCTTGCATCCGGAGGAGTCTCTGTACGCGGCGGCGCGGCTCCTCGCCTCGAGGGCTAGGGTTGTGGTGTCTACCCACAGCCCGTGGGTTAAAGACTTGTTTCTGTGTGCCACCGCCACACTTAGGCTCGCCGGATTGGAGCCTAGGAGAGTGGGCGTGGCTGTGTACGAGATAGTTGGCGGCGAGTTTAAGAGGGTAGATTTTTCTGACTACGGCACTGTCTACAGCAAGCTGTATGAGGCATGTTGAGCGGTGTCCATGCGCGGCTTCTCCTCAGTGGCAAGCCGTTCTGCACGAAGCTTGTGAGTATTAAGATTTGGTTGATCGTAGCGAGAGATGTGGTGGTGGCTGATGATGAGGTTCTGGGCTGTGTCGTGGCCCGGGCCGACGGGTGGTGGACTGCGTGGTTGACTGCGGCGGCGCGGTTGGGGTTTACTTCAAGTCGCGGGTCAGGGCGGTGGGGCCACAGCTGGGTGAGCACGGCAAGGCCGGCGAGGCCCATGGCCACTAGCCTCAGCTCCGCGCCGTACACCACCAGCATTGAGCCACCTGTGTTCCTACTTATAAACCTTATGGTGTCGGCCGCGCCGCGGCTCTTCTGACGTATTCCACTACGTCTTCTACATCTCTCTCAACCTGATCCAGCGATCCGTAGCGCGACAGACCCCCCTCGGGGTCGAGGCCGCTGTGCTGGAACTGGTGCAGGTCCAGGGCCTTTTCCACGGCCCGCTCCAGCTCCTCGTCGCCTAGGTGCTGGGCCACCTCTTTCATCCTGGTGGTGGGCATCATGGCGATTACCAGATCTACCTTAGCCACCCGGCGGCCCCGCCCCGCCCTCCCCTCGCCGGGGTAGAGGCCGGCGAGCCTTTCCCTTTGCTGAGCCGCCGCGGCCAGGAGGGCCTTCACTGCTTGAAACGCCTCGCCGGCCGCGTTTCTGTACAGGCCGTTTTTCAAGAAAGCGGAGGGCTAGCTCAGCCTCGTAGACGGCCCCCTCAGCCTGTCTTCACGATACTTGTCGAGGCTGATCCACGGCTTCGCCGTTGACTCCACGTCTAATCCCTACATTGATGTAGTTAACCGCGTTGGGCGTATAGCTGGCCGCGGCGGTGGTGTTGTGGAGTGCGTTTTACATAGATGCGGCGGGCGCCGGCGAGGTGTTGATTTTGGTTGCGCCCTTCGCTGTGTCTGTGTTCTGGAGGCGCGGGGGGCGTCTTGCGGGGAGGGCCGCG
The DNA here is from genome assembly GCF_000234805.1 of Pyrobaculum ferrireducens. Classification (NCBI taxonomy): domain Archaea; kingdom Thermoproteati; phylum Thermoproteota; class Thermoprotei; order Thermoproteales; family Thermoproteaceae; genus Pyrobaculum; species Pyrobaculum ferrireducens. The sequence continues at coordinate 810,415 of NC_016645.1, forward strand.
CGGCTCTTCGCCTCCGGCCGCCCGGCGCCGTCTATTTATATGTCTTATTACGTGTGTAATTATTATGGCTGTAATAAAGCTCTACGGGAGGGAGAGGGAGCTCGCCCTGCTGGGGCGTCTTAAGCCTCCTTTTCTCGCTGTGGTGTATGGCCGGAGGAGGATTGGCAAGACTGCGTTGGTGCTGTCTTTCCTCTCGGCGAGGCCCCACCTGTATTTCTTCGTCAACCCGAAGAAGCCCCGGGGGGTGTTGCTGGAGGAGTTTGGGGAGGCGCTGAGGAGGGCTGCGGGGCTCCCGAGCTACGTCCGGTTTGCGGATTGGGAGGAGTTTTTCGACGTGTTGTTCCAGCTTAGGGGGTACGTGGTGGCTTTTGACGAGTTTCAGTGGTTTTTGGAGACGGCGCCTGAGGTGCCCTACATACTGCAGAAGATGTGGGATACGCGTGTGGAGAAGCCCTCGGTTATCCTCACAGGCTCTGTGGTGGGGATGGTGAAGAGGCTTGTGGCGGACGCGGGGTCTCCCCTCTTCGGCAGGGCCGACCTCGTGCTGGAGCTGGGGGAGCTGGAGCCCCCCGCAGTGTTCCGGTGGCTGGGGGATATGGGTGTGGTGGGGGAGGAGGCCTTTAAGCTCTTTCTCCTATTCGGCGGGGTGCCCTACTATTACCGCCTTGCTCAGCAGTGGGGGGTGAGGACTGCGGAGGAGGCGGTGAGGCTTCTCGTGGCTGGCGAGGGCGGCCCCTTGAGGCACGAGGTGGAGTTCGTCCTCGCCGAGTCTCTCGGCCGGGAGTACCGCACCCACCTGGCGATTCTAGACGCCGTCGCCGGGGGCGCCACCAAGCTGGAGCAGATAGCCAGCCGCGCCGGTGTGAAGGCCACGTCTCTCCCGCCCTACCTCAACGACCTGGTTAATCTCCTAGGCGTGTTGGAGCGGCGCAAGAGCAAGAGGGTCTATTACGAGATTAGGGATAGGTTCTACGCATACTGGCTGAGGTCTGTGTATAGACACGGCGACGTGGCGGCGGGGGAGGCCCTGGAGGAGGCCGCCGTTAGGGAGCTGGAGCGTTTCTACCCGTGGGCTTTTGAAGCCGCTGTTAGGCAGATACTGCCCAGGTTCTACCCCGTCAAGAAGGTGTCCAGGGAGGTGGTGCACATCAGAGAGGGCGGTAGGCGCGTCCAGCTGGACGTAGACGCCCTGGGGGTAGACGAGGATAGGAGGTTCGCGGTGCTGGCCGAGGCTAAGTGGGGCGCCGCGGACCCCCGCGAAATAGTGCCGAAGCTCAGGGAGGCAGCGGAGATGCTCATCCCCCCAGGCTGGACGACGCGGCTGGCCATCTTCGCCAAGTCTTTCACCGCGGAGACGGAAGAGGCGGACCTCATAGACCTCGGGACCATTCTCCAAAACCTCGCCCAGCCCACCCCAAGCGTGTACACTCCTCAAACGTCAAAGCCCCGCGGCGGCTCCGCAGAGCTCGACGCCGCAGGTGGCTCTGAACACGGCGGCGACACGCGACGCGGGGCGAGGCGGCCGGGCTCCGGGGCATAGGAGGTCGGCGCCGGCGTAGGCCCTAGATGCGCCTCGTCTACCCAGGGCGTTTCCAGAGCGCCGCTGAGGCGTGGCGGGCATACTTGTGGGGGCTGTGGTGTGTTCCAGTGTGTTCCGCAAAAGTTTTATTTTTTGTGGATTGTGTTCCACATGATTGAGGTTTTGAGTAGGGAGTATATTGAGTCTCTTCGCTATGTGAGGGAGATCCCCAGGTTTTTCAGCTTGCCCGCGGCGGGGCGCGACGTCGTAGCCGTCGTGGGGCCGAGGCGCGTGGGGAAGACGCACGTCTTGTTGAAAACCGCGGCCTCGCTTCTGGAGCGGGGGGAACAGGCGCTGTACGTCTCTTTTGAACACCTCTGGACGGCGTCTCTCGACGAAAGGAAGCTGGCGGAGGAGGTGAGGCGGGTGTACCCGTCGGGGGAGGTGCACCTATTTCTCGACGAGGTGCAGTCGTGGCCCCACTGGGATTTTAGACTTAGGTGGCTACACGACGTGAGGGACTTCAAGATCTACGTCTCGGGCTCCACCTCTGAGCTCTCCGCCGAGAGGGTGCCCTCGAGGCTTAGGGGTAGGTACATCTCCCGCCTCCTCCTCCCTCTGTCGTTCTGCGAGGTGGCCTCCGCGGCGAGGCCTGAGACGTTTAGAGAGGTGGGGGCGGCGAGGAGGCTTTTTGAGGAGTACGTCAAGTGGGGCGGCTTCCCGGAGGTGTGGCTCTCTAAGTCGCTGGATAAGGTGAGGGCTCTCGTCGACACGGTCTTCTACCGCGACGTGGTGGAGAGGCGGAGGGTGAGAGACGTGGAGGGGCTCGAGGCGCTGTTCAAGACGGTTTTGGAGAACTACGCAAACCCCGTCACGTGGCGCTCCCTCTCGCGATCGCTGGGGCTTGACGTGAAAACCACCGCGGCATACATCAGATACCTCTCAGAGTGCTACTTTGTCCACGTAGTGGAGCGGTATGGGCCCGCCCGGCGGAGGGCGAGGGCACCCCGGAAGCTGTACCTTGTGGACACCTCCTTCACTTACCTATCCAAGGCGGGGCTGGACATGGGCCGGAGGCTGGAGAATGTGGTTTATATCGAGCTTCTTAGGAAAGCCGCCGCCAGAGGCGGCAGAATCTACTACGTAGACGTCAACGGCGTGGAGGTGGACTTCGCCTACGTAGAGGGGGACGCGGTAGAGCTCTACGAGGTGGCGTACGAGCCAGACGAGAGGCATGCCGAGAAGCTGAGGAAGGCGGCGAAGAGGCTGGGGGCTAGCCGCAGTGTGTTAATAAGCTGGGATTCGGAGGACTACGGCGCGGTCCCCGCCTGGAGGTGGCTACTGGCGAACTGCCCCGCCGCCGGCCCGCCCCAGGGAGGCTTTCGTAATTTCTAACAGCTCTCTGTAGCGCCTCAAGAGGCCCTCCACGTCTCTCGTCTTGCGGAAGTACTCCTTGTCTAGGTGCTCCCCTCTGCAGAGGACTCTGAAGGTGTCGCCGGAGATCTCGTCGACTAGGACGAGGCCCCGGGGGGTTCTGCCGAATTCAAACTTGACGTCTAGGAGGTCGCACCCCGCGGCGTCGTACAGCTCCCTAAGCGCCTCCGCGGCCCTCAGAGACGCCGCCTCCACATATGCCAGCTCCTCCCAAGTCAAGAGGCCCGCCTCCACAGCGTCTTGGGGGTATATAAGCGGGTCGTGAAGCGCGTCGTCTTTTAGATGAAACTCCACAAGCGGCTTCGACAGGGGCTGGAGGGGCTTGAGCCTAGGCATCCTCTTGAGCTGGCTTCCATACGCCTTGAAGCGCACCACCACCTCCACCGGCGCCACCTCGGCGGGCACCGCCACGAGGACGTTAGGCGGCTTGTACTCCACGAAGTGGGTTGCGACGCCGCGGGCGGCGAGGTGCGCGAAGAGGACCGCCGACAGCTCAGCCGCCAGCGCCCCCTTCCCCGGGGCCGCCGCCTTCACCGCCCCGTCGCCAGCCGTAACCTCGTCCTTAAACTCCAAGTGGTAGAGGCCGCCCACCCTCCAAACCCGCTTGCTCTTCCCTTCGTACACCAGCTCCACACCCCCCTAAATTTCAAACTTTTTAACTTTTTACTTAAAGAAGAGCCGCGATTCCCGAGGGCGTTGCGTCTAGTTTTGCAACATGTATTTAAACTACCAGTTGCGGGGGTCTATGGATAGGGTGTTGGTTGTTGGCGACGGGGCGAGGGAGCACGCCATCGCCTGGGCTCTTTCCCGAAGCGGCGTGAGGATCTATGCGGCTATGGGGCACGTCAACCCCGGGATCGCCCTGCTGGCGAAGAGGAGCGGCGGCTTCTACAGACTGGGGGGCGTCACAGATCCTAAATTCGTCGTGGGGGTGGCGGAGGAGGCCTCGCCCGATCTGGTGGTGGTGGGGCCCGAGGAGCCTCTCTTCGCCGGGGTGGCCGACGCGTTGCGGGAGAGGGGTTTCCTAACCCTCGGCGCCCCTGCCAGGGCGGCTGTAGTGGAGCAGAGAAAAGACGTGGCGAGGCACCTCCAGTGGAAGTACAAAATACCGGGGAGGCTTGTTTACCACGTCACCCCCGATCCTAGGGAGGCCTACCTCTTCGCGAAGGCCCTGGGCTCCGCGGCCATTAAGCCTGTGAGACAGGCGGGGGGTAAGGGGGTCAGGGTGGTGTACGGAGAGGTTAAGTATCTAGAGGACGCGCTGGGGGAGATAGCGGCGCGGGGCGCCGAGGAGGCTAAGAGCCAGCTCTCCGCCTATAGAGACGCGCCTCAGCTGGTGCTCGTGGAGGAGGGGGTCTGGGGGGTGGAGTACACGGTGCAGGTGCTGACGGATGGAGAGTCTGTCTTCCCCTTCCCCCCGGTGCAGGACAACCCCCACGCCTACGAGCTAGGCCTCGGCCCCGAGTGCGGCGGCATGGGCACAGTATCCCCCCTCCCCTTTATAGAGGAGGCGGAGGTGGAGGAGGCCGTCGCCGCCGTGGAGGCCACCGTCAAGGCCGTGGAGAGGGAATTCGGCGTGAGGTACACCGGGGTGCTGAGCGGCCAGATGATGCTCACAGCCATGGGCCCCGTGGTGATTGAGTACTACAGCAGGTTTGGAGACCCCGAGGCGCTGAACGCCCTCTACCTATACGACGGCGACGTGTACGAACTCTTTAGGAGAGCCGCCGAGGGGAGGCTGCACGGCGCAGAGCGGCGCTTCAAAAACGAGTACACGGTGGTGAAGGCGGTGGCCCCCGTGGGGTACCCACTGGACAGAGAGGCGGCTAGGGGGAGGCGGTTCGACATCGACTGGGCCCTGGTGGATAGGGTTGGGTGCCACGTGTTCTTCGGCTCCGCGGCCCCCAGCGAGGCGGGGGGCTACGTCACCCTCGGCTCGAGGGCTGTGGAGATACTCGCCGCGGGAGCCACTGTGGAGGAGGCCTACGCCAAGGCAGAGAAGTGCGCCGCCGCGGTGAGGGGCGAGGGGCTTTTCTACAGGAGGGACATCGCATCGCCCGATTACATGGCCGCCATGGCTAGGAAGGCGGAGGTCGTCAGATCTGTCTATAAGTGGAGGCGGAGGCTGGGAGCCCCCGGGGAAAGGCTGGTCTGGGAGCCGGGTAGGGGGCTGGTGAGGCTGGGGTGATATGTCGGCGGGGCTTCTAGCGCTGTACAGCTTCAGCGGCGAGGTAAACCTCTACCCCCTCATCTACTACGGGCTGAAGGCCATGTCGAACAGAGGGGACTACGCCGTGGCCTACATATACGGCGGAGGCGGCTTGAGGAGGGTCGAGGTGGACCTCTCGCGGGAGGAGGCGGTGGAGGCCAGGGGCGTCGCTGCTGTGGGTTGCGTATACACCGAGGACTGCTGCCGCGAGGCGGGCGACGGCGCGGCCTGCGTCTTCGGCAGGGGGTTCAAGGCCCTGGGCGAGGCGGCGGGCGACGCCGCCTACGTGGGCGTGGACAGAAACGGCGCCCTATACGCCTACAGGCCGCCCCGCCTTTGGCACCTCGCGGTGGGGGCCCACGGCTTCGACTTCGCCATAGTGGCTACGGAAACCGCGGCGATTGAGGTGCTGGGGGGCGAGGTGAGGAGGAGCCTCAGGGGTGGCGAGTTGCTTAAAATCACTAGGCTGGGGGTAGAGGCGCGGGGGGGCGGCCCCCCGAGAGAGCTCTGCGCCATGGAGTTTATATACGCCTCGAGGCTGGACAGCGAGATAGACGGCGTGGAGGTGGCCGCGGCCAGGATGAAGCTTGCGGAGCTACTCGCCAAGCGGGTCAAGGCGCCGGTGGACGTCGTGGTGGGGGTGCCCGACACCGGGCTCTACTACGCGGCGTGGGTGGCTAAGGCGATTGGGGCGTGGCACGTGCCGGGCTTCGTCGCCACCACTAGGAAGAGGAGCGCCCTCCTCGACGAGGTGAAGGAAAGGATCTCCGCCATACAGCTGAAGGCCAACGTGGTTAGGCACTCAGTTAGGGGGAAGGGGGTGCTTGTGATAGACGACAGCCTTATCAGCGGCCTCACCCTGAGGCAGATAGCCCAGCTCCTCAGGCTGAGGGCCGGCGCCAGGGAGGTACACGCCGCCACCGCCGCCCCGCCTCTGAGGAGGCAGTGCCCCCACGGCGTGAAGATGCCCCCGGAGGAGCACATGATTTTCAACCACCTAGATCACAAGACGGTGGAGGCGGCTCTCGAGCTGGACGGCCTGGCCTACCTAGAGGAGGAGGAGGTGAGGAAGGCCATCGGAACGTCGCTGTGCACCCACTGCCTACTGCGGCGTTGACGCTTTAAACACATACTTAAAAAACACGGCGCCGTAAAGCCCAGGTCCGTTAACTTTATTATACACCTGTTTAAATCTAGGTGTGAGGCTGGGTGTTCTGGCGTCGTGGAGGGGGACTAACTTCAAGGCAATCCTCGACCACGTACAGCTCGGCGTGTTGCGGGGGGTGGAGCCTGTGGTGCTGATCTACAGCGACGAGAACGCCCCCGTTAGAGAAATAGCGAGGAAATACGGGGTCGAGGCCCACTTCGTCAAGCACAAGGGGGTTCCCCGGCCGGAGAGGGAGGCGGCTATGGCGGAGTTGCTGAGGCGCCACGGCGTAGACGTGGTGGCGCTGGCGGGGTACGACTACATACTCAGCTACGGCTTCATCTCCCAGTTCAAGCTTGTGCTCAACATCCACCCGTCCCTCCTCCCCTTCGCCGGCGGCAAGGGGATGTACGGCATGCGCGTCCACATGGAGGTGTACAGAGCTGGGGTGAGGGTGACCGGCCCCACTGTGCACGTCGTGGACGAGTCTGTGGACGGCGGCCCCGTTGTGGACCAGTGGCCTGTTTACATAGGCGACGTGTACAGCCTACCCCTCAGCCGCGACGAGAAGATCCAAATCATCGCGGATCGCGTGTTGATTTTTGAACACAGGCTCTACTCCAGAGTTCTCCAGGCGGTGGCGGACGGCCTCCTGGAGCTCTACGAAGAAACTGTCAAGGTCCCCGTGGTTGTGGAAGAGGGCGGGAGGCTTAGGGTGGAGGAGGCGGAGCATAGGGTAAAGAGGGCGGTGCTCAGGGTGTGGGACGGCTGGCTTAGGGAGTGGCACGAGAGACAGAGGATCTACGTGGAGTACCAGCTCAAGGAGTGGGAGGGCAAGGCCCTAGACCTCGTCCTGCCGCCATGGTTACGTGGATGAGGGGGGAGGAGCTACACCGCCGCGCCAGGGAGTGGGCTAGGGAGCACGTGAAGAGGCTGGAGGAGGTGGGCGTCACCCCCAAGCTCGCCGTCCTCCTCCTCCACGACGATCCCGTGGAGCTGGCCACCCAGAGGCGCTTCGTGTCGCTGAAGGCTAGAGACGTCAGGGAGGTGGGGGGCGAGGTGGAGGTGTATGAACTACACGAGGTGCCGCCTGAGCGCCGCACCAAGGAGGCCCTGCGGTTGCTGGACAGCCTAAACAAGAGGGACGACGTGACGGGGATACTCATACAGAAGCCCCTCCCGCCCTACGTCGACGAGGAGGCTCTCTTCCAGAAGCTGGCCCCGGAGAAGGACGTGGACGCCCTGACGCCGGAGAGCAAGAAGAAGTTGCTAACCCGCTTTGACCTCGACAGAGACGTCCTGCCCTGCACCCCTGCGGGCATCCTGGAGCTGTTTAGGATGTACGGCGTGGAGGTGAGGGGGATGGACGTGGTGGTTGTGGGGAAGGGGGAGCTGGTGGGGAAGCCCCTCGCCGTGATGCTCATGCAGCTAGACGCCACTGTGACGGTGCTCCACGCCCTCTCCAAGGAGAGGGAGCCCTACGTGAGGCGGGCGGATATCGTGATCTCCGCAGTGGGGAGGCCTCCGGAGCTCTACCGCGACAACCCCTGGCGCCTCACAGGAGACATGGTGAAGGAGGGAGCCGTGGTGGTTGGCGTAGGCGGGAAGGTAGACCCGGCGACGGGGAGGTGGTACTTCGACGTAGACGAGAGGTCTGTGGCTGAGAAGGCCTCTCTCCTAACCCCCAACATAGGGGGCGTGGGCCTCGCCACTAGGGCCAGGGTGTTGAAAAACCTCATAAGAACCACCTACCAAGTGGCTAGGGCCGCGGTGTCCTCTAGAATCGTCGGGGGGCCGTGAGGTACAGAGACGCCGGCGTCGACCTAGACAAGCAGAGGAGGCTCCACCAGCTGGCCGCCGGCCTCCTCGGCGGCGGCGTGGGGTCTTACGTACGGTGGCTGGGGCTGGGCGGCGTGGAGGTGGCCCTACACGTAGACGGCGTGGGGACAAAGACGATTTGGCTGGCGGAGGCGGGGAGGCTGGAGGTGGCCGGGTGGGACTGCCTAGCGGTAAATATAAACGACGTTGTATGCGACGGCTTTAGGGCGGTGGCCGCCGTGGACTACGTCGCGGTGGCCCCCGGCATGGAGGAGGCGGCCTCCGCGGTGCTGAGAGGCCTCGGAGAGGCGGCGGGGCGTGCCGGCATGGTTATCCTCGGCGGGGAGACCGCCATACTGCCCGACCTTGTAAAGGGCGTCGACGTGGTGTGCACAGTCATGGCGGTGAGGGAGGCGGCGCCGAGGCGCCCCGAGCCGGGGGACTACGTAGTGGGGCTGGAGTCCACGGGGCCCCACGCCAACGGGTACAGCCTACTGCGGAGGCTGTTTAAGCTGGATGAGCACATCTGCGGAGGCCGCGCCGCCGACGTCCTGCTACGGCCTGTGGCTCTCTACGACGGCGTCTTGACGCTGATGAAGGAGGGGCTTGTCAAGTCCGCGGCTCATATAACGGGGGGCGGCTTCGCCAAGCTGAAGAGGGCCCTCCACGGCCTGGGCGCCGAGGTGGAGCTGGGGCGCGTCCCCTGCTGGGCTGAGGAGGTGCTGAGACGCGGCGTGCCCCGGGAGGAGGCCTACAGGGTATTCAACATGGGGGTGGGGATGGCACTCGTAACGGACGCACCCCGCGACTTGGTGCGCCGCGCGGAGGATCTGGGCTATGCGGCGCGGGTCATAGGCAGAGTCAAGGAGGGCGGCCCCGTGGCGGTGGACGGGGTTGTGTTTTAACCCCTCAGCCACTTCTTGAGGCTCAGCCACAGCTTGAGGCCCCCCGTCCCCCTCCGGGAGATGTGGGGGTCCACCGCCCTCTCTGGGTGGGGCATGAGGCCCAGCACAGGCCCCCGCGCCACGCCGGCCACGTTGTCGAAGGAGCCGTTGACGTTCTCCACGTATTTAAACACTGCGCGGTATGGGCCGGACGGCACGTACCTCCCCTCGGCGTGGGCCACCGGCATGTACACCACCTCCCCCTCCTCGTACATAAAGGTGAAGGGGGTGTCCCGGTCCACTACCTTCACAGGTATCCATTTTGAGACGAAGCCCGGCGGGTCGTTGGGAGCCAGGACGCCCGGGAGGATGCCGGCCTCTGTGAGTATCTGGAAGCCGTTGCATATCCCGAGGACCGGCACCCCGTTGTCGACGTCCTCCCGGAGGCGCTGGACGGCCTCGCTGGCGGCGGCCACGGCGCCGGCCCTCAGCCTATCCCCGTAGCTAAACCCCCCGGCCAGCACCACCGCGTCGTAGACCCCCGGCCTGTAGTCTCTGTACCAAACCACCTCCCCCGGGATCCCCGCCAGCTCCAGCGCCCTCACCACGTCGTAGTCCCCGTTGGTGCCGGGGAACTTCAACACGGCGATCCTCATCCCTCCTCCACCCTCACCACCTCAATAACGTGGACGTTGGGGTTCCCCAGCCTCGCCTCTCTTGCGATCTTCAAAGCCGCTTCGCGGGCCGCCTCCGGCGACTCCGCCTCTATGTACAAGACGAGGCACTTCCCAGACCTCACCTCCACCCCGAAGCCCAGCCTGGCCAGGAGGTCGCGGGAAATCGTCTCGCCCTCTGGATCTCTCAGAGAGGGCTTATACGCCACGTTTATATACACGGCATATCGCATACCCACTTAAACACAGGTATATAAAACAGTAAGCCCCCACACCCCCCACAATTAATTCCATGCTTAATACAGATTTTAACTATCTGCTTAAATATAGAGGGGAATCCTCCGCCGCTTCTCCGGATATTTTTAATAGCTTATTGAAAATGTTTAAATCTACCTAATACCCAGTGGACATGGCCCTGTCTCCCCACGAGCTGGAGGCTATCAGGAGGGGTCTTGGCAGGGAGCCTACGGAGGCCGAGCTGGCACTATTCCGCTCCCACTGGTCCGAGCACTGTTCCTACAAATCGACACGGATGTGGCTCAAGAGGCTACCCTCGAAGGCGCCGTGGGTGGTGAGGGGGCCTGGCACAGACGCGCCGCTTGTGGAGGTCGCCGAGGGGCTCTACGTCGCGTTTAAGATAGAGTCCCACAACCACCCAAGCGCCGTCGACCCCTACAACGGCGCCGCCACGGGCGTAGGCGGCATAATAAGGGACATCTTGACTGTGGGGGCTAAGCCAATCGGGCTGTTGGTTAACCTCCACTTCGGCCCCCTCGACCACCCCCACGCCAGGTGGATAGCCGCTAATGTAGTCAAGGGGATTTCGGACTATGGCAACAGGGTGGGAGTCCCCGTGGTCGGGGGGGAGACGTGGTTCGACCCCGACTTCACCTACACCCCCATTGTCCTTGCCACGTGTGTAGGCGTGGTGGAAAGGGGAGGGGTCCCCCCGGGCGGTGTGGCCGCGGGGGACTTAATCGTAGTGGCGGGGCTTGGGGCCGACAAAAGCGGCCTTGGAGGCTCGGCCTTCGCCAGCAAGACGCTCAGCGGCGAGTCTGAGGAGGACCTCGGCGCGGTGCAGGTTGCCGACCCGCTGATGGGGAAGAAGCTGATCGACCTTGTCCAGGAGGCGCGGCGGTGCGTTAAGTACATTAAGGACCTCGGCGGGGGAGGCCTAGCCACGGCACTCGCCGAGCTGGCGGAGTGGTTTGGCTTGGGGGTGGAGGCGGACCTCGACAAAATACATATGTGGGACCGGGAGGTGGGGCCAGTGGAGGTGCTCACAGGCGAGACCCAGGAGAGGCTTGTCTTCGTCATGTCACCCGGGCAGTACAAATGCTTCAAGGAGCTGGCCGAGAGGTACGAGGTGCCCCACTCAGTCATAGGCCGCTTCGCCGAGGGCGGAGAGCTACTGCTGAGGTGGAGGGGGGAGCCCGTGGCAAAGATCCCCACGTGGCTGGCGGCCAAGGCTCCTGAGACCGCCTGGCCGCAGAGGAGCTACGACCCGCCCTCCCTGCCCCAAATCCCGGAGCCCCCCTTGGCCAAGGCCGTCGACGCCGTGCTGTCGTCGCCCAACATAGCCTCTAAGGAGGCTATATACACCAGGTTCGACTTCGACGTAGGGGTGAGGACCGCCGTGAAGCCGGGAGAGGGGGACGCCGCAGTTTTGAAGATATACGAGAGGGGGTCGCTTGGGCTTGTGGTAAAGGGCGACGCCAACCCCCGCTACGCCTACCTCTCCCCCCGCCTTGGCGCCGCCAATTCCTTCGTAAAGGCGTATAGAAACGTAGCAGTGGTGGGCGGCGTGGCCAAGGCGGCTGTGGACTCCATAAACGTGGGGAGCCCCCAGAGGCCCGAGGTCTACTGGCAGTTTGTAGAGGCTGTGGAGGGGCTGAGGGAGGCGGCGGAGGGCCTCGGCGTTCCGATAGTGGGGGGCAAGGTAAGCCTCTACAACGAGTACGAGGGGAGGCCCATAAAGCCTGTGGTGGCAGTCGTCGTGCTGGGGGTGCTGGAGGACGTGGGGCTGGCCAACAAGGCCGAGTGGCGGGACGGCGACGGGATCTACATTTGGGGAGTCACAAAGGGCGAGGTGGGGGGTAGCGAATATTTGTACAGAGTCCACGGCCTCGTGGCGGGGACGCCCCCGTCTATTGACTACACCACTGAGAAGGAACTGGCTGAGGTAGTCAGGAAGTGGCTCGGCCGCCTCTCGGGAGCCAAGGACGTCGGCGTGGGGGGCCTGGCGGCGGCCTTGGCTAAGATGGCTGTGAACAGCGGCGTGGGGGCCGATGTAGACGTCTGCAAAGCCCCGGCAGAGACGTCCCGACTAGACTTCCTCCTATTCAGCGAGTCCAATGGGCGGTTCGTCGCCGCGGGGGAGGAGGGCCCCGGCGTGAGGATCGGCGCCGCCGGCGGCGACAGGCTCGTGCTTAGATGCGGCTCCTCGAAGATATACGAGAGGGGGGTGGAGGAGCTTGCCCGCATCATGAAGCTGGAACTGTGATATGTGCGGGATAGGCGGGGCCTGGGGGGAGGGGGCGGGGGGCGTGGTGCGGAGGATGGCGCCGTGGCTGATGCACAGGGGCCACGAGGGGGTTGGCTACGCGTATCAAAGGGGCGGGGGCGTGGCGATTGGGGAGCCCCCCGACGACACCGAGGCCGCCCTGGTCCACACAAGGTACAGCACCTCGGGGCCCTACGGCGCCCAGCTCCAGCCAGTTGTGGCAAAGTACAGAGACTTAGAGCTGGCCCTCGTCTTCAACGGCACGGTGGTTAACTACAAGAGGCTGGGGGTGGAGGCCCCCGCCTTCGACGGCGAGGCGCTGGCAAAGGCTCTGGCTAGAGAGATGTGGGAGAGGGGCGTGGAGGAGGGGGTTGTCAGTCTGTACTCCCGGATTGTGGGCGCCGTGTCGCTCATCGCCCTTACGCCCTGGGGCATCCTCGCGGTGCGCGACCCCCGGGGGATTAGGCCCCTCGCCTACAGACACTACCACGGCGGGGTGGCCTTCGCGTCCGAGGACGTGGCCATGGGCGGCGGGGAGGAGGTTCCGCCTGGGCTAGCCATCCTCTACGGAAAGAGGCTTGTCATGTGGAAAATACCGCCGGGAGAGGGCAGGCTGTGCGCTCTTGAGTACGTCTACTTCGCCCACCACGCCTCGACGCTGGGCGGGATGCTTGTCCAGGACGTGAGGCGGGCCCTCGGCGAGGCCCTGGCGGAGGGGGAGGACGCGGCTATAGACGTGGTGACCTATGTGCCCGAGACCGCGAGGACCGCCGCCTCGGCATACGCCGCGAAGCTGGGGCTTCCGCTGGTGGAGGCCGTAGTTAAGAGTAGATACGCCGGCCGCATCTTCATCACTCCGCCGCACGCCAGAAATCCGCCAGACGCCTTTAGAGTTGTGGAGGAGCTGGTGGCGGGTAGGTCGGTGGCGGTTGTAGACGACTCCCTCATCCGGGGCACCAACATAAAGACAATAGTGAGGCTACTCCGGGACGCCGGCGCCAGGGCTGTGCACGTCAGGATCGCCTCGCCGCCGGTTAGATGGCCGTGTTTCTTCGGCATGGATTTCCAGACGAGGAGAGAACTCGCAGCCTACGGAAGAGACGTAGAGGGTGTGAGGGCCTACATAGGCGCCGACACCCTCCGCTACCTGCCCATAGAGGCGTTCAGGAGGGTGCTGGGCCCCGCCTGCTACGCCTGCTTCACAGGGGAGTACCCAGTGGAGATTGACGTTCAAGCCGCCGAGGCGGAGGCGGCGAGGGGGTAAACCGCTACGGAGCATTTTTTAAACTGGAGACACGGCGAGGCCATGCCGACGGTGGTGGAGGTAATGGGCCCCCACGCCTACACCCTGGTCAAGTATAGAGTATCGCCACACGACTACGTGGAGGCCGCCGTGGAAAAGCTGAGGCCAGAGGCCCCTCACCTAGCGGCGTTGTTAGAGGAGATCAGCCGCCTCTAGGCCTCATAACAAGCTTCGGAAATTCCCTTCCGTAAATCAGCGAGAGAACCCGCCGCGCCTTCGCCGCCGCCTCCTCCACGCTCCCAGCCACTATGTTTACGTGGCCCATCTTCCGCCTAGGCCTCGCCTCGGCCTTGAAGTACCAGTACACCCTCCCAAGCGCCTCGAGCTCCCCCAGCGGAAGCCTCTCAAAAGACAGACCCAAGATGTTCACCATAGCCACCGCGGGCGGGAGGCGCGGCCTTCTGATGCGCATCCCAAACACGGCGCGTAGGTGGTTTTCAAACTGGCTCGCGTCTGTCTCCAGCGTCCAGTGGCCTGTGTTGTGCACCCTAGGCGCTATCTCGTTTACGAGTATTCTACCATCCCTCGCCTCGAAAAACTCCACCGCCACAGTCCCCACGTAGCGCCACCTCTCCACCAACCTGTGGACGTATTCGTAGGCCTCCTCCGGCGCCTTGGTGGGGGCGTAGTTCCACACCAGTATCCCATCCACATAGAAATTCTCGGCGGGGGGGTAGAAGTAGACGTCGCCGTCCTCCCCCCTAACCGCCACCAGGGAGAACTCCCTCCTAATATCCACGTACTCCTCGACAAGCAGGTCCCCCCCGTAGCCCCTAAACCCAGCCGCCTCCCTCGGGTAGATAAACTGCCCCTTCCCGTCGTACCCTCCCGCAGGGATCTTCACCACAGCCCTCCCCATGCCTTCCGCGATTCTCACCGCCTCCTCCCACCCCCGGGCCCTCCGCCAAGGCACCGTGGGGATTTTAAGAGAGTCGAAGAAAGCCCTCTCCTCGAGGCGGCTCTTCTTCACCAAGAGGTACCCCAGCGGCGGCTTCAGCTTGCCGAGCCTCTCGGCGTACCGCGCCACCTCCACATCCACATTCTCAAACTCGAAAGTGACCACGTCCGCCTCCTCAACCGCGGCAAAGGGGTCGACGGCCCTCCTCCCACATCTAAAAGCGGGAGCGGAGGAATCCGGGTCGTAGACCACGAAGTCTATAGGCAATCTAGACGCCTCCCAACACATCATCAACGCCAACTGCCCACCCCCCAGCACCAGCAACCGCATGGCAACACACAACCACCGCATTTTAAATACTTACTGGAAAAATAATGAGGCCCACTTGCGTTTCCCCGCGCGGTTTTTAAGTAGCTACGGAAAAGACTTTATGAAGGATTTGGAGAGGACCTCCTCCCTCATCTTAGCCATGTGTTGCCTCACCCTCTCCCGGACCTCTGGGTACTTTACTCCGAGTATCCTCGCCGCGAGGTACGCGGCGTTGGCCGCGTTGCCGATGGCCACGGTGGCCACGGGCGTCCCCCGGGGCATCTGCACAATGGAGAGCAGAGAGTCGAGACCCCCCAGGTGCCGGGTTGGGATGGGGACCCCCACCACGGGGAGCGGCGTGAGGGAGGCGGTCATGCCCGGGAGGTGCGCCGCCCCCCGGCGCCGGCGATAACCACGTCGAACTTCTCCTCGGCCTCCCTGGCGAATTGGTACATAAAGTCGGGGGTCCGGTGGGCGCTCACCACCCTAGCCTCGTAGGGAATCCCCAGCGCCTCCAAAACCTCCAGCGCCTCCTTCATAACCTCCAAGTCGTTTATCGAGCCCATTATAACCGCCACCTGCATATAGACAACGACGCCGGTCAATTTATGAGTTACTCTAGAGATAAAATATGACAGAAGTGGTAAGTACGTGGAGCGCTGGCTTGTGAAGGCGGGGCGCTACAGGCGGTACGCCCAGAGGAGCCTCGCCGCCGGAGAATACGACCTTGCGTGCTTCCTAGCGCAACAAGCCGGCGAATTCCTCCTAATGGCCCTCCTCATTAGGGAGGCGGGGGCGGGGCCCCTCACCCACAGCCTGTACGAAATGGCGAAGAGGCTCGCCCAGATGAAGTCGGCCCATGTGCCGGAGGACGTGGCGCGGTGCGCCAAGTCGCTGGAGGAGCACTACATACAAGCCAGGTACCCAGACGCGAGGCTCGGCCCATATGAGGAGTGGGAGGCCGAGGAGTGCCTCAGGTGCCTCGACTTGTTGTGGAAATGGACAGATGGATTAAGGTAGCGAAGCAGAGGCAGGGGGAGTTGCTGGAGAGGCTCCGCAAATTCCTCGGAGACGTATGTGGCGAAGGCGACGTGGTGCTCTTCGGCTCCCGCGCCCGGGGCACCCACCACGCCCTCAGCGACCGGGACGTCGCCGTGTTGACGCAGAGCGGCCGCTACCACATCGCCATGGAGGAGTTCGGCCAAGTCGTCTACATCCCCCTCGCCTCCATAGACGAGATACTCGCCGAGAGCATGATCGCCCTAGACATAGCCAGCGACGGCCAGCTACTCTGCGGCCGCGGCGATCACTGGCAAATCTATTTGAAAAAAGCCGCTCAGTACATACGGGAAAAGAGGCTGGTCAAGACGCCAAGCGGGTGGTACCCACCGCCACCACACTCCGATCAGACGCGGTAAGAGGCAGAGGCGTCAAGAGGTGCGCCCTGAGAGGACGATATGTTATTAATACCAAGTATCTATTAATTAATGTGAGTGTGATTAAAGAGCTACAGCGCGCTGTGGCTGTTGACTTGATTAGGCTGGTGATTGCATATTACGAAAAAAGGTTTAGAGAGGGTGTGAGTGCGAGGAAGTTAGCCAAGTTGCTTTTTCTAGCGATCTATACCACAGATGAGGGGACTAGGCTCCTAGATTTGCCAAGGGTGAGGCTACCAGAGGATTTTGTAATATATCGAAAGGGCCCCTCGATTAGGATAGGTTTTTTACTTGGTGGGGCCTCTGAGATTGGGAAACACGGAGTCGTGAAGACTGGCAGGAAGTACTACATCAAGGGCGTTGATCAGGTCCTGAAGGAGACCTCGGCTTCGTTAAAGGGCAGAGGCCTCGGCGAATTAGCCGACTACGTGTTGAAGATCGTTGACAAGTTTGGCCAGCTGAGCGAGAGAGAGTTGGAGAGCTACACGCTTGATTTGCTCGGCCTCAGAGACGAAGTTGCTAAGGCGCTTGTCTTCAACATGTCGCTTGAGGCGTATCTAGAGGGACTGAAGAGGCTGAGAAAGGTACAGGAAAGCGGGGAATATGTAGACGAGGAGGAGCTGTATCCCGACCTTTTTAAATAGGATTTAATGAGCTTTGACTCTTTTCACGCATTTATAGACACCAACGCCCTCGTCAAAGTTGTCTACGCAGTGACGCTACACCGCAGACTGGCTAGGCCTAAGCCGAGGATTTTAGGATATCTAGAAACCCGGAAGCTAGTCTTCTACACAGACGAGGCGGTACTGCGTGAACTGAGCCATGTCGCTCTCCCCAAGTTGCTTAGTAGCGTCGATCGTGAAAAGCACGGGTGGTCGAACGTCGACATCAACTTGATGAGGGAGTATTGCATTTCCGAGCTAAGCTATATGATAAACAGTAGATATGTAAGAGTTGTTGAAGATGAGGAAAGCCTTAAGAGGCGCGGTATGCGAGAGGTTGCCGTTTGTTTCAGAGGGGATGTCATGGACAGAGTAGTAGGGGGCATCTCTGAGGAGGATATCGACATAGTCAACTCACTCCTGTACGCCTACGACATAATTGCCACGGCGCTGAGAGGCAGGGCTGGGATGATAAAGGGCACATTGCTATTCATCACAGACGATAAAGATTTGCGAAACGCTGTCGAGAACAGTCTTGCATGCGAGGCATGCGCCTGTGGCGGAAAGATAGTCGCCGTGAGCTACGTCGAGTTTAAACAGAAGCTAAGACAATTAATAACAAGCGGCCAGTGACATGATTGGTTGGCCCCTAAGCCCAGTAGCAGGTGAGGAGATAAAAGCTAGGGCGTGTATATAGTCGGTGAGCTGGTGGAGAGATGTGGTTAAGGGCTGTGAGAAGGCTAGGAGGGAGTACGAGGAGTACTCCAAGAGGCCGGACGCGGATCCCCATGTGCTGGAGACGCTGAGGAGGAGGGTGGAGTGGTGTCGGAGGTATGTGGGGGTGGCGTGAGGGGGCTACAGCACGGCGAATGTCCCCACTACGACGCGGCCGCCCTTGACGAGCCTCGCCGCGTTTTTCAGCGTGTTGTACAGCGAGAGGGCGGCGGCGTAGCTCGTCGTGCCCTCCGCCTTGTTCTCCGCGCGTATCTGGACGCGGCCCCACTGGTGCTCCACCTCGTGTATGATGTAGCCGGGGGGCGCGTCTCTCCTCAGCTCTACCCAAACCTCGCCGGCGCCGGCTAGCTTATACGTCATGGAGGTGTTGAGGCTCTGGGGGTACCTCCAATACAGCTCCTCAGCGGGGCCGCTGTCCTCGCCAGCCGCCGCGGCTTTACGCACCACGTGCCTCACCCTCCCCCCGGTGGACGCCGCGACGTCCACGCCCCCCGCGCCGCCGGACATGGCAAATACATAGCCGGTGCCGCACCTCGGGAGTTTAGAAAGGGCGCCGGTGGAGGCCACCACCAGGTGCCTCCCCGCCTCCAGCACCCTGCACGCATATTCAAGCACCGCCTGGGCGCTCGCGGCCTCCACCACAATCTCCACAGCCCTAACCAGCTCGTCCACATCCCCGACGCACCTAACGCCGTGCGTCCTCTCAGCCTCTCTACACCTCTCCCTATCCACGTCGTAAACCGCCACCTCCACCACCTCGCACTCAACGCCGCCGAGGTTCGACAGCTCCCTCAGCTCAAACGCCGCCAGCCTCGCGTCGACGCCCGGAGGCGAGACCCCCACCACGACCCGGTCCACCTCCCGCAGAGCCCTCAACACATCCCTATCCCTGCCGTACACCGCGTACACCTCGGCGTCGCCCCTAACCCGAATCCCAAACCTCTCCAGCCACTCCCTCAAGACGGGGCTCTCGGTGTAGGCCTCCGAGAAGCACATACCCCAACAACCCCGCCCCCTATATGTGCCACAGACAGCGGCAAAACCACAATTTTAACAATTACCCCCGCTCCATTTGCATCTAGATGTGGACTGCGGTCGTAAACACGACGTTGACAAAAACGCCGTGCCAAGGCACCCGCCGCGCCACGAGTTTGAAAGGGAGGCCGCGATTCAAGACGAGCCAGATGCCAAACAGACGGCGAGCTGAAGCCGGCAGAATCGGGGTAATGAGCTACGGCGTAGAGACCTCCCAGCCGCGCCCAGTCGCAAGGTCCACGCCATAGACTACGGGAGTCAGAAGCTTTTGACGTAGGTAAGACAAACCGTCAGAGTTTTACAGCTCGGCGAAGCGTCTTTCACCCCCTCACCGACAAATGCGCGGCATCTGGGACGGAGGCACTTGCGCCGGAAGTCGCCTACGTCAACTCCACCAGCGGCAACCGGGGAGACCAGGAGGGGGCCCGCCGAGTTGTTTACAAAGACGCGGATTCCTACATCCAGAGGGGCATCCTCGAGATGAACAAGACACAGACGCTATGCACAACGAGTATCGGGAGGCCGACTGGAGACGCCCCGGCGGCTGTTGCCAAACGCCGAGGTAGCTCATCGTTAAGTCATGTGCCGGGGGCGAAGGGCGCCGTCTAGACGCCGGCGCGCGCCACGCCGTCTCTCACCTCCACAACCTTGTTGGCAAACTCGCCGGGGGTCGGCCTGTGGGAAATCACCACCACAGCCTCCGCCACTCGCCTCGCCGCCCCCAGCACAGCCCTCTCCCTCTCCACGTCAAGGCCGGAGGTGACCTCGTCCAGCACGAGGACGCGTGGCCGCCTCAGAAACGCCCTAGCTAGCAGTACCCTCTGTCTCTGGCCTTCGGAGAGCTCGGAGCCTCCCTCGCCGCATTTTTTGTCCAGCGGGAAGTCTATCTGGGCGAGCTCGGCGGCTCTCCTCACCTCCTCCTCCGGGAAGTCCTCCCAAAGCGTGATGTTATCCCACACAGAGGCGTCGAAGATATAGTCGTCGTTGCCGACGTAGATACAGCCCTCCGCGGCCTTCGCGTACCCCGCCGTGGGCTTTACGAGGCCGCATATCGCCTTCCCAAGGGTTGATTTGCCCGCCCCCGAGGGCCCCCTTATCCACACAAAGTCGCCGGGCCCCACCTCCAGCTCCTCCACACGGAGCGCCCACCTGTCGCCGTAGGACAGCACGGCCCCCTTAAATACGGCGCGCGGCGCCTTCTCCACTTCCTCCACACGCCTCTCCAGCAACGGCGCAACGCGTTGGTAGGAAGCCAGCAACATATAGTACGAGCCGACGGTGCTGGTCAAGTGGGCAACCGGCTCAAACAAGTTAAGCAACAAGCCGCGGATAGCCACGGCGTCGCCAATGGTGCCGACGCCCTGCGCCGCCGACAAGACAGCGAGAACAAAGACGAGATTCGGGCCTAAGACGCCGGGTAGCTCCGCCAGAAACATCAAGCCGCGGCTGTAGTATGTGAAGCGCTTAAACACGCCGAAGTAGCCAGCCGCCGCAGATTTATAAACCCTCGGCACATCCAGCAACCCGATCCTGAACAAAGAGGGGCCGGCCTCAATCACCTCCTTCAGCCTCTTAAACCAATTCACATACTCCCCCCTCTCCGCAGACCTAGCTTGGGCGAGCCTCGGCCCGATTTTATACACCACAACGCCGTAGATTATCACAAAGGGCAGAATCAGAAGCACTACACCTGGCATTAAGAAGTATGCCGCTAGGAAGGTGGCGGCGATGCGCCCCACGACGAAGATAAGCCACATGGGCGCGACGATAGCGCCTACGGCATTTTCCACATCTGCGCTTATTCGCGAAATCACCTCACCACGATTCTGACCGGCGTTGCTAATGTTACTCCTTGCGATTCTTTCAACAATATCCAACTCGATACTTTTCTTATATAAATCTGATAGATATTCTGATAAAAAATTCAGAGTATTAACCGAAAAAATTAAGCCAACAAATAAAATTGAGTAAAAAACTACAGTCACAAAATCTAAAGCCGTAGCGCTGTTTATTAAAAGGCCAAGGATGTAATTCACAAAAATCATATTAAGCACCCATAAAATATATACTATGTAGAATGAATATCCATATGATGGGAACCGTTTTAGATAATATATATTAAGATTTAATAGTTTAAAAAGTATATGCCTCATACTCATAATTGTATATTTTTCTTAAATTTTCTTGGTTTATCCCAATATAAAATTTCACATCGTCTCAAAATTATGTAAAATCTCAAATTGGCCAAAGGATCTCCTGGGATTTCAGTAAATGATAGGGGACGTGGGTGAAACACCACCCAATCTCTAGAATACGGCCAAGCACCAGGCATGCGGCAAATCATTTCTATTTCATTCACATGCACATACATCCGCAATTTTTTAATAGAGATAGCCTATCTAATATAGTAGGTACTATCGTACGTATACCTATAGCTAGTGCAATGCCCGCCTTCATTTTTACAAGCTTTAAAGAAGCACGACACGCTGGTAGGCTAATGGTGGCGACTAGTCCAATACACGCGGAGGGCGTTAGGAGGTTCCGGTGAGGGTCAAAGTGTTTTCCTTATAAAAACTTAGTAAAGTATTATAGCAGTCTATTTTCAACTTCTTCGATATATCTACAGTGTTCTTCTTCCGCCTGATATAACTTCTGTCTGCCCCATGTGATTTCTTTAACGAGCCCGAGCGCCACTAGGGACTCCTCCCGTCGGTACCCCCGCCCGCCGCGCAACGCCCCGAGTACGTTGTCGTAGCTCGTTCCCAGCCACCTAGCTATCATCATGGGGTACATCGGCTCCCTCGCCTGGCACAGGAGCTTGAAGATTTCAAATCTTACTCTACTCCTCCTAAAAGCCTTGGCTATTCTGTACAGGGCCATCTCGACATCTCGGCGAGGACTTTGTCTACGAATTCCTCCGTGGGGCTCGGCCCGGCGCGGGTCTCCTTTACGTACTCCGCGATGAGCCTCAGGGCGGCGCAGTAGGCGCTCTTCCAGTCGGCGCCTGTCAGCCTCCTAACTACATATATCAAAAAGGCGAGGAAGCCGTAGGCTGGCGGAGCCCACCTCCCCGGCTCAAGCCCCTCCCGCCTCGCCCACTCCACATACCTTTCGTAAGCCGGCTGCAAGGACGTGCGGTAGAACAGCAGGGTGAAGCGGGGCCACTCGCCTATATACACAAGCGCGTCCTCCATGGCCGCCCTCGACTTCTCCTCAAGCTCCAGCAACCTGTCCAGCGCCTCGTGTCTCCTAATCTTGAAGGGGAGGGTGATGTAGGCCTCGTCGCTTAGGTAGAAGCCGTCTTTATACGCCGTGAGGGGGGCCACGAAGCCGGCGCCGTACGTGAGGTAGGCCTTGTCCAGATAGCCGAGTTCGTAGGCCCTCTCCATGTCTCTCATCTTCACCACGTACTCGTTGCGGAGCCTCAGCACCCTCACCACCCCCTCCTCCTCCAGCCTGTACACAGCGCGGCGGACGGTGGCGTAGGGGGCCCCCAGCCTGGAGGTGAGCCACCGAATAGTTGACCTATACGTGTGGTGCTCCTCGACAGCCAGCCTCACAATCTCCCTTATCAGCTGATCCGCCACATAAGAGAATCAGCTGATCTATATAAATTTTTCCCTCGCCGGGCTAGCCACAGCGGGCCGCGGCGCATATCTCCCGGGGGTTCAGCAACACCTCGGCGCCCAGCTCAGACCTGTAGTACTGCAACACATAGCGGCATCCCCATCCGCTTGAAGCAGGAAGCCGCCTTCTTCCCGGGGCAGTCCATGCGCCTTAGACACGCCTTCAGCTGGGCGGCGATGTCTCCGTCTATGCCGAGCGCCGTCTTGCACTTGACAGCCACGCAGTCGCACACGGCGTCGCATATAGGCCCATCTTCGCCGCCCCTAACCCCGTCTATCTCGTGGTTTTTGTCAAGCGGTGCGCAGTGCATTTTTAACCCGCGCGAGGGCCCTGCTCAGCTCCTCCATCACCCTTAGCTGGAGCTCGTCCATATCCACCTCGCCCCCCGACAAGTCAACCTCCTCCACGTAGGCGTCGCCGATCGCCCTGAGCCTGAAGCGGTAGATTCTCACCTCAGGCCTCCCGCCGGCCAGCTCCACCCCCAGCTCGCCGGGATCCGGGTGGGCCGCCAGAGCCGCCACCCACGCCGCAAGCAAGTCGCTGTGGGTCGTAACAAGAAAGCCGCGGCCCCCCGACGCCTGTCCGTAGATAAACTTAGCCAGTTCAAACACGGCGTCGTCGTGGAGATGCGCCTCGGGCTCCTCCAGCACCAAATTCCGGCAACCCCCCCGCCTCCCCAAATCTACAAGAGACTCCACCATGGAGGATAGGTGCCTGAAGGCGTTGCCCCCCTCGTAAACCGCGTCGCCCGCCAAGACAATATCGAAAGTCTTGGCTATCCACCGCAACGCCTCTGGATAAATCCTATCGCACCTCCCCAGCGTCTTCCACGGGTGCAGATAGGGTTCGTAGCTGAAGTCTCCGCGGACGGAAACCAGCAGAGTCTCCGCAACAGCTTTTTCAGCCTTTTCAAAAATGTCCCCCTTCGCGGAGAAGTCGGCGGCTCTGTCGACTGAGACTGTGAGTAACGCGCCGCCGTATTTGATAGAAACCACAGCCTCCCTCTCCCCCCTCTTAACCGGTATGTTAAAAACCTCCTCCTGAAATTTTTCGCTAAAAAGCTGGGCCAAGCGCCTGAGCTCTACGCGCTTGCCCAGCCTCTTATCCGCATGCCGCTTGGCGTATTCCCACTGGGCTTGTGCAAATGCCGTGGTCACCGCCGAGATTGCGTTGGCGAGGATGCTCTTCCCCGACCTGTTTACGCCGATGAACAGAGTCACGGGGCTGAGCTTGACGGCAGCCTCTTTAAGCGGGCCTAGGTTGCGGACGTGCACCTCCACACGCCGGAAAGAGTTTTTATTTCAGGTTGTTGCGCTGGGCCGTGAGCTACGACGAGGTGTCCGCCGGGGCCGTGGTGTTTTACGAGGGGGACGGGGTGGAGTACCTCCTCTTGCTCTACCCAGCGGGCCACTGGGACTTCCCAAAGGGCAACGTCGAGCCCGGCGAGTCGCCGGAGGAGGCGGCCCTCCGGGAGATAAAAGAGGAGACGGGGATAGAGGCGGAGCTCATCCCAGGCTTCAGAGAGGAGGTGGAGTACTGGTACGTCAAGGCCGGGCGGCGGGTGAGGAAAAAGGTGATTTACTTCCTCGCCAGGGCCCCCACCAAGGAGGTTAAGCTCAGCTGGGAGCACAAAGGCTACGCCTGGCTCCCCTACGGCCAAGCCCTCGCCAGAGCCACCTACCAAACCACCAAACAGGTACTCGCCAAGGCCCACAAAAAACTAGCCGAGCTCCAACGCAGATAGCCGCCACATGTTTATAAACAATTACAGAATATAAAACGTGGGCCTTACTCCCGAGGAGAGGCGGAGGTTTTTGAGGGCTCTTGAGGAGGATGAGGAGTTTAGGCTGGCTGTGGCTGGGGCTGTCGGGCTTGGGGAGGTGCTGAGAGAGCTTAGAGACCTCCGCAGAGACTCCGAGAGAAGGTGGAGGCGCTGGTACAAAACCTGGAAAAAATTCCAAGAGGAAAACGAAAAGAGGTGGCAGAGATGGTACGAAACATGGCGCAAGTTCCAGGAGGAAAACGAGAAGAGGTGGCTAGAGAACGAGAGGCGGTGGCGAGACTGGTATGAGACGTGGCGGAAGTTCCAAGAAGAGAATGAAAAAAGGTGGCAAGAAAACGAGAAGAAGTGGAGGGAGTGGTACGAGACTTGGAGAAAATTCCTAGAGGAGAACGAAGAGAGGTGGCGTGAGAACGAGAGGAGGTGGAAGGAGAATGAGGAGAGGTGGGAGGAGAATAGGAAGTTGTGGCGGGAGTGGTTTGAGACGTGGCGGAGGTTCTTAGAGGATTACGAGAGGAGGTGGCGGGTTAATGAGGAGAGGTGGGAGAGGGCGTTTAGGGAGTTTAAGTGGATTAGGTCGGCCATTGAGCAACTGCAGGAGGCGCTGGGGGTGTCGCTGGAGTTCTACACCGCCCAGTGGATTAGGGAGTGGCTCTCCGCCAGGGGGTACCACTGCAGGCCCACGGTGCACGCCTCCCTCCTCATCGACGGGGTTAAGGAGGTGGACGTCTTCTGCCCGGACCCGCCCGTCGTGGCGGAGGTCAAGGCCGCGGTGCCCACCGTGAAGGCCGCCGAGGAGGCCCTGGCCCAGCTGAAGGCGGCGGTGGAGGCCGCCGAGAGGTTCCTAGGGAGGAGGATATACGCCGCGTTCCTCGCCGTCGAGTCCGCGCCGGGGGATGTGGCGGAGTACCTGCGCCGCCGCGCCGAGGAGGCTGGCTACATCCTCATCTTGGGACGGAGCCATTGACAACCACGGCGAAGGGGTACCGCACTCCCTCAGACGTCACCAGCTCGCCCGGCAGAAGAGTGCCGGGGTTAGCCTCCACGTGGCCGCACACAGCCTCGACAACCCTTTCCCCGCCCGGCTGGATGTATACCGGCTGGAAGACACAGCTGACGTTGGCAACCCTCACGTCCGCCGCCAGGGCGGCCTCCCGGCCTGGGTTAACTACCTTCACCTCAAGCCGCTGGGTCCTGCTGTCGAGAGCCGCCGTGAGTATCAAAAGCCTGGGGAGCTCGCTGGCCGGGGTCTGATGCGGCTCGGGGAGAGGGGAGGCGCGGCTACGTGGTAGTGGAGATAGAGGGCAACGGCCACCAGCGCTACAGTTCCCACGAGAGCCGCCGCCCAGAGCCGGCCGCCGGACACGTCAGGTGGAAACGGCTGATGTTAAATACGTTACGTCTCTCACGTGTCAATGTCTAGTTGAAACGTAATATATAAATTTAGAGTTATCTCATCTAGACAATGGAGAGGCTCCATCTTTACATTCAGCACTGCGTAGACGAGAGATGTGTCAGAGACGAACTGGCCGCCCTCGTGAGGGGCCGCCGGGAGGTGGAGGTGCTGGCACACGGCATTACGGTGAGGGCAGACGTGGCGGCGGGCTCAGAGGCCTACGAGGTGAAGCTAGACGCGGAGCCTCACGACGGAGTGGGCCAGGCCCTGGTGCTGAAGGCCGCCGGCCTCCGGCCGCACCTCGTCCACGTGCTGAGGGAGAGGGCAGACCTCTTTGAGAAATACGTCCAGCTCCTCAAGGCGCTGAGGCTAGATATCTGCATCCACGTAGTGGCGGTAGACGGGAGATACGCGTCGCTATGCCCACCGTAGCCGTCATATCGGCGTCGGGAGGCGCCGGGAAGACCACAGTCGCCCTAGCCCTCGCCTACTATGCAGCCCACACCCTCGCCGATCCGAGGAGTGTGCTGATTGTCGACCTGGACCCCACCGCCGGGCTGACCCTAAGGGCGCTGGGCGACAGCGGCTACGGAGACCTATGCCAGCAGGG
This sequence comes from Pyrobaculum ferrireducens, assembly GCF_000234805.1. Classification (NCBI taxonomy): domain Archaea; kingdom Thermoproteati; phylum Thermoproteota; class Thermoprotei; order Thermoproteales; family Thermoproteaceae; genus Pyrobaculum; species Pyrobaculum ferrireducens. The sequence continues at coordinate 836,394 of NC_016645.1, forward strand.
AAAGACCCTCTACCACATGGACCTCGACTTCGACCGGGGGAGGAGAGTTGACGTCGAGAAATACGCAACCCGCCCCGGGCCGGCCGCCAAGGCCATCTCCAACGTAGCTCTGCTACCCCCCGGCGAAGACGACGAGGGAGACCTCGCGGCGAGGGTAGAGAAGTGGTTCCTCTTTGGAGGTAGGGACAGGCTGGCGAAGCTCCTAAAGGAGTCCCAGGCCTTGGAGAGGTACAGCCACGTGGTTATAGACACCGCCCCCTTCTTCGACGTGAGGTACACGGTAGCCGCCGTCGCCGCCGCCGACGTCGCAGTCGTCACGCTGAGGCCCACAGTTACAGAGATCACGAGGACGATAAGAATGTTGAGAAGGCTGAGAAGCGCCGGCATCGAGATAAAGCCCCTCGCCCTCTTCAACTACGACCCAGGCAGACTCGTCAGAGAGACCTCAACCCTGAGAGAGCTAGGCTTCAAAATCCCGGGCAGGTCAAGCGCACATCCAGACCAGAAACTCCGCCAGCTTGTGGAGAGGCTGACAGCCGAGGCCACGCCCATAAAAACAGTACTCCAGTACAAAAGAGAGCTAACAGACCTAGAATTCCCCAGAACCTCCTCCGACAAGCTAGACCTCATAATCTGCCCCCGCGGCCGCCGAGATCTACAGACACCTAAACCAACACCCACCCGAATGCCCCGCCACCTACGAAGAAGAGTAACCACCCACCCCCCACACCCCACCAACAAAACACAGAAGACCCACCTACCCCCTTAACAGAGCCACCACGTCCCAGACATGAGAACCGCATAAGGACAAGTGGAGCCCCGCCTCTCCGCCCGCCACGGCTAGAAGGCCGCTAACAGACGCAACAAGCCTCGCCTACGCAAACCCCGACGCGGCGGCGCCACAACACACCAAGATTTACTACAAAATCGGCTACGACGTGGGCAAAATAACCCTCGCCACAGACCGCAGACACAGCGACAGACACATAGCACACGCCGCCAACCCCCTCCGCCAGGCAAAGCTCCCGCAGTCAACCACCAGCCCCCTCAACATTAAAGAGGCCGTTCATCCAAATTTCAATTCCTTCAAAGCATCATCGCCGACGTTGTCCCAGCGACATCCTCAAACACAGTAGTTACGTTTCAATATCTTTTATAATCTTTTATAAGTTCTTCAAGAGGGGCGGCGGCTTACCCACAACGTCCTCTGTCATAAGCGTATTTCAATTCTTTTGTAGGTTCTTCAGCGAAATTAAGCGGCTATGGAATATCGAGATTTTGCGGGAGTTTCAATTCTTTTGTAGGTTCTTCCATGTTTTGGAGGGAGGAGGCGGAGGACGTCACTGTGATTTTGTTTCAATTCTTTTGTAGGTTCTTCCGAGGCCATCTACCACCTCGACAGGGAGTACAGCGGCTGGGTGTTTCAATTCTTTTGTAGGTTCTTCGCTACTAACGATTTGAAAGTCAGTGTGAAAAACGCTATTAGGTTTCAATTCTTTTGTAGGTTCTTCTGGATCAGGTTGTGGGCTGACGGAGGCTGGGAAGTTGTCGAGTTTCAATTCTTTTGTAGGTTCTTCGGGACCTGCCTGCGGCCTTTCACAACGGCCTCTATCAGTTTCAATTCTTTTGTAGGTTCTTCGACCAGGCGACGTGGCCTTGGTGGTCAGGTTGAGGACAAGGCCCAGGTTTCAATTCTTTTGTAGGTTCTTCGCGCTCGCAATCATGGAGGAGGCAGCGTCAGTAGAGGTTAGGTTTCAATTCTTTTGTAGGTTCTTCTTCGGAGACCTTCGCCCAGGCCCTCGCCTACTGGATCCAGTTTCAATTCTTTTGTAGGTTCTTCTTCGGAGACCTTCGCCCAGGCCCTCGCCTACTGGATCCAGTTTCAATTCTTTTGTAGGTTCTTCGAGGCTCAATATCCGCGGCTCTGATATGAGCTATGTTATGAATGTGGTTTCAATTCTTTTGTAGGTTCTTCTGAACCGTATGGGCATCTATACGCTGTGCGTAAGTCGTAGTTTCAATTCTTTTGTAGGTTCTTCAAGAAGATTATCTACTGCGCAGAGCATGAACGTGAAAAAGAGTTTCAATTCTTTTGTAGGTTCTTCTGTTATGGACATGGCAATAAGGGTTAAAGAAGTCGGCGAGTTTCAATTCTTTTGTAGGTTCTTCACAGGCTGACAAGCGTACACAGAGGCAGGAGAAAAGAGCCGAGTTTCAATTCTTTTGTAGGTTCTTCCAGACAAGTCGACAGCATCAAGACCGTCGTCGAGATAGTAGGTTTCAATTCTTTTGTAGGTTCTTCGTTGGGTGATATTCCTGGGTGGCACGTGGTGCGTATCACTCAGTTTCAATTCTTTTGTAGGTTCTTCAGGCTATGGGGAGGGCGCTAGCCCTGCTGATAGCCACACTCGCGGTTTCAATTCTTTTGTAGGTTCTTCCTAGCGTTATTCTCTCACCTTTTAGATACGATCCGAAATGTTTCAATTCTTTTGTAGGTTCTTCTATGTAAAGTTTCTTCTGGATACTTTTCATAACGTAAAACCAAGTTTCAATTCTTTTGTAGGTTCTTCGGCGGGCAGTGCCGGCGGCCAGGCCGTTATAATAAGGTTTCAATTCTTTTGTAGGTTCTTCATATTCGCCGCGGCGTGGTCCTCCGTGTCGAGGATAAACTTTGTTTCAATTCTTTTGTAGGTTCTTCCGTGCCGAGGTTCAACGCACCGTCGGCGCTGGGCAACGTTTCAATTCTTTTGTAGGTTCTTCTGTGGGTTTTTATTTGGGATTTTGGTTTTTGCTCTTTTATAAATGTTTCGTGTGCCGTCGAGACTTTTACACGGCGCGGTTTAGGCCAAGGCGGGCACCACGGCGCGCCACCCAAAACACTGGGTAGAGAGATAAACATTAACTATGTTTGTATAGTTAAAGAGCAAGTGCATGGGAGGGGGCTGGAGCGCTTCTTATTCGATTATATGTTTCTAAAGCGTGTTGTCGTTGTTTTCTGTTGTATTTTTTCTCTAGTTGGTAAATTTATCCAGTGGTTTGAAATCAGGGTGTTGCATTTCCCCGGTTTCTTTTTTGCGTTTTTCTCCGCTTGTCGTTTTTATTGGGTTGTGATTTCTACCCAGCCGAAGCCCATGGCTGTGGAGTGGCCTACTCCGATGTATCTGGCTAAGCCGAGGAGCTGGGCTATCCACCTGGCCCTCTTGGCGGGGGCGTCTAGGCGGTATGTGATTACGCCGGTGAAGCCCACGGCGTGGTGGGGGCCTACGTAGACCGCGGCGGGCCTCACGGCGTGGGTGGACTCCACGAGGTCGAAGGGGGCGTATACGTAGAGGGAGAGGGGGGCCTCCACGCCGTAGGCCCTCGCCCGCTGGATGAGGTTGAGGATGAGCAGGCGGGGCTGGGGGTAGAGGGTGTGGGTGGTTGGGGCCTTGACGCGGGGGGGCTTGGGGTACTGGAGGAGGGTGGGGGTTTTGAAGCGCACGGTGACGTACCGCCCGGGGTGTAGGGGGGCGGCGGCCTCGATGGAGGCCTCCGCCAGCTCTAGGCGGGCCGGCGCGCCGTATATCTTGACCTCCCGGGGGGGCTGGAGTAGCCTCAGCGCCAGGTCCTCGCCGAGCCTGTCGACGTCTGCCACTACCTGGAAGTGGTAGACCTCGCCTCCGCGGACCGCCACGGGGGTCTCGCCGTCTCCCCAGAGGGGCCTGCCCTGGTGGTGGAGGTAGGAGAACTTTAGGGGCTTCTCGGGCTGGGGGGTGCCGGCGCCGGGGTAGGTGAACCACTGGAGCACCGCCTGCTTGGCGACTCTCGAGGTGAGGGCCTGCACCACCAGGTCTCTGCCGGGGGTGAGGGCGTAGGTGGCTCTCAGAAATCTGCGCTCCACGTCACCCCAGGTGGGTCGTCCTTTTGGCTATCTTTACGTATATGGGGTGTCTGTAGGCGTAGCTCTGTACGTAGGCCACGCCCCTCTCCGCCTTTGATAGGAACCTCCTCTCGGCGGGGGGGACGCCGAGCTTCTCCAAGACCCGGGGGTCGCTTCTGAGGACTATCTTCGTGTTGGCGAGCTGTATGACGACGTCGTTTAGGTCGTCGGGCATGTGGGTGGCGAAGACCACGGCGATGCCCTTGGCCCTCCCCAGCCTCGTGAGGCGGGTTAGGTGGGCCTCTAGGAAGGCCTGCTCGTCCTCGTTCCTCGTCTGGGGGAAGAAGAGGTGGGCCTCGTCTATGAGGACAGCCGTGACGGGCCTCGCCGTCTTGTAGACGGCGTCGAGGATTCTGTAGACCACAAGCCTCTGCTGGTGGGTGCCCAGGCCGGATATGTCCACCACCGTGTAGCCGGCGAGGGCCCGGCTGTAGGGGGGCTCCGCCACCTTGAACCCCGGCCCCTCCACGTCCACGAGGCCGGTCTCCACCAGCGCCAGGAGGGCCCTCACGATGTTCTCCATGGTGCTTGCGTGGAGGCCCAGGGAGGCTCCGATTTTCTCGTACATGACGGCGGGCCTCCCCCTCTGGTCCTCCGCCGGCGACGTGAGGAATTTAAACAAGTCGTCTACCCTGGAGGCGCCGCTCATCCTCTTGGCCTCCTCCAGGACCCTCTTGTAGAAAATCCTGGCCTGCTGGCTCAAGATGGGGATCGCCCTGGGCAGGTCGTACAGTATGCCCCCGCTCTCAAGGGCCCAGGGATAGACTTGGAGCCGCCCCCGCCCGTGCGGCGCCTCCACCTCAAGCTCCATCCGCGTCAGCACCCCGCCTCTGCCGAAGGCTCTGCACCGGTACCTCCCCCTCCCCCTCCAAATCGCCTTAGCCGCGGCCCTCCGGGCCACAGCCCTCAACCCCCTCCTGGCGAGCCTCCTGGTGACCGGGAGGACTACCCTCACCTCCACCCCGTCGTAGGCGAGGTGGTAGAAGTGCCCCACCGCGTCCAGCGCCACCGCCCTCCACCTGGCCAGCTGGTAGGCGATCTCCTTGACGAGGACGGTCTTGCCGCTCCCCGTGGTGCCGACGATGAGGACGTGGTGCCTCAAGGCGTCGATGGGGAGGAACACCTCCTCCCCCCTCAGCTCCTCCCCCGTGGGCAGAGCCAAGTTGCCCAGGGCGACGCCGCCGCTCGGGAGCCCCAGCATCTTCACCACCTCCCCCTCGCGGGGCCTCCTAAGGGGGGCGTGGATGGGCACGGGGGTCCCCGGCGGGGCGCAGACCCCGCCCGCGCATTCAGATATCAGCTCCAGCTCCGCCGTGGTGGGGCCTAGACGCAACGAGACGGCCCTCTCCTGCTCCGGCGTCAGTACCGGGGCGTTGGCCACGGCGTATATATCCGCAACCCTCACAGCGGAGATCCTGGCCAAATAGCTCCTCCCCCCGGCGTCGATCACGACGTAAGACCCCACAGGGGCTTCACACGTCAAAATTGCGTACACCTTAGCGGCGTCTAGGGAGACCTCGGAGGGGAACTGCCTCGTGACGAAGCCGCAGTCAGTCACATCAACTCCGCGAGGAGGCGGCTTACCGAATCCCCCTCCAAGACCCCCACCTCTCTCAGATGCTGGAGATCCACCCCCAGGGCCCTCACCAGCTCGGCGTCGCTGGCCTCGCCCCGGGCGTACCGCCGCAACTCCTCCCTCAGCTGGAGAGGCACCATGGGGAGCATCACCACCTCTTGAAAACTCTCGTGGATGTACAAAACCCCCACCGCCCCGGCGATGTATGCCGCTATAACCGCGAAGGTGGACTCCGGCTTGTAGCCCCCCGTGGCCACCACATAGGGAAGCCTCCCCCCTCTCCTCGCCTCCACCACGTCGGACTTAACCACCTGGGCCAGCCTCAGAAGCCCCCCGTAGAAATCCCGCCCCAGCCCCTCAACCACCCTCGCCGAGGCCCGGCACGACCTGGCCCTAACCACCTGGCAAAAAGCCCTCTCCAACACAGAGGCCACAAACCTCCCCTGCCCCGTGTCGGATGCGTAAAACACAGCCGCGACGTCCCCCGCGAAGAGGCGGTCCCACCTCCTCGCCGCCTTAACCACAGTATTCAACTCGGCGCAACAACGCTCAGGCTCCTCAACCGCGAACTTCAAAAAAGGATCTATAGACAACTCGGCGAATCTACTCTGCCTAGGGTCGTCCGGACTCAATACGGCCAACTCCCCATCCACGATCCCCCTCCTCGCGGCGTTAGACAGGAGAGACACCCCCACAGTAACCCCCAAAAACACCCTGGGAAAAGCCGCCATGCAACAGACATGTACCACATTTAAAAATAATCACACCACACCCACAGCCCGCCCCAAAGCCGCCGGGGGAGGCCAGACACGCAACCACAAGCCACGCCCCACCACCCGCGGAGCACTGCGCTCTTAATGCGAGAACCGGAGGCCTCCACCAATTGTGACATCGACAGGCCACCTCTCCTGAAGGGCGGGGAGTTCCCCCCACGCCACTAGGAGTTCACGTCACTGGTCGCCTTCGGCGGCCGCTCCGCCGAGTTCATGAGGCAGGCGGCATATCTCCACATGCGGCACCTCGAATAGGTTGCCCCCCTCGTCTACATATATCACCTTTGCCCCCGCCAGCCACCCCGCCAGCGCGAGGTAGACCACCTGGAGGTTGAAGCCGGAGGTGATGGAGACGTACCCCCCACCGGCGGCGCGGAGCCTCTCGACTGCTAGACGCAGGAACTCCGCCACCCCCTGGTAGTCCCCCGGGGCGAACCTCTTGACTGTGTAAAACCCCAGGGGCTCCGCCGCCCCCGACACCCTGGCGCAGAGCAGAATCAGCCGGGCCGCGGCGACTGACTCGGGGGTGTCCGTGGCCACCAGCTCCAGCCCCACCCGCGCCCCCAGGCGCCCCCCCAGGACCTCGGCGGCGTGGAGCTCGGGCACTTGAGACGGCTGCGGGCACCTGTCGCCGTACTTATCCAGCCTAGCCGCCACCAGCCCCGCCGGGTTGTCGACTCCCATCTTCCTCAAAATTGTAAGCCCAGCCGCGGCGAGGAGGTAAGTCATAGCTCCCTAGCCGCGGCCGCCACCGCCTCCAGCCCCCTGTACGTGGGCTCCACAGGAGAGGCGGAGTAGAGGAGCCTCACCGCGGCGGCGTTTAGACGCCTGGCGAGCCTGTCGGCGGCGGATATGGGCACGGGCACCCCCACGTGGTCAGCAAGAGACCCGAGCCAGGTGGCCGCCTCCCTCGCGAGGGACGGGTCAAAGGCCTCGACCCTCAAAACCCTCACCCCCTTGGCGCTCGGCACCCCCACGTAGTACATGTACTTGACCAAGTCCCCCCACTTAACCACGACGGGGCCCACAAACCCGGGCCTCCCCTCCAGAAGCCTCCTCGCCGCCACCTCGTCGTCTGAGCCGACGCCGACGCACCTAGCCAGATACGCAGACTGGTCCACCCTCTTAACCACCCCCACCACCCGCCTCCCCCGCAGAAGCTCAAAACGCCTCCGGTACACCTCCGAGTAGAGAAAGGCGTAGGCCCCGCCCCTCCTCAACACGTCGAGCGCCCGGAAGAGGGGGCCGTCGATAAGCAACACCCCACCCCCGTCCCAGGCACGCGCCAGCACCTCCTCCACGTGATACCTAACCTCGTCCCTAGCCGCCTCCAAGTCGAAATCCACGTCAAAAACCCTATCCAAAAACCTCGACCTGTAGTACAGCCTAGACCCCCCCAGCAAATCCCCACCACCCCTAAAATTCAGCCTCACCCCCAGCCACGACGCAGACACCCCAGGCACAAAAGCCGAACAGCGGCCCACCAAAGCCCCAGTAGTCACAATCACAGAAACACCCTCAAACTCCACAACAACAGAATGGCTGTCGAGACCATGCACATCGCCAGGCGGAGGCGAAGACTCCCACTTCACCTCATAAAAATCGCACCAACCCTCCGCCAGCTCCACCCAACCCCCAGACGGCGGAGGCGCCTCAGCCGCCCTATCACCCACCGCCGCGAGCAGAGACACAAGCTCAAAAAGCTCATCCACACACAACACCACAAACACCAATAAAAAGATTAGACCACACCACCCCCCCAGCCCCCCGAGATCCGCCGCCCGGTACACCCACAGCCACCACGGCTCCGCACCGCCCCGCTTCCAAGGCCCCGCCGCAGGCGGCCACCAGGAGGAGCCAAAACCTTCAATACAACTACAGACCACACTCAGAACACCCGCCGCGTGCAGAGCGAAGCCCAGTCAAGGCGCTAGATGCGTCGCCAAAGGATATATAGCTGAGCCAGGTTTAACCCATGTCTATGGAGGTTCTGGAGAGGCCCCTCCCCAAGCCCTCCTCGGAGGACTGCGCCTCGGCCCGGCTCTTGGAAGCCTTAGCCAAGGGGCGTCTGGCGGCGGAGTTCCTAAAGAGGGGCCTCGTTAGAAACACCGCCGGCAAGGCCTTCCAGGCGTGGACAGCGCTTCTAGCAGCTTTGTTGAGCCCCGCCTCCCCACAGGTAGAATAAAGGCGCTGTCCCAAATGCTAGAAGAAGCCGGCCACGTGGGAATTACACACAGCACAAACACAGCACTAAACCTCCACGACTACCAACACCACGGCCCAGACCCAGACACGGCGCTAAGCAAATATCGAAATAGAGAAGAAGCGGCTAGAGACACCGCGCTACTTCTAAAAGAACTCAGAGAAAGAGCCGAGGCCCTAAAACAGAGAACAAAATGGAATAAAGAAATGGAAGAAACCCTCAACGCATTAAAACACTAACCCAACAAAGCCGGAAGCCACCCCCCAACCACCACCGCCAGCAACCCACCCGCAGATAGACACCGCCGAGGCTACAGCCAAAACCCAAACAGCAACCACACACGAAAAACACAGCCCCCGACCATCAACAACACGGCGGCCGCCAGGCCGTCCCCATCTCTCTAGACACTCCACATTATCGACAGCAGATAACAAGAGGAAGACAGCCCCAAACCGGCGCCCACCGCCGCCAAGACACATGGCCCCCCCCCACCCAGAAGCCAGAAAAACCCACAGCCACAACCACGGCCAAATCCCAAAGAGGGGAGCAAAACCCCGCCTGGGCCACGCCACATCCACCCCTACCACACTCTATCCAAAGCCGTCAACCACAATCCCAGACACGGCGCCCAGAAGGCCCCCACCCCCAGCACCCCACCACACCAAAAACCCACACCTAAGACCCCAGCCAACCCCGCGGCCTCAACCACAGCCACGACAAACCCAACGCGCACAACCCCACACAAAAACAGAAAAACAACTAAAACCACCTAACACTCCACTCTAAGAACCTTGAGCCCCCACCCCCCAGACTTCAAACACGTCCCAAACCACACCCCTCCACAGACACCCCAACCACCCCAAAGGGAGCCCAGCATCAAGACTATATGATGCACCTCAACACGACGTATATCGCGCTTCAATTCTTTTGTAGATTCTTCCAGGATTATATTAGAGAAGATCAACTTAGATCCCCCGAATGGGTTTCAATTCTTTTGTAGGTTCTTCAGGCTTAAAGAGCTGTACGAGAGCATACGCAGAATAGCAAGTTTCAATTCTTTTGTAGGTTCTTCATCAGAGACGTACCGCTCCTAGTTGCGTACAAGTGCAACGGGTTTCAATTCTTTTGTAGGTTCTTCTCGACCTGCCAATAGTGCCAGTCCTCCACGGCAGGACCCCGGAGTTTCAATTCTTTTGTAGGTTCTTCCTTATGATTTCAGCGAGTGGCTGTGTGCTTATGATTATGAGAGTTTCAATTCTTTTGTAGATTCTTCCTCTACGCCTCCGTTGCGTCTGAGCACCTTGACTACCTTCCTGTTTCAATTCTTTTGTAGGTTCTTCCAGAGGTATTGATGTCGCGTCGTGTTTAAGCCACAACTCAGGTTTCAATTCTTTTGTAGGTTCTTCATCGAGGACTTGTTCACAATCACCACAGCAACAATGCCTACTGGTTTCAATTCTTTTGTAGGTTCTTCCTCACGGCGGTCTGAGTGTACACGAAGTTAATTTATGTTTCAATTCTTTTGTAGGTTCTTCACAGACATTATCAGTAATAGGGATGTGGGGTCTGATATTGCAGGTTTCAATTCTTTTGTAGGTTCTTCTAGTGCTGGAGGGTGGAGGTGTTGTTGAGATTAATATCAAGTTTCAATTCTTTTGTAGGTTCTTCACTCCACCGCGGAGCCCGTATACTCGACGCCGTCGACTCGTTTCAATTCTTTTGTAGGTTCTTCTAAAACAAAATAATTCTCTCAATAAAAGTCAACTCTTTGTAGTTTCAATTCTTTTGTAGGTTCTTCAAGGTATTTGGCGCTACTGGCAGACCATATCTAGCGTTTCAATTCTTTTGTAGGTTCTTCACGGGGGGTGGTCTAAAGCATATGCCGCTGAGGAAGTGCTAAGTTTCAATTCTTTTGTAGGTTCTTCTAGATCAATGCGTGAACGTGGGATATACACTCTGCTTACTCTAAGTTTCAATTCTTTTGTAGGTTCTTCGTAAGAAAGTGACACAGAGAGACAGATGAGATATGCAGGCGCGGTTTCAATTCTTTTGTAGGTTCTTCCCCCCACCAAAATCCTACCCCAAATCGCCGAGGAAATAAATGCAGTTTCAATTCTTTTGTAGGTTCTTCAAGAGAATACGCGCGCCACGCCGAGCCACAACAAGAAAAAGTTTCAATTCTTTTGTAGGTTCTTCCAGGAAAGCAGATAGAGGCGCATTCGTTGGCATAGCTAAGGTTTCAATTCTTTTGTAGGTTCTTCCCCCAAAAACCCCAAAGAAAACTTTTTCATAGACATGTTTCAATTCTTTTGTAGGTTCTTCCGAGGCCGTCAAAATCAAGTCGAACTGGATATGAGTACATTAGTTTCAATTCTTTTGTAGGTTCTTCTTGCTAATTCTTTGCGTGATGTGGTTAGGATATGCGGGTTTCAATTCTTTTGTAGGTTCTTCTTGCTAATTCTTTGCGTGATGTGGTTAGGATATGCGGGTTTCAATTCTTTTGTAGGTTCTTCCGGGTTTAGGGTCATGGAGTGTGTATCATACGACTCAGTGTGGGTTTCAATTCTTTTGTAGGTTCTTCACCACTTGTAGCTCGTGCCCCACGTTGCAACTAGCGTAAAGTTTCAATTCTTTTGTAGGTTCTTCATGCTGAGTCTCAGAATATGGCCTATGCCAGGTGGACGTTTCAATTCTTTTGTAGGTTCTTCTCATAACCAACAATTTTGTATTTGGCCACGTAGCTTTAGTTTCAATTCTTTTGTAGGTTCTTCGAAGACGCCATACATCTACATCCAAAAAGATTACAAGTTTCAATTCTTTTGTAGGTTCTTCGAAGACGCCATACATCTACATCCAAAAAGATTACAAGTTTCAATTCTTTTGTAGGTTCTTCGAAGACGCCATACATCTACATCCAAAAAGATTACAAGTTTCAATTCTTTTGTAGGTTCTTCGAAGACGCCATACATCTACATCCAAAAAGATTACAAGTTTCAATTCTTTTGTAGGTTCTTCATTAGGCTGGATTTAGTGCCTTATCGCTTAGTTGATATTTTAGTTTCAATTCTTTTGTAGGTTCTTCCCATGGAGTCACAGATCGTGGCAACTATAGAAATGTGGATGTTTCAATTCTTTTGTAGGTTCTTCTTTTTACGTCTGTGGATGGGATTCGCTTGGGGGTTGGGGGTGTTTCAATTCTTTTGTAGGTTCTTCTACAGGCTGTTGCCTGAAGAACTGGTCAGAGAAATAGAGTTTCAATTCTTTTGTAGGTTCTTCCTGGATATGAGTACGTTTTGTACCACGCCAGGCTACTTATTGTTTCAATTCTTTTGTAGGTTCTTCTGTGGGTTTTTATTTGGGATTTTGGTTTTTGCTCTTTTATAAATGTTTCGTGTGCCGTCGAGACTTTTACACGGCGCGGTTTAGGCTAAGGCGGCCGCCACGGCGCGCCACCCAAAACACTGGGTAGGTTTATAGAAAAGATATATTTTTTAAAAGTGGAATATCAAATTGTCTGAGTAGGTGTCTGGGGGATTTTTCTCGATTTTGATATTTCTAAAGCGCATGATTTTTATTAAATTTATAATTTTCTTTTTAGTTTGTAAATTTATCCAGCGGTTTGAAATCTCTCTATAAGAGTTTTTATATGGGGGGTTTTACTGTGGTTGCTTCTTAATGTTTTTAAAGGGGGGGGGGTGTTTGGTGTGGAGCTGTATCTCTTGGTTATCTACGACATTTCTGATGACGAGTTGCGGGTTAGGGTTGCGGATTTTCTCAAGTCTAAGGGGCTTGTGAGAGTTCAGCGGCCTGCCTTTATTGGGCCTGGCTCCACCGCCCTTAAGCGTGAGGTGGAGGCGGGGCTGGCGGGGCTGGTGAGGGGGCGGCGTGGGGTGAACGTGCAGGTGTTCCTCCTGACGGGGGCGTGCTACAAGACGCGTTCTGTTGTCGGCGACGTGAGGTACGAGTGGGACGGGGGGCTCGTGGTGACGTAGCGCCTACTTCAAGCTCCACGGCACGTAGCCGAGGCCGTCTCTTATGGCGGCGGCTAGGGACCGGGCCTGGCGCTGGATGTCCTCCCTCAGCGCGGCGGCGGTTTTAACCATCTCCTCAAGCCTCTTGGCGGGGTCGAGGAGGGCGCTGGGGGCCCTCCTGGCGAGGGCTAGGACGGCCTTGTCCACGGCGGGGCGGAACTCCTCCACCAGGTCGTACACGAGGGCGGGCTGGGCCCTCCGGGGCTTGTGGAGGTAGCCGATGTGGGGGTTGAGGCCGGCGAGGTGGAGGGCCCTCCAGCACTCCTTCTTGAGGAGGCCGTAGCCGACGTTCAGCGCGGCGTTGACCGGGTCCACGGGCCCGGGGTCGTAGCGCTTGAGCCTCTTCTTGAAGCCGAGGTGGGGCGGGACGAGGGTTTTGTAGGCACTCCAGTATATCCTCGCCCCGGCGGCCTCCATCTGCCTCACCTCCGCCACGGAGCTGGCGGCGTTGAGGGCCCTGGCGTAGCCCAGAACCTCCTCCGCGGCTTTGGCCAGCTTGGCGTCTCTGTGCATCTTGGCGTAGTGTCTGAGGAGGGCTGACTGGTTCTCCAGCTTCCCCTGGGCGAACCTCCTCGCCAGCTCCACCCGGCGCTTGACGTAAGCCGCGGCCTGCCTCACCCAGAGCTCCACCGGAGGGGCGTAGCGGGCGGGGACCAGCCTCGCCACCGGCCTCCACCCCGGCATCAGCACCACGTCGATGCCGAACTCAGCCGCCTTGGCCAGGGCCTTGGCGCTCAGAGCCGCCCCCGGCACCGCCACCACTATGGAGTCCACCTGAGGCGGCGCCACCTCCACCTTCCCGTCCTTTTTCACCAAGACGAAGACGCCTCTGCGGAAGTACAGCCGCTCCCCCCAGCCGTCCAGCACCAGCCACCTCACAGTAGTGGTAGTACGGGCACTGTTTTGAACATTTCTCCGGAGCCCCCGGGTCCACGCCGGACTCCACCAGCCTCGCCTTGCGGTCCCGGGCCTCGGCGAACTCCAGCCTCAGGGAGTCGCCTATGGGCACCACGGCGTAGTAGTAGTGGAAGGGCTCCGGCTGGACGTAGACCAACACGCCGAAGTCAACTGGGGTGTGGAGCGTGGCCTCGAGAGCCAGGGCGTAGGCCGCCAGCTCCACCCGGTGCCAGTGCGCGGCGGCCCCCACCTTGATCTCGACGGGCACCGCCGGGGGCAACAAGGCGTCTACGTAGCCCTGTGTGAGGCCTAGGCGGTAGCCCTCGACGGGGTACTCCACGTGGAAGGGCGCGACGTAGGCGGCGAGGGAGTCGCCGGACAGCCTCTTGGCCCTCCCCCTCTCCAGCGCGCCTCCGAAAATAACCGAGGCGTGGTCCCAAACCGGCCACGCCGTCTTGAACACCTCCTCCCTGGTGAGGCCCCACCGCTGGCTGGCGTAGAGGCCGTGGATAAACTCCTCAAACCTCGCCCTCATGGAGTCTATAAAGTCCTGCCCCGTGGCGACGCCGGCGAGGGCCAGCATCTTCGCCGACGCCACCGCGGCGGAGTAGGCCGCGTGGACCACGTACCCCACCTCCACCTCCGGCGGGAGGACCTGCGACTTCACCCTAGCCACCCGCCTGAGGTAGACGTCCCTCCCCGTGGGGCACACGCCGTAGGACACGTCGCTGAAGGAGAGGTAGACCGCCGAGGTGTGGAGAAGGGGGGGCTCGCTCCACCGCCACCCCCTAAGCTCCTCGGAGACGTGCCGCGGCATCCTCGACACGTACTCAGCCAGCCGGGCCACCTCCTCAAAAGTAAAAAAGTAGAGAGTAGGGCATGTGTGTATAACACCCACCGACGTGAAGCACTACCTCTACTGCCCGGGGATAATCGCGGCGAAGAGGATAGGCGCCGAGGAGCCCCCAGCCGAGTACCTCTCCGAGAGGCGGCCCCTCCCCCCGGAGCTCGCCGCAGGCTACAGGCGGGTAGAGGCGGAGGTCCCCCTGAGGAGGCCCTCTCTCCGCGGCGTTGCGGACTACATCGCCGTGGATAGGTGGGGAGGCGTGGTGCCCATAGAGACCAAGGCAGGGCCTGGGCCCCCCGCGACCCCCGAGATCTACCAGCTAGCCGCCTACATGTGGATGGCCGAGACCCGCGGCCCCGTGAGATACGGCATATTGATAAAAGACAAGCCCCACACCATCCCCTACACCCCGGACCTCGCAGAGGCCCTCATGACCATCATAAAAAACATAGCCCAGATATACGCCGGCCGCGACCCCCCGTACGTCACGAGGCGATGCGCCGCCTGCGGCTACGCCAGACACTGCATATACAAAAACACACGCCGCGCCTAGCCGCCGAGACCCACGGCCCGGAGCCCCACCCACAGGAGCCCCGCGCGCCGGCACGACGCCCGGCACCCAGCGGCTGTGCGGGAGAGGCCGCGGCCACCAGGCGCCGAGATTCGGCGGAGGGCGGGGGCCGCCGCCCGGGGGGAGCTGCCAGACGTCTTTTTAAAGGGGGCCGGTCTCCGTGCCGTGTACCTCTTTGTCTACGGCACCTTGAAGAGGGGTTGCGTCAACCACTGGCTCCTCCAGGGGGCTGAGTACGTGGGCGAGGCGTACGCCCCCGGCTTCACTCTCTACGTCGACTTAATCCCCTACGCCGTCCGCGCGCCTGGCTGTATGGTTGAGGGAGAGGTCTACGAGGCGGGCGAGGAGGTGGTCGAGAGGGTGGACCAGCTGGAGTTCCCAGCGGGCTACGCCAGGGCCCGTACCCGCGTCGTGTTGAAAGACGGCCGGCGGCTGGCCGCGTGGATCTACATCCACCCAGAGGCGCGGAGCCGCATATGCCTCGACGAGCGCTACCAGTGCTAGCGGCGCCGCGGCCCAGCAACCAAGAACCAACCCCATTCAGAAACCCGCCAAGCACGGCGACACGCGACGCTACCCCCTCCTGAGGACTGCTTAATACATTCTAGAGACCAGCTACCGCAACCTCTCTAGACATTAATAAAACGGATAGAAATGCAATGTCTCGCTTGACTTAACTTAAGCATTAAATTTCAAACCTCTGGATAAATTTACCAACTCAAATAATAATTTTACATATTATTCATAACATTCTCTTTACTCATATAAAATTCATTTGTGAAGCCTCTTCCTATCGCGCGGTCAGTAGTTATTAAACTAGTATAATTTAGGCAATGTTTATCTTTTTACCCAGTGTTTTGGATGGCGCGCCGTGGCGGCCGCCTTTGCCTAAACCGCGCCGTGTAAAAGTCTCGACGGCAGACGAAACATTTATAAAAGAGCAAAAACTAAGATCCCAAATAAAAACCCACAGAAGAACCTACAAAAGAATTGAAACTGTGCTAGTGAGTTTTGTCGCAGTTGCGAATTCTGTGAGAAGAACCTACAAAAGAATTGAAACTCAGTTGAAAGCCGAGATAGTTGAAAGGTGGGTGGGGACAGTGAAGAACCTACAAAAGAATTGAAACTTAGTAGGTTTATAGGATAATGGCCTACCCCTTTTACCACCAGAAGAACCTACAAAAGAATTGAAACATTTTGCCGAAATACCTACTCCACTGGGGACACACAATTTTGAAGAACCTACAAAAGAATTGAAACGATGGAAAAAAAGGGGGGGCTACTTGAATACGTACGTCACAGAAGAACCTACAAAAGAATTGAAACTTAGATGGCTTACTACTGGAGGGGCGCCCACGCGCACTGTGAAGAACCTACAAAAGAATTGAAACTCGTGCGGCAGTGAAAGCAACGCGAAAAACGCCGCCTGGAAGAACCTACAAAAGAATTGAAACAGCCAAATACCGCTCATAGAAGCGAGTTAGTAAACTGGCCTCGAAGAACCTACAAAAGAATTGAAACTTAATGTGAAGAGCGTAGCTCCTCTTGCCCCACGGCGAAGAACCTACAAAAGAATTGAAACATGATAGCCCGCTCCTCCTCACCCTCAGGCATACAGCAGTGAAGAACCTACAAAAGAATTGAAACGTTGTACTAGATGGCTGTATAGGACTTAAATATGTGACAACAGAAGAACCTACAAAAGAATTGAAACTTAATAGGTACGTATACTAAGATGCCCCTCCTCCTAGTCTTTGAAGAACCTACAAAAGAATTGAAACGCCTATATACCGCGGTGCGCAGGTCGCGCCTGACTTCTGAAGAACCTACAAAAGAATTGAAACATTTTTGCGCGCGCTACGACATCCAGCGCCTGTATGCTACGTGAAGAACCTACAAAAGAATTGAAACTACATCTAGCACCCCATATTTCCTAAATGAACCTTTCATTGAAGAACCTACAAAAGAATTGAAACTATACCTGCTTATTTTCTCGTTTATTTCAAGTATTTCAAAAATGAAGAACCTACAAAAGAATTGAAACTAATCACCCCAAATTCCACCATACATAACGTAAATGCGGTAGAAGAACCTACAAAAGAATTGAAACACAGCACTGGGTCGTCTGTAGGCGACAGTCCCGTGTACCTCAGAAGAACCTACAAAAGAATTGAAACACTGTAGAGCTTTAGCTGATAGCTCGACCGTGGCGGCTTCTTGAAGAACCTACAAAAGAATTGAAACTGATTGGAATTGGGGGGAGAATTGGGGGGCGGTATGCGCGGAAGAACCTACAAAAGAATTGAAACTTTATTGTAGCGTTGGGCTTAGCATTCCATATCTCAGCCGGAAGAACCTACAAAAGAATTGAAACAGAAAATATGTGGCATCGGATTCTGCAGGTTTTGATGTGGATGGTGGTGTAGTGGGTGATGGAGGTGACGGCGGCGGCCAGCCACAGGCTGAATAGGAGAAGCCAGCTGTAGATCGTGCCCTCGTAGTTAATTATTAAGATCAGAGCGGCGTAAGTGGCGGCTAGGTACAGGGCCATTGAAGGGATTTTTCTTCTGTCGTGAATCGCGTATGTGGTTGCTACGGCGAGGGGGACAGTGGCTAGTACGTAAATGCCGAATGCGTCAATCAAATCGAGGGCTCTCGACATATAGGGCCCCACAACCGCGGCGAATATGAGCGGCAGAGTGAGCACGAGGTAGAGCTCGAGGGAGCGGCTTATCAAAGCGTCGAATAGTGTTGGCATCCTGTCTCTTATCAACACGGCAACAGCTATGACGGCTACTACGGCTAGAGTTATGACTCCGGTAAATCCCCACGGCTTTATAATTTCCAGCTCCACGTGTCTATCATGCCCAGCGGTGGCGTAGGTGCTGAGGCCAGGCGCGGCTTTGCTCAGGTTTAGTTCAACCCTGTATCCAGGCGGCGCGTAGACGACGGCTTCGTATAGGGGCCTAGAAAACAGCCCTACAACCCTCACCGTTACGGGGACCAGCTTCAGCGTGACGTTGCCGCTGGCTTCGCCGCTGTAGTCCACCTTGGCGACTGCCGTGGCGTTGTAGTACCTATACCTCACGCGGTAGGCGCCTTCTAGGCAGTAGGTGGCCACGGATCCCCTGCCCGCGGCGGCTTTGTAGTTGCCGTAGTAGATCTCCAGGTCTAGGGGGGCTCCGTTTGTGGCGTAGCCCGTCACGACGCAGTGCCTCCCCTCCACCACGTAGCGCTGGCCCGGCCTCAGCGCTACCTCGCCGCGGGGGGTTCTGAGGCGGGCCTCGCCGTAGTGGTACACGACGCCGTCTTCAAGCCCCGCGGCGTCAGAAACGATTAGGTTCAGCACCCAGCTTGGGACGGGGCGCCCGTCCAGCCCCACGACGTAGGACTTGTTGGGGGGCACCCGGGCGGTGGCGAAGATGTAGTAGAGCTTGACGGCGGATTCGGTGATGCTCTTGTCCCAGTGGAAGCGGATGGCCGAGCCGTCGCCTCTGACCAGCCCGCTGTACCACCCCGTCTTGACCTCCGCCTTTACCCACCTGTCTCGTTGGAGGACCTCGGCCTCCCGGGCCCTCTTGCCCATGGTGCATGCAACGACCTCGCCGGGGTAGTCCAGCTTGAAGGTGTAGTTGCCGGCGGCGGTGCGGTTCGCCACGTAGGGGAGCACGTATAGTCTGCCGACTCTCATCTCGCCTCCGCCTTGGCGGCTGACGAGGATGTAGGCCTCCACCCTTAGCCCGGTGCGCACCTCGACCTTGCCGGGCCACTTGGCCTCGAATACGGCTAGGTAGACGTTGGGTTTGTAAACGTCGTCTGTTTTGTATATGTACATCTTGACGGGGGCCTCCCTCCCCCCGACGAGGACTCTGACGGCGCGGTCCGCCGTGGAGTCGTCCACCGCCCCGATGACCCCGACGCAGTCGCCGTTGCAGTAGCCGTAGTCCTTATCCACGTCTGCGCCGCATGTATACGTGTAGGAGATCGCACCTGAGAAGTCGTATACCGCCACTGGCTGGGCGACCACGGCCGCGGCGTAGGCCAGGGCCGCGGCTAGAAGGACAAAAGGAGCTAGCTTCATAGAATTTGTTGTATAGTTGCTTTTAAGTTTTGTATCTTCTTTTATTGTTTAAGGTATAGAGGCGGTGCAGTCCCGGGGCGGCGTTTGGCGTGTCCCGCAGTTTTCTAGTTGGATAGGTAGGAGGGCGCCGTAGCCGAGTTCGGCTAGGTAGCCTTCGTTACCTCTGCACCCCCTTGCCTCCACCACTGTGCCGGGGGGGAGGGCTGGGTACATGGGCCTCCTCTCTCTGCATACTTCGGAGAAGCCTAGGCCCCACTGCACTAGTTTGACTTTGTGGTCTGGCTCAAAGCGGTCTTTCTCTTTCTTGAGGGTGCCCAGTGGTTTGAGGCAGTCTGGTAGCTTGCCTTCGGGGGCGAGGAGTGGGGATATGACGAGGGCGGTGCCGTCTATCTGGCTGGGTGGCGGTATTGGGAGTTGGCCGTCTTGTATCTCGACGGTGGCTAGTCTGCCTTCTCCTCCAAGTCTGGCGACGCCTCTCTTCAGCCCCCGTGCCTCGACGTAGTATATGTAGGCGGCCCTCTCGGCGACGTAGGTGGCGCTGTAGAGGTAGCCGGGGGCGGCTGTCTTGTGGGGGCCGAGGGCGAGCCCGATCCTCCTCACCACGTGTAGCTGCCTGACGTCGACGGGCTTGGCCGCCGCGCCCTTGGGCTCTATCTGGTATAGGAGGGCGGCGCCGGGGGCGTAGAGGGCGCCGTCTATCTCCACGAGGGGGCCCCATATCCGCTTGACCCCCAGGACCTCGGCGAGCTGTTCCAGCTGTCTTTCGGCGGCTTCCGGCCCGTTGCCGGGGCACTGCGTTGTTACTCCCGCCAGCGCGCCTAGCAGGCCTAGGAGGGTGGAGGGGGGCGGGGCGGCGGCCGCGGCGTCTCTGGCGGCGACTGTGGGCGTCGATAGGGGCCTGGCGGCGAGGCGGGCGTAGCCTAGGGGCTTTATGACTACTTTCATGCCCACTCCCTCAGGGCTTTCAACAGCTCAACCGCGTTTTTCCACAGATCGGCGGTTTTCCACCGCGGCGTCTCCTCCGCCTTGCGGGGTTCCCCCACGCCGTGTTCCCTGGCTTCGAGATTTGTCAGCAGTTTGAGGAGGTCGGTGGGGGCTGTCTGGGCGCCGCTCTTCACGTTGCGCTGGGCGACGTAGGTGAACACGGCTTTGGCGGCTTCTAGGCAGGCCTCCTCGTTTTGGCATTTGGTGTCTGGGGGGTAGGCCCTTTCTAGGTCGTAGGGGAGGTTTCGGCTGAGTTTGCCGGTCCTGTAGTCCTCGGCGATTTCTTTGAGGAGTTTGGCGTCTTGGGTTTTGGCAAAGCCGGCGTGACCCGTGGAGGTGGATACGGCGAGGGCGTCTTTGCCGGGGACCGCGTCTTTCGCCTTTTCGAGGAGGTCTGCGGCGGCGTTCACCTCGTGGGCCATGAAGTCAGTGATGGCGTGAGCGGCTCTTATGGAGTAGCTCTTGCCGTAGGCCGCAAGCGCCGGGATGACATACGCGCCGAGTTTGTGGAATCCCCCGTCTCCCTCAAATGCTTTTCTGCTCTCGCTAGCTAGGTCAAACGCGGTCGCCATAGGCGCGAATACCAACAAGTCGTCGCCTCCCGCGAAGACGACCTCGCCGCTGTGCTTCATGGCGATGTATACATCTTTTAGAGCTGTGATCATCAACGAGGCGGAGAGCGTTGCGTAGTAGGCTGGGGACGGAACCACGTAAGCCCCCGTCCAGCCCCTCCCGCACACCCTCTCCACCTCTTCTTTAAACGCCTCCTTTACAGCCTTTACAAGCCTCCGGAACCGCTCCGCGTCCCTCTTCCATTGCTCTATGTCTCCCTCGACATCTGCGTCGGGAGGTTGCGGCGCCGCTGGGAGGCACCCGGAGATCAGCTTCCCTATGTTGTCGGCATCCGCTCTAACTATGGCGTACATGAGCGTGGGGGGTGGGAGGCTGGCGTCCCCGTCGCATATCTTTGGCGCTTCTGCAAGCGCCTTGTCGGCCGCCTCTGAGGAGCCGAAGAGGAGCTCGGCGTCGCCTCCATCTAAGATCTCCTCGACCTTGCGCCGGAGCTCGTCGCATTTCTTGAAGTACCCCATCCTGTAGTGCCGCATCAACGCCACGGCTTCTACAGAGTCTATCTTGTTCCGGTATCTGTAGTAAAGCGCGCGTCTGAGCACATCTACGGGGCCTAGGGCCTCCTTAGGCTTGAAGACCTTCTTCAGCTCGTTGTAGTTCTGGACGCCGAGTTGGCCCAGCACCTTTTTGGTTTCGTCGTCGTAGTCCAGCACGCCGTTGACAAAGACCCCCGACAGCCTCAGCACGGCTGGCTGATCCGGGTCGAGGGTGCTGTGCATCCACGTGCCGTCGTAGTGCTGGGCGAACCTGGGTACGCCGCCTTTTCCAAACCAATAGACGGCGTGCGGTACGGCGGGCTTTCTGCGCAGGACATCCAGCAAGGCCCAGAAGATAAACCTCATGGGATCTACCTCGAACTCGGCCCTCTCCCCCACCCCCTTGGCGGCTTCCTCAGCGCAGGGCCGCGCCTCTTTTATAGACGCGGTTCGGACCCTTAGCGGTAGGTACCTCCGGGGGATCTTAGCCAAGGCGGCCTTCGCGATTTTCAAGACGTCGCCGCCCGGCGCCTTCACTAACGGTAGCCACGGCTCCTTCTCCCCCAGCGCCGTCGCTCTAATGTCGTCGAGGACCTCTTCAAAATAGTCAACGGCCCTGCGCGCTTCGTCACAGCTGGGAAGGGCGAGATAGGCCGTGCCTGGGACGACGGGCGCATGTTCGACGATCTGCTTAACGAACTGATGCTCCGCCGCCATGCCCAGCGCCTTGCTCAACACAGATGTGTACAATCCATACGCCTTACTGCCCCACTCCGATTTCCATTTCCTTATTTGCACGTAATGAAATACTTGTAGATAGTGGAATGGGTTGAAGCGGGGCGACGGCGAGAGCAACACGTCTGGGCCGTATTTCTCCATGTATCTCCACGCGGTGCCCCACACCGCCAGCGAGACTAGGAAGCTACCCGCCCTGTAGTCCCCCGCCTTCCTAGCCGACGATATTAAACTCTGGATCCCCGGGATGTCTATTTCTAAAAGGCAGCCGTCGTCCCTTAGGCTTCCGTTTTCATCTATCCAGTTCAGCACCGCGGCGGTGGCGTACAGGTGGTCGAAGATCGTGTGGGTGGGCATCCGGGTGTCTGCGGGGAGCGCGGGGAGGCCGGCGTCTATCCAAGCCAGCTCGTACGCGGCGTATAGGGCGAAGTAGGCCTCCCTCTCGTCGCCCGCGGCCTTGACCGCCTCGTTGACTTTCTCGGCGTATTTCATCACCCTCTGCCTGAGCTCATCAAATGCCGGGATTTCCAGAGGAGTTCTCAGGGCGGGGTTGAATGGGTTGACCAGCTCCTTTGGCTTTACCCAGTACCTGGCCTCGCCCTCCGGCGCCAGGGCCCACCTGTCGAAGGAGGAGGCCAGCATGTCCGCGGCCTGGACGGCCTTGGCTGTCTTCTCGTCGGGGGCGCCGCCCCCAAGCTTGGTGCCTTGTAGGACTAGATCCAACAGCCTGCGGGCCTCCTCTTCGTGGGTGGTGCCGCCGAGCGGCTTAAAGCCGAGGGGCCAGAGGGCCTTATATGGGGGGTCGTGGAGAAGGGCCCAGGCCTTGGCGAACCAGTCCATATTTATTACATTGGGCGGATTTTTAACTTTGCGCCAGCGCCGAGGCCGTTCCCCCGCATGACAGTCCTCTAGTTTCGCCGCCGCGGCTAAGGTTTATATATTAGGCCCATCTAAAGATTATGGCGGGGAGAATTCTCTGGGTCCTGGCCTTGACCTCTCTGCACCCCGGCGTGGGCCGTTCTGAGGAGGCGTATGTGGACCTGCCTGTCCAGAGGGATGAGTTCGGCCTCCCCGCCATATGGGCATCCAGCCTGAAGGGCGCGGTGAGGGCTAAGGCGGAGGGCGGGCTCTTCGATGGCCCCGCCTGCGTCGACGCGTCTAAGGCTGAAGACTGCGCCAAGGTGATAGCAGCTTTCGGCCCCAAGCCAGAGGCCGCCTCTGAGCACTCGGCGGCGGTGTCTTTCCTCGACGCGAAGCTCTTCGCAATCCCGGCCCGGTCCCTCAAGGGGGTGTGGCTCTACGTGACGTCGCCGCTTTTATTCGGCTTCGCGAAGCTCTACGCTGAGGCTCTGGGAGAGGGGCTCAACTTGCCCCAGCTTCCCCCGGTGGCTCCTGGGGAGGTGGCCCTCTCCGATAAGTCGTACGCGGTTGGAGACCACGCGGTGATCAACGAGATCAAGCTCAAGGTGTCTTCACAACAGGCGCCCCGCCTCGACATCGGCCCGTTTAAGAAGGTGTCGCAAATACTGGGCGCACAGCCCGGCTTCGCTGTGGTGAGCGACGAGGATCTGCCGAGGATTGTCAGGAGGAGCCTCATGGTGCAGTACAGGGTGAGGCTCAAGAAGGAGACCAAGACCGTCGAGGTGGGGCCGTGGAGCGAGGAGTACATCCCGCCCTTCACGGCGTTCGTGACCGGCATACACTGCAACGGGAGGGCGAGGACCGCCGTTAAGGTCAAGGTGCGCTCTAATGATCCTAATAAGTTCGAAGAACACACGGTGCAGTTGAAACAGTTCGACCCGTGCGAGTACGTAGAATCTAAGGCTAAGGGCCCGTTGTGGATCGGGGGGAAGGAGACGGTGGGGAAGGGCCTCGTGGAGATACTATGACGTGGCTTGAGAAGGCGCTGGCCTGCGTGAAGTACGTCGAGGCCTACTGCGATGAAGACGCCAGGTCGGCGTTTAGGACGAGGGCTAGGCAGATCCCCTCCGAGATCTATTACGTCGGCTCGGCCTACGCCTTCGCCATACTGGCCGCGAGATCCAGCGAGAAGGACATATACGCCGGGGGGAGCTTCGAGGAGAAGGTTAAGGCCATCTGCGGCGATAGGGGGAAGGGGAGGGAGGAGAAGGGCTACGCCCTCTACGGGGCCTGCCTTCTGGAGGCGTTTAGGGAGCTGGGGATACCGGTAAACAACCTCGCCGAGACTTTAAAGTCGCTGGACGAGAGGGGGGCTCTCGTGGATTTAGAGCTGGCGGAGTACGTGGACTGGCTTAAGAAGCTGGCTGAGGCCAAGTTCGAGGCTGAGAGATGAGGGCTCAGTTTGACTTGACTATCGCGACGCCGCTGTCCGTGGGGTGGTATCGGCCAAATATATTGGATACTCAGTCTTTCATCAGGCCTACGTCTATCAAGGGAGTGTGGCGTTGGTGGGCGAGGGCTTTTGTGGGCGGCGTTTTGTACGAAAGGGGTTGTCTCCGGGCGCGTAGGGGTAAATTGGTGTTTTTGGAGCCTGATCTTGATGTTGTGCGGAGGATAAGCCAGATAACTGGTAAAGTGCTGGGGCTGGGTTATGCAGGTGGTGGAGATGCCTCTGCGTCTAGGTTTAGGATAGTTGTGAGGGTTTTGGGGAGGCCGTATATAGGTTCTGTTACGAGAGCAAGTCGCTACGTGGAGTATGGCTATGGTAAGAGGGCTGAGTTTCAGAGGTTTAACCTGCTATCGTTATCTGATAAGGTTGAGTACGCGCTTGGTGGGAGATTTAGGTTGGAGATATCCGGTAGAGGGGTGGATTCGAAGATCTTCACGCTAGGCCTCCAGATGTTAGCGGTTGCTCTCACTCTTTCGGGCCTGGGGAAGGGCTCTAGGAAGGGGCTTGGTTCACTAGATATGACGTGGTCCGACTTCTTGCCCCGGACTTCAGTAGGCAAGCTTATAGAGGAGGTTAGGGCCTCGCTGGAGAATCTGATAACTGATAGATGCGGGGGTCCTCAGAGGGAGTTGCCGCCGATGCCTGTGGTGACCAAGGCGTCGCTGGATATGAGGCTGGCTTCTGTGTACCGAGTCGTGGGCTTGGATGCTCCGTCTCTACACAACTTCTTTCTGCGGCCTCAGAGGGCTAGGGTGACTGTCGGTAGCCCTAAGGGCCAGGACGAGCTCAGGCGGAGGCTTGAGGCGTGGGTTTTGGGCCTGCCGCGGGAGCAGAGGGGGACTGGATACATCGCGGAAGTGGATAGGAGGGCCTCGACGTTTATGGTGGCGTACCACGGCCAGGGCCATTGGTTCAACTCCTCCGGGGAGGCCGGCGGCTACCTGACGGTGTTGGTGTCGGGGGATTGGCCGACATCGATTACGTGGAGCAACACGGGAGAAAGGGAGCTGTCTATAGACGCGGCTAAGGTTATTTCTGCTTATTTAACGGCTTTCCACGAGTTTGAGGATTATGTCAAGAAGATGGGGGGAACTATAGCGGCGATATGGTGAGAGGAGCCGGAAAGAGGCGCGGGGGAAAGTCTAAGAAGTTAGAGGAGGAGATTATCAAGATCATAAGGGGGGCCTTAGCTAGGCTGTGTAGCGATAGCTACAACGTGGTGTCGTGTTTTAATCTTGCGTTTTTAGAGTCAATGCGCGAGGCGGCGGGGCTGGGGCTTAAGCCCCCGCTGTTCTCTAGAGAGGCCGTGGCGTATCTATATGAGAAGCCTCCTATGTATTTACGTCCTGACGTTGTTGGGCGATATGTAGAGGCGGTTATGGAGGCTGCTAAGTCAGTTTTTAGGCCGGTGTACAGGTTTGAGTTTACGCTCGAGACGAGGCTTGTTATTCATACCAAGTGGCCTTATCTGCCTCTGGAGATCGGGATCTCATGGCATCCTATTTTCAACATTCCCTATATACCGGCTACCTCTCTAAAAGGCGCGTTGAGAGCAACCTTTCCTAACTCTTTATGCGAATTGGATAAGACAGCTCTATTCGGGGAACAATCTGAGGAGGGGAAACTAACAGTGTTTGATGCCTATCCAGTAAAGTGGGAAAAGCTGGTGGAGCCCGACGTCATCACGCCGCACTATAAGGAGGTAAGTGGCGTCATTCATGAGGCCGCCGCCGATCCGATACCGCTTGTGTTTCCCGCGATTCCCCCAGGTGTTACATTCGCCTTTATAATTGGCGTTAAGAGCCACGGCCTAGGCTCTGAATGTGTTACTGAACTTTTTAACGCTGTCAGAGACGCGTTACGCCTAGGGGTAGGCGCCAAGACAGCAATAGGTTACGGAATATTTAAATAATTAAACAAATAATGCAAATTATTATGAGAATAACCAAGATAGAAGTGCTAAATTTCAAGAGAATCGAAACCGCAGAGATAGACGTAGACAACAACAAGCTTCTTCTCTTCGGCCCCAACGGAGCAGGAAAAACTAGCCTCATACATGCACTTTTGACATTATTAGGTTACATTAGCGAGGAAAGCGGGGTTGAAAATATAATCAGTGGATTGTTGGCGAGATCTCCGCAATCTCATATTAGGCTAGGCGCTGATAAGGCAACCATTTCAGCAGTTATTGACGGGAAAAAATATAGTTTAGAAATAGATAGATTCGCTGGCACAACCCTATACGTTGATGGGGAAAGAAAGGATACTACGTTGAGATTTTCTCTTTCATACCTCGCTCCATGTGTAGTGCGTAATTCAGTGGACGAGGAGCTGTGGGAGATCTCTCTATGTCCGCCTGGGATCAATATAAGGGATCCTAGGATAGCTGAATTGGTTAGGCGAGAAATTTATCTTCTAGGAATTGAAGACTTCTACTTTGACATGGTAAAAGAGAGAGGACATTGGATCAATTTGCGTGACCTCGCATATGGATTAGTCCGAGTTTTAGGGTTGCTCTTAGCCATATATGGTGAGCCTGAGATCTTAATATTGGATACCTTTGAGGCTGGGATGCACTACGACTTGGCTGTAGATGTGATAAAGTTCTTGACTTCGTTGCCGTCTTTCGTAATTTTGGAGTCTCATATTGGTCTTTCTGTCAAGGCGGCTCTTAAGAGGGGATGGTCTGTCTACTATGTGAAAGAGGGTGAGTTTATAAGAATTCGTAACATGGACGAGTTGAAGAATATCGCATATGCAGAGGCCAGGGCCTTCGCAGAGGCATAAAATCAGCGGCTACAGCATAAAGGATAGCCGTTGCGTCGACGTCGAATGGGGGGCTTACTGTACTAAGCCGTACTGCGTCTGTAGCCCCGACGTATCTAGCTCCTTCCCCTATAAATGCGATGATGTCGCAGCGCGTATGAACAGTGGCGATTTGCCGCCGTTGCCCGACTGTCTACTTGTGTTGGTGGGCCCGAGGGGGCCGGCTGAGAAGATTTTGGTTGAATGTAAGTGTAATCTTGACCGGGGGGCTAGGACAAGGAAGGAGCCAGCGAGACTTCTGGGAGAGATAGAGAGTAAGTTCAACGCAACATCTCATTACCAGGCTAGTCGCCGTGTTGTAGTTATCCCGCCGGGGCGTGAATTTTCTGCGCTGGCTGAAGAGATTAAGGGGAGGGGGTGGGAGGTGGAGTTTTGCTGTAGCGAGGTTTGTGGGGTGTGTAAATGGTGCTCTTAGTGGTTGTTAGGGGAGAGGACGCGGGGAGGGTTGCGGAAAGGCTGGGATGCCCCCGGGGGCCTTCTAGGCCGGGGGAGCTGGTGCGATGCGGGGAGTATGCGCTTTACCTCCAGTTGGTGGAGGCTGTCGGGGGGGTGGAGTACTACTATATGGACGTGACGCTGGCCGACTTCTGGAGGGATGGGGAGTATCTTTCTGAGGAGGCGGAGAGAGCAGGTGCCTACAGCCCGGAGAGGGCGTTGGAGGTTTTGAAGAGGGTTGCCGATTTGGCGCTTCTGGCTGTCGGGTCGAGAGCGCCTAGTGTGACTAGTGCCGGGGACAGCGTCTTTCTTCACCACGACTTTGTCTGGGTGAGAGAGGGATTTACGCCGGTGGGTAGGAGCCGCGATATTTTGGCATATGTGTTTGGGAGCGTAGCCGCTCTTGATGTTGAGTTTCTGATACAGGTGAATGAGGGGCGTTTTGAAAAGTTTGCGGGGGGCTATCTGGTTAGGTTGCGGAGTTTTTCAACATCTGGGGGGTTTCAGTAGTTGTATTAACTCAGCCACTTTATCGCCGTCGTAGGCGGCCTCGACTATCTTGGCCTCTCTCACAGTTACTTCTCTTACTACGGTATACGCGAAGCCGCCGTGGGCCAGCAGGTTGCGCAGGTCCCTCTCCGATACGCCCTTTCTGCCCTCCCTCCTGAGGAGCGCCTCGGCCGCGCACAGCGCGTCTTCCCACGCGTCTCTCAGAGCGTCGGCGTCTTTAATCTCCAAGAGCCTCTTGCTGTTATCGAAGAGGGCGGCGACTTCGCGTTGCGCCAGCCTCACGGCCCCCTCCCTCGTCTCCAGCACGCCCTTGTCGGCCATGACCTCGGCGGCTTTCGCCATGAGCCCCAGCTCGTCGGCTGTCGTTCTGAGCACCTTGCTCACCAAGGCCACGCCGGCCTTCTCGTAGTGGCCGGCCGCTTTGTTGAGGAAGGCGGCTAGGTCCTCCGCCTTCAGCTTGTCGAGCTCCCTTTCGAGGTAGTGGAGAGCCACTTGGATGGGGTACGAGACGTCGGCCTCTCCGTATGAGACGGTGTGCGTTTTGTCGTCGGGATTCACTTCGTCGGGGGGTGGCGGCAGGCCGCTGGATCCGGAGCCCGGCTTGTAGATCGCCGGTTCCCTCCCCACGTACCTCGCGTGGGGGAACAGCAAGGCGGCGGCTCCGGAGGCCAGCAACATGTAGGAGGTGACGACCTTCTCGAATCTGGGGCACAGCTCCTGGGGCATCTCTCTCGGCGTATCGATTCTGGAGGGGGCTAGCGATTTCAGTGCCGAGAGCTGTCTGATAGCCCTTATGACGCTCTGTAGCTCCGTTACGTCGAGTACCGCAAGGCTTGGGAGCTCTTTCTTGACCTGCTTCTGTCTCTCTTCTTTTATGCAGTTCTCCGTGATGTGGTCGGGCGGATATGGTTCCGAGTTGTAGATAATTGTCCTGCCCTCCAGGTCCAGCAATACGGAGGCGGCCACGGCGGCGTAGAGCACGGCGACGGTTTGGTAGTTCACGCCGTGGGTTAAGTCGACGACTATGAAGCTGGGTCTCGACTTCTCCTCCGCTTTCTGGAGGATGGCGTGTAGCGTCTTGTTGAAGATGTGCAGAGCCGTGGCCTTGAAGTGCCAGCCGTGGTAGAGGCCGATGCCGGGGAGCGACACCACGTCCGCCTTGACATCGAGTTTCTCCGCCCACTCTCTGTATTTTTCCTCGACTGCCTTCCTAAGCACCTGGTCGGCGGGGGGTATGGCTGTGTCCATGCCGAAGATGAGGACATCAACGTCTCTTGCCTTTCTGAGCTGTTGCGCCAGAGCCGCGGTGGAGCTACAGCCCTCCACGTCCTCGGCCTCTATCCGGAGGGCAGGATGTTTGACCTCAACGCGGTATTTGGCTTTGCGCCACTGGGGTGGGTTTCCCCATGGCGCTATTAGGAGAAATCTCATCTTTCTCTCCATTGAGTGGTCTCCGGTGGCGTTTTTAACATTGGTGCCGCTACTTGGCGGCGGGTTTCGACATATGTTTAGGGATTGTGTGATTTAGAGAAGAATTAAATAACTAAGCATCTTCTAATATCATGTCTCTGTGGGTTAGGAATGTGCATAGAGAGGTGGCTAGCAACGCGGTGGTGTATGAGCCGGTTGAGGTGAGGCGGGTGCGGTATTACTACGACTCGGGTGTAGATGTCGTTTCGATTAGGTTGCGGGATGGGGAGCCTAAGTACGTCATCGATGGGAGTGGAAATTTTGTGATTTTCGCAGATGACTTGGGTGTGTGGTCTGTTGATCTTGAGGTTAAGAAGTGGGGCGGGGAGCACGGCGATGTTGTGAGGAAGATGAAGATGGCTGGGTTTGAGATATGGTGACGCCTTTGGAGGTTGAGGTGTTGGAGGAGCAGACGGGCGAGGTGGAGGCGGAGGGTCTGCTCATTACATATAGGGTCGTCGGCGTAAAGATTGCGAAGGTTGGCGAGGGGTACGCTGTGAGCGTTGCCACCGAGGTGGCGGCTAGGTTTAGGGAGGCGCCGTCTCCCCCGGTCGGCGTATGTATGGGGGGCGGCGTCCCATATAGGCCTATTAGGTTTAGAGTTGTTAAATTAGCCCGCGCCGTGGTTAAAGCCGACGGAAGGGTTTTTGATGTCTACGTGGAGCCGCTGGCCGTCATGGCTGCTGAGGGCTTCGTGACGCCTCTTGGCGAGCCCTGCGTGGCCATATCCACAGCCGTCGGGTGGATCACCAGGGGGTGATGGGATGTGGGGTGGAGTTTTCGAGACACGCGTTAGAGAAGCACAGACTAGACGTGGCGAAATACGCCGGGTTGGAGTTCCTGGAAGCCGTGGTCTCGAACGTAGAAGCGGTTTTCCACCGCGGAGAGCCGGACGCTGTTCTTGATAGGTTTATCGGCTTGGATTGAGAGGAGGAGGGCTGTGGTTAAGTATAGGTGTAAGACGCTACGCGTCGTGGTGGCGAAGACGCTGCGTTGCTACTTAATCGTGACTGTGTTTCCAGATCCGGGGACCCACTTCGTTGTGGAGGGCTAAATCTCTAGGAACTCCAGTATCCAGTCTAGGGGTCTGGAGAGGCCTATCATGAATCCCTTGACGTCGCTTTTCATGCCGCCGAAGGCGTAGCGGGTCGCCTCCAGGTCGGCGCTGTATCCCAGCTCTCCGAGGGCCTGGCTGTACGCCTCGATTACGCGATCCAGCTCCTCGGCAGTGCCGACATCTAGGGCGAGGACCTCCAGCGCCACTACGTACTTCAGCCTGCCTGACCGCTCCATAAGCTCTAGGTAGTCCTCAGCCGCGTGGCTCGCCCCGCGTCTGCGTATGCGGTAGGCCAGGGCGTAGCCTAGGAGCGTTGGCCTGCCCCGCGGGTCTGCTAGGTGGAGGCTGTAGAGGTAGGCTTTTCTAAACCTCATCTCCCGGCGGTAGGCGTCTGGATCCGCGCCCCTCGGCCTCCGCTGTATGTCTAGGAGCCGTATCGTCTTTTCGAGGTCGAATTTCTTGGAGGCGCTCAGCGCCTCTACCAAGATCACTTTCTCGGGTAGCGTGAGGATAGGGGGGAGGTACGCCAAGTCCTCTGGCGACTTTGCGTTGACTGCTTTCTGGACCGCCGCCATCGCCTTGGCCAGCCTCTCGCCGTCGATGGAGAGGTCGCGGATGAAGTCGGCGACGGCGCCGAGGTTCGGCTCGCGGCCACTCCTCGTGGTGTATCCGAGGTTGTTCAGCCTCTCGGTTATCCAGCTCTGGTGGGGGCCGAGCCTCTCTATCCGTCGTATATGCCGTTCATACACCATCTGCTTATCTAGGCCGGATCTCTCTGCGTATGCTAGTAGTAGTAGTACCCTGGGGGATTGGTATATCCACGTGCCGCGTCGGCCTTGGAAAAGGCTCGGCGGCTTCATGCCAGGAATAGCTCTATAGCTAGGTAGAAGTTGTCCTCCCCGCTCTGTGTCAGCAGTCTTTGTTGCGGCTCTTCGCCTACTAGGGCGTCTCTTAGGTGTGTAATTGCCGACGCGGTCAGCACGTAGCCGCCTGGGGCCCTCCGCATCAGCGGCCTCCGCCTCTCCACCAACAGCTCAACTACCTGCGGTTCGCTTGTCACTGCTTCCGTGCCCGTCAGCGTCTTGCCTAGTTCTAGAGCTCTGTGTATATCCACTTCTGTCAGAGTTGCATATATGTTCTGCTTGAGCCAGGCGGCGAGGTAGGCGACGTAGAGAGCCTCCTTTGTCTTTACAGAGGATCTGTACATGTAGGCTATGTTTTTTAGATGCTGGGCCCTCGCCTTGACCACTTCCTCGGGGGCTCTGCCGGCTTTTATCTCCGCCACAATCCTCATAACAGCCCTTGGGTTTCTAAACTCCACGGAAGCGAGGGGTTCCCCAACCCTCCCCACTTTTCTCTCGAGGAAGATCTTCATGGCGCTGGGCGTCACGTCTTGGTGGAGGTAGTATATAGGCGCTATGCGGCTTTTGATCTGTATGTCGAAATGTACCCAGAGGGATGTGGGTATGGCGATGCCAGCGGCGTTTCCCCACCTATCCACGAGATTGAAAAACTCCTCGACGAGGTGGCTCAAATCTCTAAAGCCGTAGCTCTGTGGCTGCTCCACCAGCCTCTCGAACTCGTCCACCACAACGTGGTACCCCCTCTCCCGCAGGGCCGCCACTGCGTTGCGAAGCTTCTCTAACCCCTCCCCCTCTATCGGGACGTCGACGTCCGGCAGATCAGCCGCCTCCCCTAGCTTGAGGCCCCTCTCCCAAACCCAGCCAAGCCCATTGAACCACTTTTTGTAGTTCATACACTTCAGAGCTCTCCCCAGCTCTGCGAGGTTCGAAACCTCGCTGAGCTTCGCCTTCTTTTTTGAAAAAACGACTTGATTAGCCTTGAGGACGACAGACGGAGTCCCAGCGAGGTTTTTAAGAAGCGCCGTTAGCGTGGCCACGAGACTCTTGCCCTGTCCGTAGTGCCCCGCCACCGCCCCCCCGACGTCGAGGACTTGGTAGGCTTTTCTCACCATTTCGCCAAGCGCCGGGTTTGCCGGCTCGCCGAATTCGCCAATCTCATTACATATCTCCTCTAGCGCCGACGCCACAGATGTGGTTATCATACTACCAGAAGTTTTCCTCCAAAAGATTTATTAAGTGTTTCACCTAGCCGCCCAATACGTTTTTGTAATACCTCTTCATTTACTTCTCTGCCTGGTCCCTTTTCCATCACTTCGAGATATGAGAGCAACGCGGCGTAGTAGGCCACCACATCGCTTAGAGCAACAAAGTAGTTTTTACCCTCCCTCCGCCCCTTAACACCCGCCTTCTCTAGCAAGCGAGCCTCAACTTTATGAGGTCTATCTGTAAAAATTATTGGATTTAGTTTGATGTATTTTTCTATATAACGCTTTAGCTTCATACTATCTACATTCTTTATAGCATAGGCCTTCTCGACTGCGAATAGCTTAGTAGATGAGAGATACTGCTCTAAAAATTCCTCCGTTTCACGCATGTGTATCCCCCAAAATGCCGTGGTTAAGGCCATGTAGTGGTCCCCCCTTCTTTCTAGTGATTCACCAATCTCGTGGCTTGTCTTGGCGAGCTCTGCACTCTGCTTTACAACCGGCCCGCGGAACACGACAACGCCGGCTCCCATGGCGCTGTGGTATGCGGAGAAGTCGATAGCTAATACATACGGCGCATTAGCTAACTGCAGAAGCACAGAGGAGAGCTTTTAGAGGTTTAAAACTGGGGGTTGTTAACTGGATAGTATTTTTGCTAGTATGTTGGCTACTGCGTCTGGCATCGGCAGTGTCTGTAGCACGGCGAACTGCGGCTTGCCATCGGCGAAGGTTATCTTGACTATGTTGACTTTGCGGTTGGGTAGATCGGGGGCTATTGCCTTGACGGTTTTCTGGGAGAGCCACTGTATGTTTTCTTGGCTGAGCTTGGTGAGGCCGGCGGTGGCTCTGAGGACGAAGGCGTGTATCAGCACATCGCCTTTGTAGTCTATCTGTCTGAGGACCGTGATTACGTCGTCGGTGGCTTTGGCTATGGCGTAGGCGGGCTCCTCGCCGCCGAAGGCTATGAAGACGGCGTCGGGGGCGTAGTTCTGTATCTGCGCCTTGAGGGCCTCTAGGTTGCCGGTGTAGGTGAAGATGGCTGTGGAGTTGGCGCGGGATGTGGAGTAGGCGGCGGCGCTCAAGGCGGCGCAGTAGGGGTCGGTGGAGGTGACGACGGCCACCTTGCCGTAGCCCTGGAACAGCACGGCGCCGGCTACCCTACCTACGGCGGTTCTTAGGAAGAGGGCCTCGGCTTCTGTGTAGGGCTTCTCCGCCTTGCCGGTTGTCCTCTGGATGTACATGACGGGGGTCAGCGCGCCGGTTGTGGCGTTGTACCTGGCGATGGTTAGGTGGGTGGCGTTTAGCAACACGACGTAGATCTGGACTGTGTTGAGCCAGGGGGCGATTCTCGTGTCGTTTTTAACTGTGGCGAACTGCTTCGTGGCGGCCCACGCCCTGGCGTGGACCACAACCGCCCCTCTGTATCCAGTCTCCGCGAGGGCGGCGAGGAAGTCTCTCGTCGCCTTGTCGGCCTCTTGCAACGGCTCCTCGCCGCCGAAGGCTAGGAACACGGCTTGGTACTGGGCGGCCTTCTCGGCGGAGGACTTGGGGTTGGTGGCGTTGTAATCCACCAAAGCCGCATTAACGTACGGCGGGAGGGCGGCCGCGGCGGCCGTGGCCAGGGCTGTGCAGAGGAGGTTGGGGTACCTCACGATGGCGACGCTCTGGAACCTCGGCAGGAAGTTGCTACCCACCGCGGAGCCGATGGCTCTCCTCAGCTCCACCTCAGAGGCTGGGACCAGGGGCGCGGCTGTGACCGTCGCCGTGGCGGTCACGGTGGCGGTCTGAGTAGCCGTGGTGGTGGACGTGACTGTCTGGGTGGTGGTCTGGATCGCCGTGGTGGTGACTGTCTGCTGTTGAGTGGCTGTGACGGTCTGCTGGACTGTGGTGGTCACCGTCTTGGGCGGAGCCGTGGCGCCTCCTATCAACGCGCCCACCGCGATTCCTATGATCAGCAGTATTGCTCCTAGAATTCCGGACTTCATACGATCAGTTTCGAATTCCATTTTTATCAGTGGAGGAAAACAGAAAGGGAAGCGCGGGGGGCGGGTGATCGACTCCGCTGTTTTTACTTGTCGGGTTTTTGTTTGTAGTATTGGTAGTGTTTGCCGTATACACAATAGGCTTTAAATAATGTATGTAGATAGCTTCATGGAGCTGGTTATGCTGTGTCCTGTCTGCAACTCGCGTTTTAAGGAGGGGAGTTGCCCAAACGGCCACGGGGGGCCTTACCTCTCCCGCGTCTTGGTGGGGGACTGCGAGGTGAGGGATTTTGAAAGGTTTTCGTTGCTAACTGGCACCGTGCAACAGCTTGTCCTCACCTCTATAGAGGCTGGGGAGGGGCCTGGCTACCTCTACCCCCTCCTCCTTAGGCTTAGGGACTTCGGGGTGTTGGTATGCAGCTGAGTAGGTTGAGGGAGCTGTACGGGGGGCAGAGGGAGCTTCAGAAGGCTGCTCTCTGGAATCTCTGGCTGGCGGCGAAGTGGGGGAGGTCTGCCAGGGCTGTGGATAGGGTGTGGGCGGCGCTTGGGGGCCGGAGGCTGGGGAACCCCGGGGGCGGCCCGCCGGAGAGGCCGGTGAACGCATACATGGCTGAGCATGTGGAGTTTCTAGAGTCTTTTGACGGGGTTTTTGCCCAGGAGGCGGGGGGCGGGGCCGACAGGAACTCCATAGAGGTCCTCCGGGCGTCTTGGCAGTTGCAGAGCTGGCGCCTCGCCGCGGCGAGGGCGCTGGTGGAGGAGGTGCCGAGGGACTCGGCTGTGCTGGAGCCGCTGGCGGGGGACGGGGCCCTCGGCTACCAGCTGGTGGAGGAGGGCTTCGCCAAGTACGTGGGCTACGGGCCCGACGTGGAGCTGGCGTCTAGGGTGGTGCCGGGGGCTGGGTGGCACAAGGCCCTCTCGGCGTGCGACCTGCGGACCTCCGCCGACATGGTGTTGCTTGTGGATAAGGCGGCGTGGTTTGTTGACGTTGTTAAAGAGCTGAGGTGTCTGGGGAGGGCGCTGAAGCCGGGCGGCCTCCTCCTAGTGGCTGAGCCCGACCCGGCGCTGGCCCCCGCCTACGCCGCGGCTCTGCTCCTCATGGGGGCGCTCCACGTGTTGCCCAGGGAGCAACTGTACAAGTTCCTGAGGGCGGCTGGGTTTGTGCAGATGGGTAGGGACGTGGAGGCTGTGCCCTACGTCCTCTCCGCCTGGCGCAAGCCGGCTAGGCCCGAGCTCAGCCCCTCAGACCGCTGGATGGAGTGAGGGCGCGGGCCCTCGCTATGTGCGCGGCGAGTTCCTCGGCTGTGGGCACGGCGTCGGCCATGGCTCCGCGGAGGTACTCTTCGTAGGCGGAGAGGTCTAGTAGGCCGTGTCCAGACATGTTGAAGAGTATCGTGACGGGGGTGCCCTCTCTCTTTGCCTTGAGGGCGAGCTCCACGGCGGCTTTTACTGCGTGTGCCGACTCGGGGGCTGGCACCACGCCCTCGGCCGCGGCGAAGAGCCTCGCGACTTCGAATACCTCCGTCTGTCTGTACGCCGCGGCCCCAACTTCGCCCTCTTCTACTAGGAGGGAGAGAGTGGGGGCGCATCCGTGGTATCTAAGGCCGCCGGCGTGTATGGGGGGTGGCTTGTAGGTGTGGCCTACTGTGTGCATCTTTATCAACGGAGTCAAGCCGGCGGTGTCTCCGAAGTCGTAGAGGTACTCGCCCCTTGTCAAGGTGGGCACCGCGGCTGGCTCCACGGCGAGGAACTTCACGTCTTTCTCCGCCCTGCCGGCCCTCTTCTCGTAGTAGAAGGGCCAGAAGAGGCCGGAGAAGGAGCTGCCGCCTCCGCAGGCCCCCACGACGTAGTCGGGGTAGTCGCCGAAGTACCTAATCTGCTCCAGCGCCTCCAGCCCGATGACTGTCTGGTGGATGAGGACGTGGTTGAGGACTGAGCCGAGGACGTACTTGGCGCCGCTCCTCACTGCGTCCTCCACGGCCTCTGATATGGCGATGCCGAGGGAGCCGGGGTGGCTCGGATCCTCGGCTAGATACTTCCTTCCGGCCTCGGTGCGGTCGCTGGGGCTGGGCACCACCTCGGCGCCCCAGAGCTCCATGAGGACGCGGCGGTAGGGCTTCTGCATGTACGAGGCCCTCACCATGTACACCGTGGCCTTGACGCCGAAGAGAGAGGCGGCGAAGGCGACGGAGGAGCCCCACTGCCCGGCGCCGGTCTCCGTAGTCACCCTCTGGACCCCCTCTCTAGACACGTAGTAGAGCTGGGCTACCGCTGTGTTGGGCTTGTGGCTACCGGGGGGCGACACGCCCTCGAATTTGTAGTAGATGCGCGCCGGCGTCTTGAGGAGGGCTTCCAGCCTCCTCGCCCTGAGGAGGGGGGTGGGCCTCCATATTAGGTAGACATCCCGCACCTCCGTGGGTATCTGAATCCAACGGTCCTTCGAGAACTCCTGCCTCACCAGCTCCTTGGCAAATAGGATCTCGAACTCGTGCGGCGCCACCGGCTCGCCGTTTGGCTTGAGGTAGGGGGGCAGGGGCTTGGGCAGGTCGGGGACGATGTTGTACCAGCTCCGGGGCACCATCCACTCGTACTGGGGGGCCCTGGCCATGCAACAAAGAAAAAACTTGTATATATAGATGGGGGCTGTGTCGTGTTTAGGAGCAAGAAGGAGCTCGAGCGCTTTGTGGAGGGGGTGACGGTATTTCGCCGGCCGAAGCAGAGGCTTGAGCAGTACCCCACGGACGCCCACGTCGTGGCGGCGGCTGTCTGGGATGCCTACATGAGAGGCCTCCTCGACACGGCCGTTGACCTCGGGTGCGGCACGGGGAGGTTCGCCATCGCCGCTGCGGCGATGGGGGCGCGTCTGGTGGTGTGCCTAGACGTGGATCCGGAGGCTCTGGAGGTGGCCAAGCGGGAAGCGGTGTCCCGCGGCCTCCTGGACAAGATCGACATAGTGGCGGGGGACGCGGCGAGGCCTCCTCTGAGGGGGAGGTTTAGGGTGGCGTTTCAGAACCCGCCCTTCGGCATCTGGTCCGGCCGGGGGGTTGACATCGCCTTCCTCGCCGCCGCGGCCTCGCTGGCCGAGGTGGTGTATACTATTCACAAGCTACCCACCTTGGACTACGTGAGGAGGGTTGTGGAGGGTTGGGGCCTCCGCCTGGACGTGCTGGACGTGGCTACTCTAAACATAAAGCCGGTTTTTCCCCACCACCGGAAGAGGCTTCACAAAGTCGAGGTGTTTCTGGGGGTGGTGCGGAAAGGTTAAAAAGCGTTGGCTAGGTAGAGGCATGGCTCACATACCTGTGGAGATCAGGCGGGTGAGGCCCTCCAGAAAGGCGACCGCGGCGCTGGCTTTGGCTGTGTTGGCTTTTCTGATTGTGGCAGTTTTGGTGGCTCTCTCTGTGTTTAGCCTCCCGGCGGGCGTGGTGGCTGTGGTGGTGGATCCGGTTTCGGGTACTGTGAGTAAGCCTGTGATTGGGCCGACGGTGGGGTTCAAGGCGCCGTGGGCCTACCTCATCGAGGATACCTACGCCATTGAGGTTATTGAGTTTGTGCAGAGGGAGAGGGCTTCTGGGAGGTGGACTTTCTCGGCGCCTGAGGTCTTGACAAAGGATGGGGTGGTGGTGACGGTGGAGATGGTGGTTAGGTACCGCATCGTGCCTGAGCGCTTTGACGAACTTGTGAAAAAGTTCCCCCAGGTGGACTACGACGACAAGGTTCTTGTGCCGAAGGCCCGCCAGCTTATTAGAGATGTTATTTCTAAAGTCTCGCTTGACGAGCTTATTGCAAACAGGGACGTAATTGCTAAACAAATTGAGCAACTGTACAGAGAGGCTGTGATTAACGACCCCGCCGTGGCGGGGCTGGTCGAGGTGCTGGACGTTAATGTGCAGAACTTTGTACTGCCGCAAGATATTGTGAACGCCATCAATAGAAAAATCGCCGCTCAGCAAGATGCCATCAGGGCGCAGTTCGAGAGGCAGAGGGTAGAGGAGCTGGCGCGGGCTAACTACACTCGCACAGTCTTGGCCGCAATGGCCGAGGCAAACGCAACTCTTACCCGCGCAGTCGCCCAGGCGAGGCAGATTATGCTCTTGGCCAACGCCACGAGGACTGCCATCGAGCTGTTGATTAAGGCGTCGGGCGCCAACGCCACCGAGGCAGTCCGCCTCGCCGAGCTGTATATCTACTTATCGGGGCTGAGGGAGGTGGCGCAGACAGGCAACGTCCAGATAGTGGCTGTGTCGGGTGGGGCGGGCCAGGTGGTGCCTGTGATACCCATCGCCAGATGAATAGGTACCTCCTAGCCGCCATCGTCGTGGCGGCCTTCACGGCCGCTCTGTCTGTGGTATTCCCGAGGCTGGCCCCCATCGCTGTGAGGATAGGCGTCGTGGCTCTCATAATAATAGCAGGTTTTTGGGTGTATGAGTACCTAACTACGAGGCCTCCCCGGCTCGCGGGCAGGATCTTGGCTTTGTTGAGGAGCAGGGGCCCCATGACTCTGAGGGAGATTGTCCTCGAGGCGGGGGCCGACTACCAGGAGGTCGAGGAGGCTTTGAGATACCTCCTGGAGCGGGGCGTCGTGCGTAGGTATCTTAGAGACAACGTGGAGTACTACGACATATAGCGGGCGCCTTTTACTGAGGGGCAGGGGCGTTGTATATTTATATCTCCGGGCTCTCCCCCCTCTGTGAAGGGGTGGGTTAAGGACCTGCTGTGGTTTGTGGGGATTGTGGCCGCCCTCCTTGTGTACTCAGCCGCCACAGGAGTCACCTGGCCCATCGCTGTGGTGTCGTCCTACTCCATGGAGCCCACGCTGAGGGTGGGCGACTTCGTCTTCCTCGCGGGGGCCACCTGCAAGTCGGTGGAGCCTGGGGACATTGTGGTGTACGTGGCTAGGAACCCCATGTGGCAAGGTAGCTGGATTATACACAGAGTTTATCAAAAAGTCGACGTGGGAGGTTGCGGCCTCGTGACGTGGGGGGACAACAACAACTTCCCCGACCAAGCCGCCGCCGGGGAGCCCCCCGGTCTCTACAAACATCATTGGCAGAGTGGCGGTGGTTGTGCCGTACGTGGGGCTGTTCCCCCTGGTGGTTAGGCCCCAGGGGGTTGGGGGAGCGGCGATGGCGACGTGGATTGGCAGGTTGCTCGTCTTCGGGGCGGCCACCTACGCCTTTTACTACTACTTCAAGTCGGCTGAGGCGGCGCCTAGGAGGAAGAAGAGGCGTAAAGCTTTATAAGGGTCGATATATCGGGTGTCTGTGAGCGCCATAGTGGCGGAGGGGCTGGTGAAGAGGTACGGCGACGTCACGGCGCTTGACGGGGTGTCTTTCGAGGTGGTTAGGGGGGAGGTGTTCGGCCTCCTTGGGCCGAACGGCGCTGGTAAGACCACGACGATTAAGATCTTGACGGGGCTCACGAAGCCGACCGCGGGGAGGGCGTATGTGGCTGGCTTCGACGTGGTGAGGGAGGCTGCTGAGGTTAAGAAGAGGGTTGGGTGGGTCGCCTCCGAGGTGATTGTAGACGACGAGCTAACAGCCTGGGAGAACTTGGAGATTCAGGCTAGGCTGGTGGGGGTCGGGGGGTGGAGGGAGAGGGCTGCCGAGCTTTTGAAGTACTTCGGACTCCTCGAGGCGGCGGGGAGGCCTGTGGGGAAGTTCTCCACCGGCATGAGGAAGAGGCTGGAGGTGGCCATGGCCCTTCTCCACGGGCCGGAGGTTCTCTTTATGGACGAGCCGACGGTGGGGCTTGATGTGGGGGCGAGGGTTGGGCTTTGGGAGGTGGTTAGGCAGATTAATAGGGACTTCGGCGTGACGGTGCTCCTCACTACGCACTACATGGAGGAGGCGGAGGAGCTGTGCCGCAGAGTAGCCATTATCAACAGAGGGAGGGTCGTGGCGGTTGGGTCACCGGACGAGCTCAAGGCGAGGTACGGGGTCGACGTCGTGGAGCTGGAGGTGGAGGGTCCCGTGGACGCGGCGGCGCTATCGGCCTTTGGAGAGGTGGCGATTAGAGACGGCGTTGTCGTCGTGAAGACTCACGGAGCCGAGGAGAAGCTGGCGGAGATCGTCAAGGCGGTGAGCGGCGTGAAGAGCGTGAGGGTGAAGAAGGCTAGCCTCGACACCGTGTTTATAAACCTGACGGGGGCCTCTATAGAGGGGGAGCAAGTGGACGTCCGTAAGCTGTATATGAGGGTTAGGTGGGCGAGGCGATGATTGCCCAGACGTACGCCCTGTACAAGAGGGAGGTGCTTAAGCTCTTCAGGAGTAGGTACATGTGGCTGATGCTGGTGGCCCAGCCCCTTATGTGGATTGTCTTCTTCGGCAATAGCCTCGCCGGCCTGCCCCGGGGCTTCTTGGCGCAGTACTTCGGCGTTGAGAACTACCTAGCCTACATCCTCCCCGGCATGATCTCCATCTCCATGATGACCACAGGGATGTTCGCCTCCATGAGCCTAGTCTTCGACAAGAGGGTGGGGTACCTGAAGCGGGTGTTGACCACGCCTACGCCTAAGTCCGCCGTTTTGCTCGCCAAGGCCGCCGGCGCCATGACGAGGGGTCTGCTCATGGTCCCCATAATCCTAGCCGCCGGCGCCGCCCTAGGCGTTGGCTACAGGGTAAACCCGGCCTCTCTGGCGGCGTGGCTCCTCGCCCTTGTGCTGGCCGGCGTGGGGTTCGCCTCTCTATTCACCCTCTTCACAGTAAACACCGCAGACGTCCACGCCCCCGGCGTCATCAGCAACTTCATAACCATGCCCCTCATGTTCACCTCCACAGCCCTATTCCCCCGTGAATTTTTCCCACAGTGGCTCAAGGCGATAAGCGAGGTTAATCCCCTCACATACGTCACCGAGCTGGGGAGAGACGCCCTTGTATACGGCGCACCCCCGGATCCATCAGCTCTGCTCTACACAGCGATTTTCGCCGCGGCGACCCTGTCGATGGGGGTGGCCGCGGTTGAGGCGAAGCTCACGGCGGACTAGGTGTTTAAAACTCCACATCGCCGACCCCCACATGCCTCTCAAGATTCGGGAGTTGCCGGAGGGCGTGATAGTCCCCGTGCCGGGGACGGAGGTCTTCGCCGTGAGGAGGGGAAACGAGGTACATGTCTACAGA
Source organism: Pyrobaculum ferrireducens (assembly GCF_000234805.1). Classification (NCBI taxonomy): domain Archaea; kingdom Thermoproteati; phylum Thermoproteota; class Thermoprotei; order Thermoproteales; family Thermoproteaceae; genus Pyrobaculum; species Pyrobaculum ferrireducens. The sequence continues at coordinate 877,951 of NC_016645.1, forward strand.
GACGAGTGCCCACATGCGTACTGCAACTTCACCACCTCGGGCCTGGTGGAGGGGGACTACCTCATATGCACCTGCCACTGGTGTAGATTCGACTTGAGGACGGTGGCCTCGCTGACGCCGGAGCTCACAGCCGAGCCGCTGAAGAAGTTGCGCTACAGAATCGAGGGCGACGAGCTGGTCGCCGAGTTCTAGCGCCGCTCCCGGGCCTACCTAATTTTTACCCAGTAGCTCTCGGCGTCTCTAACAACGACGCTACGCCTCCGGGCCTCTTGAAACTCCTCTGGGGTGTAGGGGAGCACCTCCACCCACTTCTCCAAGCCCAGCCTCAGCCATACCTTCGCCACGGCGTCCAGCCTGTCTAGCCACCTCAAACCTGCGAAGTCCGGCGAGACGACTATTAAATCCACGTCGCTCTCCTCTAGCCAGTCCCCCCTGGCGTAGGAGCCGAAGAGGTAGGCCTCAGCCACCCTAAAGCCGGCCTCCTCCAGCGCCTCGATAAGCCTATTTACAGTCTCTAGTATCTCCGGGGGTGCCTTCATACCCCAGACTCCTGAGAACCCCCTCGACCAGGGTCAATACCTCGCCGGCAGTTTCGAGAGAGCGCTCGGCGTCTCGCCTAGTTACCACCTCGTAGGGTTGCCCCGCGGCGGCGTCTGGGTACCTAGACACTATGTAGAACTTGTTCAACTCAGCGACGCCCTCCTCAAGAGAGGGGCTCAGCTCCACGCCCCTCCCCCGCCTCAGCTCCCGGTAGAGCTCCGTGAGGACGTAGGTCTTGGGGGGCTCCCGCCTGAGGGCAACTAAGTAGAGGCTCTTCAGCGCCTTCTCCACGGCTTGGTGGCAGTGGAAGGCGGCGGCGCTCCACCTCCTGGCTTCGAATAGGAGCCTCGCGGTGCAGTAGTCGTACCACGCCTCCCGAATCCAGTAGGCCGCCTCGCGCCTCACGCCTCTACCGCGCCTCTTCTTTTTAACGTTTATATTGTACAAACGGGGTGGTGCCATGGTCACGGTGAAGAAATACACCCTGCCAGAGCTACCCTACGCCTACAACGCCCTTGAGCCCTACATAGCCGAGGAGATTATGAAGCTCCACCACCAGAAGCACCACCAGGGCTACGTCAACGGGGCAAACGCCGCTCTTGAGAAGCTTGAGAAGTTTAGAAAAGGCGAGGCTCAGATAGACATAAGAGCCGTGTTGAGAGACTTCTCCTTCCACCTCAACGGCCACGTGCTACACTCCATATTCTGGCCCAACATGGCGCCGCCCGGGAAGGGAGGCGGCAAGCCAGGCGGCAAGACGGCAGACTTAATCAACCAGTTCTTCGGAAGCTTCGAGAAGTTCAAGGAGGAGTTCAGCCAAGCCGCCAAGAACGTAGAGGGCGTCGGCTGGGCCATCCTGGTATACGAGCCTCTAGCAGAGCAACTGGTAATTCTCCAGGTGGAGAAGCACAACCTCATGCACGCCGCGGACGCCCAGGTGCTCCTAGCCCTCGACGTGTGGGAGCACGCCTACTACCTCCAGTACAAAAACGACCGCGGGAGCTACGTAGACAACTGGTGGAACGTAGTCAACTGGGACGACGTGGAGAGGAGGTTGCAGAAAGCCCTCAACGGCCAAATAGCGCTTAAAATCTAACACCTAGCTTTTTCCGCGTAGAAACCCGCCGCCAAGTCGGCGATTTGAATCCCCGGCGTTTTGTGAGACGGCTTATTCACAGCCCTCGGGAACTTAGACGCATCCGCCAGCCCCACGTCGAGGACATACAAGTCGGCAGGCACCTCGACAAGAAACCTCCACAACGCCTTCTCAAACTCCACCTGGGACGTGTAGTGAACCGCGAAGTGCCTCACCTCCAGCCCCCCAAGCAACTCCTCCACCAGCCCCCTCCCCCCACGCCTCTTCACCACACGCCACTTAAGCTCCCCAGAGACGCCGAGAGCCTCCCTAATTCGCCTAACCACCCCCTCCCCCCAGTACATGTAGCTACCCGACACCACCGCCAAAACCCCCGCCACAACGACACAGTTGCAAAAAGACTTTAGCCCAGACTCGTCCACATAAAATACCAGCCTCACGTCAGAAGAAAACCTTTTAAACAAATCCACAACACTCAACGGGATGTGGGGAGAGATGCGGCCCCGAAAGGGGCACAAGCACCCCCCAAACCGCGTGAAGGGGGGCATGCGGCCCCGAAAGGGGCACAAGCACCTCCGACAACCCCACAGCCAGACAAAACCTATAAAATGCAAAAACCTACACCACACATTACGCCCAGCAACGCCTTCAAAAAAGCCATAGAGGATCTAAAAACAGACTTCCCCGGCAAGTCCAACAGCTGGATTAAAAGAGCCCTCCTAAGGCTCGGCGACGTTAAGGAGGTGAGGGAGGACCTCTACGTGGTGGAGGGGAGGCGGGAGCTGGGGGATTGGAGGCCTCTTTACCAGGTCTGGTGGTCTTCTGCAGAGGGCAGGTGGCTCTGTACCTGCTACTACACGCAGTTCGGCCTCAGGCGCAGGAGGGACATTTGCACACACGTAGCCGCCGTCATGCTCTTCCGCAGATACAAGAGGGCTTTGGAGAGGGCCGAGAGGACAACGGTCTACGTTGCCGAGGCTGTTGTTGATTGCAGAGGCCGCATATCGGCAAACGGCGAGGCGTACGTCAAGCCAGACGCCGATAAGATAGACTTGACTTTCTTCGCCTCGCCGCGCTTCAGAGTATTGGTGATCTCTAGGCAGAGGCGCATCGCCGTGAGGTGCGGCGGCTACGTCGTCTACGAGGCGGAGGGGGAGGAGGTGCCCCTAGCCGTGGCTAAGTTCCTTGTCGCAAAATTCCATGAGAGTGAGGACTAGGAAGGGCGTCTTCGAGCTTAAGCCAGACTCGCCGGCCAACTACCGGAGGCTGTACGTAGACGTCTTCTCCATAGCGGCCGCCCTCAGCGATCCGGAGGAGCTGTTTAGGTCGGCGGCTGAGGCCGGCTTAGACGCCGTCTTCGTGGTAGACGCCTGGAGCGAGACCCACATGCCTCTCGCTAGGCGCTACTTGGAGCTCTGCGCCAGCTACGGTCTCAACTGCAGACTATCCGAGCAGAAGCCCGCCGAGGTGTACGCCGCGGAGCTGTGCGAGGCTGAGTGCGGAGCGGGATGCGCAGTCGTTACAAGGGACTACGACGCCGTTGCGGTAGTTAAGAGATGCGCCATCCTTCTGTTTAGAGGAGGTAGGTTTTGGCGTGTTTATAGTGAGAGAAACCTGTGGTGATGCAGTTGCGACATATCGCCTTTGGGGGTACAAATAGAGTTGAAAATTGCCAAAAACTACTGAGGGCGCGCCGGTGTTCAAAGTCTACACTATGTGACAAATTAATTTAGGAAACTACCTGAGCGATAGGGTACTCTGAGTTTTAGCGTAACCGTTCTTAACCTCGTTTCTCCAAGCGTGCATATAGAAGTTTGCAGTGGCGGCATTCCGGCATGTAGCTTGAATCGCCAGATAAAGCCGATGCCTAGCATTGTAAGCAGAAGAGCTGTGGTAAACGATATATTTGTAGAATCCTATATACAGCCGATATGCAGTCCCGAGATCGACGTAGATCCCACTCAGTGAAGTTCTTCCTCTTACTCAGCGTCCTTGCCGCTATACTTGCCGTCTTGCTTTTCTCAACTTCGCGGGGCGGCGGCGCCGTGGCTAAGGCCAACGCGACTGTGAGCGGCGAGGTGGATCACTGCAAGCTTCAACTAGAGGTGGTATGCCTCGGCGTTTTTACAGAGGTGAGTGGGGTGGTGTGGGGGCCTTGTGAATATAATGGAGATGTGGTCTTGTCCCCCTCTCCGCCGATTAACTGGATGCCGGGTTGGGGCTATATATGCCACGCGGCGGGGAAAGTGGGAAACGAAACCTACGTCGTGTTTGTAAGGCCGGCGTCGGCCCAGCCGCCGAGTAGGACAGACCCCTTCCCCGAGAACCTGGTGTTAAAATGTTATGCTAGATATGTCAAAAACAAGACAATTGTCATGAACCCCGTCTTGTATCCTGTAGATGTTTTGTTAGTCGTTAATGTAAATAAAAGCGTGGGGTATCTTACATTTGTCTACAGAGCCCCGACACCTTTCCATAACGCCACCGTGGTTTTTAGTAATTCGGGAGTATACATAGCTCTGCCGGAGTGGGCTGAGGTGGGGGTTAAGAGAGAGGTATTAGGCCCTGTGCTCAGCCGTTGCTCATACGTAGTCAATGCCACAATTGACGTCTCAAAGCTGAGGCTTGGGGAGCCGCTGTACAACGCCACGGGGAGCTTCCTAAGGATATCCACCAGGTGAGGCGTAGCAACGGCGGGAAACGCGTAGCGAAGGCGCCTAGAGGATTCTCCCACTAACGACGGCAACACCACTGGCTAAGAAATTTTTGAAGCCGAAAATCCCAACCGCTTCTTAAAGAAAAAAGACATATATCAGCAGGTTTAGTAAAGACGCCTCGCGTGGTTTGCGATGCGGCTACATTTACGGCCTCGCCGGGGGGCCAGACGCGGGGTGCCGTGTGCGCTGTGCGCGTCTCTCCGCCGGCTACTGGCGAACCGCGAATGTGGACGCCTAGGGGGGATACATCACTATTTGAGAGAGCGGCTTGGAGTTCGGCTTCGGCGGGTTGTCAATTTTTTGAGTCCTCAACGTGTCCACGTTTCTACAGCTGGGCGTCTACGTGGTAGTCTGGTCTTAGGGGTATGTCTATCACAAGCCTCGCAGTGTATTCGCCGCCCCCGCCGTAGCCCAACAGCCCCTCGCGCTCTATCCCGAGTACACCGGCGCGTGTCGGGGGGACGGCGCCTTTGATGACGTAGAGCCCAGGCCTCCCGCCAATGTCCAGCTCGACGCGTCTAGATCCGCTCTCGGCGGCGAGCAACACCTTCTTGAATCTGTGGTGTCCCGTGTCTACGTGGAGCTCGAGCCGCGCCGACCTGGCCTTGACGGGCCAAAAAGTCAGCTCGGCCTCCAGCACGGCGCCTCTGAGGGCTAGGCCTGCCGACGCGGAGTCCCCCTCCGGCGTGGAGAGGGTGAGTTGCACCGGGCCTCTCTGGGGGAGAAACGCCGGATCAACAGCGGCGATGTAGACGCCGCGGCAACAGTCGTCCAGTATCTCGTAGGCGGGTAGCCAGAGGTACAGCCTGTACCCCGAGGCCGCTACTATGTACCCCCTGGCGTGTGTCCACTCGAGCCGGGACAGCACCGTGGGCTCCCCCGCCGGCTCGAACTTAAAGTAAATGGTGCTGTGCCTCCCCGCGTCGTGGTAGTACGACACCACGTAGCCGGGCCGGGCCGCCACGGGCCTCTTAAGCGCCCCTCCGCAGTCCACTAGCTCAGCGGCTCTCGACGCCTTGTTAAACCTCTTGGCCGCGAGTATTATAGTCGCGGCGGAGGCGAGGAGCAGTATAGGGACGGCCCACAGAGCTCGCGGGGCCAGCATCGCTATGAACACCACGGCGATTATCGCAATACCGGCGCGGTCCCAGGCCGAGTCGACGAGTACCTCGGGGCGGCATGCCTCCACGTCCTAGAGCCTGCGGAAAGTTTTAAAGATTGGTGGGAGATTGTTGCGTGGAGATCCCCGAGCTCTCCGAGGTGGATTTTGAAAATGTGTCCCTCTCGGCGTCGGGGCCTGCGGAGTACACGGTGAAGTTCGGCACGCCGTGTAAAGCCGCCGCGGACGTGAGGGTGGACAGCCTCATGTTCACCTGGCCGAGGATCTTCGCCAAGGCCCTGGTGGTGGTCTACAGATGCGGGGACTTCTGGCCGCACTACGACGTGAAGACGAAGGCCCTCTCCGTGGGGCGGAGCCTCTACGTTCTTGTGAACTCGGTAGCGCGCCACAGATCGCAAGACGCCGAGCTGGTCCCCCTGGAGAGGGGGCTCCAGTGGAACTACATAGCAAAGATCGCCTCGGCGGCCCTCTGCAAGACGCTTAGCGACGTCCTCCACCTCGAAATGAGGTGCAGGTCCTATGTCTCGGCGGAGTTTTGACCCCCGCATATTCGCCACCGGCCTCTGGGGCCTCGCCATAGTCCTCACGGGATGGACGGCGGCGGCCGCCCTCAGCTACGCAACCCCGGCGGCCTCTCGGCCCCTCCTCTACGCCGTGTCGTTTATCCCGTGGGCGCTTGCGATCCTGCGGCGCGACCCAGCCACTCTGGCCGCCCTCGCCGCGGCGGCGGCCCTGTTCCTTCTGCCGCACATGAGAGATCTGGAGGCCCACCACGCCATCGCGGCGGCCATAGGCATCGCGGCGCTGGAGGCGAGAAAGCCCCTGGGCCTCCTCGCCTACGCCGCCGCCGTCTCCTCAGCCCTCGCGCCGCACGGCTACACGGGGGCAGTCTTCGCCGCGGCCTTCGCCGCGGTGTCTACCCTCGTGGAGACTAGGTGGGGCTGGGGGGCGCTCTTCGCCGCCGTCACAGCGCTGGGGATCCTCTGGCCCGAGCTACACCGGGGCCTCCAGTGGCAGTACATAGCGGCTGGAGTCGCCGGCGCCGCCGTGTTGAGAAACAGGAGGCTGGCGCCCCTCCCCCTCTCAGTCGCCGCGCTCGGCGCCGCCTCCTACTTCCTCAACACGGGCGGGGTTGTGTACCTCTCCTACCCCCCTATATACTCCGAGAACTATGCAGTGCCGCTGTGGCTTGCGTGGCTAGCCAAGGCGGCCTTCGCCGCGGCTCTCCTCTGGGACGGGCGCCGCCGCGGGCCGGCCTTCCTAGGCGCAGTCTTCGCCGCGGCTGGGGTGGCCTCGCTCCCCACCCCAGCCGGCCATGCATACTACATCGCGAGGGCTGACCTTGCACACATGTTCTTCATGGCCGCCGCCGCGGCGTATCTCTACAAAGGCCCCATCTATATGACCCGCGGGTCAGCACATCCACAGCCCCCGAGGTCTACCGAGGCGCGTGCCGCCTTTTGACCCGCCCCCACGCCTTCTCTCCAAGATACATCGCGAGGAGCGCCGCCGCGATGTATATGAAGTCTGTGTAGACAGCACCGTCGTAGTAAATGTAGATAACGGGCTCCCCAAAGCTGAAGTAGCTAAACCAGTCCCCCATTACACCTACGCCGTTTTCGCCGTCGGCAGTTATCCAATACACACCGCATGTGGCGCGCTCCCACTCCCCCCAGCTGTGCCGCTCCATCCTCCACACGCAGATCTCCACGGGGTGCCACATCCCCCTGGGCACCTTGAATTGAAATGTAGAGCCTGTGTAGACAGTTTTTACAAAACCCCTGGCGTATATATACATCGTGGCGTTGACCGGCCTGCCGAAAAAGTCCACGACGCGGATAGTCACGTCAACCCAGCCGTCCCCGTCGAAGCGGACCTGCGGCGGGGTTCCCGCCGGCGCCGTCTGCCCCTTCACCATGTCGCACAGCTTAGGCACGCCTACCGCCGCAACTGCGGCTAGGAGTAGTAACGCGGCGAGCGCACCCTTTCCCATACGTACACCGCTAGGACTAGGAATAAGAAGACTACTACAGACTCAAACAAGCCGTCTGTCGCTATGAGAACCGCGTGTCTGCCCGCCTCCACGTTCACTACATCTCTCCACGGAAACGGCACAGACGGAAAATCGACACGATACACCTCAAAGAAGTACCTCGCGGGTGTAGCCGCCGGAATTGAAACACATCCAAATCGCCCTGGAAAGCTCTCAAAATTTACATAAACAGTAATACGGCCGGGGGGGTTGATCCCGAAGTAGCAAAATGTCAACGAGGCGGGTGGGCCTCCTCCGATATCAAGCTCGTCGATAAAGACGCGCCTCCCAATTACGTCTCTGGCCACTACCAGTGTCTTATTCCCTCCTGGCTTCTGGAGAAACTTCTCAACCTTGCCGAAGTAAGCCGCCGCCCACAATATCCTCAAATCGCTGTCCAGGACGTATAGGTAGCTCAACGCAGGTGTGTTTGCTAGTGGATCTGTATCCGCCCTGATCTTGACGTAGATATACCTCCCGTCGGTGTACACCGATGGAAAGTTGCCCTGGAGCTCAAGACTCGCCGACTCCTCTCTAGACATCTTTATAATTCTACCATTCCGATACATGTAGATAGAATCGCCTAGACAGACAAAACTATAGAAGCGTAGAAGGCGGTTGGCGCTGACAATTTCGCTACCGTTAATCGTAATGATAGTTACGGCGTCGTCCCGCATAAGGGCGAACCCGCCTCCACAGTTTACATATTCATAAAACCTCCCAACCTCGCGCTGAGACACAAGCGAGAAGTCGTCGAGACGCCTAATCTCGACATAGTTCCGCTCCCCCCTTCCCACCAGCAACGCCACTACGCCGTCCCCGACGACGACGCTTTTGCCATACCACAGAGAGCCGTTGAGAGGCACAAAACCCAGATACCTCAGCGACTTGTCAAATAGATAGGCCCCGCTACGTGTCAGCAACAGGAGCCTGCTATCAGACGCGGCGCATGCGACGATCCCACCCTCCACCTCAATTACGCCGCTTACATCGCCTTTTACGTGTACCAGCGACTTCGGGCTGGGCAGGTCGTAAAAAACCTCGACGGCGTATACACGCCCACCGCCGCTACACACGTCGACAAATTCCCCACCCACGACGCCCTCGATAAGATAAGCCTGGCCGAGAGCCAAAGCGGCCAATACCGCCAAGGCTAACACCAGCCGCATCAGCGCCTACCTAGACGTCTGGACGCCGCGCTGGAGAGCTTGTCCAGCGCGTAGAAGACGCCAAGCAACGCGGCCGCTGGCAACAGTTCGAGGTAGGTAACCCCGTCGCGGTAAATGTAGAGCGTGTTGCCCTCCACTGCGAATAACCTGTCCAGTAGCATATCTCGCAGGGCAATGCGGCCGCTGGGCTCTACACGAAATGAATACCACGGGGAGATATATTCCTCTGTGCGGTAGCCGCCCCTCTCCATGTCTCTGAAGAAAGATACCCCCGCATTGTACTCGCCCTCTGGCAACACCACGTCTAGGGGGGACTTCGCAATATCTCGAAAACACGTGCCAGCGATACCGTAAATCTCGACATAGAGGTGGCCGTCTAGAGGACGCCTGAAGAAGTCCACAAGTACAATTCTCACATGATGGCCCCTAACCTCTATTACAACTTCCTTAGCATCCCCGTCGCCTACCTCAAACTCGACGCTCTTAACACCCCCGCAGTGGGCCACGTATCCCACATACCTCCCGGCCAGCACCTTGACAGGCCCGTAGACCGGCCCCTCGACCTCACCCACGTCTCCAATACCAATTTTTACATTTCCGTGTTTAATGTCGGAGGCCGCCCTCACGACGGCTGTGCCGTTTGGCAGGTAGGGGCGCCTCTCCAGACGGCTCCCTCCGTAGTAGATGTAGATGTAGCCGCCGTCTGCGGCTAGATCCACGCGGCGGGAGCCCAGATATATCCTATCCACCTCCCCCCAAGGCCTGGCCACCGTCACGTAGTTAGGGCCGTGGGGAGACTGCAAAGCCACCGCGTATATGGCGTCGCCTTTGATAAACGCTTTGTGTGTCAAATCCCGCACCCCGCGGCCAATGTTAACGACCCCGTCTTTGCTAATCTTCAGCCACTTCGTCGGCGTGATGTAGTAGACGCCGCCGACGCCGTCGGGAACCGCCACGCCGTACTCCTCCGCGGTGTGCGTCAAGGTGCGGGTGCCGCCGACGCCGACGTAGTATATGTTGACTCTCCCAGCTGGCCAGTGGTATTCAATAAGCCAGAGTTCACAACCGCTGGACACAAGCGTATAGTAGGTACCGGCTCTTCTCCACCACTCTTCTCCCACCGGCTCGAGATCTGGCGTGAACCACTTAATAGCGATGTGGGACATGTTGTCCACAAGAACGGCTACTCTACCGCAGTGATTAGTCAACGCGACGAGCCCGTCGATTTCCAGACGCCTCTCCACCCCCAAGGGGCCCGCCTTGACGACCACGCCTCTGTAACCAATTATCGCGCCGAGGTACAGGCTGTCTCCAATAACTACACATCCTCTTGTTAATTCCGCGTCCACGCCGTCCTCAAATTGGAAAGATTTGACAAGCTTCAAGGAATGTTTCTCAAAGACATATACAGCGTCCCCCAGGGCGTATATGTAGTAGTTCCCAATGCAGAGAGCCGACGCGCCTGCCGCTAGGTAGAGGAGAAGTAGAAGACCCCTCATGTCCTCCTCTTTATGTAGAACGCCGCCGCGGCCGCCACCGCCATAGCTAGGTAGAGTATGTGGTCGTCGTAGAACACCACCAGGTTGGCACCGCCTGGCTGAAGGGCCTTTACCTCGCTATGGTGTGGATACCCGTCTATATACGTCTCGACTAGGTAGGTACCTGCCAGGAGATTGTCTACAGTTACACAGCCTGGGTAATTCACCATAGCCACCAAAGCCCTATCTACAGCCACATATTTCAGTCTCAGCGATAGCGAGTAGATACAGATGGTGAGACTACTAGTCGCGGCATTTCGTAAATCGACTATGTGGATGATGGCCTTTCTGCCGCCAAACTCACCCCAAGTCACAATAGCAAGTTTATCAGTTCTAAATCTGTGGATGTGGACATCGAGCCATCTGTAGGAAACTATGTTAAATCTACCCAGCTGTCGAAGCTCGCCGTCGAAAACTAAAACCTCCGCCACGCTGAGGCCGCGCCTCCTCACAACGTATACATAGTCCCCATCTACGAAGACCTGCTCAACGCCTTCGACGCTCTTCGCGACGGCCGTGCCGCGCCCCCTTGGCATCTTCACCAATGAGGTGGAGTTGTAGAGAAGAACTCCGTCACCGAGGCACACAACTCGGGTATATGGTCCCACCTCAATCTTCTCCATATCGGTGCCGCAGAAGAGCAACGCCGTGCTTCTTCCCATGTACACGACTACGCCGTGCGGAGACTCCTCTATAGATCCCAGCGGCTCCCCGCTGAGGACCTCCAGTAGCGCGAAGTCGGAAAGCCGCCTTACCTCTAGATAGCCCCTCCCGTTTATGTACCTGACTATTAACACCTTGTCGCCTAATTTCCCCGCGTATTTATAAGACGGGTAGTCTATGTTGGAGTTGTTATACTCCAGCCTGGTTAATCTGTTAGCCACAGCGTCGTAGATCGTGACATACTTCCTGGAGAAGAGCAGAACCCTGCCCCCGTCTGCGACGCAGTCTGCCACGTAGTCGTCAATATAGACGCGGGAGGTTGAAAGACTAGTTAGGTTAACAACATGCAGAACGGTCTTGTCGCCCAGATCTACGATGTAGATATACGGGCCGTCGCTACACACAGCGACCATATAATTATACGTCATAGCCACCTCCACCTTGTGAGGCATCCCCTCTGCGAGGAGAAAAACCGCAACGGCAATATACGCAATAAGAAATCTCATACCACCTCTAGAAGCTCTCCATATAAGCCTTAGCTCGTACAAATGTGCAAAGTTCTGCCTGTGACCATCGTCAAGCGTCTACGTGGCCGCAGAGCGTTGCTTGGGCTGTGGTTGGCGACGCCGCCCCTTAGGCGCTTGTCTGCGGCTGGTTGTGCCGCGGCGCCGCGGCGCGGCTTCTTGTCTTGTGGAGGAGCTTGGCGATTTTGTCCACGGCGTAGAGCGACGGAAGCACCACGGCCGCCGCCGTCAAAACCTCCATGTAGGTAATCCCGTCGCGGTATATGTACACGGCGTCGCCCATGTGGACAAAGGGAGAGTCTGCGGAGATTTTGACGGATCCGTCGCGGCCTATCTCTACGTAGAGTCCGACTTGGCGCAGATCTTCGACGTATCTACCCCCACCCCGTTCTATCGGCATGTAGGTGACGTCGATTACGTACTTCTTGCCCTTAAGCAACACGAGCCTTGTCTCGTAGCCAGGTGAGGTGTAGTTGTGGCAGTCGCCAACCGCTACGCCTATGTGGCTCTCCACGGGCCTTCTAAAGAAGTCCACGGGGACGAAGCGTAGTGTGACTGCGTCGAATTCCATCTCGACGTATCCTGACATCCCGTCGGCTACGTATATACGCTTTTCTTCTCTGACGCCGCAGTGCTTCAGATAGGCGGTGTATATCCCAGGCCACAGCTTTACAGGGCCGAATACCTCGTCAAGCGTTTCGCCTACCCCCTCGATACCTATACGCACGCCGTGGGGGCCACCCCTCCTAATGAGGTAGATGGTGGCGTTGGGCACATAGCTACGCCTCTCTATACGGCCGGTTTCAAGAAGGTGGCGCTGTAGGTAGAAGTAGAGGCGCTCTCTGTCTGTCGTTACCGTATCCACCTCTGGGGTGTAGATCTTCCCCACCACAGCCCCCTTTTCAAGATCGACGACTATGATGCTTTTGATGTAGTTCCACGCGTCTACGCTCTGAACGTCGAGGAGGTACAGGCGGTTTTTGGCCACCGCATAGGCAATTGGCGTCGCGTGGAGGCCTCTACCTACGATAGACACGCCGCCTTCGTCGACTCTGTAGATCCAGTCCTTTCCGATGTAGTACACCCCACCTCTGCCGTCGGGGACAACCACGCCGGTTGTATTCAGCGTTAAGACTCTTGTTAGGTTGCCCGAATTCAAGACGTACAGCGCCGGCGTTGGCGGCGGCTCGGCTAGCCAGATCTTGCAACCGCTGGCGGCCACCTGCCACCACGCAGATTCTGAGCGCCAGACAGACTGGTGGATAAGCTGTAGGTCTTGGTTGTAGATTCTGAGCGACCAGTGGCTACCGTTGTTCATCAACGCGGCCACGCCGCCGCATGTAGGCGCTAGGCCGTAAACCTACCAGCCACTCGGCTTAATTTTCTTATCGACGCCTCGGGGCGTCAGCTTGACGAGGCTTTCGTCTATAAATGCGTAGGCATCGTCGCCTACGGCCACACATACAGGAGACGCTGAGTGTACCTCTATCCAGTCGTGTAGCTTTAGGCTTTTTTTGTCATAGATCTCAACGGGGGGACCGATGTGGTAGATATAGTTCTTGTCTACGCAGAGATATCCAGCCTTCACTAGCAACGCCGTTAGGAGTACAACGGACACGGCTGTGTAGAGCAGGCGGTGTCTAGTCATGTGTCAAACAGCGCCGGCGAAATGGCGTCAGCGCAACATAGAGCCTTACCGCCCGCCGCCAGGAGGCCGACTTCTTTGACAAGGGGCTTCTGTTGGACATCTACGTCGTTCCACGACCCGCGTTATATATGTTGACCCGCTGTAGATGCCGGGCGCGTTGCCCCGGGGCGGCGAGGTTATTATCAGCGTAGTATATCGCTGATGTCGCTGACGCGTCGTCTGTGCTTCTTATGCAGAAGCGCCACGTATAGCGCCGCCGCCAGCCCTACGTAGACGGTGGACTGGTCGTAGAGTAGGACGAGGCGATCCTCGCCGGGTTTGAGATCCACCACCTCGCGGACGGCGTGGGGGCGCCAGAAGAGCACCACAATGGCGATATTGTCAGCGTCGACGTAGTAGCGCCCCGGGAGTAGGTTCGCCAGTTTTATACAGTTAATGCCGATTCCTTCATACTGCATAAAAATATTGTAATTGACTAACAGCTCGAAAAATCCTATGTATGTAAAGAGTTTGCAAATCTGTAGCGATGAAGGCTTGATGCTGGCTATGTCCGTGGTGTAGAACACCTTTATCCACAGGTAGTTGCCATAGTGGTATCTTAATATCCGCTGCGGATACCCAACTAGGATGAGCGCTGTGTAGTTGCCAACTTTCACAAGAGGCGAGGGTTTAGTGAGGAAGTGATTGTATCCAATCGGAAGTAGGGTTGCCACATGCCTCAGCTCGGCGTCGTATACATACACAACCACCTGCGTACCGTGAGGATTGGGGTAGTCCACTGCTAGATACAGGTAGTTGCCGTCGGCGTCTAGGGCCACCGCGTCATCGCGCGGCGCTTTCTTCACGGCGATTCCGTCGGTTTCTATCTCGTCTGCCCCGCCTACTATGTACAGACGGCCTTTTAGCAACGCAGCCTCCATAAATCCACGCGTCGTGAAGGTTTTGTTTTGGCCGAGTACAGTGACGTTATTTGATCCATAGGCCAACACGCCGTCGGGGAAGCTCTTGATGGCATATATCCCGTCCGCTGGGATTGTGTTGACTAGGCTAAAATCGCGCGGGTCGCGTATCTCAATTACTCTCCTCCCGTCGACCTCTCTGAGTATGTAGAGGAGGCCTTAGTGGGATGCCACTGCCGGGTTAAGGGGGGTTACCGCCCTGTTTGGGTACGGGATTCTAGCCCAGGCGTTATATCTAAGGAAGTATATTACAACTGAATCCTCCGTAAATAGATAGATTTTGTCCCCAGCGGTTGCGCATTGGACGCTTCTCACATACTCAGGGATAACGCCTTTAATTCCAACTCTCCTTACAGACACATCCGTTAGATTTACTATATGTATAGATACGTCGGGGGGCGCGGGGCTGATTAGGTAGATGGCGTGGGCGTCGCTACAGTGATATAAGTCATATGACTGGGGGATGTAGAGCTCTATCTCTTTCCAGTTGGCCCCTGCCGCTACTGTGAATAGGAGCGCTAGGCAGAGGGCGAGGCGGCCGGCTTTTCCCATCTATTTTTTGGATAGGTTGAAGGGTTTGCCTTGGTTTATTATCTTGTCGGCGATGTCGGGGGCGATGCGCCTCAGGTCTTGGCCGACGGACTCCAGGAATTGTAGCTCCTCCTTTTCGTTTCTCAGCTCGTCGGGGAGCATGCGGGGTATCTCCTCGATTATGGGGTACCACCGGCCGCATGTGGGGCAGTATATTACGCCAGTCTCTATCTCCCACCTGTGGCACTCCTCACATGGGAGGGTGTCTGGCTTGGGGTGCTCCTTGATCTTTAGGTCGCGGTAGGAGCAGTATTCCTCGCAGAAGGGCTTTCGGGGCCATGTGTACTGCCTCTCGGGGTGCTCCGTACGCTTAATAACGACAAGTCTAAGGGGGAAGGTCTTGTCGTAGGGACAGGCCAAGACGTCCATGAGCCTGTACTTCATAACACCCAGATTGTCGGTGTTAATAAAAATTGTTTTAGGGGAAGCCCGGTTATAGCTAGATTTGTCTGCAGATAACTCCTTCTGACTCAGCCGCGTTGCAGAGCTTCTCGTCGCCTGTTATCAACTCTGAGTTTGTCTGGATGGCGGAGATTATCTGCAAGGCGTCTACGATGTAAGGCTGTGTTTTTCTACGTATCTACTCGCCTCTAGGATTTGGCTTATTGTCAGCGGTGTCAGCCTCATAGCGCCTAGTTTTGTCAACCTCCTCACGTCTCCCAGCAACCTCTTCTTGAGGAGGGGGTAGATCTCGGGCCGGCCGGCTCTCCTCGTGGCTTTGTGAATTGCGGATAGGGCCTCGCCCACGTTGAACAAATGCATGTGTAAAACCACGTCGCCGTTGTAGGCAGAGATAAATATTTTTCTCACTTCTTCAGAGCCTTCCTCCTTTATGTACCTCTTCACAAATGCGCTAGTGTCTAGATAAAGCCTCATCTCTCATCTCTCTAACTAGGCGAGAAGCCCGCAGTCCTAGGTCGATAGGTTCGAAGTCTAGCTCCTCTGTGGAGACGGGTATTTCGCCAAAATACTCCCTCAGAATTTTCTCCAAGAGCTCCGACACGTCCATCCCCTCCCGGGCCGCCTCTTCTCTAAGCCTCTTCCAAATCGCGGCGTCTATGTATACGCTAGTGCGAATTTTCTCCACAGTGCATATACTCTCTTAAGTATATATGTTTTAGCGCGCCGCCACCGCCATCTGGAGATAAGTTTTCTAAACGCCAGAGATCTCGGCGTCCGCGATTAATACCTCACCGCTACCAGGTGGTCGTCAATATAGGCGCCGTGGACTTAAATCACCACATCCGCGGATTATGGCAACATACGCCGGCGAATTAACACGTCAGCCCCAGAAGCCCACGGCCTTCAGAGCGGCTGAGGCATACGGGGTTTCTCGAGGCGGGGTTGAGGCTGTTAATCTGCATAGGTCGGGGGGTCTCAGCGTTGAGATTTTGGAAGGAGAGCTCTTTAACGTCTTGTCTGCGTGTAGCCACCTAGGCGCGTTTTTACATGGCGCCAGCTCACGTACAGAGCCGCGAGTGCCCCCGCCGTAATGACTTCTAAGTATGTCACGCCGTCTTTGTATATTTGAATTGTAACCTCGCCTCGGCCCCACGCGAAGTACATGCCCGGGCTTTCCTCGTAGCCTCTAATAATGTTTCTACCTGGTTCTACAAGCACCGAACCGTCGTCGCTTGTTTTTACAGTGTACCTCAGCCGCCTGACCTTCTCCAAGACGTAGCCCGCACCCCCCTCAGAGATGTAGTACGCCACGACGAGGCTGTACTCGCCACCGCCGGGCACAACCACCTCAGCCACGCCTTTGTCAGACAGCACAGATGCGCATGTGGCCCTCCCGTACGCCGCCGTTGACAAGTAGCCTGAGGTGCGCCGGAAAAAGTCCAGCACCTCTACTCTTATCCTCACGCCGGTAAGCCTAACGGCCACCGTCTCCTCACCGCCGTCCTTCACCTCTGCGACCACCTCCCTACTCCCCCCACAGTGCTCTACTTTTACAGTATATCTCTGGGCAAATACTCTCACAGGCCCTAGTACACCTTCGGCAGACAGCCCAGCGCCTTCAATCTCTATGACATGGGGCACCTCCCCAAGAACTCTAACCGTAAGCGTCCCATTTGGAACATATCTGTATTTCACAAAACCCCTCGGGCCGTCGGGGACGTAGATATACTCCCCGTCCGACATCGCCCAGGAGAATGGACCCGCCCCGTATATCTCCACAATCTCTCCCCCAGGCTTGAAGTAGGCCACCACTCCGCCGTCGCTAACGAGGTAGTACCCGTCTCTGACAACTAGGTGCTTAACTATGGGCTTGGCGTACCCCTCCCCCACGCGGAGGACCTGGCCCGCCGCCACGTGGTAGGTATGGCGCCGTGTTATGACATACACGCCGCCCCTCATGTCGGGCATCACATAAGCGGGTAGATCTAGATCAAAGATTTTTTCAAGCCCGTCGTCCCCCACGTGGTAGAGCACAGCGCGCCCCTCTCTTAACACCGCCAGCCATAAGCCGCACCCGCTCCCCACCAACTGCACCCCCTCAACAGGCTCCAGCTCGGTAGATAAGAGAAGCCTAAATTCGTGGGTGTAGAGGAGTAGCGTGGCGTTTCCCTCATGTATTAACAACACCGCGACTCTGCGGCAGTCCGCGCCTACGTGAGCATATGTAAAACTCGGCAAGTCCACAGCGCGCTCAACACCCCCTGGCCCTATTTTCCACAGGGCGTATCTACCACGCTTAATCCACCTGGTACCATCTGTGTAGTAAGGCACGGTTACTGCGAAGAATACGTCTCCAGCTACGGCGTAGCTCTGCACAACGCCGTCAACAGGCACCTCAGCTATTCGCACCCCACTGTGTTTGTCGTATACATAGACTTCCACTTTGGCATCTACATAGATATGATCCGTGCCCACGGCGTTGGCCGGCGCGAAGGGCGCCATTAGAAGAGCGGAGATTATTACTATGAAAATTGGGGCCATGTTTTTTCAACCAGTCTGTATACAATGACAAAAGTAATTAAACCTATAGCAAATATTAAAAATATATCGTCTTGATGGTATATATACACCGTCGTCTCGCGCCCTGGCGTAACCTCTCCCCGCCAGTAGTACTCAAGTCCCCATAGGAGAGACTCGGCCCTTACTTCATACACGCCTGGTATTAACCTAGGGATGGTTAAACACGGGCCATGCCGTGACGTAACGAAATGGTTTATGCTCGCCGGCGCATCTCTGAGTAATAGAGTGATGTAGCACACCGTAAGGCGCCCTGGCTTTATCTTCTTCACATCTACTTTAAATATAGAGATTTTCACCCAGTTCTCAGTAAAAATGACTGTGTAGTTGCCGCTTTGATAAAAACGCGCCCTTTTCATACGTCCGTGAATGCCCAACATACCGGTGCTACTTTCTAGCAGTGTGAAATTATTAATTTTATTTAAATCTTTATCATATACAACTACGTTTAAATATTGATGCTTGACAATTTTGTATATGTATCGGCCGTCTGTTTCTATTACTCCCCACGGCTCCGATAAAGGCACTTCTCTAATCTTACGTGACCCTTGATAAAGGGCCAGCGTGCCGTTAGGCGTCAGCACGTATACCACATCGCCTATTTTCACAGGGCAACACCTCACCAGAGAAAAATTTATTGTAACTATCTCATCGCCAACCAGTATCCAGTCTCTCGGAGTGTCGATAAGGACACCGTCTTGTAAGATCAGATAGTCGTAGAGTTCTATCTGCATCCGATATACGAGTTCTAGAGTGTCCACCTGGTATATCTCCACAACCTCTGGGTAGCCAACTATCAGCTTATCCGCAGATATTGCCACGAACTTCAGATAAGGAGGGAGAGTTACGCTACGAATTAAACTGCGGCTCTTTACGTCGTATACCGCCAGGCGACCACTGGGGTTCAATAGGTATAGGTGGGGGCCGCGCGCGGCGCATCTTATCCACGAGCCATTTATTACCCACCTAGCCAACCTCTCTTCAACGAGGTCTACTACTATTATTTGTGTTAAGCCTTTGAAATTTTCCAATAGGTAGACAGCCTTCTCATCTACACAGAAGTCGGTAAACGAGTTTATAGGCTCAACAAATGCGTGGAAATAACCCAACTGGTCTGCCAACGCTGGCGCGGCTGTTAATAGGAGTCCAGTAATTAACAAGCTAATCCACATTCCAACCTAAGGTCGTATATTAATTTTCCATGAGAGGGGGGTTTGCCTTAGTTTATTATCTTGTCGGCGATGTCGGGAGCAACGCGTCTCAAATCTTGGGCGAAGGATTCAAGCCTATCGCAACACCCAGGTTATCAGTGTTGATAAAAATTGCCGTGGGTGAATGTTTTGAATATCGACTGGGCCATCTCAACCAGTTGCTGGGGGCCGTAGGCCTCGTCTGCGACGTCTCGGGGCGGCTCCTCGGCGAGGCTCACAAGCCCGGCGCGGGGGAGGCCGGCTCTGCGTATCTTTTCCACGGCCCGCCGCGCCTCTTGTCTAGATATGGGGCCTGTCTTGATTTCGTAACCCACGGCGCCTTCCGCAGTAATCACCACGGCGTCTATGTCTCCGTGTGAGAGGTAGGCTAGCTGGCCCCCCTTTGCCTCGGCTAGTAGCTCTCCTATGTTGAACTGTAGCTCCACGCCCCATGGGAGGGGGCCGGGGGCCCTGCCCTCTGATATGTGGTACTTGGCCTCGGCGTATAGGGCGAGGCGGAGGGGGGTGGAGGAGATGCGGTGGTAGCTCCTCTTAGAGCCGTATATGGGAATCTTCTCGACTAGCCCCATCTCAACGAGTCTGTTTAGATACGCGCTGGCGGTGGAGGCGGTGACGTCGAGGCCTCTCGCCGCGGCGTAGTTAGCCACCACGGCGGAGTTCCACTCCCCCTCTGCGAGGGCGGAGAGGACTACTTGATACAGCTTGGTGATGGTCCTCTCCTCTTCTGTAAACACCTCGCCGATGAGGCCCATGGCGGACATGTAGAGGGCGTATATCTTCTCCTCGGCCTCCCGCGGGTGGGCCACGATGGAGATAGTCCAGGGGTCGCGCCATAGCGCCGCCTTCTGGAAATCTCTCAGCTGGGCTAGGGCATCTGCGTATTTGATCAAGCCCATTTTGTAGACGTCGAATAGCCCCAGGAGGGGGCTACGGGAGTCGAAGATTTTTCTAAGCATTCCGAAGCTGGAGCCGCTTATTATGAGTGAGCCGTGGGGATGGGCTGACGCGACCAGGTCCCAATACCTCTCGGGCACTCTCTGGAATTCGTCTACCACGGCGGAGCCCCCCCTTTTCAACGTCTTTACCACCTCGCGCAGGGCCTCGTCGAGGCGCCAGAGGTCGTCGCCGATAAGCGCCTCGCCCGACCTAGTCACAGTGATGTAGAGGTCGTACCTGGCGCAGTTCCTGAGAGTGAAGGTCTTCCCCACCTTCCTCCTCCCGTAGACCAACAGCCACCCGGCGGCCCCGGCCACCCTCCCACACTCTCTTCTCTTAAGAATATTCATGTGAGAATATTCTCATGTGTATAAAAACTATGCCGTGGCCACGGCTTGGTATAGCTTTCTGAAGACGGGGGTCCGCGGGGGCTGGGTCCACGACCTCGTCACTACCCAGGCGTTGACCAGGGCCCTGTATTCGAAGCTTGTTTTTATTCTCTCGTAGAAGCCGTCTAGCGCCGGGAACCCAGTCTCTCTTAGGAAGCTGTAAAGCTCCTCCAGCTCGCCGTCGCGGGGCTTGGCCCTGCCGAAGTTGACTGCTCTGTCTGTGACGTGCCTCTCGCCGCCGCCTGGGAGTATGACTTTGCCGTAGGCGGCTTTGAGGCGCCAGGTGGCGCTGTCCGTGCTGTCCACGCCCATGGCGTGGAGAATAGGCGTAACCGAGGGGCTACCCATCCCCAGGACATGGAGGGGCCCTCTGAACTCCCGCCTCGCCCTGGCTATAAGGCGGAGGGCGAGCATCCGCGATCCCTGCGGGGCGCCCCTGGTGATCAAGACGTAGGGCACCGCGGCGCCGATGGCGAGGGCGGGGGCGTCTACGTAGAGGCGGAGGTATCTGAAGAAGAGGGCCTCGTCTCTATACACGTGGAGTACTGGGACAACGCTGTCCCCCACGGCCCTCCTCAGCCTCACCCAGTTTCGGTATGTTTTTTCAAACTTCCTCTCGGCGACGTCGGGGGGGTCGCCTGGGGAGGGGGGCACGTCTAGGGAGAGGTAGAGCTGGGCGTCGACCCGCCTATATACCTCGGCTATCTTATCCACGTCTACGGAGAGGCCTTTTCTCAGTATCTGGTAGCCTCCGGAGTCTACCCAAAGCTCCCCTTCGTAGCCCAGCACGGCGCGGGGGTCCCTCCTAACCTCGAGCGCGTTGATCATCAGCGCCGGGATGTCGAAGTAGAGCCACGGCCTCGGCACGGCGTTTATAGGCGTCCCCAGCACTATTCTCACTTTATTTTAGCTGTTGGACTTATAAAACAGGTCCGTGGGGTAGACTGAAACTTTCAGCAAACTCCATGAGATAATATTTGTGTAATATCCCCACGCGGCGGTCAGCTAGGGCTAAGCCCCATCACCACTCAACCTCTGCCGAACACATCACCGAAAAAAGACGGCGGCCTCTAATAAAAATCTTTCCGCGGCCGCGAAGTTTTAATACACGCCCCGAGGGGGACTGCGTGTTGCTCGTCGTAGTCAAGTCAGACAGTGAAGAGGTGGTGAAGAGGGCTAGGAGGGCCGTGGGGGGTTTAGAGCTACTCCCAGGCCTCTACCTCACCTGGACTCCCCGGGAGAGGCTGGCGAAGGCGGTGGAGGCCTTGAAGAGGGAGATCATCAAGCGGTGGGACGCCGAGGGCCGGGGGCCCACTCTAGAGGTCGCCGTGTTGCCGCTGACCGAGGAGCAGTACAGAGAGCTGAGGCCCATGGCGAGGGCAGTAATCGAGGAGGCGGCGGAGTCCCTCCTCGCCGAGATGGACAGGTTGCTGGAGGCCATGCGCTCAGGTAAGAGGCGCGGCGAGGGTCTGCTGGGGTGGTACCGCGACGTGGCCAGCCGCTACCAGAAGCTGGTAGACGCCTCCGTGGCCCTGGACATAGAGCCCACCGTAATGGGGAGGCTGAGGGAAAAATGGAAGGAGGTTTCCCTCGAGGCTGGACGCCTACGCTAGACGCGCCTCCACGACGCCCCCAGCCACCTCCGCGTTTAGAGTCACGGTGCCCCGCCTCCCCGCCCTCGGCGGCGGCAACCTCGCCACGCCCCCCGCCACGTTGGAAACGGCGTTGAAGCCCACCTCCTCGGGCAGTCCCAGCTCAAGCTCCACCACCCCCCCGGCCGCCTCCACGTTGATTACGGACTCGCCGTCGAAGGGCTGGTAGCGTATCCTCCCGCCGAAGGCGCCCCCCGCGGCCTCCACGTCTATCCTCCCCGGCGCCGCGGCGACGTCCATCTCCACCGCCCCGCCCGTCACCTCCGCCTTCAACACCTTGAGGTCCGCCTCCACGGAGACGTACCCACCGGCCACCTCGAGGACAAGCCTCTCCAGCCCCTCGGCCTTCGCCTCCACTTCGCAGTTCTCGACGGCTATGCGGCCCTCCGCAATCTCGAAGTCGTCCTCAGACCTGCACCTGGCCACAACGAAGTTAGGCCCCCTGGACAGCTTCACACGGCCCCCAGCCACCTCCAGCTGGAGCGCGCCGTTGTGTTTAAACTCGCCCCGGTAAACCTCTCTGAGGGGGCCGCGTACGGCTCTGAAAGCCTTTAGCGGGGATAGGTAGGTGAGGGCCTCCAGCCCCAGCTTCAGCGCCGACGTCAACACCCCGCCGGTGGTGACGAGGGCGACGTCCCTAACCTTGACCTCGACGTACGGCCTCAGCTCCCTCGGCGTCTTCACAACCCCCACGTCTCTAATCTCCTCCACCACCTCGTAGAAGAGCTTTGGATCCACGTCTTTCCCAACCTCGACAATCGCCACGTCTTGGATCCTAATCCTCCGCCCCTCCCTCCTGGCCAACTCCAGAAGCGCGTTGTCGATCTTGAGGAGGGCCCTGTCGTGGAGGAGGATGTCCTCGGCCCTGGGGGCCGCCGGCTCGACTGGCCGCACTCCCTCCACCTCTTTTATTATCTTTACCGCCCTCTCGCCCGCATCTGTGAGCTGGTAGAAGCCCTTCTCGTTCTTCTCCACAAGCCCCGCAAGCTTCTTCAAGTGGAAGGCGAGGGTTGGGCTGTCCACCCCGGCCCCCTCCATGAGTTCGCTGTAGAGCCTCGGCCTCTCCGCCAGCAACTGCAGTATCTTCCGCCTGACCGGGTGTGACAAGGCCTCGAATACGTGTTCAGACATGGCTCTCTAAACACCTGTGGATATAAGCCGATTTGTCGAGGCCGCTCCACAAAGGCGGCGCGGCGCGGCGAGGTCTGTGTAAGTTGGAATTTACACTTCTTTATATGGTGGTTTTTTCGCTGGGGTGTGAGGTACAGGGCTAGGTACGTCTTGGCGGGCGGGCTGGAGGTCGTAGAGGACGGGGTGGTCGAGGTGGACGACGCGGGGAGGGTAGTGGGGGTGGGGCGCTACACCGGGGGCGTCGCCGCCGATCTTGGCGCCGTCGTCTTGATGCCGATGCTTACCAACGCACACGTCCACGTCCTCGACGCGGTTTTGATGGACCGCGACGACCTCTACATAGACGACCTCGTGGGGTGGCCCCACGGCGTGAAGTACCACGTGGTGAGGCAGTTAGTTAGGCGGGGGCGTCACATCTCCGTGCTGAGGCGGGTTGCGGAGAGGATGAGGATGTACGGCGTCGGCTGCGCCGTCGTGTACGCGGAGTACGCCGCCCGCGACGTGGAGGAGGTTTTTAGGCAGTACGGGATAGAGGCGGTGGTTTTCCAAGAGGCGCACGGAGACTTCCCCAACTACCCCAACGTACAGGTGGCGTCCCCCCTGGACCACCCGCCGGAGTACCTCAGAGAGCTGAGGCGGAGGTACAGGCTTCTGTCGACCCACGTCTCGGAAACCGCCGACTGCCACGAAGGCGGCGACCTCGACCTCGCGCTGAGGGTCATGGACGCCGACGTGTTGATCCACCTCGTCCACCTAACGCCGGAGGAGGCCGCCCAGATCCCGCCCGGCAAGACAGTCGTGGTCAATCCAAGGGCCAACGCCTACTTCGTAGGCCGCGTCGCGCCCGTGCCCCACCTCCTCCACCTAAAGCCGCTATTGGGGACCGACAACGTCTTTATGAATGAGCCAGACCCGTGGGCCGAGATGAAGTTTCTCCACGCCTACGCCGCGGCGGCCGGCTGGCAACTCGCGGAGCGCGACATCTTGGCGATGGCGGCGCTGTGGCCCTGGGAGAAGCTGAGATGCAACCCCCCGATAGAGACTGGACAGCCCCTGAGGGCCCTCGCCGTGGCCGCCCCATACGCCGGAGACAAGATCTACAAATACCTCGTGAAGAGGGTATCCCACCGCGACCTCATCGCGGTGATAAAGGGGGATAGAGTCGAGGCGCTTTAAGAATCCGCCCGCCTACCCCTCCTTGTTGAATTTTCTAAGCAGAAGCGGCGCGGCGGCCCCCACCGCCAGCGCCACCAAAGAGATGGAGAGGTCCCTGGCGAATATCAGGGGATCCGTGGAGGGGGCAGACACGGCGCTTATCAACGAAAGCGCGCCTAGCGCCAGAGCCACGGCGCTTAAGACGTAGATCAAAACACCCCTACTCATGTCAGCGCCTCCCCACCCCTATTTATTTGTTTCATGCCTTATAGACAGCACAAGCCGTCTAGAGACCAGAAGCCGCCGGAGGGCACTTGGGTCTCGCAAACGGCGGCGCCTATTTATGTAGATCATGCTGATTACCTTCCTTCCTATATTGCGAGAGTAGCGCATCTTCAAAGACGTCCTTGGCTTTACCCGCGGCGAAGTACAGCACGATGAGGAAGGCCAAGTCTAGTAGGTCAGAGATAAGACTTACGGGGGATAACACCGCCGATAGTATTGTTAACAACGCCACAATGCCAAAGGTATCGACGTTGGTGTCGATCTCCACTTGCTTCCACACCCTATACCAAAACGCGCCAAATAAAACGCCAACTAGCCATAAAACCAACCTGACGCCAAGATCAGACCCGGGCACAGGCGGCCTCTGCAAACCCCACGCAACGGAGATCAGATAAGCCGCCAACACGACGCCGATCACCGGCATTGCGACGATGACAATTAGGAGCACGTAGGCCGCGTATCTATACAACACACTGTCGAAATTTCTATGCAGAAGGGAAAAAGCCCTCCACATTAAGTAGACTGGGTATGCCGAAGCTATGAACATTAGAGCTAGCCACACTGCAAAAGTGTACACGGAGAATATCGACGCAATGCCGAACAAAACGCCAAAGATCAGTATTACGATGCCAGCCCCCACCGCCTTCTGCATCAACTCAAAGGCGTTGATTACCTCTCCATACTCCACTTGTGAACTCAGTCTAAACTTTATAAAGTTGCGTCTGTAGGGGGTTATCTCACAGTAGTGCAGTGATGCGCCATACGGCACGCATATATCTTCCCGCCAACTGCATCTACTCAGCCGCCGCGGCTTCGCTTAGGAGGTGGAGTACCGTGTTTCTAAACCTCCTCGCGGCGTCCCAGAACCATATGAACAAGACTACTGCTGGGATTTGGAGATTTGGCACTAGGAAGAGCACAAGGGCAAGCGGCCAGGGCCACTCCGTGCTGACTTCTCCTTTCTTGCAGTTCACCACCACCGCCAGCGGTATGTACCCGCTTCTGGCGCGAAACGCCACGTAGTCTCCGAATTTAACCGTCCTCACGTCGTCGAACATGGCAGAGAGGGCCCTCTCGACGTCGCCGACTTCTCGGGGGCACTTCACCGGTGTACGCACCGCCCTTGTGAGGATGGCGATGAGAATTATCGCAATGACGCCGGCGACGATCAGCCACTCTACGCCGGGTAGCACGTTGAACCTGGGGTGGTGGTATTTATCCTTTACCTCAAAGCTTATTACCCCCAGTCGTGTTTTGTATAAGCGTGATTGCGTGTGAAAACCTTGGGAGGCGGTACGGCGAGTTCTGGGCTCTGAGGGGGGTCACCTTCGAGGTTGGGAGGGGGGTGGTGCTTGGGGTGCTGGGGCCAAACGGGGCTGGCAAGACGACGTTGGTGCGCATCCTAACTACGGAGCTCATGCCCTCCGAGGGTCGGGCCTCCGTGGCGGGCTTCGACGTGGTGGGGGAGGCGGAGAAGATCAGGCGGGTGGTGGCCGCCGTGCCTCAGGAGAGCAGGCCAATCGACTTCTTGACGCCCTACGAGTTTGTGCTTAGCTACCTCCTGCTTAGGGGGCTCTCCCTTAGGGAGGCTAGGCGGAGGGCCCGGGAGGCGCTGGAAGAGTTCGGCCTCTGGGAGGTGAGGGATCGGGAGGTGGATACCCTGTCGGGGGGTATGAAGAGGCGTGTCCTGATAGCCGCGGTCTTCGCGGCGGATGCAGACGTGGTGTTTCTCGACGAGCCCACCACGGGGCTTGACGTCTACTCCCGGAGGCTTGTGTGGAACTCCGTGGCGGAGATGAAGAGGAGGGGCTCCACGGTTGTGCTCACCACGCACTACGTGGAGGAGGCCGCCGCTCTGAGCGACGTTGTCCTCGTCCTGAGCGGGGGGCGTGTCGTGGACCTGGCCCCTCCGGAGAGGCTGGTGGAGAAGGTCCCCGGGAGGTACGTGGTGGAGGTCTACGGCGCCGACGGCGGGGTTGCTGAGGCTAAATCCGTCGTGGATATCGGGGGCAGGAGGCTGTACTACGTCGACTCCGCGCCAGCCTCCGCCGAGCTCACAAAGCTGGGGACTAGGGTGGTGGTTAGGCAGAAGTCGCTGGAGGACTACGTATTGCTGACCGTGGGGGAGCTGGGCCATGAAGATAGTTAGAGACGCCTTGGTGATCGCCTGGGTGAACGGCTGGATAGCGGCGGTGAGGGGGTGGATATGGGTAGTGGCCAGCTCCGTTAGCCCCGTCTCCTTCCTCGTCATACTCTCCATATACGGAGGAGTGGAGGGGCTTAAGTGGGGCCTCGTGGGGGGCTTTATCTGGACCTTGGCCTCCAACGGCATCTCTCTCATAGGCGACGCCACCTACTACCGCCTCGGTGTTAAGTACCAGAGCATGTTGACCGCGGCGCCTGTATCGCCCGTGGGCTACGCCCTGGGGCTGGCCCTAAGCTCTTTTATCTTCGCCCTCCCCACCTTGGCCGTGTACCTAGCCGTGATGCTGTGGCTGGGTTTGTGGATTCTGACGCCCACCGCCGTGTACGCCTTGGCGGCTCTCTGGCTGGCTTCGGCTGGCGTGGGGTTTACACTAGCCAGCTTTATACGTCATATGAGATACGCCTGGTCTCTGCCGCAGATACTCACCGCGGTGTTTACGGTGGGCTCCCCAGTCTACTACCCGGCGACTCTCCTGCCGAGTCCCTACCTGGGCGTGGTTCTCCCGACCGGCGCGGCAGGCATAATTATACAACACGCCCTGGGCCTCGTTGAGTACGGCGGCGACTTGCTGGCGGCGGCCGCGGCGGCTCTGGCGGCTCAGAGCATGGCCGGGCTCTACTCGCTGGTGAAGCTGGCCCGCTGGAGACAGCCCTAGATATACATGGCCTGTGCCCCGCCCGACTCGGCCACCACCTCGATCTCCACGCCGGAGTAGTACGACTTCAAAATCACCTTGACGTAAGGCGGGTTGACAGCCGCCTTGACCTTTTCAAGGATGTCTACGGCGAGTTCTTCGTGAAGTATCTCGCGGCCCCGGTAGCTGTCTACAATTTTCTTAAACTCCTCAATGGCGAGGGCGGCTCCCCGGGGGATGTACTCCACGGTGATTTCAAAAGAGTCGATGGTTTTGCTAATGGGGCATATAGACTCCCCCCTTGTTTTTAGCCTAACGAGGTGGGGGTTTTTGGAGAGCTTAATCACGGCGTCTGGTTTCTACATTTATTAAATTGTTGAGATGGCCGTGGCTTGCCGCATTGAGAAGTGGAGGTCTGACCCCTACTACGGGAAGGTGGCGGTTGTCCAAGCCGGCCCGGGCTACGTGGTGGGGGACTTCACTGGGTGGATCCACGGCGCGTTTAGAGACCGCGTGGAGTTGCCCCCAGGCGTTTACCGCTTGATGTCCGGGGGAGGCGAGGTTGAGTGCGTTGTGGAGCCGCCCAGCTACCCTTGGCACTTCGCCGTTCCCTATATGTCGGGGGACTGGGGCGGGGTCGTGGAGCTTAGGATCTACGCCCCGGAGCCGCCCGAGGTGCCCGGCGGCGAGGTGGTGGAGCTGTTGCAGGAGGAACGGTTCTCCATATATATGGCCGTGGTGAGGCATCGGCGGTACGAGGTAAGGTGTTGCGGCAAGAAGGCGGGGTTTAGGTCGCCTCCGTACGTGGGCGATCCGGGGATCCGGTCCATGTACGAGGTTCTGCCGGATAGATCGGCTAATAGGCTCGGCTGTAGGGATCTTAGGCGGGAGTTCTGCGGCGGCACTTTAAAAGACGTGGCGCGCGTAGCGGTAGACGCCTCCCGCTTCGCCGACGCGCTGTATCTCCACCCAATATACCCAGCTATGAGCTACCATAGATACGACGTGGTTGACCACTTCCAGGTGGACGAGAGGCTGGGGGGCTGGGCCGCCTTTGAGGCTATGAGGGGGGAGCTGGGCCGCGCCGGGCTGAAGCTGGTGCTGGACCTGGTGCTCTACCACGTAGGCCTCCGCAACCCCCTCTTCCCCGGCGGGCCGTTTATAATACGCGACGGCTCCTACACGCGGCTTGTGACGGAGCTCGCGGCGAGGTTGCCCAGAAGCGCCCTGGCCGGCATGCTGGGGGGCGACCCTCCCTACGAGACCTTTCTAAAAGTGTGGTTTATGCCTAGGCTAGACTACTCAAGGCCGGAGGCTGTGGAGTATGCGCGTAGGGTAGTGGAGTTCTGGGCTCCCCATGTCGACGGTTTTAGGCTTGACGTGGCGCATGGGGTGCCTCCTGGCGTCTGGGAGGAGGTGCTGTCCCCCGCGGAGGGCCGCTACGTGCTGGGGGAGCACGTGGGCAACCCCGCCCCTTTCTACAAGGCGGTTAGGGGCTTCACGGCGTACGTCCTCTACAACGGGCTTATCAACAGCCTTACAAAAGGCGCCGAGGAGGTGGCCGACGCGGTGAATAGATACTTGGCCTTGACGCCGCCCTCAGCCCTGCCCTACATGAATACGTTTCTTGAAAACCACGACGTGGACAGGGCGGCAACGCGCCTCGGCGGTCATGCACAGCTCTCCATGGGATACGCCCTGCTCTTCTCCCTCCCGGGAGTGCCCTCGATCTACTCCGGCGGCGAATGCGGCGAAGGCGGCCTAGCGGCTGACCACACCAATAGGCGGCCCCACACGCCCTGTCCAGACTCGCAACTTGCGAAGCTATTGGAGACGCTGTACAGATTAAGATCCCGGGGGCTGGGGAGGGGGCCCCACTGGGCCTCGGCGAAGAGGGGGAGGATAGAGCTTAAGAGCCTTCAGTCAGGCGTAGAGGTTGGGAGTGGCGGGCTTGTGTTTGGTGATACCTGGGGAGTGCGGGAGGTTAGGTTTTAAAAAGGTGGCGTTTATCTTGCAATGTTGCTAGATTTTAGGGGGGTCACCGCCATATATGGAAGGCCTGGCGTGGGGAAGACAAGCCTCGCCATGAGGATGGCCCACGAGAGGGTGGCGAGGGGCGAAAAGGTGCTCTGGGTCTCGCTCTACGAGGATAGGGACGTCTTTATGAAAAACGCCGCCTCCCTCGGCTATGACCTGCCAAGAGTTGATTTCTGGGATATGATTTTCGTGAAGACCGACGTCATACTCAACCAGATAGTCTCTACCGTCTCGCAGAGCGACTACAGCCTCGTGGTGGTGGACTCCATCTCGTCTCTCGTGGAGGGGCCCCAGTCCCGGGAGTACTTAATAAACGCGGTGTACAGAGTCTTTAGACCCGCCAAGATCGACTTCGTGGGAATCGCCGAGGAGGAGTCCGTAACGCCTCTGGACTACATCGCCGACAACTTGCTGAGGCTCGAGCTGCGGATTGGCAGAAACGTCACGGAAAGACTTATGTACGTTGTCAAGTCCAGGGGGAGGAGGGCGGGCTACACAGTGGAGTTCGACATCCTGGAGGGTCAGGGCGTTGTATTCCTCGACGATCTCCCCCGCCCCGCCCCCCGGGCCGCGTGGGAGGCGGCAACCGAGGCGCTGCCACAGCCCATGGGGCCTGTGAGGGGGGGCCGCATATACCTATTCGTGGGATGTGACTTCACCCCACTTCTGGCCAGGGTCGCGGCCGACCTATCCCGCGAGGGGCGCAAGGTATTGTACCGCGTCTTTGGCCGAGGCGCCTTTTCAGTGGAGAGGCTGATCGAGAAGTACGGCGGGAAGGCGGTGGTGCAGAGGGTGGAACCGAGGCCCCAGAGCCACTTCACCCACATGAAAAACCTATACGACTCTCTTACCGAGACAGACGCCGATGTTGTAGTGTCCGACGGCGTAGATATGGAGTTCTTTATTTACGGCCGAAAGGCCTTCGAGCTAAACAAGACTGAGTTCGACGAGCTGAGGCGGCTTGGGATAGCGACATTGGTAAATGCTTGTAGAGACAGGGGCCTTAGAGTAGTGGCCGACGTCACTGCGCAACTTCACGACGGAGAGGTTCTCCTCACATCGCCGGAGGGTGGCACTAGGTGCCGCTACGAGGTCCAGCCGCTCCCAAGGCTGGCTTGTAATGTCTGAATGCATATGGATTGAGGGTCGGGCATACATCGCCGGGGGCTTCCGCCGGGTGAGACTCGGGAGGCGGGGATGCAGGCCTCTCCAGCTCTCAAACAGCTACCTAATCCTGCCAGGCTTCGTCGACATCCATGTGCACTTCAGAGACTGGGGGCTTGCGTACAAGGAGACGCTGATGGGTGGCGCCAGGTCGGCGCTGGCGGGCGGCGTAGTGGCGGTGGGTGACATGCCCAACACCAAGCCCCACATTAGAACAGCTGAGCTGTACAGAAGACGAATGGAGGAGGGGTCGAGGCTCCCCATCATCTACCGGCTACACATGGGCGTCCCCGAGGACGTGGGGGAGCTCCATGCCGCGAAGCCGCGCTCAGTCAAGATCTACCCAGAAGACGTTGAGAGATACGGATGGGGCCACGTAGAGGCGGTGGGCAGGGCATGCGCGGAGCTGGGGTGCCTCCTCGTCTTCCACTGCGAAGATCCGGCTTATTTCAGAGGCGGCGACAGGCCGCCGGAGGCGGAGCTGGCTTGTGTAGAGAGGGCTTGGGCCGTCGCGCGGAGGACTGGGACGAGGATACATCTCACCCACGTGACCCTCCCCCAGACGGCCGAGCTCTCGCGGGGGTGGGCCACAGTAGACGTCACACCGCATCACCTGTTGCTCGACAGGGAAAACTGCAGACACCGTGGTCTCTGCCACGTAAACCCCCGGCTGAGGACGCCGGAGCTCCGCAGAGGCCTTTTGGCCGCCCTCGCCGCTGGGATGATCGACGTATACGCCACGGACCACGCCCCCCATACACTGGAGGAGAAGAACTCCGGCGACCCCCCGCCTGGGATATGTAGCCTAGACGTGGCTCTCAGCCTGTTGCTGAGCTTGTGGAGGGCGGGGGTCGTCGACTTGGGCGACGTGGTTAGGCTCTACTCCTGCAGACCCTCGCGCCTATTGGGCGTAGACGTGGGCATAGAGCGGGGCCTCTTCACCGTGGTTAAGCTGGAGGAGTTCGTAGTGAGAGGCGGCGAATTTGCGGGTAGCTGTCTACACACGCCTTTCGAGGGGTTTAGAGCTTTTGGACGCGTCGTGGCCACCGCCGTGGGCGGGAGGGTTTACTTCTCCAACGGCGAGGTCTACGACATATCTCCCCATGTCGATAGAGCTTAGGGGGGTTTTGAAAAACTTTGGCGACTTCGCCCTGGGCCCCATAGATCTTGCGGTTGCCAGTGGGGAGAGGGTAGCGGTAGTGGGGCCCTCCGGCTCTGGCAAGTCGACCCTTCTCAGGATAGTGGCTGGCTTGACGGCTCCCGACGGGGGGAGGGTCTACATAGATGGCGTGGACGTTACGGATGTGGAGCCGTGGAGGCGCGGGGTGGGGATGGTGTTTCAAAGCCCCGCCCTCTTCCCCTCCATGACTGTGCTTGAAAACGTGGCTGAGCCCCTCTTGTCGCGTGGGGTGGGTAGGGGGGAGGCCTTCTCTAGGGCTAGGGAGGTTCTGGAGAGGCTGGGACTTGCGAGACTCGCCCATAGATACCCAGCCCAGCTCAGCAGGGGCCAGCAACAGAGGGTGTCTATTGCGAGGGCGCTCGCGGCTGAGCCGCGGGTTCTGCTGTTCGACGAGCCTCTCACGGCTCTGGACATACCGCTGAGAGGGGAGGTTCTGCCCTACATCTACGAGGCGTCGAGGGGGCGCACTGTTCTGTACGTAACGCACGACTTCGAGGAGGCTACGTACATCGCGGAGAGAGTGGTCGTGCTTATGGAGGGGAGGGTGGCGGCCGACGGCGGCGCGGTGGAGCTTTTCGAAAATCCGCCGAATCCCAGAGTCGCCGAGTTCCTCGGCTACAGCAACAAACTGCCTAGTGGTTGCGGGGTCTTGTACTTCAGGCCGTGGGACGTGAAGCCCGGCGCCACTCACAGAGGCGTCGTCTTGGCCGTCTGGTACAGGGCTGGGCGGCATGAGGTGTTGGTAGACGTCGGGGGGAGCCGCGTGAGATTGATATGGCCCGGGAAGCCGCCCCTCGACGTTGTGGAGTTCGACGTGGTGAAGAGCCGCTGTTTCCCTGGCTAAATGGTAAAGGGCCTCGTCTTCACCAGTCTAGAAGCCGCTAGGGTGGCCAGTACTATGGTGGCTAGTAGCGCCGAGTAGAAATGCCCTGTCTCTATGAGGTCGGGTGCCCTAGATGTGAGGAGCCGCACGGCGGCGGCGGACAGGGTCTCGGACCCCCCGGTTGTGAGAATAAGGGCAAGAGTTGTCTCGGATAGAGAAGAGGCGAGGGACATGAGCCACGTCTGCAGTACGGTAGGCCCCAGCATCTCCGTAGCGATTCTAGTCACGCATTTAAACGGCCCGAGGTAGAGGACACAAGCCTCTCTTACGTCCTGCCGTATCTTCTCCCAAGCGGGTTTAATGAGAGAGTATGCTAGGGGCGTGATAACTAGCGTGTGCGCCGCGGCTAGTATAAGCGCCGTGCCGTACAGCGGCTGTGCTAGGTGGAAGAACCCCAGAGCAAAGAGACTCTTCGAGAGAGAGATAGCAACTATATATATAGCCACGGGGTGCCTCTTCCCCGCCGACTCCGCGATCAGGAAGGAGATCGCCGCCATAAGCGACGAGGTTGCAGAAAGGACCGCCACCAATACGCTTGTGGTCAAAGGCTGGGCGAGCTCCCCCAGCCCCCTCGGCTGTGCAAGGGGCTGGAAGAGGTAGAAGCTCAAGATGACGTAGTACGCCAACACGGCGGTCGACGCCGCAAGCGCCGCTGCGCCCACCCTCGGGGGCCTGGGGGCCTGTTCTGCAGAGGGCGGGGCAGGTAGCTTAAAGAATAGAATTGCCAAAGCCAGCGAAACGGCTAGGGTGAGAAGTATTGTTGTGGAGACTAGGTTCGACGACGCGAAGGATGTGGCGTAGATGTAGACCAGGAGCTCCAGTGTGGGGTAGCGGCCTCCGAGGAGGAGCGGCGTGGTAAAACTCAGAAAGCTAAATACAAAGACGGTGTAGAAGGAGTAGAGAACTGCGGGCCTTAGCTCATACATGAAAATCCTCAGCCTGGCGGCGGCCCTCCTTGCGTATATGTCTACGGCGTCGAGGAGATCCGCCGGTATAGACCGCGCGTTTGCCTCCAGCAACAAGGCGGCGTAGGGGGCGTAGTAAACCCCATGCGCCAGCACCACGCCCCAGGGGCTGTACATAACGTCTCCGTGAAGCCTAATCAAGGCGTCTACGGTGGAGAGGGCCGGGGCGAAGAAAGGTATCAGCGCCACGGCCCTCGCCCAGGGCAGGCGTAGGTAGGCGGGTAGCAGGGCAAAGCCCCCCGCCAGCGACAGCGCCGCCGAGAGAAGCGCCTGCGCCACCGTAAATCCGAATACCCGCAACGTGTAGCTGTCCACGGCGAGGGCAACGCCGTAGTTGGCGAGTAGAAGGGCGTAGGGCGTCGTGTAGGCAATTAGGAAAAAAAGAGGCGGGAGTAGATACGGCCTCACCCAGTGGCGATTTCTCTCTGCCACCTCAGCCTCCACTCGTCGGCTTTTGAGCCGAGGGCTGGGTTGTACACCACGACCGACTTGGGTTGCGGTAGGCCGATGTTGTTCTTAACTACGGCGTCGGGCCTGACGGGCAACATGTAGTTATAGGGATCAACCAAGTCCTGCCCCTCTTTACTCAAGGCAAATTTCACAAACTCCACGGCGAGCTCTCTATTCCTCGCGTTTTTAAGCACAGCCACCCCCTCTCTGTACAAAAAGGCGCTGTACGTCGAGGCCTTCATATGGGGCGTCCCGGGGTCAATGACGTGGCTGAACCACGACAGAGCCACCAATACGTCGCCCCTCTTCAACGCGTTTCTAAGCGGTGTAAAGCCGCTTGGGTACCCCACCTTAGCTATCTGGCCCGCCAGCTTTTTCAAGTAGGCCCAGCCCTCATCCTCGCCCTTTACAGACATCACCCACGACAAGACTGCGAGGCCTGTGCCGGACTGCACCGGGTTTGGGTACGTCACGAGGCCTCTGTACTCGGGCTTCAGCAAGTCGTCGAGAGTCTCCGGCGGCTTTATCCCCAGCCTCTCCAGCGCCGTGGCGTTGTACACAATCCCTATGTAGGACTTGTCAAGCGGGTAGACGCAGTGGTGGGGGTCCCAAAACTCCTCCCGGGGCACCCCCTCCACCTTGAGGTCTGGGCAGTACAACACCCCCTTGTCCACCAGCACGGTGTAGTAGAACTCGGGAACGCCGATCGCCACGTCCCAAGGCGGGTTGTCCCTATTCCTCACCAACTCGTTCACCATCTCCACGGCCCCGCCCAGCGGCACAAAAGTGGCGTTTACCCCGTACTTCTCGCTAAACTTCTTCGCCAGCGCAACCCCCAGATCTCGGATGCCAGCCGGCCCCACGATGACCAGCTTCTTCGCCGTGGTCTGCTGAAAGGCGGTGAAGGCCAGGTAGACAGCCACGACGGCGGCGACGACGGCCAAAACCGCCAATATGGCTCTTATAGACATGCCACTGTAGACTTATAGATTTTAAAAAATTACCTCTAAGCAGATTAATGCATATGATGAAACGGCCGTGACTTGAAAAGTGAAGAGGTGTTTCTAAACTGATTAGAAGACTTTTTTCAGTCATTTCCCGGTGCGCGGGAACTGCGCCGCTACATATCTTTATATATGGGGGTGTTTTCTGGAAGTTTTGGCGGGGTCTATGGATGTGTTGGTTTTAAAACAGTACCCTCAATTTACAGATATTATCGATATATAGACTAGTTTGTTGGAACTTCTATCTATATATTTTTTCTTTTTGACTGATTTAAAGTGGGTTGTTTGATGGTTTTTGTTTTTGTATAGGGGGTCTGGTATCTTCGCCGAGGAAGGGTTTAAATGGGTTTAAACCGGCGTCTGCGGGGTGGTTGTTCTTAGACCTGGGCTCCCGCCCTTCGCCTTGCTCCACTACAGAGACTTCGACGTGGTGTGTTCGGAGCTGGGCGGGGTTTGTGAGCACCTAGATAGATAACTCTAGTGAACATCTTTAGAAAGCTGGCGCGAGGCGAATGAGATGCCGAGGCGCGCGGGGAGGCTGGGAGACGCGCCGTGGGTATGCTCCTACACGACGTGCTGGGAGACGGAACTGTGACGGCGGACAAGGTTGTGCTGTAC
Source organism: Pyrobaculum ferrireducens (assembly GCF_000234805.1). Classification (NCBI taxonomy): domain Archaea; kingdom Thermoproteati; phylum Thermoproteota; class Thermoprotei; order Thermoproteales; family Thermoproteaceae; genus Pyrobaculum; species Pyrobaculum ferrireducens. The sequence continues at coordinate 913,427 of NC_016645.1, forward strand.
GTCGGCGGCGGGGAGGAGGATGAAGTGCCGGCTGAGGTCAAGGCCGACCTCTACTATGCACTGCTGAGGGGATTGGGGTATCAGCCGAAGATGCGCAAAGCCGGAGGCATCGTCCACATAAAGCTGTACGGCGGGGAGGCGAGGAAGTTCGCCCGGGATGCTTTGCCGTATCTAGTGGGGCTTGAGCGTATGCTTGAGGAGGTGAAGGGCGATGAACAGATTTATTCCAAGGTGGAGAAGATGATCGAGATGGCCAAGGCAGAAAAAGTGAAGGCACGGGTTGAGGACTTTAAGGAGAGCCGCGAAGTTGCATTAGAAAAGGAGGCGAGTTTCTTCAAAACCAGAGGCGGCGTGATTAAGGGCTACGTAAACATACACGCAGGCGCCAAGGGCGGGCCGGAGGCGGACTACATACGCACCGCCGCAGTGCTGAAAGCCCTAGGAGTAGAGAAGTGGGGTAAACAGAAAAGGCAGATAAGACTCACCGGCGGCGCCCTAGTTGCGTTCATGCGCCTAGAGCCGGTGTGCGCCGCGCTAGGCATATGTCAAAAGGTTTAAAAACGCGTACTATATATGCGAACTGCTGGCGCCTCTAATCAACTAGAAGACCTCTACAAAGTCGGTGGGCTTTGGTATCTCCTCCTTCAGCCCCTTCTTCTTTCTAATCTGCTTGACGAAGTCGGCGAGCATCGACTCTGGGTAGGGGGCCCAGCGGGCGAACTGCATTGACCAGAAGATCTTACCGGCGGCGGCGGCGCGGAGCTCGTCGCTGATGGTAAAGGACTCGAGCACCGGCAACTCGGCCCTTAGAAACGCCATGTACTCCTGCTGGGTCATGTCTAGGATTTTGCCTCTGTGTTTGTTGAGCACAGACGTCACGGCTCCTATGTAGTCAGGCGCCACCTTGATGTCGAGCCTCATCAAAGGCTCTAGCAACGTCGGCCTCGCCGAGAGCACCGCCGCGAATATGGCGTTTTTGGTGGCTGGCATTATCTGGGCGGGTCCGCGGTGGGCGGGGTCCTCGTGGACCACGGCGTCTACGAGCACCACCTTGACGCCCCTCATGGGCTCCTGGGCCAGGGGGCCGGCCTCCACCGCCCACCTAAAGCCCTGGACTATATAATCTCTTATCTCGCGGAGGTACTGGATGCCCGATGTCTTGTCCACGATGACGTTGAAGTACCTGTCGTCGATTGCCCATATGCCCCTCGCCTCGTCGGTGTCCCAGCCGGCCTTCTCCCTCAAGATCTTGGCCCTCTCCCTGGGATCCTGTTCCTCCGTAATCTCCCTGGTGGCTATCAGCTCGACAGTGGTCTCGTCGAGGGGCTCCACGTAGAAGTAGAGGCGGTTGTGCTTATTTGGCGACTTGCCCTCCCACACCTGGGACCTCTCCCTTACGGTCTCTCTGAAGCGTATGAGCGGCGGCGACACGGTGAACTCGGTCTTCGTCCTCTCCTTGAGGAGCCACGTGGCGATTTCGAGGTGGAGCGTGCCGACGCCGGAGAGCAGTATCTGGCCAGTCTCCTGGTCGATCTTTAGGTCGAGGGTTGGGTCCTCTATGACTAGGTCTTTCAACGCCTCAACCAGCCTCGCCAGCTCCGCCGGGTTTTTCGGCTCGATTGCGACGGTCACCACAGGCTCAGAGATGTACCTCATCTTTTCAAACGGCGGGATTTCGCTCAGCTTCGGATCCACCAGGGTGTCGCCGGCTCTGGCCTCGTCGACTCCCATCAACGCCACAATGTTGCCCGCCGGCATGTAGGGCACTATAATCCTCGAGGGGCCCATGTAGATGTAGGTCTGCAGGACCTTCTTCTTCATCTTCCTGCCGATGATGTATATCTCGTCTCCCTCCCTGATTGTGCCCGAGAAGACGCGGCCGGTTGCAATAAGCCCGGCGTGCGGATCCTTATTAACCTTCGAAACGGCGATGACGGTGGGGCCGTTGGGGTCTGCCTCGAGTAGGGCCTTGCCCACGTCGCTGTTCAGCTCCCCGCGCCACAGCCTGGGAATTCTGTACTTCTGCGCCACGTTGGGCGGCGGGACGTGTTCAATTATCATGGAGAGGATTGTCTTGTACAGTGGGAACTCCTCCGCCAGCTTATCCACGTACCCTTTCTCATAGGCATCTACAATATTGCTGAACTTCATCCCGGCTTTCTGCGCCATTGGTATCGTAATGCCCCACTTGTGGAGGGCGGAGCCCAGCGCCATCTGGCCCTTGCCCGGGTCAATCTTCCACTTGTCTTTAAACTCAGGCGGGGCGAACATGTCTATCAACGCGTTGAAGTCCTTCACGATTGTGAGGATCCTCTGCTGGATCTCCTGCGGCGACAGCCTCAGCTCCTTTATTAAGCGGTCGATTTTGTTTATGAAGAGGACTGGTCTGACGTACTCCTCCAGCGCCTGCCTCACCACAGTCTCCGTCTGCGTCATGACGCCCTCAACGGAGTCCACCACCACGAGGCCCCCGTCCATAACCCTCAGCGACCTCGTTACGTGCCCCGTGAAGTCCACGTGGCCCGGGGTGTCGACGAAGTTGATTAGGTAGGGCTTCCCCCCGTGCTCGAAGTACAGCGAAATATTTGCAGCCTTCACAGTCATCTGCCGCAACTGCTCAATTGGGACGTAGTCCATAGCCAGGGCCTTACCCGCCACCTTAGGCGAGAGTAGGCCGGCACCCATTAGAAGCGAATCCGACGTGGTGGTCTTGCCGTGGTCCACATGAGCCAGAGTACCCGCGTTTCGTATCTGCGCCGGGTTTTTGGCAATTGCCAGAATTTCGTCAAGTTGCTTCTCCACTACCCTTACCGCCGACGACATCGCCCAGCCTCACTCACATATTTATATTCTTTTCCCCTACGAAGCCCCTAGCGGGATCCGCCGCACTCAGCCTCCGCGAGTCGCGGCTGGTAATCCGCGGAGGGTCCGAGCCACGTAACCACGCCGTTTTCCATCTGGAGGACGTAGTGGCAACAGCTAAGAACGTCGCCGTGGTGTGTGGACACCACCACGAGCCTCCCCCTAGACAAGCCGCGGAGGACCTCCATGACCCTCCCCCGCCAGTCCCCGTGGAGGTTGGAGAGGGGCTCGTCTAGCAGGAGCAGATCGGCCTCGGAGGCCAGCGCCGCCGCTATCACAAGCCTCTGCCTCTGCCCCCCGCTGAGGGTGGAGATCCTCCTCTTCAGTAGATCTGCCGCCTCCAGCAACTCCGCGTACTCAGCCGCCTTCTCCACGTCTTCCCGGCCCACCGGCCGCCTGCCGAACCTCGTCCTCCCCGCCAGCACCACGTCTAGGCCTGTGGCCTCCGGCGGCGTGTAGAAATCCCCCACGTACACCCTGGAGGACACGCCCACGTACTCCACACGGCCCGAGTCGGGCTTCAAGAGGCCCGCCAGTATTTTCATGAGGGTGGTCTTGCCCGAGCCGTTCGGCCCGACGACGCAGGTCACCCCCTCCTCTACGCGGCCCTTGGCGGCTAGCTGGAAGTCCCCCAGCCTCTTCACTACGTTAAACTCCACGTACATAACGCCAGAAGAGGGCCACTGCGAAGGGCACGCCCACCAGCGACATGACGACGCTGGACGGTACGTCTCTAGGGAGCAGGGCCCTGGTCACGGCGTCGGCTAGAAGCGCCAGCGCGATGCCCGAGGCCACCGCGGGCGTGACGAGCTTATCAAACCTGTGGCTACCAGCAGACCACCTAGCTATGTGCGGAGCCATTAAGCCGACGAAACCCACGGGCCCGACAGAGGCCACGGCTAGGCCGGTGGCCGCGGCCGCGAGCGCCGTGATCAGAACATTCACCCTCCTCACCGGGACTCCGAGGCCGGCCGCCGCCTCCTCGCCGTGGGCGTAGGCGGCGATCCACCTGGAGTACCTCCAGGCAACGGCCACGACAGGCAGGAGCGCCAGCGCCAGCGCGTACCCCACAGCGCCCGGGGGGTAGGCGGCGAAGGAGCCCTGCATAGCCAAGTAGACGTAGCCCAGCTCCTCCGGCGGCAGAAGCATCAAGAGGAGCTGAAGCACAGCACTCGTGAGAAAAGCCGTCATAACCCCCGCAATCAGCACGGCGTATAGAGACGCCCGTGTGGAGAGGGTAAGCAACAACAGCGAGGCGGCGGCCGCGCCGGCCAGCGCGCCTCCGAGGTAGCCCACGTACTGCATATGGAAAAACCTCCAAGCTAGATACGACAAGAGGGCGGTCAGCGCCGAGGCCCCGCTCACGCCGAGGACGTAGGGATCGGCCAGGGGGTTCCTCAAGGCGGTCTGGAGCAACAAACCAGCCAGCGAAAGCGCGGCGCCGGCGAGCACCGCGCCGAGGACCCTCGGCACCCTAACCGCCTCGATAACCCCCCAGTCGAGGCCCGCGGGTCCCCAGAGTAGGTTAAAAAAGAGGAGCAACGCCGCCGATATGTACAGTACAGACCTCACCTCAACTGGCGAAAGAGAGTGAAGTTGCCCGGCGGCGCCACCTCCGGGTGTATAATCCAAATGAGCTCCTCCAGCACCTTCTCCGGGTAGGCGTTTGCCAGCTGGTAGTACGCCGGGCTGTAGGCGTAGACTCTGCCTGTGATAACCGGCCTCAGCTCCTTCAGCCTAGGCTCGATTTTCAGGAGGTCCTCCACCCTGTCGACGCCGTAGCCGCTCCACACCAACACATCTACGTCGTTCTTATGCTTAAGGACCACCTCCATGTCCACCCTGCTGTAGTTGGCGTAGGCGTACCTCCCCCCGGCGAGCCTAATCAAATCCCTCGCGCCGGGGCCCGCCGGGTAGAGCACGCCTCCGTATATGATAAACCATGCCACCCTCGGCCTGTCGAGATCCGCGACAAGCGACGCGAGGCTCTTCCACCTAGACTCAACGTCGTTGAAAACCCTCACCCCCACCCAGGTTAGGTTGTAGAACGGCGCGATGAACTTAATCCACTCAGCCCTACCCAGCGCCTCAGCCTCCTGGAACTCGTTCACAACGACGTAGGGAATGCCCAGCTGATCCAGCTTCTTAACCACGCTTTCCGTGCCGTAGGGACCGGGGTAGAAGTATACAAACACCACGTCTGGCCTGAGCTTCGCAATAGCCTCGTAGTTGGGGGAGTAGGCCGGCCCCACGTCTGCGATGGAGCCGTTGTTCAGCATATCAGCTATCTCCTTCAGATGCCACGTGTACTCCCTCCCCCACATAATCCCGGCGATGCTCCTCAAAACCCCCACCTCGCCGCTCTCCTTATACAGCCTATAGGCCAAGGCAACCTGTGTCGAGGACATGTAGACAGCCCTCTCCACCGGGTACCTCACCACCACAGCCGGCTTGTACTTAGCCACGTAGTACGCGGCGAGGTCCTGCTGCATCCCCCTCGGCACCAGCAGGATCCTCCGCCCCATGGCGTCTGTGAGGATGTAAACGTCGCCGTCGTAGGCCACGCTGAACAGCCTCGCGTAGCGCACCTCCACACCGCCCACTGGCGCCGACGCCACGCGTTGATACATCCTCACCTCCCTCAGCAAGTCGCCCACTGTCTTGTTCAAAGCCGCTATCTCCCTGTCCCTAGCCGCAAGCGACGACCTCAGCTGCTCCACCTCGGCCCTCAATGCCTTGAGGCCGTTCCCTATGTCGTCAAGCCTATTCTGGAGATTTGACAATCCAGAATTTACACCCCCCAGAGAGCTGTTTAAACTGCCCAGAGCTGTGAGAGACGCCGCCAGCGCGGCCGCCGCAAGCGCTATGGCCACCGCCAGCGTTGTGTAAAGTATTTTTTGAGACTGGTTCATAAGTTGGAGAAAACACCATTATAAATATTTTTCGGGAACGACAGCCGCCTCGGCCTCCCCCAGCACCGCCCCCTCAAGCCACGCCGTCCCCCGCTCGGCCGCCTTTCTAAACACCTCCTCAATCCGCCTAACGTCGCCCCCCTTGATGTGGTACTCCGCCAGCGTCATCGCCCTGTTGAGAGGACTCCTCCAGCTCACCCTCCAGAGGTAGTCGAAATACCTCAGCCTGTACGGCGGGGGCTCCCTCGGCTTAAGAGCAGAAGCCACGGCTCTCCGCGCCTCCTCCAGCCCCCGCGCCGACTCCACCGCCACTAAGAGAAAAGCCACGTCGCCAGCCACGTCGAAATCTACGTAGTAGGAGTAGGCCACCCCGGGGTTCCTCACCACGTTGAACAGAATGGACTTAGTCCCCGCCTCTAGGTGGAAGGCGGCTCCGTGGAGCAGGGCGTAGGCCTCGGCCTGGCTCTCCACAGCTATACGCAACGCCGAGGCGTAGTACACGCCGTCCACATCCCTCTCCTCCACAACCCTCACTGGGCCGGCCCCCGCTGTGGGCACGCCGCGCGCGGGCGCCTCTCCCTCAAGCTTTGAAAACAGCCTCCTCGCCGCCTCCACCGCCTCGCCCCCCACGCCGCCTGACAGCACCACCATCGTGTTGCCCGCCGTCAGCCACCTACGCTTGTGTTCAAGCAGGTCGGGCAGGGTAAGCGCCTCCACGGTCTCCGGGTAGCCGCCGACGGGGGCGCCCCAGTCGCTGTCGCCGAAAAGCGCCCTAAGCGCCAGCTCCCCCACCCTCTCAGAGGGGTCCTCCCTCGTCTGCCTAAGCTCCGACAGCACGGCGGCCCTCTCCCTCTCCAAATCCTCCTCGGCGTACCGCTCGTTTGTGTACAGCCTATAGGCGAGCTCCACAAGCCCCGCCGCCGACTCCGAAATCCCCTCGAATGTAACCATAAGCGAGTCCCGCTGGGTGTATGCGTTGTTGCCGCCCCCCAGCTGCTCAACAGCCTCATCCACGTCGAAACCCGGCACTCTAAACAGCATATGCTCCAGGAGGTGCGTCACCCCCCTCTTACCCCCCTCCTCATACAGCGACCCCACCCCCGCCGCCACAACCACAGCAGCGAGAGGCGACTCGAACCTATCCACAACCAGCACAACGCCGTTCCCCAGCCTCTCCACACTCCGCATGCCCCAACTCAACAAGCCCTATAAAAAGACCCCCTTATGAAGGCAGAACTCACCCAACATCCAGCCCCGCCGCCCTCACCCACACAACCTCCGCGACCTATGCGCTTAACAGTGGCCCCGTCATTTTCAAATATCTGAAACAAAGTCCCTAAGCCCTCGGGCGCCGCTGGCGAGTTTCTGCAGACGGCGCACCCGGCGTTCGAGATACATATCGCTCACTCCGTTTTTTTACGTTGTATCTCCGCCGCTATGTGCGGACTTGGAGTATGCAAACCATATATGTCCCGGTATAGCGGCGGGCATGGCGCCAAAATCTAAAACCCGGATCAACGGCGCTTGAGGCAGTGACGGCGGTGTTTACCGAATACAAAAGAGATCAGGTTTCTCAAACCTTACGAAACCCCAATTAGATGCTGATATTTGTAAGATTAACTGGGTGGGCGCAGTGAATAATCCAAGTTGGAACGAGGATGCTAAGTCTACGTGGATATGGGGATATGACTTCCTAGGGTTAGTTAAGCCAAGTGACTTGCAGTTCACAAAACCCGGCGGCACCGCAGACGGTTATGCGTACTTCTGGAAACCTATCTATTGTGGGTTCTTTATATGTGGCTACGACTGGGACTACGCTTATTACAAGTTAGATAATTATTTTTAGTATGAGGCGGAAATCTTGGCTGATATTAATCGCTGTAGCCATTGTGATATTGCTTAGTGTTGGACTAACAATGTTTGCCACGTTTGCCAGTGAGAGGATCGATGTAAAGTTGCCGCCAAATTCAACCCACATAGCTGTATGTCCGCTACAGTTTGTAAATGGTGGGCTAATGTTAGCGGGGAGGTGTGTCTCTGGCAATTTGACTGTGGTTGAGTTCCGTGCGGTGGGCGACGAGCTGGCGCTGAACTTCACTCTCTACGGCAGGGTGGGGGGGATTTACAAGAGGGGGAGCGAGTGGCCGAGGCTTATGACTCCGCTAGGAAGGGTGCCGGAGTACCGCGAGTTAGCCGAGAGGCTCCGTGTTAACGCATCGATATACCTAGTGGACAATGGCGTCCAGGGGGCGGGCGGGGGCTCTTCGCTAGGCGGATCTCCATACATGACCTCTTCCCTCATGATGGAACACACAGCTCTAGTCGTGGATAACAGGACGATGATTGTAGTGGTTACGTTCAGAGCTTGGAGAGTTAACCAGCAGATACGGGGAAGCGTAGCTGAGTACGTCGAGCAACACAATCGCCAGATGGGAGAGTCGCTTCACGAGGAGCATTTAAGAGACGTGGAGGAGGCTCTGAAGGCGTTTTTCAGGAGGTGAGCTGTATCGACAACGTTTTTTACCTATGCTTTTTTCTTCAAGTGGGATTTGACTATCTCCGGGATGGCTTTCTCGCGCTTGTGATTAGCACACCTGTGCTCTTCTTCGTGGCTCTCGGCGTGCTCTACGCCGCGAGTCTTTCAGGTAAATACGTGGAGCTACCCAACGGCGTGAGATATAACCCGAGCGCTGCGGCGGGGCTCGCCGCCGTCGCGTCTATAGGCGGCATCGTCTTGACGTACGTCGTGTGGAATCTGTGGCGGGGGTACAGATCTGTGCTGAGAGACAAGTTGCCTGCCTACGGCCTAGTCTTCTTCCTCATCGGCTACGCCGCCTTCTTCAGCTTCATACCAGCGGCAACGGCAGGAAATATTGAACTTACACTAGCCACATTGATAACCGGTGTAGCCCTCATATTCCTAGGCTACGTGTTGGCCTTCATCCTCGCGGCCTACCAGCTATACAAACAGACAGGAGAGGGCCTATTCCTCGCGGCAACTATCCTCTACGCCCTCTTCTTCATAGGCCTCGTCACTGCTTACATTGGCCACATACTCATGTACCTAGGAGCCGGCCGGGCGGCGGAGCGCCGAAGTACACCCGCCGCGCCGCCCCCGCCGAGTTAGCCGACTCCAGAGCCCCCCCCCCCCGCGCAGAGTGGCCTTGGTGTCTAGCGGATTTCCTCCCGGGCGTGGCGCCGTATGACGTGGGGGATTTTCTCCAGGAGGTCGGAGGCTGTTATGTGGAAGCCCAGCTCCGACGCCGCCTCCTCCCCAGCCAGCCCGTTGACAAAAGCCGCCACAGCCGCCGCCTCCAGGGGGTCGCCGGTCTTTGTGAGGAAGGCGGCGACTAGCCCGGTCAAGACGTCTCCGGTGCCGCCCACTGTCATGGCGGGGGTGCCCGTGGTGTTTATCTTCACGCGGGCTCCGTCGGACACCACGTCGTACCTCCCCTTCAGCAGAACCACGCCCCCGATGGCCGCCGCCTGCTCCTTCACCACGGACACCCGCTCTCTCAGCGTCTGGGGCGCCTCGGCCCCCGTGAGGGCCTTGAACTCGCCGGCGTGAGGCGTGTAGACCACCACGCCGGCGGCCCTCTCCCCCCTCAGCGCCTTCAACGCATCTGCGTCGACCACCAGCGGCTTCCTCCCGGCAAGCCGCCTAAAGATCTCCCTCACCGCCTCCTGCGTTTCCTCCTCCACGCCCAGGCCGGGCCCCATGGCCACCACGTCGAACCTCTCCGCCAAAGCAACTACCTTATCCACGTGCCTCGGCGCCAGCCGGGAGCCCTCCAGCGGCACGGCGATGACGTCTGGGCTCATGGCCTTAGCCGCGTGGGCCGCGGGCTCCGGCGCCGCCAGCACGGCGAGGTCCACGCCAGCCCTCAAGGCGGCCAGCGCCACGTAGACCGGGGCGCCGGAGTACTCCAGAGAGCCGCCTACAACCAAGACGCGGCCGTGATCGCCCTTCTTCGACTCGGCTCTACGGGAGAAGTTGAGGTATGCGAAGTCCCCCGGCCCCACCACCAGCTCCGCCTCGGGGGATATCCCAATTGGCTCAACCACCAGCTCCCCCACGTAGCGCCCAGCCCCGGGGGCCAGGAGGCCCCTCTTGGCCTTGTGGAAAGTCACCGTGAGGGCCGCCCTCACGGCCTTGTCCCTAACCTCCCCCGTGTCGGGGTCGAGGCCGCTGGGGACGTCGACGGCCACCTTGGGGGCGCCGGCGGCGTTCATGAGCTCGATGGCGGTGGCGTGTGGCTCCCTCAAGGCGCCTCTAATCCCGGTGCCCAGCACCGCGTCTATAATCACGTCGGCCCAGAGAAACCAGTCTTGTAGAGCCAAGAGCTCCAGGGGGGACTGCGCCACGGCCACCTCCACCCCCCACAGCCTCCTAACCGCGTGGTAGTTGAGGCGGGCCAGCTCCTCCCTCGGCTCCCCCAGCGCCACCACCCTCACCGCCCTCCCCGCGGCGTGGAGGTGCCTAGCCGCCACGTAGCCGTCCCCCCCGTTGTCCCCCCGTGCCGCAAACCGCCAAGATCCTCGACGCCTGGGGGAACCTCTTCAACACGTTACGCGCCACCGCGGCGCCTGCGTTCTCCATTAAGACGAGCCTCGGAACCCCTAGCCACTCCGCGTTTCTGTCCGCCACATACATCTCAAGAGAGGAAATAGCCTCCACAGAGGCGAAAAACCACCCCAATATGAACATTATCAGCACCACCCAGCCGGCTCTCCTCTACAAACTTAAATACAGCCGTGGATATACACGTAGCGTCTATCGACATTGCGACTGTGCTGAGCGATGTGACTAGCGTGGCGAGCTCCTCCGCGGCGTTAGCCTACTGGCTGGGAAGGGAATCTACAGAGCTCAACGTAAAGATGAGAAAGCTTGACGCAAGGCTTGAAAACCTTAGCAACGCCTTTATACAGTTCTGAAATTCTCACGTTGACTCTGGAGACGAAGGACATTTTTACGGCAACCGAGGCCCTCCACTTGAAAAACGTCGTGAGGTCGCTCCTGCCGGCCCCCCGGAGCAGGTACTACACATGGGAGATCTACGAGAAGCCTAAAAACATCCTCGATAAAGATCTAGAGGAGTACACCATAGCCGATGCAGAGGAGATAAACAGAATGGCCGATCTCATGGAAACGGAGGGGCGGGAGGCCGGGAGGAGGGAGCTTGTGGAGTACTCCTGGAAGTTGAGGTTCTTCGCTATGGTGGTTAAAGTGGTCTACATATACCCCAAGCTGGTGCGGAAGCCGCGGGGTCCACAGCCGCGTGGCATGTCTACCGCCTCCTCCGGTTGAGAAGCACCTCGCCAGTCTCCAGCCTTATCTCCACAATTCTGTGGAAGGGGATGTACTTCTCGCCGCCCTCCGTCCTCACCACCACGCCGTTGGCCCCCACCTCCACCACCTCGTCTGTAGAGCACACCTCCTCGCCCCCGACGCCGCCCCGGCTTACGTACCAGAAGTAGCCCCTGGCCCCCGTCCACTTTAACCTGTTGAATATCTGCCTCATCGGATTCCCCACGTATACGTTTGGGAGTATAATAATTTACACACAGCCCTTTTAAAAAGGGACAAGGGCTGATACATGGACCTCACGAAAAACATCTGGGTGAAAATCTTGAGAAGAAAAGAGAAGCCCTACGAGGTGGAGTACTACTAGCAGTTCCCTTTTTCGACTGTTCTGTCTATTTATGGTGGGGGTACCTTTATATAGGTGGATCTCATTTCCCCTATGGCGAGGATTGCCCGCTACTACCGCGAGTATGGGGTGAGGCTTGTGAGGGGTTTTATGCAGTACGTCTGGGACGACGGGGGTAGGCGCTATGTAGACTGCAACACTAACCACGGCGTGGCGTTCCTCGGCCACGCAAACCCCAAAATCGTCGAGGCCGTGAAGAGGCAGGTGGAGGAGGTGTGGGCAGTCTCTCTCAACTTCCAGACCCCGGCCCGGGAACGCTTCATCGAGGAGTTCTCTAAACTGCTCCCAGCCAAATTCGGCACGGTCTTCCTCCAAAACACCGGCACAGAGGCGGTGGAGGTCGCCATTAAAATAGCCAAGAAGATAACCAGGAGGCCCACCATCGTGGCCTTCACCAACAGCTTCCACGGCAGAACCATGGCCTCCCTATCCATCACCTGGAACGAGAAGTATAGAAAGGCATTCGAGCCCCTCTACCCCCACGTGAGGTTCGGCAAATTCAACGTCGCCGCAGAGGTGGAGAAGTTGGTGGGCGAAGACACTTGTTGCGTCGTGGTGGAGCCCATACAGGGAGAGGGCGGCGTCAACCCCGCCACCCCCGACTTCCTCAAGGCGCTGAGAGAGGAGACGTCGAGAAAAGGCGCCCTCCTCATAATAGACGAGGTGCAGACGGGCTTCGGCAGGACGGGCGCCGTCTGGGCCTTCCAGAAGTACGGAGTAGAGCCCGACATATTCACCGCGGGCAAGCCGGTCGCCGGCGGCCTCCCCATAGGCCTGGCGGTGGCCAGGGAGGAGTACGGAGACGTCTTCGACCCCGGGGAGCACGGCTCCACCTTCGCCGGAAACGCCGTGGTGATGGCCGCGGCGGCCGCCGCCTCCAAGCTACTCCGCGAAGAGGACGTCCCCGCCAGGGCCGAGAGGGCGGGGGCGGAGCTGGCGAAGGCTCTGTCAGAGACTGGTTCCCGGCTGGCGGTGAGGGTCAAGGGCATGGGCCTCATGCTTGGCCTCGAGCTGAGGGTAAAGGCGGACCAGTTCCTACAGCCCCTCCTCCAGCGCGGCGTCTTGGCCCTCACCGCGGGGGTGAACACCCTCCGGTTCCTGCCCCCCTATATGATCACCAGGGAGGACGTGGAGGTGGTGCAGGCCGCGGTGGCGGAGGCGCTGAGGGGGGCTGAGGCGGCGCAACAGTAGCTACCGCCGCCCCACCAGCTTGTCTAGGGCGGTGAAAAAGAGGTCAAGCGCCTCCCTCAGCTTCTTTTCGTCGGCCCAGCCGAGGCCGACCCTCAGGTAGCCCGGCATCTCGAAACACTCGCCAGGGTTCACCAAGACCCCGATCTCGTCGAAGATCTCCTCCGCCAGCTTCATAGTGCCGCCGCCGACGTATATATACGCGAAGGCGGCCGACTTCGTATTCCACCACTTGACGTAGCTCCTCCCAGCCACGTAGCTCTGGAAAATGGCAAAGTTCCTACGGACAATCTCCCTCGCCCTCCTCACAAAGAAATCCCTCTTCTCCAACACCCCCACCGCCACGCGCTGGTCCAGCACAGGCGGCGAAATAGTGGTGTAGTCCTTCACAGACCACGCCTTGTCAACCACCTCCCTCGGCCCCACAACCCAGCCAATCCTAAGCCCCGCCAAGCCGTAGACCTTCGACAGAGACCCCGTGACGACCGCCCTCTCGTACCGCCCAGCGAAGGTGGGGGACTCGGCGCCCTCGTGCTCAAGCCCCCTATACACCTCATCCACCACGAGGTAGGCCCCGGCGTCGCGTGCAAGGTCAAGCAACGCCCTCCTCTCCTCCTCGGAGAGGTAGTACCCAGTGGGGTTGTTTGGGTTGGTTACGAAAACCGCCCTCACCCCCCGCCTCACCTTCTCCTTGAGCGCCTCCACGTCGAGGCCGGAGCCGTACTTAATCCACACCTTCTCCACCCGAGCGCCGAGAGCCCGCAGTACGCCGGGGATCTGCATATACGTCGGCATAACCACCACCGCCACGTCCCCGGGCCCCATAAGCGCGGCGGTGGAGACAAAATTCGCCTCGGCCCCACCTGCCGTCACCATAACCTCCTCGGCGTCGACGCCGTGGATCCCAGCGATGACCGACCTAAGCTCCGGCAGGCCCTTCGTCATGCCGTACCCCAGCTCAACCCTCTCCGGGAAGCCCACCACCTCTATCAACTCCCTGAGGGTCAGGGGCTCAACCCCGCTCTCCGAGAGGTTGTACCGCGCCCTCCAGTCCCTAAGAGACTGCCACCTCTCGAGACAGAACTCTGGGAAAATCACCTTATTAGCGGAGACACCCTCCTTAAAAATATAGTAATAACCACGAAGTCGGCGACGATGAAAATGTGCATGATGGTGCAGTAGATGCAGACGGCCTTCAGCACGGCGAACTCCAGATAGAGTAGGTAAGGCAGAAGCGCGAGGCCCAGGAGGCGCCACCAGAAGATGAAGCGCGCCGCCCTCCTCTCCAAGGTGCGGTACAGCCAGAGCGCCGCGGCTATGTTGACCACAAACCACACAGCCGCCGCAACGTCCAGAGGCACCGGGCCGATGTAGGCGTACTCGCTCTTCAACACCCTCAAGCAGTCGGCGGTGACCCCCGGCAGAACCTCGCCCACGTAGCAACCTGGCGGCAACTGCCCAAGGAGGTAGAAGAGGTAGACCACCAGAAGAGACGCCGCCAGCCCCCCGGCCGAAAACACCACCAGCAGAGGCAACCAGACGTTCACACAGAATCAGAAACCCAGGTTTATAAAACGTGGGGTACGGTGCTAAAAAGGTCCTAAAGCCGCGAGAAACTCCCCGGATGTGAGCACTCGAATCTTTTTTCTGGCCGCCTTGCTTAACCTTTGTCGTCTGTAACCAGCGTGAGCCCCCTTGACGCCGCGGTGTAGACATACGACCCGTCGTAGAAGGCGACGCCGAGCTCCCCAGCCAATTTTAATACTTCACTCTCTACTCCTCTCACCGTGAAGGTGGGAAGTACATCAAAAACCCTAGATAACGCCTTTACGTAGCTATGTGCGGTATCAATGTCGATCCTCCTCAGCAGGTACAGTTCTTTCCACACCGCATTAAATGCCTCATATACCGTTAGATCCAGCACGGCGCCTTGGTACAGCGCGCTGGCCCTTCCTCTTTTAAGTATATTTACAACTGCGCTGGCGTCAAATAGGTACATTACCGTCTGTCTCTATCCTCCCGTATCAATTCAGCCACCTCCTCGTCTGAGACGACTGAGAGCTTATCCACCAACCCCTTCAACTCCCTCTCCACCTCTTCTAAAACACGCCTCCTCACCTCAGCCTCCAGCGCCCTCCTAATGACCGGCCCCGGCTTCACCCCGTACCTATCCAAAAGTTCCTTAAGCCTCCTGGGAATTTTAGCGGAAACAGTAACGTAGTCGCCCACGGATATGTAACAGGTTGACAAATATAAGATTTACCTTCCGGAGATAGACATATTAGCACCTGGCCAAATTGGGACGGTGCCGAATAGGCGGCGCGCCGAGGCGCTGGTGGGCGTCCTGAGGATTTCAACGGCGCAGTGCCACGTAATTGAGGTGAGGCCACGGCGGGCCGAGGTGGACCTCGCCGCAGTGTGCAGTACCGGTAGGCCCATCAAAGTTGCAGAGCTCACAGCGCGGCGCCGGGCAGAGGTTAGGTTTGTCCCCACCTCGGCGAGGGCCGAGGGCGGCGTCAAGGCGGCTGGCACCGTCGCCGTGGTGCTTAGGGGGCCGCGCGTCTACGAGATCCCCATGTACTGCCTCATCGACGTGCCCCCGGGCAACTGCGCCAGGCCCATGGTGCTCGTGCCGGGCTTCGACGCCCCGCTGGAGATAGAGCCAGGTACATACGACCTCTACCTAGCCGGCGGATGCGCGGCAGAGGGGGAGGGCACCGTGGAGATAGCGGTGGAGCTCACAGCCGTGTGCTAGTACACGTAGACTAGGACCCCCTTACCTCTGGCGTAGGCCTCCACCTCCCGGCCGATGTAGCTCCCAGCCAGCACTGGCACGGCCGGCTTGCCCAGTCTGCGCCCCGCCAACTCGGCCTTAGCCAGCAAAGCCCCCACGTCGCCGACCCGGGGCCCAGCCTTGACCTCCACCACGTAAGCCCTCTCCTCGATCTCCACCAGGAGATCCACCTCCACCCCGTCGAAGTCGGCATTCCTCACGCGCCTCACAACCCGCTCCCCAGACGCCCCGATCACCTCGCCCAGATCCCCCCACACATACCGTGTATACACCGCCTCGGTCAAGGCGCCGAGCCCCTCCTCAAGCCGCGAAAACCTCCCATTAGCCTCCTCCCAACGAACCTGCCGTTCCTTGACAAATTTATTAAAATCCTCCCTCAGCCTCCTCAACCCCTCCAACACCTCCCGCAGACCCAGGTAGCCAGCCACCGCCATTCGGAACTCCTCATCCTCCTCGAGAAGGCGGAGAAACTCCTCCCTCAGCCCCACGTCTACTACAGAACACCCTTCTAAAACTGAAGAATATAAACTAGAGGGGGGTGGGAGCTGTGAAGATATACGAGGTGAGGGTGAGGCGGGCCCTGGCGCCCTCCGCACTGCCCGAGTACGACTACTCCCTCAACCCGTACCTGGGTTGCCTCCACGGCTGTCTCTACTGCTACGCCATGGACATGACCAGGGGCCCTCCAGGGGCCATGTGGGGCAGAGTTGTCTACGTCAAGGTCAACCTCCTCGAGGTGCTGAGGCGGGAGGCGGCGAGGCTAAAGCCCGGCGTCGTGGGGATGTCCACCATCACAGATCCCTACCAGCCCCCCGAGGCGAGGTACAGACTGGCGAGGGGGGCCCTGGAGATACTGGCCGAGGCCGGCTTCCACATCTCCATCCAGACCAAGTCCGGCCTGGTGGTCCGCGACCTCGACCTACTCGCGAGGTATAGACACCGCGTCGACGTGGGTGTGACCATAACCACCATGAGAGACAAGGCGAGGATTCTCGAGCCGCTCGCCGCCCACCCCCTCGCCCGGATCCGCGCCGTCGAGAAGATAGCCGCCGCGGGGGTGAAGACGTGGGTCTTCCTTGGCCCCGTCATACCAGGCTTCAACGACGACCCCAGCGACCTGCGGGAGGTGGTGGAGGCCGCCCACGCCGCCGGCGCCGAGGTGGTATACGACCGATACCGCCCTAGGCCCCGCGCAGACGCAACCCTCGCCTCCACGTGGAGAAAAGTCGAGGCGACGCAGCAGTGGTGGGCACGGACGAAAAAGACTATAGAGCAGATATGCGCCGAGGTAGGCGCCAGGTGCCTAGACGTAGAAAAGGAGTGGCGAGACACCAAAAAATCGAAGATGGGACACCTCTAGACAACGGCGCGTGAAACCCAAAAGGTAGGAAGCAACCCTAGAAACGAATAGCCAACCCGAGATAGTTAAAGCTCTACAACGTGCCGAAACGTTCCTCACACGTAATCCACATGTTTTTATCAGCTATACGTCCAGTCCCTACAGCCCCGAGAGACCCCCGCATGATCGCTACCATCAGCTGAGGAGATAATAGGTAAACGGGAAGACCCATAAAAATTTCAATGTTTAAGGACTACTCGCCGTGCGGGTTGAGTTGTAAGAAATCCTTAACCCACAGGTACTTCGATGTTAGTTTTATCAGCTTTATCCGGGGGCTGGGCTTGTGGACCTCCAACACCCCGGCCTTCTCAAGTCTCTCGATATGCCGGTAGAGAGTTTTCGGAGCCACTCCAACCCTCCGGGCTAGCTCCCTCAATGTGAGGCCGTAGTGATCCTGGGCTAATACCTTCACAATTTTCCAAGGAATGCTGTCGTTGAAGACCTGGTTAATGAGTCGAAGTAAATGCTCGTTATTAAGCTTATCCATATACTGCTTTGAGCAATTATTTTAAGTATTTTATCCAACGACTGTTTCCATAAGGAAACAACAACGCCACAGCGCACAGCAAAATATTAAAAAGATCACTAACTACCACACATGGAGTATTCCGATGCATATAAGCGTCTTTCTGAACTCTTTCAAGATGATGTAAAGTGGTGTATCATCAAATACCTCGTAAAACACAGAGAAGCGCCCATCAAAGATGTGGCCAAAGCTTGTGGAACCTCCATAGGAGAAATAATTAAGATCCTGAGAGAGATGGAGCAGAAAGGCGTAGTGGAGCTCAGAATCGAAAAAAGCCGGCAGTACGTCCGCCTCAAAGGTGTTTCCGAGTAGAAACAAACGTTTCCAGATGGGAATTGTAACACGCAACCCCCAACTAAACCCTTAAATACACCACGCTCCACCCATCCAATGATTTCTAAATTCCAACTACAAATCAAATGCCCAAACTGCGGCAGACACTACATAGTAGAAACCAGAGATGCACAATGCCCCTACTGCGGTGCCCACTACACCCTTCACATACAGATACAACTCACCCCCAGAAACAGCCGCCACGGTGTTTACACAAAGAAACACTTGTAAGCCAACATTTAAAACAACAGGGGCAAGTTAATCTGTGAAGCCATTAGCAACCTTAGCAACAGCACTTATCCTAGCAACCATCGCTACGACGGCCGCCACATGGGCAGACCTCCTACCAATAAAACTAAAGGCAAAAACAG
Organism: Pyrobaculum ferrireducens; assembly: GCF_000234805.1. Taxonomy (NCBI): domain Archaea; kingdom Thermoproteati; phylum Thermoproteota; class Thermoprotei; order Thermoproteales; family Thermoproteaceae; genus Pyrobaculum; species Pyrobaculum ferrireducens. Next base: position 931,523 of record NC_016645.1, read on the forward strand.
GCACCATAGATCTCAACCTACAAAACACATCATACAGTTGCGGAAAACAAAACACAGATGTTTCAATATCGTCCACTAAGACAGATAGCTCCTATACAATAACAATAACAGTGGATCCGCCGGGCATGAGTACAGATAGTTGTTCTATAACGCTCACTTTTCAAAACACCGGCACCATCCCCATCAAAATCCACACAAGCACATCATATACAGGCGCAGATAGTTGCACGTCAAACCCCACCACCACAGGTAGAGTGGATCCAGGTGGGACCACCAACATCAACATCTCCGTCTTCAACTGCCAAGGTAGTTGCACCTGCACGGCCACAGCAACCGCCAAGCCTTGGAACCAATAGTTTCCACAAGTAAACAGTTGGTGGGCTAGATTTTAGAGCAGACAACCAGGCGGTGCTTATGAAAGTGAAGTACGTGACAGCTGTCTCAGTAACATTCTTGTTACTGGTGGTCGCCACAGCCTTCGCACTGTGGGCAGACGTCCTAAAAATACACGTAGAGACAAGAACAGGCAACATCGACATACAATTCGACGGAACCCCAAATGCCATTGAGTACACAGAAGATACCGGTACGATAGGAGAGTACGAGGGTAAAGACGTGGCTAAGTGTGAAGCCGAATTAGTGGAAATGCAGAATGAGGAGACTTTTGCATCAGGTGCCGGCTTACTGCCGCCGACTTGGAACCCCTCGTCGGGGAACAACGACTTAGAGCTACACATCGCGGTATCAAACGCGTATCCTGGCTACATATGCAAGATTGGCAATATCGCCGTGAAAAACACGGGAAGCGTGCCAGTTAAGGTGCTCGTAAAGATCGTTGATAAGGACGGCAATGTCATTAGGCCGGAGCGCTACTTTGGAGGATTTATATCATACATAGACACAGACCGCGACGGGTGCACAGAACTGGACCTAGACTTCTCCAGCTTCTTTACCCTAAACGGCACACAGCTCCACCCAGGCGGCTCGCAACAATTCACAGTGAACCTAAGACTACCCATTGAGAGACAAGAATGCATAAAAGAAAACACCACCTACGAATTCTACATAATAATCATTGGCTACCAGTGGAACGAATATCCACACTAACCCTCAATCCTTTTTTGTTTCTTAAATGAAACACTTGTTTAGCTAAAAATTTTACCTCCACACAGTCTTAAACCTATGAACAAGAAATACGCAACAGCCATAGCCACTGCGATGTTGCTACTAACAGTCGCCACGGCCTTCGCACTGTGGGCAGACGTCCTAAAAATCAAACTTACAGCCTACACCGGTAGCGTTGATATGGAGTTCGGCGACACCTTTACTATTACTGAGTATGTTGGATTTCCAGACGGCAGTGGAGGTTGGAACTTCGTACAAGAGGGCAGTGACCCAGAGGCAAAAGACGTGGGCAACTGCCAAGCAGAACTAGTAGAAGTTGAAGACGAGGAAGGTTCTCTTTCGTCATCCGGCGACAACGATCTTGATTTAAAAATAACGGTAACAAACGCCTATCCTGGGTATAAGTGTAGTGTTACATTTAATGTTGTTAACACCGGCACGATACCCGTCAAGGGGCCGGTCATCGTCATCCCCTCTAGCCCATGGACCGACGGCAACATCCTAGTGGAGCACGACATAACCACCGCGGCGTGTACACAGCTACACCCAGGCGACACCCAGCGCTTCCAAGTCAACGTAACGACGCTACAAGCCGCAAGCGAGTCAACGACATACACAGTCCAGATATACCTACGCTACGACCAGTGGAACGAGGCTGAGTGCCCAGGCGAAGGAGGAGGCGCAGGCGAGCTCAGCCTCAGCAAGTACTTCACCAGGAGTGGGGCTGGCGACCCTCTACCAACCGACGATGGATACCCCTACATAGATATCCAGGTTAGAAATGACGGTAGATTTGGCCAAACTAACCCTGACCATGTGATTATGGTTGTTGCTTTGCATAACCAGTTGGGGTTCGCCATGGATACATCAGCCACGTCTTTACAAATAGTGGATCAGCTCCCAGACGGCTGGGGGTTACCGACTAGCGGTAGTTGGGATAGTAAGGTAAAGGTCTGTATATTCAACACGCTACCCTCCAACTTCCCAGACATTGGGTTTGATAATCCATGTAGCGGCGGAACTCAAGTGACCAGCGCAAGTTTCAGCTACTCAGGAGGCACTTTGACGGTAACCATTAATGAGCCCACCGTCCCGAACAATGGATATGTGGTCGTCGTTATTAAGTCTGTGTTTACAAAAACCGGCAACCCGGTGCCACCCGGCTACTTTGATCAAACTGACTCTAGTCCTCCGCACACCGGCAATTACCGCCTCTTTACGAATAGTGCGTCAGCGACTTGGGGCGACTACACAGCGAACGTAGCGGCGAGTTTTAGAGGTTACGAGAAATAGTTAAATGCTGAAAAGGTAAATGTTTGTTTTTTAATTATTGGTTTCCTTATTCCTAATTTGGTTTTTCTCTTACCTGGCTGGGGGGGCACCGTGGCGGTTTATGGGGGGTGGCTTCTGCTTTTCTTGGCTCTGTCTCGGAGGCTGGGTGGGGGGGCTGGGGTGGTTTCGCTGTGGGAATCTCTGTGGCTGGGGATGGTCGCGGTGGCGTATCTCACCGTGATGGGCTTTTTCTTCGGCTTCGCCGTGGTTCCCTCGCTCTTTAAGCCTGACTTCTTTGCTGTGTCTGCGGCTTTGTGGGGGGTTAAGTTGCTTGGGGTGGAGGCTCTGAGATACGCCGTGTTGAGGACTAGGTGGCCCTATCTCTTGAAACTGGCGGTGTCTATTGGGGTTGGTGTCTTCTACGGCAATACTATATACACTAATGCTAAGGTGCTGTCAGGCCTCGCGGCTCCTGAGGGGTGGGCTGGGTTCCTTATCTCGTTTATCCCGGCGGTGTTTTACAACGTGTTGCTTGCCTATGTATATATGTGGGGGGGCTTTAGGCAGGGCCTTCTTCTTGCGGCGGTGGTGTCGGGGTACTGGGAGCTCTCGCCTGTGAGGCTGACTTCTTCACTAGGCGCCGTAGGGTCGGTGCTTCAGCTGGTGCTGTACTACGGGCTGTATCTGGCGGTGTCTAGGAGGTTCCAGCCTCTCAGAGAGCTTAAGGAGGAGTTCTTCGCCTCGCGGTGGAGTCGAGTTCTTGAGTACTTCTTCCTAGTCGTCGCGGTGGCGGCTGCCGGCTCTGTCTTGTCTCTGGCGCTGACGGGCCACGTCCCAGTGGCTGTGGTGAGCGGTAGCATGAGGCCTGTCTATGACGTAGGTGACTTGGTGATTTTGAAGAGAACTTCCGACGTGGCTGTGGGTGACGTGGTGGCGTTCGTCGTGGAGGGGCAACTGGTGATGCATAGGATCGTTGCCGTGACGCCTGACGGGAAGTTCGTGACAAAGGGCGACGCCGTACCGGTGCCCGACCCGTGGCTGGTGCCTAGGGAGGCGGTGGTGGGTAAGGCTGTTTATAGAATTCCCCTGTTGGGGTACCCTGTGATGTATATACACACCTCTGGGTTTAACATAATGCCTCTGCTGGCGTCTGGGTTGCTGGGGGGAATTGTTATAAACGAAGTTTTGAAGGCGAGGCGTGGACGCCGGCTTGCTACGTAAAATCGCTAAGTGGCCTCACCTAGGCACAGTTGCCTATTTTGCCGGTTTTCTACTGCTGAGCCTCGGCGCCATAGCGGCGTTGCTGTCATACACCCAGCCGGCCACGCTGGTTAGGGAGGAGCTGGAGTACTCCTTCACGATCACATCTAAATTCGACGGCTACGTAGATCTAGTGCCTAATCCAGTGTTTGGCGAGAGGGTGCGCCTCGGCTCGTTGCCGGTTTACCTATCCGCGGCGCGCAACGTCACAGTGACCCACAGCTTGTCTTTCTCAGGCGGCGTGTTCCGCGGCGGCGTTAGATACGACGTGTATCTGGTGCACCCAGACGGCTGGAGGCTTCTCTACATGGCAAACGTCTCTCTGCCCCTCTCGATAAACATAACTGACGCCGCAGTTGCCATCGACGGCGTGGCTAAGATATTCGGCGTCTCGGCCTCCGACTTCTCCATCCAGGTGGTGGCCAGGGCCGCCGGCCAGATGGTACGTGGCCCCTACACTGTCGATGTGGAGCTCCAGCACCCCATCTCAATCTCGGTGTCCAAGGGGAGGAATAGGCTAGAGCTTGTGGGAAACCTCACAGCATCTAAGAACTACAACTCAACCAGGAAGGTGGCGATCCCGGTGTACATCGCTGGGCGCCCCGTTGAGGAGGTGCGGACCCTCTCCGTAGAGGTGGCCGTGGTCGGCGCCGCTTTGGTGGTGGGCGCCACCGCGCTGTCGGCAAGGCAGAGGAAGCCCGAGGAGGCGGTTGACGAGAAGCTAGCACCCCTCACGGTGGAGGTGCTCGAGGCCGAGGTGCCGGTGGCCGCCATGTTGCCGGTGGCCAGCCCAGAGGTGTTGGCTAAGCTGGCTAAGATGCTTGAGCGGCCCATAATTAAGCAGAAGTGGAGGGGCAAGGTGAGGTACATGGTTCTGGACCGCGGCGCGGCTTACTACTACGAGGTTTAACAACTGTTTCCTCCACACACCACTTGTTGGGCAAGACTTAAACCCCTAGCCAACACCCAGTACACATGAAGAAGTTAACTACAACAGCAATAGCAACACTAGCAGTACTAATAGCAGTAGGCGTAGCCTTCGCACTGTGGGCAGACGTCCTAAAAATACACGTAGAGGTACAGACAGGCGACGTTGACGTGGAGTTCGGCGACACCTTTACTATTACTGAGTATGTTGGATTTCCAGACGGCAGTGGAGGTTGGAACTTCGTACAAGAGGACAGTGACTCAGAGGCAAAAGACGTGGGCGACTGCCAAGTACAACTGGTGGAAATTGAGAACGAAGAGGACACTTCACTTGGTACCTCTGCTGGAGACAACGACCTCGATCTAGAAATAACTCTGTCTAATGCCTACCCAGGTTACAGATGCGACGTTCAGTTTGAAGTGCAGAACACGGGTAGCATACCAGTTAAGCTATACTTCTACGACAGTGACAACAACAGGATAACACTGCCTGCTACAATTAACATTGGAGGCGGGGCTGTGATTTGTGAGTTAAGCGGCACAGACGAGGCACAGGTTCACCCCGACGACTCCGCCACCTATACGCTGTCGTGTGTGGTGCAACAGAGCGCCGCAGAAGATAGTACATACTCAACACAGATATATATACAGGCACGTCAGTGGAACGAGCCGCCGTAATTTGTAAAGGAATAATATATAAAATACAATTTTTTCTTTCTCTATTCATTTAAATTTTTTATTGATCTGATATTTCGTATCGTTTAACTTAGGTGAGGACTCGCGGTGACTTTAAGCTCTGCCCCGCTTATTAGAATCTGGGTAGATAGTGCAACGCCTTCTTGACAATTCGATTACAATACAAGTAAAGCCCTTGGCTTATTGCTAGAGGATATGGTAGGCACTGATTGCTTATTCGCTTTTTGGAGTATAAGCACGTGGTAAGGGGTTAAATGCAGGTATGAATAGCAGAGGTGTTGAGGTGCCATAGCTTCCGTTTCCATTTACATCATTATTTTTGCCAAATGCCGTGGGCTTGATATGTGTGGGTTGGATTCCTCGTACTGCGCCAGCTAGTGTTAAATAGTTGAGTCGTGTCGGTGTTTGTGTCGGTTATTAATCCTGGTGATAAGGCGAGGTTTGGTGAGGATTCCACGTTCTTGGTTTTTAAAAACGCCGAGGCGGTGGCTAGGCGGCTGGGGGTTGAGCTGGTGGTGGGCGGCGACGTGCTTAGGATTGGGGATTTTGAGGCTAGGTGGGCCGGGGGGAGGCTTGTGGTGGGGGATTTTTCTGCCGAGGTTGATGTGGAGCAGTGGGAGGCCTTTGTGTCTCTTGTGCTTAGCTACTTCGTGGGGGTGGGGCGGCCGCCGGATGGGGCGGCTCTGCGGGATATTCTCTTCGCCGTCGGCGTCTCGACTGGGTGAGGGGTATTTTGCCTGTTAGGTTTTAATAGCGCCGTCTCTCTTTACCTGTGTATTTTGTATATGTTAATAAGAGAAAGGGGAGGGTGTTGATTACTAGGAAGAGGGTTTTGTGGGGTGGGTGGAGGCTGGCGGCGGCTTATGGCAACGCCGCGGCGGCGATGAGGCTGGCGCGGTTTATCGCCGATGTGAGGGATTACGTGCTTGAGTGGGATCTCTACGTGTTTGAGTGATTTAGACTTGGCTAAAATGTAATGATAGTTAATTAGGCCTCATCCCCACGATTTTTTAGCCTTGGAAAAATTTTTTAAGAGGTGTTCGGATCTCTACGTGGGTGTTGTTGGTCCCGCTACTGTGGTTTCTGTTGCGTATGTAGACCCTGGGAACTTCGGCGCTAATCTAGAGGCTGGTATGAGGTTTGGCCTTGGGCTTCTGTGGGTGGTGTGGGTCAGCGGGTTGCTGGCGGTGGCTGTGCAGTACGTGGCTGGGGCTGTGGGCATCGCCAGGGGGCGCGGCGTCTTGGAGCTGGTGGGCGGCGGGTGGCGGCCCTTTCTATCGCCGGTTCTTCTGGCGGTGTTGCTTGCGACTGACATGGCTGAGTACGTGGGGGTCATCGCGGGGCTCCACCTACTCCTGGGCCTGCCCATATCCGCCGCGGCTCTGCTCGGCTTTGTCGACGTGGCAATCCTGGCGGCTCTGGCCGACAGGAGGGATCTCTTTGCCAAGGTGATAGGGGGCATGGTGGCGGCGATTGGGCTGAGCTTCGTGGCGGAGCTGTTTCTCATAAGGCCGGACCCCGCCTCGGTGCTGGCGGCCTCTTTTCTGCCGAGTATATCTGGGGACTCGGCGCTGGTGGCGGCGGCTATAGTCGGGGCGACTATAATGCCCCACGCCGTGGTGCTCCACAGCCACCTAGCTCCGGGGCAGAGCAGGGGAGAGCACGGCTGGCAGACGCTGGTGAACATGCTGGGGGCCTCGGCGATAAACGCCTCTATCTTGATAACCTCGGCATACGCCCTCGGCGGTAGCGACGTCACTCTCTTCGAGGTGCCTAGGGTGCTGGAACCCCTCTACGGCCCCCTATCGGCGATCCTCTTCTCCCTAGCGCTTCTCCTCTCGGGCGTCGCCTCGTCGGCGGTCTCTGTGGAGTTCGGAGTTGTTGCTGTTAAGTTCATCACGGGCCGGGGGGTGGAGGCGTGGAGGGTTAGGCTGGGCGCCCGCCTGGCCAACCTGGCCCCGGCTGTGCTGGCGATGGGGGTGGCGGGCCTCTCGCCTCTTTCAGTCCTTGTCTATACTCAGGCGGTGCTTGCGGCGGCTCTCCCGGTCGTCCTTGTGGTGCTGTGGCGCCTCTCGGGCGGCGTCGTGTCGAGGTGGCTTAGGCTTGTGGTGGCGGGCGCCGCGGCGTACTCGGCCGCACTGGTGGTCTACTCACTTATATAGGGGATTTATGTGTGCCGTGGGTCACGAGCTTCTGAGGTACAGGCCTGAGCACTACCTGGAGGCGCTTCACCAGCTTGGGGGCCGCGCGTCTCTTACGGCGCTTGCGAGGGTGGTGGGGGTGAGGCCCAGCACCGCTAGGAAGATGGTGCTGTACCTCCAGGCGGAGGGGCTGGTGGAGTACCGGGGCCGCGGGGGGGTTCTGCTTACTGAGGCTGGGAGGGCTAGGGTGGAGCATCTGGACAGGATACACAGCTCCCTCGCCGACTTCTTCAAGGCCATCGGCGTCGAGGAGGAGCTCGCCGAGTCGGAGGCCGAGAAGCTGGAGCACGTAATCGATCCGAGGGTGGTGGAGCGCCTCGCCGCCGTGGCACAGCTGTTGAAGAGCCTCAAGGCGCTGTGTGGGCGGTAGCGCGGCTCACCGGCCGAGGGCTTTGAGGAGGGCTCTGACTTTCTCCATATTCTTCACGCCGGGGGCGTCCTCCACCCCGCTCGCCACGTCCACCATGTAAGGCCTAAGCCTAGCAACAAGATGCGCATTTTCTGGAGTTATCCCCCCAGCTATAGCAACTTTGTCCAGATGGGCCACTTCCCCAAGTACCGCTAATGGTATCTTTAAGCCACCTTCGTAACGTTCTTGGCTTTTTTTGTCAGCGTCAATTAAGATATATTCATATCTCCGCTTAAGTAGGGACTCTACGATCTTTTTTATATTGATTCCCGGTTTGTATAGAACAACTGGGGCCAACGTAAGACCTCTCTCTGTGGCGTAGTCATAATCCTCTGGGAGGATAGTGTTGTGATACTGTATCACTTGTATTTCGAATGTTGCCGCTATCTCAACGGCTTTTTTTAATGACAGAGATGCTGTGACGAGTACAGGTTTGTTTCTTTGTACCATTTCACGGAGTGATTGAAGCTGATCTATAGACACCGAGCGGGGACTTATAGGCTCAACTATAAATCCTATGTAGTCAACTAACTGATCAAGTATATACACATCTTCCGGTCTTGTTACACCGCATATCTTTACCAAAACCACATTTTGCTATGTTAATTTAACTTATATCTTTTCGATGAGGTCTATAACAAATTTTAAATCTATTTATAAATTTATATGTTTAAAAAATGTAATTTTCTTTATAAATTAATAGGCATTATCAACATTGCAATTGTTAATACTACTGAATAAATTATAAAAAGCACCATGAGATAGCCCATTATCTCTCTAAACTCTAGACCTGAGACGCCTAGAAGTGGAATCGCCCAAAATGGCTGAATCATGTCTGTAGCCATGTCGCCCCACGCATACGCCATTACTATAGAGGCATCGCTAATGCCGTGGGTAAAACCTGCCTTTAGTATATAAGGCGATTCAATAACCCATTTAGAACCACCAGAAGGGACTAGATAATTCAGAATACCTGAATACCAGTAGACAATTAATAAATACGTCTGGGGAGTAGATATAGCTATAAAGAAATTTGTCAAGGTCTGGGCTAATGAGGTGTAGTTAATCATGCCGAATATACCTGCGTAGAATGGGAATTGGATAATTATCCCCCAAACAAACCTCGCACCCTCGGCTGCGGCTTTTAGGAAGCTAACAGGTCTATAGTGGAATATAATACCAAGCATGAGGAATATGAAATTTACCACATCAAGTGTTAGGCCTGCGAATCCTTTTTTAGCAAAGTTGTCAACTAGCCAAGTAAGGCCCATTAGAAAAATTATTATATTCCACCCAGGCCACCAGCTTAGCTTCTCCGCCGTTGTCATAATTTGGGGTCTTTGCGGCGGTTCCCACCTTTTTAATCTTTCTAAAATTTCGGGAGTCATTTTATACGCCCTCTCGGGTCTTGGAGTCATTGCCGCCATTACTAATGCCGTTAGAATAATAATTACAGAGACTAGTATTAGGTTAAAGGGAGACAATATAGTTCTGGTGATAGGTATAACCTCTTTGAGAACACCTGTTTGTATTAAGAAGTTGTTTGGTGTAGCTACTAGTAATGGTGCTGATCCCGAGAGTCCGCTGTGCCATGTCGTTCCCAAGCCTAAATACGCCGTGGCTACCAGTAGTCTGAAGTCTACTTTAGGCTGGTGACGTGCTATATATGTCATAAACATGGCACTAGAAGAAATACTCAAACCCCAGTTAATCCACCCAGTAATGTTTGACCATAAGCCCATTAAGAGTATTGACTGCCACGGCTTTTCAGGATTGGGCTTTCTAGATAGCCAATCCATAAATTTTGCAACTGGTGGAGATACTGCAAGAATATAGCCTAGAAGCATAATGAGAGTCATCTGCATGGCAAATGTCAGCAGTATCCAAAAACCATTTCCCCACGCTATGATGACGTGGTAGAGTCCGTCAAGTCCCCACCAAGGCTTACCAGGTGGACTTCCCCATATCCATGCGAGGAGAAGAGTCACTAGTGTTAGCATAACCGCGATGATCCACGCATCAGGGATGTATTTTTCTGTCCACTGAGTCATTCGCCACCCAACTTCTTTTAGTGGCTCAGTAATATAACGTTCTAAAGTTCCCATAGAGTATATTTTAATATGTATTTATAAATTTAATTTATTTATCACCAGCAAAAATGGTTATTAAATACTTATATGTTATATTTATTATCGTCCATAAAAATTATATATGAAGAATATAATATACTAATGAAATGATCCTTTTTCTATTAGTTTATAAATGACATATTTCATGACTTCGTTAGTACCCTCACCTATCTCTAGGATTTTGGCGTCTCTGTAGAACATCTCCGCTTTGCTTTCTTTGCTGTAGCCGAACCCGCCTTCTATCTGCACTGCGCGTCTGGCGACGTCTACGGCGATGCGGGCGCTCTGTAGCTTGGCGACATGGGTCATGAGGACGAAGTGGGGCGACTTGGTGTCGTATAGGTAGGCGGAGTAGTACGTCAGCGTCCTTGCGGTTTCTATAGCGGCGAGCATCTCCGCTAGCTCGAACTGGGTGTTTTGGAACTCCACCAGCCGCCTGCCGAAGAGCTCTCTATTCCTCGCCCAGCTCAGCGCTTCTTCATAAGCTCCGCGGGCGACTCCGACCGCCACGGCGGCCACCGCTGTCCTTCCAATGTTTAGGGTGGTGGTTAGCACCTCCCACCCGCCGTTCACCTTGCCCACGACGTCGTCGTCGCCGGCTCTGCAGTCGCTGAGTTTAAGCTCTGCGGTTCCCGTACCTCTGACCCCCATCACCTCTATAGGCGAGGCCTCGATGCATTTACTACGGGGGAGTAGAAACAGCGTAATTGCCCTGTGCCTCGCCTCCCTCGGCCCCGTCCTCGCCGCCACTAGGTAGTAGTCTGCGTAGAGCCCGTTGGTTATCCACATCTTGGTGCCGTTGATGACCCACTCCCCGCCCCTCTTCTCGGCTTGTGTTTGGATCGCCGCGGCATCTGAGCCGCAACAAGGCTCCGAGAGGGCGAAGGCGCCTATCTTCTCGCCGGCCGCAACCTTGGAGAGCACCTCCTCCTTCTGCCTCTTGGTGGCGAAGTTGTTGAGGGCATCGGCGAATAGTATGCCGTAGGCCTCCACAAGGAGGCTGAAGCCCCCGCTGACGCGGCCCAGCTCCTCAAGCACCACCACCGCAGTCCTCAAGTCGCCGCCCCCGCCTCCGTACTCGGGCGAGACGGTGGGGGTTAGTAGGCCGAGTTTCCCCGCTTCTCTAATCACCTCGCGTGGGTAGTAGTTTTCCCGATCCATTTTCCTGGCGACAGGCTCAACGTATTTCTCGGCGAATTCCCTGGCCGTCCGCCTCGCCAGCTCGTGTTCCTGAGTCAGAAGAGTCATGCCTCCTCGAAGTACTCAATGTCTGTGACGAGGCCACGCCTATCGGCGCGCCACCTGGGCCTCACCTTCATGCCGACCCTGGGCCTATCCGTCTTTACGTAGTGTATGAGGCCGCCCTCAACGCCGGGGAATTTTATGAATGCCAGCACCCGGGGCTCTTTAAGCGGCTCTCCGTAGAAGTCTCTGTGGATCACTGTGTACGTCTCCACGACGCCGAGCGGCGCCACCTCCCTCAGCTCCGTAACCTCCTGGAAGTCGTGCGGGCAGTACATTTTGGGTGGCATATACAGCCTGCCGCACTTGGGGCAGTAGGCCGCCGTGAGCCTCCCCGACTCCAACGCCTCGAGCCATTTTGTGCCAACCGGGCCGGCGGTGTATACATACGCCTCTATCTCCATTACCTCTGGGAAGTACTTGACGCGCCTCATGGCCTCGCCACCTCGAAGCACTCTATGTCTGTTATCGAGCCGGTTCTCTGCTCGGGCGGCTTCCACCTTGCCTTTACCCTGGCTCCGAATATCTTCATGGACTTCACGTCGTCCTCCGACGCGCCGCAGATGTAGTGCATTAAGCCGGGGAAGAAGTGGTCGTCGAATTGGTAGCCGGGGACGTCAAGCTTAATAACGCCCACGGCTACCGGCCTCTCAAGCCTCGCCCTTGTGGCCGATATGTAGCTCATCACCGCCGTGTTGACCACGCCTTCGTCCCGAGCCTCTACCCACCCGTCTACCTCTCTGAAGCAGTAGGAGCAGTACATCCTCGGCGGGACGAACACCCTCCCGCACTTGTTGCAGTACGTGCCGAGTATCTTCCCCTCTTTGAGGCCGGCTAGGAATCTGCCCAGGGCCTCGCCAGTGGTGTAGTTGTAGCGCGCCTTGCCGACCACTGGAAACTCGAATACTGGGAACTCCACGCGGTCGTACTTGGTGCCCCTCGGGTTTATGGGCTTGGTTGGTCCCGTCATATCCCCATCACGATGACTGTTCCTGCCTGCATGAGGTCTCCCCAGGCCTGTGCCAGGCCGGTGTACACCGGCTTCTTTACCTGCCTCGCCCCCGCCTCGCCCCTTATCTGCCAGAATATCTCTGCCACTTTCATAAGGCCCGCGGCCGCGATGGGGTTCCCCACGCCGAGTAGGCCGCCGGATGGGTTTATGGGGAGGTCGCCGTCTCTCTGCGTCACGCCCTCCCTTGTGAGTACCGGCGCCTCGCACTTCCTCGCCAGCCCGAGGCCCTCCATGTGGTGTAGCTCTTTGTAGTCGAAGGGGTCGTAGGGCTCCGCCACGTCTATCTGCTTCCGCGGGTTGTCTATCCCAGCCATGCGGTAGGCCATCTCAGCCGCCCTCCGCACGTATTCGGGGTAGGCCAAGTCGCGGTTTGTCCAGTGCGTCGTGTCGAGAGTCCACCCAACGCCTTTAATCCACACGGGGGTGTCTGTAATCCTCCTAGCCTCCTCCTCGCTTGCCAACACCAGCGCCACGGCGCCGTCGCTTGTTGGCGATATGTCTAGCAACTGCACCGGCCAGACCAGGACCTCGCTCTTCAACACGTCGTCCACCGTTATGTTTGGCATGCAGAGCTGCGCCGAGGGGTGGCCGCAGGCGTTGCGCTTGTTCTTAACAGAGACCAGCGCTATGTCCTCCTTCTTCACCCCGCATTTATACATGTAGCGGTGCATCTCCATGGCGAATATCCAGATTAAGTTGGGGTTGAGGGGCTTCTCGACGATGGGGTCCCATATGTAGCGGAAGACGTACTGCGTATGCGGCTTCGCGGCGTGGCTCATCTTCTCCTCGGCGACGACAAGCACCTTTTTGCAGAGTCCAGACGCCACGTGCCACCACGCGGCGATGGGGACAAAGACGCCGGTGGCGCCTCCCACAAATACTCTGATGGTCGGCTTGTGGATGCCCCCGGCGCCCTCGGCGAGGTACTCCCCCTTCATGTGAACGCCGTCGAAGGCGTCTGGCGCGCTTCCGATGACGACGCAGTCTATATCCTTGAGGGTCAGGCCGGCCTCGTCCAGCGCCTGCTTAGCCGCGAGCCACGCCAGCTCTTGGGGCGTCTCCAGCATTCTGCTTCTGAACAGCGTCATCCCGGCGCTCACAACTGCCACTCTGTGCTTGAAGTTGATGTTGCGGCTCGTCATAGCCTCAGCACAGCCACGACGCTTGTAGTTGTGGGGACGCCTCTCCAGCTGTGCACCACCGCCACGTCCCGCCTATCTACCTCCGCCTTGAAGTCGCCTTTCATGACGGCGACGGCGTAGCTCAGCCTCGCCAGTCCGTGCACCTCGAAGGGGACGCCCTCGGCCAGAGCCCCCCCGCTGAGATTTACGGGCAGTCTCCCTCCTGGACAGAAGGCGCCGTCGGCGAGCAACTCCTTAGCTTGCCCGCGGGGCGCCAGCCTGAGGGCCTCGATGTGCTGAAGCTCTTTGAAGCTGTATCGGTTATCCACCTCGGCGAAGCCCACCTCCTTGGCGGGGTCTGCGACTTTGGCCTGCATATACGCGCCGTCGGCGGCCTCCCTGGCGTGGTGCGGAAAAGCCCAGTCGTGGTACTCCAGAGTGGAGATCTCCGTAGACCACCAAACCCCATCCACCCAGACGGGGGCGTCGGTGAAGTCCCTAACCACCCTGTCGGAGGCCAGCACCACGACGACGGCGGCGTCCACGAACTTGGCTATGTCAGCCTCTTTCAGGGGGTCCACCACGGTGGGGGTAGACGCTCTCGATCTGCCCGGCGATGCGTACACGGCGCGGGGGTTTTTGACGCCGGCCTTATGGGCCTTTTCCACCACAGCCTCCAGGTGCTCCTCCTCGACGCCGTACCTAGCCATGTAGGCCCTGGCCTCCAAGGCCGCTAATGCGTGTACATTTTCCAGCCCCAGAGGCCGCAGTGATACGGGGTCCGTGGCTGTGAACATAACCTCGTTGAGTGTGACGACGTCGGAGGGCTTTCCATGAGACTCAACTACAACGACGTCGAAAAGGCCAGACTTAATCATCATATATGCCTGCCCCACGCACTGAAGCCCGTCGCCGGTCACCGTATACACCGCCTTCATCGCACCGCCGACGGGGTCCGGCGCAAATTCATCAGCAATAGATATCCCCTCCCAGAAGTCCTCCTGGCACGAGATAAACGCGTCTACGTCCCTCCGGGGATCGAGACCGCCTGCGTCCTCATATGCCCTCTGCGCCGCCTTGAACATCATCTCGCGGAAGGAATAGTCGACCACTTCGGGCTGGAAGCCGAACCAGCCCACACCCGCTATTCCAACTCTCATTAAGTAGGTTTGAAAGTGGGATTATTTAACAGTTTGTAGTTTATTTAACTAAATTTTGCCAATTGCCTTCTTTATCTCCTCAATAGCCTCTGGATTTTCCAGAGCCGAGAGGTCGCCGGGGCTACGGCCGAGGTGGATGGCCCTTATGACCCTCCTCATGATTTTAGCATTCCTCGTCTTGGGCAACATCTTGACAAACTTTACGTCCTCCACGGCGCCGAACGCCTTGCCCAACGCCTCCTCTGTCAGCCTTATCAGCTCAGCCCTCAGCGACTCGCTGGGCTCGTAGCCGGCCTTCAACACGACGAAGCAGATAGGCACCTCGCCCTTTACCGAATGGGGGACGCCTATACACGCAGACTCCGCCACGGCTGGGTGCGCGTTGAGGACCGTCTCTATCTCGGCGGGCCCCAGCCGCTTCCCAGCCACCTTAATTGTGTCGTCGGCACGGCCCAGTATGTAGAAGTACCCCTCTTGATCCACCATGGCGGCGTCCCCATGCGCCCACACCCCAGGCCACTTGCTCCAGTAGGTCTCTAAATAGCGCTGGGGATCCCTCCAGAAGCCCCTCGTCATGCCCGGCCACACCGAGAGGACCACCAGCTCTCCCTCTACCCCAGGAGGCGCGGGCCTGCCGTCTTCTGTAAACACAGTGGCCTTCGTGCCTATGCTGGCGCCGTTGAAGGAGCTGGGCTTTATGGGCTTCACCACGTAGCAACCCAGAATCCCGCCGGAGATCTCAGTCCCCCCGGAGTAGTTGATAATCGGCACCCTCCCCCTGCCCATTCTGTAGAGCCACAGCCAGCTCTCGAGGTCGATAGGCTCCCCAGTGTTGCCGAAGGCCTCCAGGTGGTCTAGTTGCCCCGGCTCTGCGGAGGCCCCTATGCTCCTGAGGTGTCTAGTGAGGGTGGCGGCGAGGCCTAGAGACTTCACCTCAAACCTCTCCGCGAAGCGCCACAGCCTGTCCTTGGGGTAGTCAGGGGCCCCCTCGAAAAAGGCCATGGAGCCTCTAAGGAGGTATGCGGCGAAGACCATCCAGGGCCCCATCATCCACCCCATGTCAGTCACCCAGCTCAGCGTCTCCCCCCTCTTTATGTCGAAATGGAAGTAGACATCCGCGGCGGCCTTTATGGGGAAGCCGTCGTGTGTGTGTACTGTGCCTTTGGGCTTCCCAGTGGTGCCCGATGTGTAGATAATCATCAAGGGGTCTTCAGACTCTGTATTCTCCACATAGTCGCCGCCTGTCTTAAAGACGTCGGACAGCGGCGTGTAGCCGCTCTGCCTTCCCGACCTCTCCAGCACCACCACGTGTCTAACGCTCTGGGTAAGGCCGGCCTTTAGCTCGGAGAACATATCCACCTCCTTGCCTCTGCGGTATGAGACGTCTGCGGCGAAGACGAACTTCGCCTCGCTGTCCTCCAGCCTAACCCTAATGGCCTCCCTCCCGAAGCCGCTGAAGAGGGGCACTATTATGCCGCCGGCCCTTATGGCGCCCAGCATGACCGGCACTATCTCGGGCACCATGGGCATGTACACCGCTACGCGGTCGCCCTTCTCCAAGCCGTTTCGCTTAAGCCAGCTGGCCACGGCCCTGGCCTTGTATAGCACCTCCGAGTAGCTCCAAGACACAGTAGCGCCATCCTCCCCCTCCCACTTCACTAGAGGCTCCGAGGTGTCCTCAAGCTGGTCGGCAATGTTGAGCCGCCCTCCTACAAACCACCGGGGCCACTGAACCCCCCGCGACAAGTCCAACACCTTGGTGTACGGCTCTCTCCACCTCAGCCTCAACACCTCCCGCTCAAAAGTGGACCAGAACTCCTCCGGCTTTTCATAGGTATGGGAGATAAACTGTTCCAGCGTTTCAAAGCCGTGTAGCGACATATATCTAGCTACATTAGACGCCTCCAGATGCTGTTTTTCAGGTTTCCATATGTCCATTAAATTTTTTACTATTATTAAGTATTTTAAAATTTATCATCACAACTCTAGCCACTTATTTTATAAATATTTCCAGCCTCTACAAAAAGTCGCTCCGGCTCGCCCTAGTATTAGAAGTCGGTAATCATCTCATTTTTCAAAGTTTACTTTTAAAAACGCAGATATTAACTTATCTAGATCTACTCTCTTGGCAACCTCTTCTAAAGACAAGACAGGTGCAAGGGGTACATCAAGCTCTGCCGCTCTATTTAACAACTCCCCACACTTTATTCTACTAGTTTCTTTCTCAACCTCGGTGACTGCTCCGGGATCTAGTATCCTATTTATGAGATCCGGCCTCCCTATCAACATGCAGAACCTCTCCCAAAACTTCGGCTCCACAGCCCCCAGAGCCACTTTCCCATCAGCACATCTGTAGATGTTGTAGAAGGGGTAGCTCCCGGTGAGTCTCGGCTCTCCGACATCTCCAATATTGGCGAAGTTTAACAAATTGAGGAGAAGGGCGACGCGTTCCATCGGCACCTCGAAATACCCAGCGCGGCCGAGGGCCACGGAGGCGGCTACGGCAAAGGCCGCAACGAGGCCAGTTGCCACATCTATGCTCTGCGGCGTCGGCACCGAGTCTCTTATATGGCCTGCAACTGCGGCGAAGTTTATGTCGTGGCCGGGGGCGTTAGACGACTCGTAGCCAGTAATGGCGACATAGATAATGGAGGGATTAACCGCGCTTAAGACCCTATAAGATACGCCGAGCCTCTCGGCGGCTTGAGGTCTGAAGCTTGTGATAACGGCGTCTGCGCCCCTCACCATGTCGTACAGAATGCGTCTGCCCTCCTCACTCTTTAGATCAACTACAACCCTCCTCTTCCCCTCGTTTAGCAAACGGTAGAGAAGTGGACTAAAAGACTTCATAGGATCGCCACCTGGAGGCTCTACTTTTACAACCTCGAACCCCCACCCGGCGAGCAACCTACCTGCTAGGGGGCCTGGGTACAGCGTCGCCAGCTCGACAACTCTCCCGCCCGCCATATCTCCCCTATGCTTAGCCCCCCTTTGAGGTTTCTAGTTGCCGTAGGATCTTCTCGACGTACTCCAATACCTGTCTTACGTCAGAGGCCACCTCCTCTAGATCTGAGTAGTCCACGAAGTTTGTATCGAAGCCGTTGTAAGCAAATCTATGTAACATCAACGCAGTTTTTACCACTGGCTCAACCCCGGCGACGCCCAGCGCCTCCAGGTCTTTTGCTATTCTAATCAAGCCGGTGGTGGGGGCCGCGTAGCCGACTTTAAGATACCACTCCCCCCTCTTGGCGTCCCGCGTCAAGAGGTCAAGCCTCAACACCACCAAAGCTCTTAGCAGGGCTCTAAGCGCCATGAATGCCTTGTTTGCCGCGTTTTGGTAGAGCTCTCTTTTCAAAATCTCCTCGGCTAACTTTGCCTCTGCCTTCGCCTCCTCGATCCTCGCCTCGACGAATTCTCTAGGCCTATTCCTAAGATCTAGATATCCCTCCACGCGGAGGCCCCGGTGCGGAGATATAAACCTTGCCGGCGGACCGTGTGCAACTACTCGACACTCATCCACGCCTCTATGAGCTCCTGGGGGCACCTTGCCGATCTCAGCCTTCCACCCTCGTTTTCTACACATACCGCCACTATGTAGCCGGAGGCCGAGAGGAGCCCCGTCGTCTCGTTAAATATCTCAAAGCCGAACTTAACCGCCTTTTCCCTAAGCTCCAAAGGCCTCAATACCACGCGCGCGACGTCGCCGCGTTTCAGGGGGGACTTAAACACTGCGTGGGCCTCGACCCGAGGCATCAGGCTGTGCACATCTAGGAGACCTCTTGACCTGTAGAACTCCTCCTCTGCGTGTTCCACCAGCGTGAAAAACTCGGAAAAGTGCACGATGCCAGCCGCGTCTGTCTGTGACCAGTATATGTAAAACCTCGCCTCAAAAGGCATTACCCGACCTCCCTATCTAGGAATTTGAAGAGGGTGTTTAGGATGATTTCGTTGGTGCCTTCGTAGATTTCCGTCACCTTTGCGTCTCTGTACAGCATCTCTACATGGGCGTCTTTTGAGTAGCCGAAGCCGCCCATTATCTGGACGGCCAGTCTGCTGTTCTCCACCGCGGCTCTTGAACCCAGCACCTTCGCCGCCTGGGCGTAGAGGACGAACTGGGGATCCCCGCCGTCTCTCATCTTCGCGGCTGTGTAGACGACGCTCCTCGCCGCCTCGGCCTTGATGTACATCTCCGCCAGGTAGTGCTGGATAATTTGAAACTCGGATATGGGCCTCCCAAATGCCACTCTCTTCTTTGCATATTTAAAAGCCTGTATAAAGGACTCCTCTGCAATTCCCAGGCCCAGGGCCCCCACGTTCAGCCGGCCTAGATTTATGCCGTTCATGGCCACTCTCCACCCGCCGTTCACCTCCCCCACCACGTCGTCGTCGCCAGCTCTGCAGTTGTTAAACTTCACCTCGGCGGTGCCAGATCCGTGCATCCCCATAACCTCTATGGGCGTCGCCTCGATACAGGAGCTTCTTGGTATGAGAAATGAGGTTATTGCCCTGTGCCTAGCCTCACGCGGCCCGGTTCGGGCGAAGACTAGGTAGTAGTCGGCGTGTAGGCCGCTGGTTATCCACATCTTAGTGCCGTTTAGAACCCACTCCCTGCCCACCTTCTCAGCCCTTGTTTCTATGGCCGCGGCGTCTGAGCCGCAACAAGGCTCCGAGAGGGCGAAGGCGGCTACGTAGTCTCCGGCGGCTATTTTGGGCAGAATCTCCTCTTTCTGCCTCTTGTTACCGAGTTCGTAGATGTTGTGAGCAATCATGGAGCCCTGTATCTCCGCAATTGTGGCGAGGGCCGGCGACGCCCTGGCCAGCTCTTCTATAATCACCACCTGGGTTAGCGTGTCGGCGGACCCCCCGCCGTACTCAGCCGGCACCAGGGGGGCCAGGAGGCCGAGTTCCCCGAGCTTCTTGACTAGGTCCCGTGGGTACTCGCCGGCCTCCATCTTCTTAATCTGGGGGAGGACCGCCGAGTCTACAAATTCCCTAACGGTCTTTCTAATAAGTTGTATTTCCGCAGACATGGTACATATTTGAAGTTGATAATTAAGCTTTTTGGATTCGTGAATACTTAAATATCTAGATATGTCTGGCTACATGGTCGTTTTTCTCGCCGGGGTTGGGATGTCGCGTATCGGCAAGAGGGCGGAGGCTGGGTGGGAACTCGTCGCCGAGGCTTTCAACGAGCTGTTGGAGATGGGCATCCCGCCGGAGATAATCGACGCCTTGTATGTAGGCGTCCAGTCGGAGACATATGAACACCAAATCATGTACGGCACCTTAGTCGCGGAGAGGCTGGGCCTCCTCCCCAAGGAGGCTTACAGAGTGGAGGCATGCGCCGCGGCTGGGGCGCTTGCCCTCCACACGGCGTATCTCGCCGTTAAGTCTGGCCACGTAGACGCGGCGCTGGCCGTGGGGGTGGAGAAGATGACTGCCAGATCCACTGAAGAGGTCACCGACGCGCTTATGGCGGCCAGCGACTACATAGACCAGATGAGCGGCGTCACCATACCAGCCCACTACGCTATGATAGCTAGGCGCTATATGTATCAATACGGGGCCACCGAGGAGGATTTGTGTATGGTTGCTGTTAAAAACCACGAACACGCCGCGGCTAATCCCAAGGCGCATTTCCAGAGGAAGATAACTCTAGAGGAGTGTCTCAAGAGCAGGCCCATAGCGACGCCGCTTAAGCTCTACGACGCGGCGCCTATAAGCGACGGGGCGGCCCTCGCGCTCGTAGTCTCTGAAAAAATAGCCAAGAAGTTACCCACGCCTCTTGTGGAAATAGCCGCCTCCGAGGTGGCTACAGACACCTTAAGCATATCCCAGAGGCCCGACTTGACCTACCCGAGGGCTGTGGCTGAGGCGGCGAGGAGGGCCTACGAAAAGGCAGGCGTTACGCCCAAGGATATAGAGGTTGCTGAGGTGCACGACGCCTTTACCATAAACGAGGTGTTGATATACGAGGCGGTGGGCTTCGCCGAGAGGGGTGGTGGATATAGACTGATACGGGAGGGAGCGACGAAAATTGGAGGCCGCATCCCGGTCAACCCCAGCGGGGGGCTGAAGGCAAGGGGCCATCCCATCGGCGCCACGGGCCTCGCCCAGGTTTATGAGCTTTATCTACAGCTCGCCGGCTGGGCCCACGGCAGAAATACCGGCGCCCGCGTGGCTCTTGCAGTGAACGAGGGGGGTGTAAACTCCGCCGCAGTGGTCCATATGATGAGGATATGAGCCTCAGGAGGTACCTGGCTGAGGGGAGGCTTGTGGGGTCTCGTTGTAGGCGGTGCGGCTACGGCTACTTCCCCCCGGCGCCGAGGTGTCCCAACTGCCGGGGCCCCGTGGATCTTGTAGACATCCCCAAGAGGGGGGTTGTGTTGACATACAGCACTGTTTACGTATCGAATGGGAGGTTTAAGACGCCGTATACGGTGGCGATCGCCAAGTTTGGCGACTTCCAGCTACCTGGATATGTGGAGGCCGAGAAAATTGAGATAGGAGACGAGGTGGTTTGGGAAGTGGGGCAAACAGGTTCTGGAGAAACGTGGTACGTGTTTAAGAGGGTATGATTGACTTCTGGGCCAGGTCCCAGCCAGACAAGACCGCGGTTGACGACGGGGTGGAGAGGCATAGCTACGGCGAGTTGCTGAGGAGATCTCTTAGAAACAGGACGGGGGGCCGGGTTTTCTTCATAGCTAGGAATTCGTCGGCGGCTTTAGCTTCGCTGGTTGGGCTTCTGTCCTCTCCGTCAACAACCGCTCTTGTTGACCCCTTGACTGTATCTGAGGACTTAGAGTTCCAGCTGGAGGACTTCCGGCCAGATATCTTGTTGACTGACGAGGAAGTGTACGGACGCAACGCCGACGTATTTAAAAAGTGGAAGGCGGTGAAGATAGGGGAGTGGGGCTCTGAGGGTGGCGGGGGGCTTGGGGAGGTTGTGATGTACTACGCGGGGGTTGCCGGGAGGACTATGCAAGTGGTGCACGCCGCTGAGGGGTTCTGGAGGTGTGCCCACAGCCTCGCCACTGCGATGCAGTTGACGCCGAGCGACGTGGTGCTCGTGACGCCGCCCCTCACCCATGTCCTGGGCCTCCTGACCGCCATGGCCGCGCTTATGTCGGGCGCCACGGTGTTGTTAATGAGGCGTTTTGATGTTGACGCGGCGGTTAAACTCGCTGAGAAAAGCACGGTGATTGTGGGGGTGCCGACGGTGTATGCCGAGCTGAACAAGGCGGGGGTGGGGAGGCTGGGGGCTAGGTACGCCGTGTCTGGGGGGGCCTATCTACCTCCCGACGTCCAGCGGAGGTTTGAGGAGGCCTCGGGTGTGCCTATTCTCCAGATCTACGGGCTAACCGAAGCCCTTGTGCTGACCTTCCAGCCACCCCAGCTAAAAGACGCAAAGGGAACGATAGGCATACCGTTGCCTTGGGTTGAGGTGAAGCTTGCCGAGGACGGGGAGTTGCTTGTAAAGTCGCCGTGGAATATGAAGAGGTACGGCGACCCGGCGGAGACGGAGAAGGTGTTTCAAGACGGCTATTTGAAAACGGGAGATATTGTCTCGATGGATGAGAGGGGGCTTCTCTACTTCCGGGGGGTGAAGAAGCGTATGATTAAGTACAAGGGGTACCCAGTCTTCCCAAGGGATTTAGAGCTTATTCTACTTAAACACCCCGCGGTTAAGGAGGCGTTGGTGAAGGGAGAGCCCGATCCCGAGGTGGGCGAGTTGCCTGTTGCCTACGTCGTGCTGAGGGGGCAGGCCTCTGAAAGAGAGCTGCTCGACTTTGTAAATTCGAGAGTTGCCTTCTACAAGAAGTTGAGGAAGATATACATAGTGGATAAGTTGCCATGACTTACCGGGAGGGCCTTAGGGCTGTCACCGGCAACGGCGAGTATATAGACGATCTGCCGTCTCCGCCGGGGACGCTCCACATGGCTATTCTGAGGTCTCCGTATCCCCACGCAGTGGTTAGGAAAATAGACGTGTCGGAAGTGCGGCGGCGGGGCGGCGTGGCCTACACGTCTGAAGATCTCCTAAGGGTTGTCAAGGCCCCGTTTCCAAACGCCCTCGGACTGCCTATCGACTACTATCCATTTGCCGTGGGGAAGGCCCGCTACTTCGGAGAGCCCCTCGCCGTGGTGCTCGCAGACGACGTCTACAAAGCAGTGGATCTCCTGGACTATGTAGAAGTTGATCTAGAGCCTCTGGAGCCTGTTGTGACAATAGACGACGCGTTGCGGGGGAGGGCGCTGGTCCACGAGAAGCTGGGGAGCAACGTTGCTATGAGGAAAAATATGAAGTTCGGCGATGTGGAGGGCTTCTTCAAGGCGGCTGACGACGTGGTGCGTCTGGAGTTTAAATTCCCCAAGCACACCGCCATGCCTCTGGAGCCGTACGGCGTCTTGGCGTCGTGGCGCGGCGATGAGCTGTACCTCACTGCAAATTTCCAAGGCCCCATGCTCTACGTCTACTTCATAGCCAGGGCCCTCGGCTTGTCCACGGCGCAACTACACATCAAGACGCCTAGGGACATCGGGGGAAGCTTCGGTATTAAATACTCCATCTACCCATACGCCGTCCTGGCCGCCGCCTCCTCTAGGCTCGCCGGGAGGCCGGTGAAGTGGGTCGAGACAAGGCAGGAGAATTTGGTAGCCAGCAGCTCCAACGGAGAGAGAAGGGGCTACGTGGAGCTGGCCCTGAGGAGAGACGGGAGGATAACCGCAGTCCGCTACCACTTTATTGAAGACGTGGGGGCCTACCTAAGGCCGCCTGAGCCGGGGGCTCTGTTTAGAATACACGGCAATTTAAACGGGGCCTACGACATAAAAGCAATTGAGGCCGACTACACAGTCGTATTCACTAACAAGTCCCCCACGGGGCTGAACCGCGGCTACGGCGGCCCCCAGTTCTACTTCGCACTTGAGAGGGCGGTGGAGGAGGCCGCAAGGAGGCTGGGGCTAGACCCGCTTGAGTTTAGAATTAGAAACTTGGTGAGGGAGTTCCCAGTGACGGTAGGCAGCCAGAAGTTCTACGAAACCCCCACCGGCGGTCTATACCCGGCCCAGGACTACGTCACGGTTGTAAAGGCTCTAGAGCCCGAGTATAGACGCTGGCAGGAGGAGAAGAGGAGGGGGAGGAGGGTGGGCGTCGGCATCGCCGTGGTGGTGGAGCCAAGCGGCACCAACCTCGGCTACGTCGACGTGGCCCTGGACGCCGAGAAGAGGAAGTATCCACACTCAGGGGCTGGGGAATACGTGACCGTAAGCGTAGATCCAAACGGGGTTGTCGAGGTTTTTGTAAACGCCACAAACGAGGGTCTCGGCCACGAAACCGCGCTCGCCGAGGTGGTGGCCAGGGAGCTGGGGGTTAAGCCTGAGGATGTGAAGGTGGTCTTCCAGACAGATACCGACAAGCTTTGGGCGCTGTCTAGCGGTAGCTACTCCAGCAGATTCGCCCCCGTGGTGATCAGCGCCGCGATTGAGGCGTGTAGAAGGCTGAAGGAAAAAGTAATGCTACTAGGGGCGCACTACCTAAAGGCAAGGAGAGTTGCCTACTCAGATGGGTACGTAGTTGACCTAGATAGACCTGAGAGGCGTATAGATCTGAAGCGCATTGCCTCCGCCGTGCACTGGGACCCGGGCGGGTTGCCGGAGGGAATGGAGGGCGGCCTCGTGGCTACCGCCTACTTCCAGCCCCCCACGGTGAGGGCGCCGGTTGGCGATCGCGTAAACTCCTCGGCGGCATACGCCATACAGGCCCACCTCGCCGTGGTTGAGCTCGGCGACGAGGGCATAAAGCTCGTGAGGTACGTAGTGGCCCACGACGCTGGGAGGATAATAAAGAGGGAGTTGCTTGACGGGCAACTCCACGGGGGGATACACCACGGGGTTGCCATGGCCCTCTACGAGGAGCTTAGATACGGCCCGGACGGCACCCCCAAGTCGCTGTTGCTAGATACCTACGGCACGCCGACGCTGGCGGAGTTTGTAGACGTGGATGTGGGGCTTATCCATTTCGAGACGCCTGCGGTGTATCTGCCCTCCGGCGCATACGGCGCCGGGGAGGGCCCCGTCATGGGGGCGCCGGCGGCTGTTGCAAACGCCGTCTCCGACCTACTGGGGGTTCCCATCAACGAGCTGCCAGTTAGGCTTGAGGCGTTGATATGAGGCCTGCATATCCCCCCCAGTTTAGGTACATCAAAGCCACCTCGCTGGCAGAGGCGCTTGAAGCCGTGAGAGAGGGGGCGACGCCTCTCGCCGGCGGCCAGTCACTGTCGACGCTTCTCAAGCTCAGACTCCTCTCGGTGGAGGCTTTGGTGGATATTTTTGAGCTTGACGAGTTGAGGTACGTAGAGAGGAGGGGGGATAGACTCGCCCTCGGCGCCTTGCTTGTGCACAACGACGTGGCTATGCACAGGGAGGTGGTGTCTTGGGCCCCGGCGCTTAGCGAAGCCGCGTGGCGGATAGCAGACATACAGGTTAGGAACAGGGGGACGCTCGGCGGGTCGCTGGCGCACGCCGACCCAGCCGCGAACTACCTGCCGCCTCTCATGGCTCTAGACGCCGAGGTGGTCCTGCGAGGACGGGGAGGGGAGAGAGTGGTGAGGGCTGAGGAATTTGTCAAGGGGCCCTACTACACAGTGATAGATAGAGAGTTGGTAGCCGAGGTGCGGGTACCCAGGTGGGAGAGGCAGGCCACCGTCGTGTTTAAGATAGGCGGCGCCTCCTACCCCAGTCTTGTGGTAGCCGCGGCTGTGAAGGTTTCAGAAGGCGTAGTTACAAAATCCCGCGTGGCGGTCGGCGGATACTACACGCGTCCCGTGGCTGTGGATAAGGCTCTAGACGGCGCTGGGCTTAAGGGCCTTGACTCACACGCAGAGAAGATACTGGATCTACTGCCGCAGGACGAGCCCTACGAAGACCCGCACCTAAGTTTTGAAAAGAAGCGTAGACTCCTGCCTCAACTCCTCGCCCAGGCCCTACGCAGAGTGGCCGACGGCGCCGAGTGGCGCCTCCCCACCAGAGACGCCATAACTAAGTGGAGGGGAAATGGGGGCGGCCAGTTGCTCCTCAACGGCCGGCCGGTGGAAGTCGACGTAGAGCCGCGCGTCTTGCTAATTGACTTTCTCAGGAGGGCCGGCGCCACGGAGGTGAAGAGGGGGTGCGACGAGGGGCGTTGCGGGGCGTGCACGGTGTTGATAGACGGCAAGGCTGTCAAGTCTTGTACAATATTCGCCGTGCAGGCCAAGGGACATGAAGTAACAACCGTCAAGGGGCTGTCGCAAGACGGGCTAAACCCGGTCCAGAAAGCCTTTCTAGAGGAGTACGCCTCTCAATGCGGCTACTGCACCCACGGATTTATCCTAGCAGTATATCACTATCTTAAAGACGTCGACCCAGAGGCAGATCCCGGAGTTTTGAAAATGTCAATTAGAAACATATGCAGGTGTACTGGTTATGTAAATATACTTAGAGCTATTAAGAAGGCGAGTTCCTACCTGAGGAGGTAGCGCAACTCCTCTACAGCCTTCTTCACCTCCTCTACCGAGGCCTCGTCTTCCAGCGTGGACAGGTCGCCAAGCCCCTCGCCGGCGGCCACGGCCCTGAGCACACGCCTCATAATCTTACCCGTCCTGGTCTTAGGTAACTTATTCACGACATACACCCTAGACACGACAGCCACCGGGCCCATCTCTCTTCTCAAAACGGCGGCGACGTCCTCCGGCTTGACAGAGGCGCCTTCCCTAGGCACCACAAACACGGCAAGGACGGCGCCTCTCAGCTCGTCGGGGATCGCCACAGCCGCCGCCTCCACAACGTCTGGGTGGGTCATGGCCACGTTCTCCACCTCGGCCGGCGCTAATCTATGCCCCGCCACCTTAATCACGTCGTCGCCCCTCCCCAGGATGTAGATATAGCCATCCTCGTCGTAGTAGCCCACGTCGCCTGTGTAGTAAAGCCCAGGAAACCCAGACCAGTACGTCTCCACCCACCTCTTTGGATTCCCCCAGACCCCCAGCGCAAATGCCGGAGGCGTCGGCGGACGCACCACCACGTGGCCCTTCTGCCTAGGCGGCACCTCTCTCCCGGAGTCATCCACCACAGTTATCCTCAGGCCGGGGTATGGGAGGCCCACGGAGCCAAGCCTATACCTTATTCCGCCGACGCCGAAGCCCCCCGGCGCGGCTATGAAGCCGGAGTTCTCGGTCTGGCCCCAGGTCTCTATCACGTGGCACTCCCCGCGTTCTCTACACACATTTTTCCATAACCACCTCCAGGGCTCGACGCCGAGGATCTCCCCGGCGCTTACCACAAGCCTAAGCGACTTCATCTCATACCTCCGGGGCCACTCATCGCCATACTTCATTAAAAGCCTCACAGCGGTGGGAGCCAGCCATATAAAAGACGCGCCGGTCTTCTCAATCAACTCCCACCAGACACCGGGGTGCGGGTAGTCAGGCGCGTCTTCGTACCACACCACCACGGCGCCGTTCAGCAGAGGGCCGTAGGTCCCGTATGTATGGCCGTTAATCCACCCAACATCAGCCGTGGAGAATAAAACATCCCCCTCCCTGAAGCCGAATAGCCACTTGGTGTGGGCATATGCCCACACCATGTACTGCCCATGTCCGTGGTACAACCCCTTAGGCCTGCCCGTGGTGCCCGATGTGTATAGAATAAACAGAGGCTCCCCCGCCTCAACCCACTCAATTGCGTCGCCGCAACCCCCGGAGCCGCCTTCGAAAGCCCTCCTAGACCGGTCGTATATCAAGATGTCTACAGATCCCACCCTCTTGGCGGCCTCCTCGGCGTTCGGCAGTAGCTCAATCCTCCTCCCCCTCCTCTCCATGTAGTCCGCCGAGATTAGCAACTTAGAGCCGGAGTCCGCCAGCCTGTCTGCCAGTGCTTGTGCGCCGAAACCTGAAAACACCACGTTGTGCACGGCGCCTATTCTGGCGACAGCCAGTAGTAGAAATAGAGTTTCAGGTACCATCGGCATGTAGATGGTCACTCTGTCGCCCCTCCCCACGCCCCGGCTTCTCAACACACAGGCTATTTCTGCGACCTTCTTCCTCACGTCGCCGTATGTGTACCGCTCTATTGAACCTGAGGAGGAGGCCCAGATAAACGCCGGCCTGTTCTCCTGCCAGCGATCCAGTGCGTTGTACGAGATGTTGGTATCCCCACCGACAAACCATCTGTAGAAAGGTGGGTTGGAGTCGTCAAGCGTCTGCGTCCAGCGTTTACGCCAGTAGAGCTCACCAGCTACTTCGCTCCAGAACTCCTCAGGTCTTTCTAAAGACCTTCGATAAAGATCTCGAAACATGTACATGAAAGGTTGACCCTATTTAACTTTATTTTACTATTATATATAATTCTAGTTTCCAGTATAGCGTGGCTTGCGTTTTTCTTTAAACGCCTTTATCCCCTCGGCAAAGTCGTTGCTGTATCTCAAGAGGCCGAACAACGACCTCTCGACTAGGTAGCCAACCTCTACAGAGCTCTCCAGCGCCGCTCTGACAGACGCCTTCAAAGCCCTCACAGCCAGCGGCGGCAACTCCGCAAGCTCCTTCGCCAGCTCCTCCCCCCTCCGCTCCAAATCCCCCGGCGCAACCACCTCGTCCACCAGACCCAGTCTATGGGCTTCCTCCGCCGACATCCTCTTGCCAAGCAGTAGGTAGTAGAGTGCTCTGGGGCCTAGGAATTTCACTAGCTTAGTCAAGCCGCCGCTCGCTGGGATCATGCCCAGCCGCACCTCCGGCAGTCCCAGCACCGCGTCTGAGGCTACGATTCTGACGTCACAAGCCAGGGCTATCTCAAAACCCGCCCCCAGGGCGTAACCCCTTATCAATGCAATTGTGGGGATTGGCAGATTTGATATAGATTCTATAGTCCTCCCCCACTCCAGTAGATCCATCTGAGATGTGTGGAGAAACTCCGTCACGTCGCCACCCGCGCTGAAGGCCTTGTCTCCCGTCGACCTCACTACTAAAACCTTTGCGCCGCTTTCGGCCACCTCCTCCACAGCCTCGCCAAGCCTTTTCCGCATCTCAAGAGTTATGAGATTCAGCGGGGGGTTGTCAATGGTGATGTAGGCGATGTCGCCCCTAGTCTCTAGGCGTATCATTTAAGGGCTGAGGGTATGGGGAAGCGGCGTGTCCTTAGCGTCACTGTGACCCAGCGGTCGTAAGTTGTCTCGTGGAAGCTCCACTCGCCGCCCTCCCTCCCCACGCCGCTGGCCTTTATCCCGCCGAAAGGAACGTGGGACTCCTCTAGGAACGTGACGTCGTTTATGTGGAACATCCCGCTCTCCACAGCCTCAGCTATTCGAAACGCCCTGTTGACGTTGTTCGTCAAGACGGCGCCGCTGAGGCCGTAGTCTGTGTCGTTAGCCACCTCCACCGCCTGGTCGTCGTTTTCCACAACTACAATAGGCCTCACCGGGCCGAACACCTCCTCCCTCATAATTCTAAAGTTTCTATCCACATCTACGAAAATGGCAGGCTCGAAGAAGTTGCCCCAGCTCCGTCCTCCAATTAATAAACGGCCGCCTCTAGACACTGCGTCATCGACGAACTCCTTCATCAAGGCGACCTGCCTCTCGTTGATGAGAGGCCCTAGATCCACTTTTTCGTCCTTCCTAGGGTCGTCTATTCTCAACATCTTCACATAGTGGACATAGCGCTCGATGAATTTATCAGCCACAGCCTTGTGCACTATGATCCGCTTGGCGGAGGTACATATCTGCCCCTGGTGGAACAGCGAGGCGAACACCGCCAGCCTCGCGGCGTAGTCCACATCCACATCGTCTAGAATAATCAGGGGATCGCTACCCCCCAGCTCCAGCGTCACCGTCTTTAACGTCCCCGCGGCCTTCGCGGCGATTTCCCTACCGGTCGAGCTCTCCCCCGTAAACGTCACGTGGGCCACTCTCTTATGCGTAACAATCTCCTCCCCCACCACCGGGCCCGGCCCAATGACGAGGTTGAAGACCCCCTTGGGCAGGCCCGCCTTAGCCACCATCTGCGCAATTAGCCAGCCGGTGACGGGGGTGTCGGAGGCGGGCTTGTACACCACGGTGTTGCCCACGGCTAGTGTATGTGCAATTTTTTTCATAGAGATAGACAGCGGATAGTTCCAGGGCGTTATGACCCCCACGACCCCCTTACTCCTCTTAAACACGACAGATATGGTGGACTCGCTGTCTGACTGCAACACCCTGCCTTGGTAGTGCCTGGCGAGC
Organism: Pyrobaculum ferrireducens; assembly: GCF_000234805.1. Lineage (NCBI taxonomy): Archaea > Thermoproteati > Thermoproteota > Thermoprotei > Thermoproteales > Thermoproteaceae > Pyrobaculum > Pyrobaculum ferrireducens. The sequence goes on from NC_016645.1 coordinate 961,327, forward strand.
TCGGCCGCGTTCTGTATAAGCCTTTCTGTAAACACAACCTCGCCCCAGACTTTCCTGTACGTGCCACCTCCCTCGACTGTTAGGATTTTCATAAAATCCTCTTTCATCTGGCGGAAAACCTCCAGCATCTTGTACAGATACTCAGCCCTTCTTATCGCCGGGATGTTGGCCCACGCCTTGAGCGCCTCGAATGCTGAGTCTATAGCTTCTCTAGCGTCCTCCCTACCGCTTCTCGGCACCTCTGCGATCTTACTGCCGTCTACAGGCGAGGTTTTTACCTGAAAAGCCCCCGTACTTGGCTCTTTAAACTCCCCATTTATGTAATTGGCCACCTTCATGATATTCAGGTCTATCATTAAGTATTTAAAAATTTCTCTACAAAGAGGTTATGGAAATTGAAATTATTAATAATTTTAAATGTTATACAAGCGTCAGCTTTATTTTTAAACATACGTATTAGAGAAAAGTAAAAGAAATTATATTAGAAAACTATAAGTTTATTTATGAATTTTCTAGAATGTTTTAAAGAATGTAAAAGTACAATACTTAAATACAAATTAGAAATTTTCCTTATGCAAATGGGAAAGATTGTAATTCCTATCATAATTGTAATAATCGTAGCCGCTTTGGTAGCTTATTTATCACAACAGGGGGCCCAAGCCCCAAAGACTGGTCCCACGGCAACATCCTCCCCAACCGCCTCGCCCCCAGCCTCAGCCACCACAACAACTCAACAGACCTCCCCCAGCCCCTCGCAGACCCAAAGGGTGTTGAAAATTGGATGTCTTTTTGACTTAACAGGAGGGACTGCAGATGTTGGTGTACCCTGGTCATACGGCGCGAAAAGCGCCATCGATGCTATAAACAATGGTGAATTGACTGAGCTGAAGAAGTTAGGTATTACCTTGCAGTGTGTCGAGCGGGATTATGGATACAAGATTCCAGAGGCGCAGGCCGCCTACGAGTACTTCAAGCAACAAGGTGTAGTTGCAATAATTGGGTGGGGCACCGGTGACACTCTGGCTCTTGCTCCTCAGATAAATAAAGATGGAATTCCCTACTTCTCCGGTAGCTACACTCTCTCGCTTGTGAAAAACCCCTACAACTTCTATACCATGGCGAGCTACCACGAGGCCGCGGCCGCGGGTGTGGTTTTCGTAAAGCAGTATTTTGAAAAGGCGGGCGCATCGCCTAAGATGGCTCTGCTGTATCCCAACGTGCCCTACGGCCTTGAGCCTCTCCCGGCAATTAGAGAGGAGGCGAAGAGACAAGGCGTGGCGATATGCGCGGAGGAGGTCGTGGAGTTGACAGCTGTGTCGGCTGATGAGCAGGTCGCCAGGGTGAGGGATAAGTGCGGCGACGCCGTGGCCATTTGGTACGGCGGCACCGTCTCTGCCGGGTCTGTCATTATCAAGTCTGCGTATAAGCTAGGGCTGAGTAAGGCTATATTCATATACAATATATGGGGGGCTAACGAGGCTACCAGCAAGCTCCTAGGCCCCGATATTACCAAGTGGGTCGGAGGCAGGTTGTTTAGAGTCACAAGCGCGTTGATGATTGACGACGTGAAGAAGCTGGCACAGTCTGGCGATAGAGAGGCTAGCTTAATGGTTGGCTACATCAACAAGATCGGCACGGTGACTGAGCCGTTTATAAGGGGCTGGCACGCGGCATACATCCTGGCGAAGGGCATAGAATACGCCGTAAAGAACGGGAAGGAGCCCACTAGTGAGAATATTAAGTGGGCTCTTGAAAATATGCCAGAGGTGAAGACGAGCTACGCCGCGCCGGTGAAGTACATGGCTGGCGACCACAGGCCAACCACCACTGTTTATATCTACCAGATGAATAGCGACGGCACATGGCAGAAGGTGACGGAGATTACGCTACCGCGTGGAAATTTAGCCGATGACTTAGCTAGATATGGTGTCAAGCAATGAGTTTGGTTGTGGACAGAATTCAAGTGGTTTATAATAAGTATATCTTGGGCGTCAAGAATGTTTCTCTAAAGGCGGAGGAGGGCAAAATTACTGCGTTGATGGGGCCTAACGGCGCGGGCAAGTCCACCACTCTGAAGGCTATTAGCGGCGTGGCGAAGCTTGAGCGGGGAGAGGTGACTATGGGGAAGGTCATATTTGAAGGCACAGATATTACGAACAAGCACCCCGAGGAGGTGCTGAAGCTAGGCTTGTTACAAGTCCTAGAGGGTAGGCGCGTATTTGAGGAGTTAACTGTTGAAGATCACTTAAAGGTGGCTGAGAGAACCGCCAGGCGCCTGGGCAGGCGGCCGGACAGAGAGGTGGTTTTTCAATACTTCCCTAGGCTGAGGGAGTTGATGAGTAGGAGGGCTGGTTATCTCTCTGGTGGGGAGCAGCAGATGCTTGTCATAGGTATGGCACTTGCTATTAGACCGAGGGTAATACTACTAGACGAGCCTTCTCTGGGCTTATCTCCAAAGGCGGTGGACGACTTGTTCCAGGTGTTGAAACAGATCAATAGGAACGAGGGTATTACTATTCTGCTCGCTGAGCAGAACGTGGCGGCTTCGCTCGAAATTGCTCACTACGGCTACATCTTGGAGAATGGTAGAGTTGTCCTCGACGGCCCGGCGACGTCTCTACGGGATAACCCCGATGTGAAGGAGTTCTACATGGGGCTCAAGGCGGAGGGCTATAAAAATGTAAAGTACTGGAAGAGGAAGAAGCGGTATCTATGATTGATGTCAAGAACGTGTCTGTACAGTTCGGCGGCGTGAGCGCCTTGGAAAATGTAAACTTCGGGATAGGGAAGGGGGAGGTGGTCGGCCTCGTCGGGCCCAACGGCGCAGGGAAGACTTCGCTTCTAAATGTTATTTCTGGTTTCTACAAGCCAAGGAGCGGCCGCGTTTACCTCGAGGGGAGGGATATAACTGATGTGCCGCCTTATAAAAGGGCGAAGATGGGGATCGGCCGCACCTTCCAGAAGACAAGCGAGACATTTCGCCACATGACTGTGTTGGAGAACATTATGGTTGGCGCCATAGCGAGCCACCGCGAGAGTCTTCTGGATTACTTCTCCGCAATGCTGTGGCTTAAGTGGGTCCGGAGGGAGGTTGAGATTTTGAAGTGGGCTGAGGAGGTTATAGACTTTTTCGAGCTTTACGCCTACAGGAACAGGCCCGTTGGGTCGCTTCCATATGGGTTACAGAAAAAGGTGGATGTGGCGAGGGCCTTCGCGGGGAGGCCAAAGGTGTTGTTAATGGATGAGCCCATGGCGGGGCTGACGAGAGAGGAGAGGGAGGACATGGCCCGCTACATTATAGAGATGAGGCATGTATACGGGGTCACGATCTGCCTTGTGGAGCACGACTTAGGCGCCGTGGCGGATTTATCGGACAGGGTCGTGGTAATGGCGGCTGGGCGCGTGGTCGCCGAGGGGAGGCCGCAGGAGGTGCTGAGAGATCCAAGAGTTTTGGAGCTGTACATGGGGAAGACTCGGGCGGTGGCATGAGAGGGAGGAGGCCCTGGGAGGGCTTAAGGGGGGAAACTTTTCCAAAAATTCTGCTGGAGCGTGGAGAGGCCCAAGACGCCGTTGCCATTAGGGAGAAGTCTCTAGGCGTCTGGAGGCCCTATACGTGGGGCGAGTATCTTGACAAAGTCAGGGAGTTTGCATACGGCCTTCTGGCGCTGGGGTTTAGGCCAGGTGAGCACCTCGCAGTGGTGGGGTTTAACAGGCCGTTTCTACTCTTTGCCGAGGTTGCGGCTATGGCGCTCCACGGCAAGGGGGTGGGGGTCTACCCAGATCTCCTCCCGGAGGAGAGGGCCTACTGGCTTGACTATACCGACTCCGTCGTCGTGGTGGCTGAGGACCAGGAGCAGGTAGATAAGATCCTGGCCGTGGCTAGGGAGTTGCCTAAGCTAAGGGCTATTGTGTATTGGGATGATAGAATGATGTGGAGGTATGAAAAGCGGATAGGAGATGTGGCTCTGCTGAGCTGGGACGAGGTGGTGAAGATGGGGCGCGAGGCGGCGTCCACAGAGCCGGGGCTGTTTGAAAAAATGGCCGAGTCCACCTCTCCCGACGATGTGTGTCTTCTCCTGTCTACATCTGGGACCACAGGCAAGCCGAAGGCTGTCATGTTAACCTACAGCTCCATGCTGTCTATGGCTAAAAATCTCTGGGAGGTGGACCCCATATGGGAGGATTTTGAATATGTGTCTTACCTTCCCTTTGCCTGGGTCGGCGAGCAGATGATGTCGCTGGCTATGCACATGCTTGTCGGGTTTAGGCTAAATTTCGTAGAGGAGCCTGACACTCTTTGGAGAGACTTTAGAGAGATTGCTCCACACTTTATGTTTGGTCCCGCCAGGGTATACGAGATGTTCTATAGCAAGATTTATGAACATATTGAAGACGCGACGCCTCTAGGCAAGGCTGTGTTTAAGTGGGCTATCAACGTCGCTGAAAAGAGGGCTGAGATGGAGCTGAAGAAGGCTCGGATACCCCCCGCCCTTAGACTTCAGTGGTGGGTTGCGTATTGGCTGGTGTATAGATCCCTCTTGGATAAGCTGGGTTTGAAGAGGATTAGGTATGCGTACGTGGGGGGCTCCTTCCTGGGTCCTGACTACTTGAAATTTTTCAGAGGCATCGGCGTCAACCTGAAAAGGATTTGGGGTATGACTGAGGTGTCAGGCATAGCAACTGTACATAGGAATGACGACGTGAGACTCGACACCGTCGGCGCTCCGATCGCCAATACTGAGATAAAAATCGCCGAGGACGGGGAGATATTAGTAAGGACGCCGGCAGTCATGGCTGGGTACTACAAGAGAGAGGACGCCACTGCCGAGGTGTTGAGGGATGGATGGCTGTACACAGGCGATGTGGGCATGTTAACCGAGGACGGCCACTTGATATATCTAGGCCGTAAGGAAGATGTCCAGAGGCTGGCGGACGGCACGGTTTTCAGCGCCTTGTTTATTGAGAACATGCTGAAGTACAGTCCCTATGTAAAGGAGGCCTTGGTCTACGGCGAGGGGAGGCCCTACGTCGTGGCTATCCTAAACATTAACTTCGAGACTGTGTCTAAGTGGGCTGAGCAGAGGGGAATTGCGTACACCTCCTACCAAGATCTTAGCCAGAAGGACGCTGTGTATGAGCTGTTGAGAGGAGTCGTCGCCAGGGTTAATAGCAACCTGCCTGAGAAGTTGCGGATTCGTAAATTTACAAGTCTCTTCAAGGAGTTCCACCCAGACGACGGGGAGATGACTAGGACGCGTAAACTCCGCCGGGTCTTTATACACCAGAGATATAGCAACTTACTGGAGGCCATGTATAAAGGCGACGAGATGGTTGAGCTGACCGTGCCAGTTAAGTACGAAGACGGCACGGTGCGGGATGTCACCATGGCTGTGAAGATCGTGACCCTATGATAGACATATTGATCGACGGAGTTTTAAGGGGCGGGGTATACGCCATAGCGGCGCTCGGCTATGTTCTCGTCTATAGGGCTAGTAAGGTGGTTAATCTAGCCCACGGCACATTTGCGCTTACCTCAGCCTACCTATTCTGGGCCCTGTCGCCTGACCTCGGCCCCGTCGGCGCCCTAATCGCCATAATTCCTCTTTCCTTTATTCTAGCGGCTGTAGTTGAGAGGGCGGTGGTGAGGCCAATGCTTGGGGAGCCTGTGATTCAGATAATCGCGGCGACCATAGGAGTGAGCTATCTCTTAAAGGGCTTGTTGCTGGCGTGGCTCCAAGTTAGATACGCCCTTCCCGGGTGGTTGCTCGTGCCTTTCGAACACTCGCTGTTCCCTAGAGGCTTTCTGGAAGTCGCCGGCCTGAGGCTGGACTTCAACTTCGCCGGGAGTTTCCTAGCCTCCCTTGCGTCCTTCGGCTTTTTCTACTGGTTTTACAAAAATACATCTCTGGGCGTGGCTATGAGGGCTATGTCTAACGACCGTGTGTCGGCTGTGGCATTTGGTATAAAATCCTCCGAGTCCATAGCGATCGCGTGGGCTCTCTCTGGGATATTAGCGGCGTTGGCAGGTGTATTTTATGCATCTATATACGGAGGCGCCTCTGGGCAGGTGGAGTACATCGGCATCAAGGCGCTTCCAGTTATTATACTAGGGGGACTTGATTCCGTGGGCGGCGCGCTGGTAGCAGGCGTGGCGATCGGCGTGTTGGAGGTTTTGGGGAAGCTGTATCTGGAGCCTCTCTTCGGCGGCGGCTTCGGCGAGGTGTTTCCCTTACTATTTATGATCGCCGTGTTACTGGTAAGGCCATATGGACTCTTCGGAACTGAGCGTATAGAGAGGGTGTAGTATGCCAGCAGGCGTGTTTTTTGAGCGGTATGAGAAAGTGCTGGCGTTTATAAAATGGCCCATTCACAAGATAGGCCTAGCCGCGGGCCTGCTTTTAATATACGCCCTGCCTCTAGTAGCCCCCAGCGAGTATCTAGTGCGTGTAGTCATATGGATAGCGGCCTGGGCCCTGGCCGCCGCCGGTCTAAATCTCTTGTTCGGCTTAGCTGGCCAGATATCGCTGGCACAGGGAGCATTCATGGCGCTCGGCGCCTTCACCTCTATATACCTTGCAAAACTCGGCATACCGCCTCTACTAGCCATGCCGCTGGCTGGGGTATTGGTCTCACTAGCCGGGCTGGTCTTCGGCCTACCGAGCCTCCGACTAAAGGAGCTCTATCTGCTAATCACCACTCTAGGCGCCCAGTTTTTCTTCGACTGGCTACTGAGAACCGAAAAGATGGCTTGGTTCTCCGGGGGCGCCTACGCCGTCTACGCCCCTCCACTATCCCTCGGCCCTCTCGACCTCTCGTCGGGATATCCCCTATACGCCGCCGTCATCACCATCACCATCCTACACCTAGCCGCGCTGGCGAATCTGGGGAGGTCCTACATCGGCAGGGCCTTCAAAGCTATACGCGACAGAGACGTCGCCGCGGAGATAATAGGCGTCAACGTCTTCAAGTATAAACTACTGGCCTTCGTCGCCAGCGCCTATCTAGCCGCCGTAGGCGGGGCGTTGTGGGCCTTCGCCGTGAGATCCGTGTCAGTGGAGAGCTTCACGTTCCTCACCTCCCTAGAGGTGTTCGCGGCGGTCTTGATAGGAGGGCTAGGTAGAGTTGTCTGGGGCTCTGTGCTTGGCGCCGCGTTTGTAGTAGGCGTCCCTGAGGCTATAAAAATTGTGCTGGCAGGCGTCGGCATCCGCGGCCTTGAGATAGCTCTTAGAGATGTGATATTCGGCGCCATTATACTAGCCTTCCTACTTACAGAGCCGCTGGGGATAGTTGAGCTAATGAAAAAAGTAAAGGAGAGGCTTAGGCTATTCCCATTTAGATACTTTAGCTAATTCCAGGCCGCGGGTCATTAAGGTGGCCGGCGCAATTTTTCAGTTTTCAACTATCCGTTTAGTGTCGGCGAGCTTAGTGGCGCCGTGGGGGTTAAAGTTTTTAAGCAACTCCTATCTGGGGCTTATGTCGGGGTGGTGAGCCGTTGGTATAACATCGCCGCGGATCTGCCGATTGCCCTCTCGCCGCCGAGGGATCCCGACGAGGGTGAGAGCAGGATTGGCCTCCTCAGCAAGATCCTGCCCTCTGCTTTAATCGACCAGGAGTTCACCGCGGAGCGGTGGGTATCTATCCCGGAGGAGGTGCGGGATGTCTACAGACGGGTGGGGCGGCCGACGCCCCTTTTCAGAGCCGAGGGGCTGGAGAGGGCCCTCGGGGTGAAGACGAGGATCTACTACAAGTTTGAGGGAGTGCTGCCGGTGGGTAGCCACAAGCTCAACACAGCGGTGGCGCAGGCGTACTACGCAAAGGCTGACGGCGCCGTGGAGGTGGCCACGGAGACCGGGGCGGGGCAGTGGGGGATGGCCGTGTCGCTGGCGGCGGCGCTCTTCGGGCTGAAGGCCGTTGTGTTTATGACGAGGTCCTCCTACAACTCCAAGAGGCAGAGGCTGACCTTCATGCGTACATACGGCGCCGTGGTGTACCCCAGCCCCAGCGAGGTGACCGAGGCCGGGAGGAGGCACTACAGGCCCGACCACCCGGGCTCTCTGGGCATAGCCATATCCGAGGCTGTGGAGTACGTGCTGTCTGGCGAGAGGAGGAGGTACCTGCCTGGGAGCGTCATGGAGTTTGTCTTGATGCATCAAACAGTCATCGGGCTGGAGGCCGTGGAGCAACTGCCGGAGGAGCCAGACGTCGCCGTGGCGTGTGTGGGGGGCGGCTCTAACTTCGCCGGCTTCACATACCCAATGATTGGGATGAGGCTGAGGGGGGAGGGGTTTGAAAAGACGCGGTTCGTCGCCGTGGAGTCGGAGGCGGCTCCCAAACTCACGAGGGGGGAGTATAAATACGACTTTCCAGATGCCGTGGGGGTGCTCCCCATGTTGAAGATGTACACCCTCGGCCACGACTACGTGCCGCCCGCCATCCACGCCGCGGGGCTCCGCTACCACGGCGCGGCGCCCAGCCTCTCGCTACTGAAGAGGCTAGGCATCGTGGAACCCCTCGCCTATCCCCAAGAGGAGGTGATGAAGGCGGCCGTCCTATTCGCCAGGTCAGAGGGCGTCGTCCCGGCGCCTGAGTCGGCCCACGCCATCAGGGCGGTTATCGACCTGGCGAAGAAGTTGCCGGATGGCTCTGTAATCGCCTTCAACCTATCGGGCCACGGCCTTCTCGACGCCGACGCGTACGAAAAGTTTCTAGCATAATATTTATATATAGGGCTTTTATGGCCTTTATGCATTCGGGGTGGATCTAAAGACACTCCTTAGAAAACTGGGCAACGGCCAGACGCTCACCTCCGAAGAGGCCTACGCTCTGGGCAAGTTCATTCTCTCCGGCTCTATGAGCGACGTCGAGGTGGCGGCCTCCCTCACCGCCATGAGGGTTAGGGGCGAGTCCGCAGAGGAGGTGGCCGGCTTTGTGAAAATGGCGAGGGAATTCGCCGTGAGGGTCCCCCTAAGGTTGGACGCTATTGACACTGCGGGAACTGGCGGGGACGGCGCCGGGACGATTAACCTCTCCACAGCGGCTGCGATCGTGGCCGCTGCGTCTGGGGCGAGGGTGCTGAAGCACGGCAACCGCTCCGCGTCGGGGATGTTCGGTAGCGCTGATTTTATGGAGGCGGTGGGGTACAACCTGGAGCTCGGCCCCGAGAGGGCGGCGGAGCTGGTTGAGTATGTGGGGTTTGCCTTTGTCTTCGCGCCGAGGTACCACCCGGCGTTTGCAAAAGTGGCCCCGGTGAGGAGGCAGTTGCCCTTCCGCACTATTTTCAACCTCGTGGGGCCTCTGGCGAACCCCGGGCTGGTGAGGAGGCAGTTGATAGGCGTGGCGGAGCCGCGTCTGCTGGAGGTGTTGTCCGGCGCGGCGGCTGAGCTGGGGTTTGAACACGCCGTCGTTGTCCACGGATCTGGGGTGGACGAGGTGTCTACAGAAGGCGAGACTGTGGTTTACGAGGTGCGTGGTGGGAGGGTGGAGAGGTATAGGGTGGAGCCCGCGGACTTAGGTGCCCCAGCCGTGCCGCTCCCCCGGGTCAGTAGCAGGGAGGAGGCTGTGGCTAGGGCGCTGGCGGGGCTGAGGGGGGAGGATAGGGAGGCAACCGTAGCTATTGCGGTGAACGCCGCGTTTGCACTCTACGTCGCAGGCGTGGTGGGGGACCCGCGGGACGGCTTTGAGCTGGCTATGAAGACCATAGGCGACGGCGCGGCGTATAGAAAGCTTGTAGAGGCGGTGGAGGCGTCGAGGAGATGAGGAAGGTCCCTCTGTCTAAGCTCCCCCCGCCTAGAGAGCTGGCCGGGGGGCTGTACTGGGATGGTGAGGAGTTCGTGGCCCTTCTGGAGTCGGGCACGGGATATGCTGAACGCAGCCGCTTTAGCCTAGTGGCGTGGGGAATTTCTAGAGAGTACGTATCATGGGGGGCCGACGTCTACGACGTGACGTACAGAGCTTATAGAGAGCTTGAGCGCTTCGCCTCTCCCTTTGGGGGCGACGTGGTGATCGGCGCCGTATCTTACGACGCGTCGGCGTATGTAGAGCCTATCCTCCTCCGCTACGGCAAGGTGGATAGGTCTCTGCCCGCGGCCTTCTTCGTGAAGCCGGCGGGGTGGGTGCTCTACGACAAGTTGCTTGGGCGGGCCTATGTCCACGGCGAATTGCCCCGGCTGGGGCGTATGGGGGAGGAGCCGCTTGCCGTGAGGGGCCCGGTGGCGGGTACAGACGAGGCTTCGTTTAAGAGGTGGGTTGGGGAGGCTAGGAGGAGGATTGAGGAGGGGGAGATTTTCCAGGTAGTGCTTTCTAGATATCTTGACTACGCCGTGGCTGGCGACGTCTTTGCGCTGTATACCTCCCTCGCCTCCGCCAACCCGTCGCCCTATATGTTCTTCGTGAGGTGGAGGGGGCTACACCTTCTGGGCACCTCGCCAGAGCTGTTGGTTAAGGTGCAGGGGGACAGGGCCGAGACGCACCCCATCGCCGGGACAAGGCCCCGGGGGGCCACTGAGGAGGAGGACTTGGCGCTGGAGGAGGACATGTTGAGAGACGAGAAGGAGCTGGCTGAGCACTACATGTTGGTGGACTTGGCGCGGAACGACCTCGGCCGGGTGTGCAGACCTGGGACTGTGAAGGTGGACGAGCTCTTCGCCGTCGAGAAGTACAGCAGGGTGCAGCACATAGTGTCTAGGGTGTCCTGCGTGCTTGAGAGGAAGTTCAGCCCTGTGGATGCCTTGTTCGCCACCCACCCGGCCGGCACAGTGTCGGGGGCGCCTAAGGTGAGGGCTATGGAGATAATAGCAGAGCTTGAAGACTCGCCGAGGGGGTTCTACGCAGGTTCGCTGGGCTTCTTCTCGCCTTCGCTATCGGAATTCGCCATTGTCATCAGAACCGCCATCCTCCGCGACGGAGTGTTGCGGATACAGGCGGGGGCCGGCGTTGTGTACGACTCCACCCCCGAGCGGGAGTATAGAGAGACCGAGGCAAAGCTGAGGGCGCTCCGCGAGGCGCTGGGGGTATGGACCTGACACTCATCGTCGACAACTACGACAGCTTTGTCTACAACATCGCCCACTACGTAGCCGAGGCTGGTAGCAGGCCGATCGTCCTGCGCAATGACGAGGTGTCTGTGAAGCTCGTGGAGAGGATTAGGCCGGATAGGATAATTATATCGCCTGGGCCGGGCCACCCGGAGAATCCCAGAGACGTGGGAGCGTCGCCGGACATCGTCCGGGAGTTCTCCGGCAGGGTGCCCATACTCGGCGTATGTATGGGGCATCAAATCATCGGCGTGGTGTTCGGCGCGAAGGTGCGGAGAGCCCGCACGATTAAACACGGCAAGACGAGCGAGGTGCGACACTACGGGGGGGTGCTGTACCTAGGGGTGCCCGAGGTCTTCAAGGCGATGAGATACCACAGCCTCGTAATCGACGACCCACCTGCCGTGCTGAAGGTGGAGGCCGTCTCGCTGGATGACGGGGAGATAATGGGCATTAGACATGTGGAGCACCCCACATTCGGCGTTCAGTTCCACCCCGAGTCCATAGGCACCCCCCACGGGCTGAGAATTATAAAAAACTTCATCGACCTGGCGTGACATGTTGCGCAGACCCGGCCTCGGGGTGTACCTCGTCGCGGGCTGGCCCAACAGAGAGATCTACGGGAGGGTGGTGAAGGAGCTTGGCGGCGTTGTAGACTTCTACGAGCTAGGCGTTCCCACCCGAAACCCCAAGTATGACGGCCCCTACATCAGAAAGGCCCATAGAGAGGTGGAGACCCCTACGTGGCTGAGGCCTGAGGTGCCGACCTACGCCATGGCGTACTGGGAAGACTACCGAGCCAACCCCACGAAGCTCTTCAACCTGGCGGCCGAGGTGGGCGCCAGGGGGGTGCTGACCCCCGACCTGCTGATAGACTTCCACGAGGACTTCGATACTTACATAAAGCTGTGCAGAGAGTTCGGACTCGCCCCGGTGTTCTTCGTGCCGGGGAAGTTCCCGCACAAACTGGTGGAGAGGCTCGCCGCCGCGGAGCCCGACTTCATATACCTCGGCCTCTACGCAGCCACAGGGATCGAGCTCCCCGTCTATGTTGAGAGGAACGTCAGGATAATCCGCCAGCTGGTGGGCGACGTCTACATCGTGGCTGGCTTCGCCGTGGACGCCCCCGCTAAGGCGGCTAGGCTTGTGGAGGCCGGGGCGGACGGCGTTGTTGTAGGCACAGCCTTCATGAGGCGTTTGCAGAAAAGCCCAGAGGAGGCCCTGGCCTTCCTCCGCGAGATCAAGGTAGCGCTTAGATGAGGAGGAAGGGGAGGTAAACCGTCAGGTCTAGAGCAGTCACGAGCGCCCCGTACTTCATAAACTGGGCAAAGGTTATGGTGGAGTGGAATCTCGTCTCCAAAACCTCGAGAATAATGATGTTGGAGGCGGCGCCCAGAAGGGTTAAGTTGCCAGCTATGGTGGAGGCCATGGCGAGGGCCGCCCAGGCCTTGGGGTCCTCGACCCCCAGATGGTGTAGGTAAGTGGCGAAGAGGTTTACAAAGGGGACGTTGCTGAGGACTTGGCTCAGGGCTATTGATATGAGGGCTATGGCTAGTATGTCGCTGGGCCCGCCTTGGTAGGCGGAGAGGACGGCTGATATAAACGGCTGGAGTACGCCGCCGCGCCATATGGCTTCCATTGTGATAAACATCGTCATGAAGAAGACTATGGTACCCCACTCCACCCGGGCGAGGACCTCCCGGGGGGACGTGGCGAAGAAGTAGAGGAAAGACGCGGCAACGAACGGTATGAAGCCTATGTTGTGGATATGTGGCTGTCCCGACAGCGCGGCTAGGTCGTTCAGAACCATGGCAACCACCGTGCCCAGCAGAGCCGCGGCCGCCACCGCGGCGTCGCGGGTGTTTCGTATCAACTCCAGCGGCACGGCCGAGTACTCCACCCTCCCGTTTTTAATACCGAGGATTTTGAAGAGGAGTAGTGGGGTGGCCACTAGGTTTATCAGGGTGGGCACGGCTAGGTACTGGAGGAAGGTTATGAAGGGGGCCTTGATCCCGGACTCCACGGCGATCAACATATTCTGGGGGTTTCCAATCGGCGTCATCACCGAGCCGGTGGTGAGGGAGAAGGCGAGTAGTAGAAACATGTGGCGGTGTTCGATCCCCGCCGCTCGTGCAATAGTAGCCGCCACCGGGGGACCCATAAGGGCCACCGTGTCGTTAACCGCGAAGGCCGAGAGGAGGCCGAAGAGGAGGGACGACGCCACGTATATAGCCAACCTGGTCTTGAACAGAGATATGAACCAGTAGGCGAATGCGTCTAGCAACCCGCTTAGCTCCGCCAGGGCAACTATTGAAAACATCCCCACTAGGAAGAGCACCACCTCGAAATTCACCACGTGCGGCACGTCGTCTACAGACAGCGGGCCTATGAACACAGCTATAAAGGCGGCTAGCGACATGAGGGACCACGTGGGCAACTTGGGGTAGAGGGGCCTAGCCGCCATGCCCCCCACCACGAGGAGTATAAGCACCGCCGCCACCACGGCGTCTTGGGTCACGGTGGGCTTTTAAACAGGGGTCTTAAATTGGTTATGGAGTGTTTCGAGCCGATTGGATACGTAAGGCATAGGTACAGCGACGAGGAGGTGAGGAGCAGGAGGTTTGTAGACGCCGTGGTTGAGGTTCTGCCGCAGTTCGAAGAGGGGCTGGCAGGTATTGAGGAGTTCAGCCACGTCATAATCGTGGCATGGCTCCACAAATTTAGAGGCCGCCCCCTCAAGGTGAGACCCAAGCGGGTGGAGGACGCGCCTGAGGTGGGGGTCTTCGCCACCGACAGCCCAGACAGGCCTAACCCCATAGGCATCACCATAGCCCGCTTGGTAAGGCGCGAGGGCAGGCTTCTACACTTAGACGGCGTTGATCTCTTCGACGGCACCCCCGTCCTCGACATAAAGGCGCTGTCGCCCAGGAGGTGCCCCGCGGAGGTGTCCGCCCCCTGGTGGGCTGATTGAAAAAGTTTTTAACTGGGGCAGTTTTTTCAATCATGCCATCTCACGGATCGCTGACAAAAGCCGGCAAGGTGAGGAACCAGACTCCGAAAATCCCGGCAAAGCCTAGGAAAAACCTCACGCCGAGGAGGAGAAATATTAGAAACTACAAGAGGAGGGTACTGTACGCCACGTCGCAAACCTCCGCCGCGCCAGAGGCCTAGGTTTAATGCTCCTACCTTTTTTGGCGGCTGTACTCATAATTATACTGGGCACCCTGTCCCGCAGATTGGACGTATCTGTATCCCTCGCAGTTGGCTCTCTAGTGTTTGGCCTGTCCGCGCTCGGGCCGCAACGTCTCCTGCAGACCACCGCCAGCGCCTTCAACGAAACTATGCTCTACGTGGTGGCGTCTCTGTACTTCGCCATGGCTCTTGGCTACCTACTGAAGGAGGATAAGGAGCGAATCGCCAGCGGGTTGCTTTCCCTTGGGCCGAGGCCAGCGGCGTTCTCCATACCCGCCACCATCGGCCTTCTCCCCATGCCAGGCGGCGCCTACATAAGCGCCGTCGTGGCAGACCCGCTGTATGAAAAGATGGGTCTCAAAAACCACGAAAAGACCTTTATCAACTACTACCTACGCCATATCTGGATACCGACGTGGCCTTTATTCCAAGGGGTTTTAATCACCTCGGCGATCCTCTCGGTGTCGGTGTGGCAGGTGGTGGAGTGGTCTTGGCCGGCGTCGGTATTTGCCGTTGTGTCTGGGCTCGCCGTCGGGCTTCCGCTGGTGAGGAGAGTTGAGTCTCCGGGCCGGTTTAGGGATTTAGCCGCTCTGTGGCCTCTAGCCACCGTAGCCGTCTTGTCGTTCGTAGTGCCTCTCCCTCTGGCCGTGGCGGCGGTGTATCTGGCCTATCTGGCTGTGAGGAGGCCTGATGTCGACTTGGTGGTGGGCTCTCTTAGGTACGCGGCGACGCCGAGGATTCTGGCTATATTGGTGTTTTCGCTGATCTTCGCCCAGTACATAAAGGAGAGTAACCTAAGCGCCGAGATGGCGGCTACGCTCGGCGGCTACTCGGCGGCCGCGGTCTTCGCCATTCCGTTCGCCATAGGGCTGGCCACCGGTGTGGAGTTCGCCTTTGCCGGCCTCGCCTTTCCCTCCATCGCACCTCTTATCCACGGACCTATGTTGGCGCTGGCGTTCGCCGGGGGTTTCCTCGGCGTCATGCTGAGCCCCGCACATTCATGTCTAGTTTTGACCCGTGAGTACTACAACGCCGATATCGCCTTGGTCTACCGCCTCCTTGCGAGGGCCGCGGTTGTGTTCACCGCGCTATCTGTTGTTTACTATCTATTTCTTATATATTGAGGGGGCTGTGTCTATCCGTGCTTATTGTCATTGTGGGCCCCATGTTTGCTGGCAAGACGACGGAGCTTATTAGGAGGGTTGAGAGACACGTCATAGCCGGTAGGAGGGCCGTGGTTTTCAAGCCTTCTATTGATTCGAGATATGACGCGTCGAAGGTGGCGGCGCATAACGGGCTTAGGTTCGGCGCCGTTGTGGTGCCTCCCAGCGAGGAGGGCGTCGAGGCAATTGGCAAGATGGGTGTTGAGTACGACGTAGTCGCTGTGGACGAGATTCAGTTCTTCCCCGTTCAGCTGGCCGAGGTGTTGAACAGCTTAGCCAACGGGAGGGTTGTAATCGCGGCGGGTCTAAACCTGGACTTCAGAGGGGAGCCTTTCGAAACGACGGCTAGGGTCATGGCCTACGCGGATAGGGTCATCTCCCTCACCGCCGTGTGTAAGGTATGTGGAAGACCCGCGACGAGGACTCAGCGGCTTGTAAACGGCGTGCCTGCGCCGAGGGACAGCCCCCGTATCTTAGTCGGCGGTGGGGATTCTTACGAGGCGCGTTGCCGCCGGCATTTTGTAAATCCTCTATAAATGATCTCCTCTGCCGTAGCGGCTTAGGTAGAACTCCACTATTTTCTTCAGACCCCTCCTTAGTTTTCTGTCAGCCGCGGATGGGGAGACGCCGATCATCGAGGCGAGGTCTTTTAACGACACCTTTCTACTCTCGTCGAAGTACCCAAGTTTATAGGCCAGTTCTATAAGCCTGAGCTGATCCTCAGTGAGGTCGGGCTCTTTTATATATTTAGCCCTGCCCACCACTCTTGGTTTTAGCCCTAGTTCATGCATTTCTTTTAATATCCTTGAGAGCTGAAAGGTGTTGGCAATTAGTACAATTAACGCCTTGTCTTCGCATATCTTTCCACCCACTATCACCGCGCCGTATCTCATGGCGATTTCACACGGCTCGCACTTTAGCATAGAGAGTTCCTTATCTGCGAGGACGGCGTGTCCCATGTTCATTCCCACAATTTCTCCGCATATCGAGCCGCCGGTGTAGCTGAAGGACACAGTAACTCTGAGGGCCATAGCTTTGAGAAGCCTCCTGTATTTATTAGTTAAAATGTTGCAGAGGCCTCTGCTTCAATTTTTTACGTGGCTGTATAAATAGAACTTGTGTTCTCCCTGACACATGGCAGAATTAACAAAATACCAGAGGGTGTTGATAGATCAAGATACGTGTATAAGCTGCGGCGCGTGTGTCGCAGCTTGTCCGTACCAGGCGCTCGAGCTTGACGATAACGGCAAAGCTAGATTAATATGGGAGATGTGTAAAGACGACTTCTCCTGTGTAGCTGTGTGTCCTGTGAAGTGTATTTACAAGGTGAGCGAGGCGCCTGCGGAGTTTAAGGCTAAGAAGGGGTGGTACAGATTCGGCAAAGCCCTCTCGCCAGAGGAGCAGAAGGCGTACGAGGAGTGGAAGACGAAGTTCGGAGTCACCGCGCCGCCGGTTTAAGCTCAAATATCTCCACCCCCATTTTTTCGTGGGTATTTGTAAACTTTGTGGAAGGAGTAGCGTTACCATTTCGGATAGTTTGGGGGTCTGCGTAGATTGCCTCAGATCCAGACCTGGGAAGGCGCTGGAGATCGCCAAGAGGGCGCATGTAATTAGCAGATCTAAATTTAGACTCCCAGCGGAGCCCCCAGGTAGTGGCGTGCAGTGTGGAATATGTGGCAGGGGGTGCCTCGTGCCTGAGGGCGGCGTCGGCTACTGCGGACTGGTGAGGAGCACAGGCGGCAGACTCGTGAGGCCGGGCGGCGGTGTTTCTATCGGCGTGTTATCCTACTACTACGACCCCATTCCGACTAACTGCGTGGCGGACTGGGTATGCCCTGCCTCCACCGGCAGGGGGTATCCCAAATACGCCAAGACGCCGTGGGGCGAGGTGGGGTACTACAACCTGGCGGTTTTCTACGGGGCGTGTAGCCTCGACTGCCTTTTCTGCCAAAACTGGCAATACAGGGAGTACCCCGCCAAGCCGAAGTTAGTATCTGTGGAGGAGCTGGAAGCCGCCATGGGCGGGAGGGTGACTTGCGTCTGCTTCTTCGGGGGCGACCCGGCGCCGCAGACGGTGCACGCCCTTCTCGTGGCGAGGAGGGCAGCCGAGAGGGGGGTTAGGGTGTGTTGGGAGACGAGCGGCCAGCTGGCTCCCCACCTGCTGGATAAGGTTGTGGAGAGCTCTCTTAAGACCGGCGGCATTGTTAAGTTTGACCTAAAGGCGTTCACGCCGAGTGTCTACAAGGCGTTGACCGGCGGAGAGGTTGACATAGTCTTGAGGAATTTCAAAGTTGCCGCTAGGAGGTTTAGAGAAAGGCCGGAGGTGCCCCTCGTGGTGGCCTCTATTCTCCTCGTGCCTGGCTACGTGGACGAGGTCGAGGTGGACCTCTTGACTAAGTTCATCGCCCGGATCGAGCCGGAGGTGCCAACCCGCTTCCTGGCCTTCCACCCAGACTACATGATGCGTGATCTTCCACCCACGTCGGTTAGACACGCGGAAACTGCGTTGAAGATTGCTAGGGAGAATGGGCTTGTGGAGGTTAGTCTTGGGAATTGGTGGCTTCTCGGCGACTACTACTGACGCAGTGGGGCTTGATGTATTTATAGACGTCGCTTATCCTAGGCCTATCTTTAAAAACGACGACGTTTGGGAGGAGCTCCTTCCACGTGGCCATGGCGAGCTCCTCGGAGACTAAGACGAGGAGGGGCTTCCCCACCTTTATCAGCTTTTCGTACTTCCGCCTGAGGTAGTCGGGGGTCCAGAAGCCCACTATCTCCACGTAGAGTTCGCCTATCTTGAAGTCGGGGATGTAGACCTTGCCCTCCACCACCAGGGCCTCGGGCTCCCGCTCCACTCGGCATAGCCTCGAGACTTGTCTGTAGAACTCTTGCTCAACTGCGCTGTCGAACTGCTCCGAGGGGGGCAGGGACTTGGGTAGCCTGGGCGCCGTGTCCCATTTTTCTCTGTACATATACGTCCGCTCTCTCAGCTTCACCTCTGCCTCTATCTCCCACCTATCTGCCGAGGTGATGTAAGGCACGAGCTTAGCGAGGCGCGTGCCGTAGCGCTCCGTCTGCCTCAGCGCCGACACCGGCCCGTCGAAGTGGAACTCAAGCCACCCTCCCCTCTCCTCGGCAATGTACATAAGCCCGTAGCCCTTTACGGCGCGGATAAGGCTCTTCACCACTGCCGGCGCGTTGGGGATCCTCGCCTTGACGTATAGAGATTTGAAAAGCAGTGCTTGTATAAGCGCTTGGTTGTAGAGCGCCACCAGCTCGCCGGGCTCTATCTCAGGCGTTTTTATAATTTCTCTATTTTCCTCATAGGCTTTTGTAAACAGCCTCTTCACCTCCTCGACGTCCAGCCCGAGCCTGGCCGCGACGCGTTGGAAGACAGCGTCGCGCTCCTCAGGCGTCTGGGGGTACCCCGCCGCCGACGCAGTTTTAAAAACTTCAAGTCTAATTCTGGAGACAAGTCTGGTGTCCAGCTCCTCCACCACCATGTGTTGTTCCATGACGTGGGCCAGACCTCTTGCAAGCTTTTTGTCGCCCCCCACCTCCCCGGCCGCCTTTCTAAATTCTCCAAGGGTTTTCGACGACCTCGCCGCGTCTATGATCTTCCTGGCGAGGGCCTCGTCGCCTAGGTACCTAGGCCTTATCTCCCTCCCCCTCCTAACTACCCTTAGATAGTCTAGCGGAATCACGACACGCCTCTCTTACGCCTACGCGCCGTGTCCACCTCGCGGGTGCTCGCTGTGATTACCTCGTATATCTTCGCCTTGTGGGGCTTAAGCCTCAAGGCCCTGCCCATCCGCTGGATAAACTGCCTAGTGCTCGAGGTCCCTCCGAGGATGACGACCACGTCGACGTCGGGGACATCCACGCCCTCGTCCAGCACCTTCCCCGTCACCACGGCCTTCAACTCGCCTCTCCTAAACATAGCCATTACCTGCTCCCTCTCCTGCGGCGGGATGTCGTGAGTCACTAGGGGGATTAGGTAGCGCTCCGACACAGCCCTCGCCAGGGAGGTGTACTCGGTAAATATGAGTATCTTCGAACCGCGGTGCCTCGCCAGTATCTCGCCCACTGCGTCCACCTTAGCCTCGGTCTCGAATAGGAGCTGTCTCATGCGGTGCCAGGCCTCCAGCGCCTCCCTAGCCCCGCGGTCACGGCCGGATAGGTAGATAAGCTTCTGGAAATCCGAAGGCGACTTGAACTTTAAACCCTTCTTCCTCAAGTAGCTTAGATATTTACCCTCCAGCTCTCTGTAGAGCCTCTTCTCATCCTCCTTTAGGCTTACCTTAACCACCTCGATGTCGTAGTCCGCGGTCCACACCCCCCTTATGTCCGAGGCGGATATGCGGTAGACCACCGGCCCCACCAGCCAGTCCAGATCTACATGCAGGCCGTCGGCTCTCTCCGGCGTGGCGGTTAGGCCTAGGCGGTGCGGCGCCGGGCTCAGCTCCGCTATCTGTCTATAGGAGGGGGAGGGGAGGTGGTGCACCTCGTCGAAAACCAGAAGTTTGTACCTATTGCCGAGCGTCTCCACGGCGGCGTACGCAGAGTCGTATGTGATGACCGTTATGCAACTCTCCCTCTTCTCCTCGCCGTACCACACGCCGACGCGTCCCGGGAAGAACTGCCACAGCCTCCCCCGCCACTGCTCCACAAGCTCCACCGTGGGCACCACCACGAGGGCTGGCTCCCTCAGCTCGGCGATCGCAGCTATGGCCACGTGGGTCTTGCCGGCCCCAGTCGGCATCACCACGACGCCTCTCTTCGTCTTGAGCCAAGACTTCAAGGCCTCATGTTGGTAGGGCCTAAGCTTTATTTCGGACGCCGCCTTCACCTCGCTACAGTGGAGATTCCACACCCTGTCCTCGACGCTGAGGCCCATGGATTTTGCAGTGGCTATGACGCGGGTGTAGTACACAGCCAGGGCTCTGTACTTCCCAACCCTTCCATCGTATTTTAAAAAGGAGAGACGCTTGAGTTCTTGAGGTAGGTAGCCATCCAGCAGTATAGTGCCTCTATCCCAAGTGAGTACTAGTCCCACCTCACCTCGACGCCTACCCCCAGCTTCTTTGCCTTCTCTAGCACGTAGTTGGCGAACGCGACGTCGAATAGCGGGTTTCCAACAGATTTGTATACCCGCACCTCGCCGAAGTTGCACCTAGCTCCCTTTAAGTAGTCGCCGACGTAGACCCAGGTGGGCCCCACGTCGTCTGTCTCCTCCGCCGCGTGGGGATTGTCCACGAGCATGCATCCGGCCATTTTTTTCACGTCTTCGTCTATCTCCCTCACGGGCCGCGGCGCGCCTATAGAAATAACCACAGCGCCTTTCCTAAGCTCGGCGCCTTTGACTATTGGAACCGTCGACGTGGTAGCCACTATCAACAAATCGCTCTTTAACACGTCAGACAGCGAAGTGGAAGTTGCGCCGTATCTCTTCCCCATCTCGGCGGCTTTTTCATGTGCGACGTCGAATATTTTAAACCGGGCCGCTGGGTACAGCGCCTTGAATATGCGTAGGTGGTACTCGCCCTGCGTACCCGCCCCCACAATGCCGACCGTGCTGGGCTCGGCGCCAAGGGCCCTGGCCGCTACGCCGCTGGCGGCGGCTGTCCTCCACCCCGTCAGCTGGGTCCCATTTATCAACGCCAGAGGGGCGCCGGACTCTGGGTCGAATACGGCAACCACAGCCTTAACTCTGGGGGTGGCCTTGGGATATATGCCGACGATCTTCACAGCTATCCCAGCGCCCGCCATGTATCCAACCATCGGGGCGAACCACGTGTCGCCTACAGTCAACGCCTGCCTCGGCAGGAACTTCACCTCGGCGAAGTAGCCCGCCCTAATCGCCTCAACTGCCTCCCTAGGATCAACAAGGAAGTCGATATTTGGGAGAAGCAACACAGAAATGAAGGAGGTTCTCTTTTTAAATTTTGTTAAGTATATAAGCAAAGGATATAGAGGCGATGGCGAGGAACGCAAATACAATTAGGGGGTGATTAGCCAGCGGTAGCCATTCAAGATTCATGCCATAGAAGCTAGTTATGACTAACGCGGGAAGGGCTATTGTGCCGAGCCAAGTCAGCTTCTTCATAGATTCGTTTAGCGAAAGCTGAACCACGGTGGCGTGGAGGAGTCTTATGTCTCTCGCATATCTCCTAAGCATAAGCGCCCTCCTCCTCAGATACCTCGAGTAGTTGGCTTGGCGGTGGGCGATTAAGCCTCTTCTATACAGCTCGTCTCCCAGCTGGTGGAGAAGGGCGGCGTAGTAGTAGAGGGCATGCGCCATGTAGGAGGCGGCGTACAGCTCGCCGGGTTTCACAGGCTCCTCCATCTCCAGCTTGTACTCAAGCCCGTCTAGTAGGGTCTCTGTCTGGCTTAGGGCGTGGGATAGGCTCTCCAGCGCCTTGTGGTACGCCTCTTGAAGGGAGGCGAGGGGGCCCTTGACCACCCTCCCCCCCTTATCCACTACAAACTCCACAGCCTCTTCAACCACCTCTCCCTCTTTAAGGGAGACTATGGGGATGTGCACCACCGTGTGCTCTCCCTCATCATATATATACGCCATGTATTGCAAAACCCCGTGAGTTATAAAGATGGGGGCGCCGTCTCGCCTCTGAAAATCGCCGGCCTTGTCTCGGCTCTTGTATTGATGATCGCGACGCCCAGGCCCTGGGGCTATGTGGTTGTGCTGTCTGCAACGATTATATACGGCAGGAGGCTGGTGCGTATAGAGCCGGCGCCTATGTACGTCGTCGCGGCGGCCCTGGTGTACGGGACTACCTTCTTGCTGGACTTAGCCCTCGTCGGGCCTCCGAGCTATATACCTCCGTGGTGGGAGGCGGTTATCTTGGCGCCGCTGGCTGAGGAGTTTGTTTTTAGAGCGCTACCGTTTACAACCCTACCTAGCCCCCTCTCGTGGATATTCTCCGTGGTGGTCTTCGGAGCGTTGCACCCTGCGAACCCCCTCTTGGCGTCGCTATATGGGCTGGCCCTCTCTCTCATGTACCGGGGCGGTGGATACGCGGCCTCGGTGGCCCTACACGCCTTTAACAACGCACTGTGGATTCTCCTAGCTACACGTAGCTTCTAGAAAAGCCTCGTATATCTTCCTCAGCTGACTCGGCGCGTAGAACCCACGTACGTGGCTCCAAGGCAGAGGCTCTTCCCTCGGCTTGAATACGTAGTCCAGCTCGCCGGCGCGGAGCAGTCGCCTCCAGTAGATCCTTGGCGAGTTAGACAAGGCCGCCCCCTCTATGAGCCGAGCC
Organism: Pyrobaculum ferrireducens; assembly: GCF_000234805.1. NCBI lineage: Archaea > Thermoproteati > Thermoproteota > Thermoprotei > Thermoproteales > Thermoproteaceae > Pyrobaculum > Pyrobaculum ferrireducens. Next base: position 983,995 of record NC_016645.1, read on the forward strand.
GCCTCTCTCCCCCCAAGCGCGATTGCCGCCTGCGCGACGGCCAGCAGAGGATCATAGTAGGAGAACTGGTCGTGGGGAGCCCTCCCCATTTCCTCAATAGCCCTCTTTAGGTAGTCCAGAGGGGCCATTGGGTGGTACTGGAGGGGGGTCTGGGGCTTCGGTATGAAGGGGTTAACGCTGAGGTAGAGGGGGGCTCCTGTCTTCTTCACCTCAGCCACGAGCCTCCGAGCCGCCTCTATGTCTTCTCCCCTCTCACAGGGCACGCCCACTAACATGTAGAGCTTTATCTTGAGGCCGAGCTCGGCGGCTTTTCTCGCCACTCTCACCACGTCTTCGTCGCTCATGTCCTTCCCCAGCGCCTTCCTAAGCCGCTCGCTTGTCTCCGGCGCGATGGTAACCGTCTTTTGGCCAACCTCGGCGATGAGCTTGAGCGATTCGTCGTCTAGAAGCTCCGCTCGTAGAGAAGGTACCGAGAGTGGGAGGCCTCTATTTACAGTCTCCCGGAGCAGATCTTTGAAGTGTGGGTGGGCATTTGCCGTGAGCGCAACCAAAGCCGGCCTCACGCCGTATTTTCCATAAAGCCCAGTCACCTCGCTTAACACAACCTCCCATTTTCTAGGCCGATAAGGCTTAGAGATGTAACTTTCCATACAGAATAGACATGAGTATGGGCAACCCCTGGCCAGCTCTACTGAGATGCTGAAGGCGGACTCGGGCTCCGGTATGCGTCTGTGGTCAAGCCACGTCATGTCGCTGGCGTGGCGTATCTCCACGGGGTACGCGCCCCTATGCGGGTAGTAGAGCCCCTCCACCTCCTCCCCAGTGGCCATATACTCCACTAGCAACTCCCAATTGGGCTCCAACTCTCCCAGCACTATGGCGTCGGCGAACTCTGCCATGGGCTCTGGATTTGCGGTGACCGGAGGGCCTCCCACAACGAGCCTCGGCTTGCCGCGGAGAGATGCCCTCGCGGGTATGCCGGCTTTTAGAAACATCTTGACGATGTTGATGTAGTCAAGCTCGTAGTGGACTGTTGCCACTACGTAGTCAAACTCCCTAAGCGGGGTGCCGTCCTCCACGCCCCTCGGCCCCCTGTCTGCAGTAAATCTCTCCACATAAAAACCTGCGTCTTGTAGCTTGAAGTACAGCATGTGGAAGACGGCAGATGACATCGCCACGGCGTATGTCGACGGGTACAGCAACGCCACCTTTACCACGTTTTTCCTATACGCCACTCTCCGCATGTCAAAGACGGCGCCTGGAGTATATAATGTTAAAGTATATTAAGCGGCCCCCTATCGGTGGCGTGAATATCGTGGAAACTCTACGTAGAGGTGAATACCTAGTCTATCTGCTAATCCTCTTGTTGACGTCGTTTCTTTTAGCTTTATCTCTCTACATGGCGTTTAGCAGAGTTTATGAGTTATTCCAAAATATTGGCAAGCCTCCTGACATTTTAGGAGCCTCTATATACAACGTATTATCTGATGTCTTTTTAGTAGTTGTATTTGTAGAGTTAATAGATACGTTCATTACCTATATCGAGCAGAAGCGTATTGTTGTGTATAAAATCATCGACGTGGCCCTCGTCGCATTAGCTAGAGAGTTATTCATCTACCTGGCGCCGGTGAATAAGGAGTTTTCTATTGATAAGGCGGTGGCTCTGGTGGGCGCCACATTTGTAGTTGGCGTAATCGACTACCTGCAGAGGAGGGCGCTGCCCGCTGAGAGGCGTAGAAGAGCCTGACAAGTCCTCTTGATCTAGCGTCTAGGGGCAAAATTTTTAAAGCCCCCCTTCCGGGACCTCGTGTCTTCGGAGTCTTTCAACATCATTAATATCAGGGAAAATAAGCTACTCGGCAGGAGGGAGCTCTTGGTGGAGGCGGCTCACATAAATGCCTCTACCCCCACGCGTCAAAACGTGAGGGAGTGGGTGTCGAAGCAACTGGGGGTCGACGTCTCTAACGTCTTTATTAGAAGAATTAAGACCCAGTACGGGGCTGGTAAGTCCGTGGCTGAGATCCACGTTTACAACGACTCTAAGCTGGCCAGGGCTGTTGAGCCGCTTTACATACTGGCAAGAAACCTCGGCGAGGAGGGCAAAAAGTTGCTAGAGGAGGTTCGGAAGAGGAGGAATGAGCGTAGAGAGAAGAAGAGGAAGAGGAAGAAGTAGCCATGTCTAAGAAAGCCCCGGCGAAGAGCGAGAAGAAGCTCCCCCGCGCCGCTACGTGGTACGAGCTCGATCTACAGAAGGGGGTGTTTAGATTTAAGAACAAGCTGTGCCCCAAGTGTGGCTCTGTTATGGCTTTCCACAAGGAGCCTGTGCCTAGGTGGCACTGCGGAAAGTGCGGCTACACCCAGTTCCAGAGGTAGGTGTTTGTACTCGGCGTCGAGTCCACGGCGCACACCTTCAGCCTCGGGCTAGTTAAAGAGGGTAGGATTGTCGGCCAGGTTGGGAGGACCTACGTCCCTCCGCACGGCGCCGGCATACACCCAAGGGAGGCGGCGGAGCACCATTCGCGGGTTGCCCCCCTGCTTCTCCGCCAGCTACTCGATACCTACGGCGTGAGGCTGTCGGATATTGGAGTTGTGGCCTACGCCGCTGGGCCTGGGCTGGGGCCCGCGTTGAGGATAGGCGCGGTTCTGGCGAGGGCTTTGGCGATAAAGCTGGGGGTGCCGATTGTCCCTGTTCACCACGGGGTTGCCCACATAGAGGTAGCTCGGTTTGCCACCTCCACCTGTGACCCGCTTGTGTTATTGATTTCTGGGGGGCACACGGTGATCGCAGGCTTCTCTGAGGGGCGTTACAGGGTGTTTGGGGAGACTCTTGACGTGGCGATTGGGAACGCTATTGACATGTTCGCGCGGGAGGTCGGCCTCGGGTTCCCCGGTGTCCCGGCTGTGGAGAAATGCGCCGAGGGGGCGGGGGGCGTGGTCCCCTTCCCGATGCCAATTGTGGGTCAGGACCTCTCCTACGCCGGGCTGACGACCTACGCCTTGAAGCTGGTTAAGGAGGGGGCGCCTCTGCCTGTGGTGTGTAAGTCGCTTGTGGAGGCGGCGTATTACATGCTGGCTGAAGTCACTGAGAGGGCGATTGCCTTTACCAAGAAGCGGCATTTGGTGGTGGCGGGGGGAGTGGCGCGGAGTAGGAGGTTGAGAGATGTGCTTTTCCACATTGGGAGGGATTACGGGATCGATGTGAGAATCGTACCTGACGAATACGCCGGCGACAACGGGGCTATGATTGCCTTGACAGGCTACTATGCGTATAGAAGCGGCGTGTATACAACTCCGGAGCGGAGTTTTGTGAGGCAGAGGTGGCGGCTGGATGCGGTGGACGTGCCTTGGTTCTACGATCTCTGTAGAAACGTCACAGATAAATAGGTGCCTTGACGGTGTTGGCATGAAGCTCTACGCGTCCGCCTTGGCGTTTCTGGTAGTCGGCTCGGCGCTTGTCGCCTTTGCTGTGGTAAACGCCGCGGTGCTCTACTTCGCCGGGGTGCCCAAGGCCACGTTGAACATCACAGCTCCCATTCTGGGCCAGACAATGACTGCTAAGATCTCCGGCGTGCCTGATCCGTACGTGGTGGGCGTGAACGTGGTTAGGGCTGTTTTGCTACTGGCTATAGGGCTGATCGGCGCCAAGCTGATAGATACGGGGCTGGCGGAGTTGAGGGAGAGGAGGAGGGAGGAGGCGCTTAGGCGTTACTACGAGGAGTATGGCTACCAGTATCAACAATATTGACGAGTTGGTAAGAGCATATTTTAGACGGCTTGAGGAGCTGGGCCTGGGGGAGTGGGTAGACAAGGTCTTTCCCACGTCCGAGACGTTTGCAAAAATTTCGGCGATGTCCGGCAGGTCGGCTGAGGAGGTGGTGGAGCAACTCGCCCGGGGGGTCGTCGATAAGATACAGGTCGGCGTCGCTGAGGAGGTCGTGGGCGCGCCGCGGGAGGTGGCCGTGTGGCTTCTAGCTAGGCGGTTGGCTATGTGGTATCTTCAGCTAGCCGTGGAGCTGGGCGTGGTGCGCGAGAGGTAGCTCCCAATCTCTCGGTAAGTCTCTAGTATTCTCCTGCCTAGCGCCATCTGCTCCTCCCAATACCCCTCAACCTTCTTCCTCCACCTCTTTACAAATTCCTGGTAGAGTCTGTGAGGTGGGCGCGGTTCTTGTAGCCACAGAGGGGTTCCCGGTAGTGGTACGTAGTAGTGCATCCGAATCCTCGCCCCCATGGCTATCAGCTTCTCCATCTTCCTGACGGTGGCAGCAACGTCTTCCTCCTCTTCGCCGGGCAGACCAGCTATTACGTCTACGACCGGCGTGAAGCCAAAGGCACGCGCCGTTGCCACTGCCTCTTCCACCACAGACACGTCGTGTCCTCTTTTAGTAAGCCGCAACAGCCTCTCTGAGGCTGTCTGCAACCCAAAGGAGAGTCTCTTGTTGGCGAGGAGGCTCCTCAAGGCCGAGAGGACATCTCGTGTAACAGTCTCGGGCCTTGTCTCGGAGGGGAAGGTGCCGAGGTAGGGCAACCCCCCGGCCTCCCTCACTGTCTTCAGCAATGCGACGAGAGCCTCGACGTTGGGCGTCTTTCCGTCGCTGGATTGGTAGAGGAAGCCGACCGGTGCTATAAACCTAATCTCTCTGCGCCCCACCCCGACGTACGTCTTGGCCATCTGTGCCACGTTTTCCAGCGGCCTGTACCTAACGGGGCCGTGCATCCACGTCTGGCAGAATGCGCATCTATAGCCACAAGATCTGGCTATCTCAATCGGCGGGTACACCCCCAGCGCCTTGCTGTACGTCCTCTGAGTCAGCTCCACGAATACCCGCCTCCCCGCCCGAAGCACCCCGTCCTCCACCGTCAAGACGTTGGGCGGCGTCTCGTCGCTATGCCCCTCTTCCCTATCCAATATGGCGGGCAGGGCCGCCTCTCCGTCGCCTACCACCACGTACTTTACCCCAAGCCTTAGTAGGGTCAGCGGGTCGCCCATGGCGTGGGGGCCTCCCGCCACTACAGGAAAGCGCCTAGCCACCACAGCAATCTCTTGCCACACCTCTACAAATGTGGGGGTGGACAGGCTGTAAAGCACCACTACCCGCTCACCTTTGCTGACCAGCGCCGCGGCATCTTCGTAGGGGTTCTTCGTCGTTACCACCTTATACCTATCCTCAATAGGCGCCAGGACGTAAGCCAGCCCGTTGTTAGGGCCTTCAAAAACTCTGGCGAGGATAATCACGTGGTCCACCTATAGCCCCGTTTTAATTTTTACAGAGCACGTATGACCGAAGCTATGGCTACGCCACCGATTTCTACAGCTATAAACATGAGTATTAAGTCGGTTTATGAAGCTCGCCTACGCCAGGGGGCCGCCCGTGGCTGTTTTCGCCGGGTCGTGGAGGTGCACTTCGTCGCCTATAGATGGCGTTCCTATAGCTCTTGGAGAGCCGTTTGGGGACTGCGGCGTTGAGGTGGCTAGGCTCATCTCCATAGCCACCACCGTAAGGCTGGCAAAGCAGATGGGCATCAAGGTATACGTTAGCGCTGAGCTGGGAGAGGAGGGGCTTGACGCCGCTTTTGCCGGCGGCGCTGACGGAGTTTTAGAAGAGCTTAGTTTTTCAAGAAATGAATATGTGGAGGGGGTTAAATTTGTCGTCTTGGATGGGCGTGATGTGGCCGACATTGTGAATACCGTGAGGTCTCTTGGAGAGCGATTCCGCAAGCCTTTCGACGTGCTTGTGGCCACTAGTTATGAATTTGTTCCGCGGTTCGCATCTCTAGTCGACGGCGTCGTGATTACGGGCGGTTGGGTTGATGTGGAGGTGGCCCCCGTGGAATTCATACCCGAAGTGGGTAGATGTGTCCACTGCGGGGTTGACTATCTCATGTATAGCGGGAGTCTAAAGAGGTGTATATACTGCGGCAGAAGGCTTCTGCGTGTCGTGACGGCCACAAAGACGCCGAGGTCGAGGGCCGTTTATCGCTCGGTATATAAGAAGTTTGCTAATATAACAACTCTTCGGTTTAAAATAGTATAATACCTTTTACAAATATAGATTTTATCTGTATCTTAGATCTATATCATTAATTATAATTATAGTATATAGATCTATAAAGTAAGTTATACTTATAAAACTGCGGTAAACTCACCGATATGCGGTTCATTAAGTGGCTTAATGAAGTTGATAAGAAAGATATTCTTATCGTGGGTGGCAAGGGGGCTAATCTGGGGGAGGTGGCTCGCATTGTGCAGGTGCCTCCCGGTTTTGTAGTGACAACTGAGGCGTATCTACATTTCCTCCAGGTGACGGGATTAAAGGAGAAAATTGGGGAAGTTCTAAAGGAGTTTATCTCCCGCGGCGAACCCGACGAGTATGAAAAGGCCAGTGCGGTGATACGCGGCCTTATTGAGAGCTCGCCTCTTCCCTCGGATTTAGAAAAGGAGCTGGTGGAGGCTTATAAGAAGCTGTGTGATGACGTCGGCGTCCCTAATGTAGCTGTCGCCGTTAGGAGCTCCGCAACTGCTGAGGACATACCTGAGGCCTCCTTTGCGGGGCAACAAGACACATATCTCAATGTTAGAGGTGCCGAGAACGTTATTTACTATGTCAAGAGGGTCTGGGGCTCTCTCTACACCGCGCGCGCGTTGTACTACCGGGACAAGATGGGGATCCCCCATGAGAAGAGCTTAATGGCCGTGGTGGTGCAGAAGCTTGTAAACGCAAAAGCCGCAGGTGTGATTTTTACCCTTGACCCAACCAACGGCGACAGGTCTAAGGTTGTGATAGAGGCTAGTTGGGGGCTGGGGGAGGGCGTCGTCAAGGGGATTGTCACACCAGATGAGTACGTTGTGGATAAAGCCACGGGGAAGATAGTAGAGAAGAGAATATCGGTAAAGAGGGTAGCTGTTGTAAGGGACGAGGCTGGTCTTGTTAAAGAGATTGAGCTCTCTCTGGAAAAAGCTAGCTCCCCCGCACTTAGAGATGAGGAGGTGGTGGAGTTGGCTAAGATGGCGGTGAAGCTAGAGGAGACATATGGTCACCCTGTTGATATAGAGTTCGCCGTGGACGCCGATATTGAGTACCCCCGAAACCTCTTCATTCTACAGGTTAGGCCAGAGACTGTGTGGAGTCGTAAGGCTGAGCAAGCTACCAAGGCTGTGGAGGAGGTGCCTGTGGGGACTGTGGTGGTTAGGGGGATCCCGGCAAGCCCCGGCGTTGCCGTGGGAGCCGCCAAGGTGTGCCTTACACTAGAAGACGCTAAGAAGAAGCTGAGGAAAGGCGATATACTAGTTACTAAGATGACTGATCCTGACTGGGTGCCTTATATGCGCATCGCCTCGGCCATCGTCACCGACGAGGGTGGGAGGACGTCTCACGCCGCTATTGTGAGTAGAGAGTTAGGTATACCCGCGGTGGTGGGGACCGGGAACGCCACCTCGGTATTGAAAGATGGGGTGGTTTATACCGTGGATGGAAGTAAAGGGGTGGTGTTGCAAGGCGCCGTGGCGAAGAAGGAGGAGGCGAAGGCTGTGGAGGTTGTTGCGCCGCCGAGGGAAATCATACTACACATATACCGGGCCGTGCCCACGGGCACCAAGGTATACATGAACCTAGGCGAGCCCGATAAAATAGACGAGTACAAGGATCTGCCCTTCGACGGGATTGGCCTCATGCGCATTGAGTTTGTTATTTCGAGCTGGATTAGTCAACACCCCGTATACTTACTGTCCATCGGCCAGGAGCATAAATTTGTGACTAAGATGGCTGAGGGAATTGCCAAGGTAGCCTCCGCCATATACCCCAGGCCTGTTGTGGTGAGGTTTAGCGACTTCAAGACTAATGAATACAGGGGGCTGGAGGGTGGCGAGAAGTTCGAGCCGGAGGAGCGCAACCCCATGCTGGGCTGGCGCGGTGTGTCGCGCTACGTCTCGCCGCAGTACGAGAAGGCCTTCCGCCTAGAGCTCAGGGCTGTGAAGATGGCTAGAGAGCAGATGGGGCTGAACAACGTGTGGGTAATGGCGCCGTTTGTGAGGACTGTGTGGGAGGCTGAGAGGTTTGCCAGGTTGCTGGAGGAGGAGGGCCTCTACCGCGATCGCGACTTCAAGGTGTGGGCTATGTCGGAGGTGCCCTCCATTGCCTTGATGGTGGAGGAGTTCGCCGAGTATTTCGACGGATTCTCCATAGGGTCTAACGACTTGACGCAGCTCGTCCTCGGTGTCGACAGGGACAACGACTTTCTTGTGAGGATAAACCCCAAGTACTTCGACGAGAGGGAGGCGCCTGTGCTGAAGGCGATCTATGAAATTATTAGGAGGGCTCATAAGGTGGGGCGCACCGTGTCTATATGCGGCCAGGGGCCGTCTGTCTACCCCCAGCTTGTGGAGTTCCTCGTCCGCGCTGGTATCGACAGCATATCTGTTAACCCAGACGCGGTGTTGCAGACAAGGATCCACGTGGCGTCTGTGGAGTTGAAGGTGCTGAGGGAGAGGCTGGACGCAATCTACAGAGCCTTGTACAAGGTTGAAGAGGGGGCTGAGTTTTACGAAATTTTAAAGAAGGTGTTTGGAGGGGTTAAGTACTGAATTTTATAAGGGCGTTGTTTTTATACATACATGGATCTCTTCGCGGTAGCGGCGGGCGTAGTCGGCGCCGTCGTTTCCTTCTCCCTGGTATACTACCTAATTAGGCGGTTTTTCTTCCGGGTGATGTACAGAGAGCAGATTTACATACTGGAGCTGGTGGCACTTCTCTTCTCCGTCTCCCTGTTTTTCGCCATTGTTTCTCCCCAGGCCCAGCTCCACCACCTCTTTTACCTAGTCTTCGCCATTTTCATCGTGTCAGTGGGGATAATGTTGCTCGGCACCTGGAGAATTCTCTCGGAGTATCTCACCGGGCTGTTCATCACACGCATCTTGGATCTTCATGTAGGTGACTACCTGGAGTTTGGCAACATGCGTGGCTACATCACCGCGCTGGAGGACGCATTTATAGTAATTAGAGATCCTAGAAGAGAATACGTCTACATTCCCTACACCTCGCTATTGCGGATACCCTTTAGGAGAGTTAAAACACCTGAAGGTCACGAGGTGAGGATAAGGCTTTTCGTGCCCCATGGACAAGACTTGAGAAGAGTTAAGGAGTTGGTGAGCCAGGTGGCTAAGGATTACGGACTTGAGAGGCTCAGCGTCGACGTGGAGAAGATAGGTATGAGGGGGGTCGTCGTCGTCGTTAGAGGTGTTTTAAAGGATCCCCGTCAAGAAGACGAGTTGAGATATGCGCTTCTAGATAGGGTATACGCCGAAATCTCGCGCGAGCAACGTCCTACTCTGTGATTCTCTGCAACTCGGCGTGGTACCCCACCGCTATTAGGTAATCGCCCTCTTGGATCTCCGCCTCTCTTGCTGTAATCAGCTCGTCTCCTCTGACCACCGTGATTTTACTTCCCGTGTCGTCTTCTAAATCGCCTATTGTTCTGCCGAGGATTTTTGAATCTGATGTCACCAACATTTCTAGCATAGAGATCTCTCCTTTGATGGGGATTATTTTTGTAAATTTGAGATTTAGAATTCGCAATAGGCGGGAGAGGACGCAGTGGTGTGGAATAATAGTTAAGACACCTGCCTCTTCTGCTTGTTGGATAACTTGGTTTGACCTTGCCGTGATTATGACAATGGGGACTCCGTGAGATCTGGCTAGTTTTGCCATGGTGAGGTTTAACATGTCATTTGGAGAGGCAAACACGGCGATTTCTATATGTGAAAAGTCTAGTTCTTTTACTACTCGTTCATAGTTTTCGAGAATTGTGTGGATGTAGACTGGTATCTTTTCAAATGTCTTGGCGCGTTCTCTCGTCGTCAGAATTCTCGCCACGTATCCGTTTTCCGTCAGGATTGTGGCGAGCTGGGCGGCGAGGTCATCGTTGCTGTCGAGTATTAACGCTTCTCTGGCCACGACATGGCTTAGTTGGCGTATTTATAAATAAAACGCGCCCAAATCTTGTTAATTATATTGAAGTGTGCATTAGCGTATTCAGAATGCCTATTTATCTTTTATCTATTTAGGTTTTATTAACTATATATTGTTTGTCACTGTTTTTATAGGTTGAGGAAAATTTATATAGGTATTTCTCGACGTGTCAAATGCGGAGGGCTACCCTCGCCGTGAGGGGGTATAAGTACTCGGACCCCCACGGCGCGTTGCAACCTCCTATCTACGTGACTGCGCTTTTCAGAATGGAGGGGGAGGCTCTGAAGTCTGACCGTGGGTTCGATCTTAAATACAGCCGCGAGGAGAATCCTACTCTTAGACCTCTTGAAGAGGTAATTGCCAATCTTGAACACGGTGTGGATTCTCTGGCTTTTAACAGCGGCATGGCGGCGCTCTCCGCAGTATTCCTTTCCTTGCTATCTGCGGACGCCTCCGTACTCACTACTATGGAGGCCTATGGAGCAACCTTGAGGCTACTAGACGCTCTGGAAAAATACGGCGTAAGGCTTCGAAAAACTTATCCAGACACAGATGACTATATAGAGGCTTTAAAAGCTGTAAAGCCCACGCTGGTCTTTTTCGAAACTATTACAAACCCTCTACTAAAGGTGTTGGACGGGCCGGAGATCATAAAGGCGGCGAAGGATCTAGGCGCGGTGGTGGTGGTAGACAACACCTTCGCGACTCCGGTGCTCACAACCCCCATCTCATATGGCGCCGACATTGTAGTGCACTCTACTACTAAATACATTGGGGGACACAACGACGTGGTAGGCGGCGTCGCTGTGATCTCGCGCCACGAGTTACTCGAGGAGTTGTGGATTTGGAGGGCGATGCTTGGCGGCATTATGCAACCATTTGAGGCGTATTTGACTCTCAGGGGTGTTAAGACGCTTTTTGTGCGATTTGAGCGGCAGTGCAAGACGGCGATGGAGGTTGCCCAATTCCTAGAGGGACACGGCAAGGTGTCTGAGGTTATTTATCCGGGTCTCCCGAGCCACCCCCACCACTCCATCGCGAAGAGGCTGTTCGGCGACGGGTTCGGCGCGGTGGTTTCCTTTAGGTTAAAGGGTGGGAGGGATGCTGCTATTAAGTTTTTCAAGGCGCTTAGGTTAATAACGCCGGGTCCCAGCCTTGGCGGGGTTGAGAGCATAGCGACGTACCCCATAGCCAGCGCGGCTTCGCCCATCCCAGATGAGGAGAAGAAAATCCTGGGAATTACCGAGGACTTGGTGAGGCTTTCTGTGGGTTTGGAAGATGCTCAGGATTTAATAGAAGACCTTGATAGAGCTCTAAATAGTTAAAAATACTTTATATATTTCCTAGTATGAGCGTTTCTAGTAAATACAAGGGTAGGCCTATTGAGGAACTTATCTCAGCTGGTTTTTACGATCCGGAGAAGCGCTTGGTGAGGGCAATTAAGGGGTTTGATTTACATGTGTGGAGTCGCGATTGGCAAATTGAGGGAATTTTGAGGATGCTTTTCCACGTCCTTGACCCGGAGGTTGCTAAGGATCCTAAGAACTTGGTGGTATATGGGGGTAGTGGTAAGGCGGCGAGGAGTTGGGAGGATTTCGAGACAATTGTAGATACCTTGATGTCGATGAATAAAGACGACACGCTTGTAATTCAGTCTGGGCAACCGGTAGCTGTTTTTAAAACTGATCTGCGGGCGCCGCGTGTTTTGATGAGTAACGCCATGTTGGTGCCTAAGTGGGCCGACTGGAAGTATTTCTGGGAATTGGAGGCCAGGGGGCTTATCTCGTATCACCAAATGACAGCGGGTTGCTGGGCCTACATTGGGACGCAGGGGATTTTACAAGGCACATACGAGACTATTGGCTTCGCCGCGGAGAGGCATTTCGGCGGATCTCTTGAGGGGAGACTTGTTGTTAGCGCTGGTCTGGGGGAGATGGGTGGGGCGCAACCGCTTGCCATAAAGATGCTGGGGGGCGTGGCGCTCATAGCTGATGTAGATAGGAGAATGATAGAAAGGAGAATCGCCACAGGCTACCTGGATACTTGGACGGAGGATCTTGATAAGGCTGTTGACATGGCGCTTAGGGCAAAGGAGAGACGGGAAGCCGTGAGTATAGGCGTATTAGCAAATGCAGTGGATCTGCACAATAAGCTAGTTAAGGAGGGCATTGTTCCAGATATCGTTACGGATCAGACGCCGGCGCACGACCCACTGGCCTATGTTCCCGCTGGCTTGTCTCTAGAGGAGGCCGAGCGGCTTAGAAAGACGGATCCAGATCGGTATATACAGCTGTCTAAGCAGTCAATGGCTCGGCATGTAGAGCTGTTATTAACACATCAATTAAGGGGCGCCGTCGTTTTTGAATACGGCAATAACTTGAGAAAACAAGCTTACGATGCTGGAGTAGAGCAGGCTTTTAAGATACCTGGCCAGATGGAGTTTCTCCGCCCAATGTTTGAGGAGGGTCGTGGCCCATTTAGGTGGACTAGTCTAGTTGGTGATCCTAACGATATCTACAAGCTGGACGACGTGATTCTCACAGTATTTAGCAGAAATTGGAGACTTGTTAGGTGGATTCAAAACGCCAAGAAATATGTAAAGTTCCAAGGGTTGCCGGCGAGGGTAGTGTATCTGGGGTATGGAGAGAGGGCTCAGTTTGGCAAAATTGTGAGTGAGATGGTTAGGCGGGGTGATTTATCGGGGCCAATATGGTTTGGCCGAGATCATCTAGACGCCGGATCTGTGGCATCACCTTTTAGAGAAACTGAGGGTATGCTTGACGGTAGCGATGCCGTGGGGGATTGGCCAGTTTTGAACTACGCGTTGAATACGGCGGTGGGCGCTACGTGGACGTGCTTCCACCATGGCGGGGGCGTGGGTATTGGCTATTCGCTTCACGCCGGTTTTGGCATGGTGGTAGACGGGACTCAGCTATCCGAGGAGAAGGCTTTGAGAGTTTTTACAGTTGATCCAGGTATGGGCGTCGTGAGACACGCACACGCGGGGTACCCCAGGGCGCTGAAGACCGCGCTTACTAAGGGCATTAAAATACCCATACGCGAGATGCTAGAGGCGAAGTCGTTGAGAGTTTCTGAAGAGGCTTGGAAAGAGGGGAGAATCAGCGAATATACGTACAAGAGGGTGAAGGAGGATTGGAAAGACTACGAGGAGACTAAGAAGAACTTAAGGCGTCTTTATTAGTGGGACGCCGTTTTTTATCACCAGCCAGGCCTTGTTTCTGCCTAGTTCATATGCTAGCCAGTGGTAGTTAGGCACATCCCATATTACCAAGTCGGCTTTTTTGCCAGGCTTAATAACTCCTCTGTCTGTTAGGCGTAGGCTATACGCGGCATTGGCAGTGGCCGCAATTATCGCTTCCAATGGTGTGAGGCCTAGTAGATAGACTGCTTGCTCAATGGCCGTCTGCATGTTGAGACACCAGCTATTAGGACTGAAATCGGTGCCTATGGCAATGGGGACTTTCTGACGTCTAAGCTCCTCCACCGGCGGCCTCTTAGGTGTTCTCAGTGTGAATATTGTAATGGGTAGCAATGTCGCTACGGCTCCGGATCTCGCAATTTTAGTCACGTTCTCTAGGGGTGTATTGAGGAGGTGATCTAGCGAATCTATTTGAAATTCTTCCACCAAGTCGCTACATCCTATATACTCAAATTCGTCTGCATGTAACCTGAGTCTATACCCAGCCTTGGTAGCTGTTTTGAAAAATGCTCTAGTTTCCTCTACGCAGAAGGCTATAGAGTCGCAGAACACATCTACATACGTCGTGCCGACTCTTGGAATGGCTTCAAGTATTTTTCTAACATATTCCTCTCTACCGGATGGCGGTGGGATGTGTATCAAAAAAGTCGTAACTATGTCTATGTCTACTTGTATTTTTTAATAATATTAACAAGTCTTAATTCTTCATCTATATCTAGACCATAACCTGTTTTTATTTCTACTGTAGTTGTACCGAACTGCGCCGCTATTTCAACTCTTCTTTGGAGAATAGATGCTAGTTCTTTGTCTGTAGCTTGTTTTGTTTCTCTAATAGTTTTATAGATGCCACCGCCCTTCTTAGTAATTTCTTCATATGTCTCACCTTTGAGTTTTCTTTCTAGCTCGTCTTCTCTAGAGCCGGCGAAGAGCATGTGGGTATGGGGATCCACGAGGCCCGGCGTGATGAGTCTGTTGCCGAAGTCCCATACTTCCTCATTAGGGTATTTTCTCTTCAAATCCTCCCACTGACCGACGTCTATTATCACGCCGTTTTTTACCACAACTGCAGCGTCGTTGATAAGAGTAACAGGGTCGCCGTATGTCCATGGCATTTTTTCTGCTGAGACTAATTGCCTTGCTTTGATGATTACCATAACGCCGACGCTAACCTCACCCTATCGCTTGGTATTTTCGCGTCTTTTATTAGATTTGCCACTTTTTGGTATATCTCTTTAATTGTCGGTGGGCAGGTGGCGCAGTCAACTGCGTCATGTGTCACCACGGCATGTATAGACATTATATGGGTAAGCTTCTCTAGTATTTCATGGAGCCTCACCACGGCGTTTAGGCTCATTGAGTTTATGTCTTCCTGAAAACCGCTGGTAGGTATGTTATGTATAGAATATGGAGTTGATAAAGCCCTTATATACGCCGCGAGTGCGGCTGAGGTGTAGTGGTATATCATGTCGCCTACGCTTCCAGATTCGTATGTTAAGAAATCGGGTTTCCCCGTGATCTCGCTTCTTAGTAGTTGAGCTATTTGTCTCTCAAGTAAATTGGCCCACATAGCTAGCGCTATGGCTAATGTATCTGCCGCAAGCGCTATGTATACGCCGTGGAAATGACATGTAGGCACTGGGCCCTTTATCGTGAATATAGGATTGTCACTGGGAGAATTGATCTCGTTTTCTGTAATTTGCCTTACCCAGTGGAGTGTGTCTTGAAGAGCTCCCAGTATTTGAGGTAAGCAACGTATTGAGTAGGGGTCATTTAATCGTTTCTCATTTTTTTCGCATTTAATGGCATTGGCGACCGCTTTCATGCCTGGGTGGAGTTTGACCTGTGTGTCAGGTGCGAGAGCTTTCCAGTTGGCCCCGGTGGCGTAGAGATATAGGGGTATGTGTTCAAGGTATTTATTGATGAGTTTAGTCGCCTTGTCCAAAGCCAGCGCCAGTATTGCTGTTGAGAAAGATGTGCCATTTATCAGCGCCAGCGACTCCCGCGAGTTTAGTTGCAACGGCTTTAACCCCTCTTTCATCATTGCCTCTCTCGCCGTCATGACCTCGCCTCTGTACTCCACTCGACCCTCCCCCATTACCGCTAGAGCTATATGTGCTAGTGGGGCTAAATCGCCACTGGCGCCCACACTACCAAAAATGGGGACTATTGGAGTTATTCCACTGTTTATTAACTGGACTAGCGTCATAATTACCTCGGGTCTGACGCCGCTATAGCCGAGGGCTAATTGATGAGCTCTGATCAACATAGTTGCTCTCACCCATTCCCTGGGGGCTTTTGCCCCCACCCCCACAGCGTGTTCAAAGAGTATGAGTTCTCCGCTTGTCTCAGCCCGGTGCTTTACTAATTCGCCTAAACCAGTTGTAACTCCGTAGATCTGCTCGCCTCGTCTTAACGCCTCTAGATACATTTCGTAGGCACGTATTACTTTTTCCAGGGCGCTGGCTGATATTTCTACTCTGACGCCTTGAAACGCTACTAAAGCCACGGCATCAACGTCAAGATTTTTCCCAATTTCAACTATCTCCATATTGATACATATAGGAGGACCGCGGCTAAGCTAGACGTAACATCTCCCACATCGTATGCAGGAGTCACCTCTACTACATCAACCGCCAGGGGTCTTAGCGATTTACTAAGTTGAGTAACCAGCATTATAACCTCGCGCGAGGAAAAACCGCCGGGGCTCGGAGCATTTACGCCAGGTGCGTACGCCGGGTCTACTACATCCATATCAATGCTGAGGTATACATCATAATGCTTGTGAGCTGTCTTGATTTTTTCTACTACCTCGTCTACACCCATCTTGTCTACATCCTCCATTGTGTAATACTCTATACCCAGTCTCTCTGCCTGTTCAAACATGTACCGCGGGTTTGCCCACCGCCTTACACCAACAATGCTGATTGGGGTGTTTCCTGAGAATTCTCTTATGAGCCTTGTGGTGACTCCACTTGATAAACCCTCCGACAGCTGTCTAACATCAAGATGCGCGTCGAGCACTACGTAACTGAGTTTTTTTCTTCTTGTGAGTCCCTTATATGCATATGCTGTTATTGAGTGATCGCCCCCAGCTATCAGTATCTGCTCCTTATCTGTGATTGATGAAAATACCATCTCTATCCTTCTCCACGTCTCTTCTGGATTCCCCACGACGATATCCACATCTCCGACATCCTCCACATCGATATTTCTAGGTAGATTGCAAAAGGCCGCTCTTATTTTGCCAGGTGCAAATCTGGCGCCTGGCCTCCCCGCCACGGCTCCGTCCCAGGGAACTCCTATGAAAATAACCGAGGACGGAGCAGAAATGTCGCAAATTCTCACGTCTAGTGGGTCTTTGAGATATTTTGCCTTGCGTACAAGGTACACATGCAAGATACTATGGATATTTATATCTCTATAGTATTTAGTCTGCGTAAAAACTCTTCATTAAAAAACTTTATAAATAGTTATATAATTTCTATTTTATATATTCTTCTTAAAAATTTAATTAATATATAAAAATTTTTCCATCGTAAGTACTCTCGACCGTAATCACACCCTCTGTTTTCTTTATTGTAACGATACGAGTTCTTTCTATAGCTAATCCACATGACAGATATACGTAATGCTCATCGCTCCAAGCAAAGAACCTCCCATATGTTACTAGGCGGGAGCCCGGATTTTCCAAAACTAACTTTACGGCGTAACACACACTTGGTGTTGAGATATGCGTAATCACAGAATAGAAGATGAATAAGGTTGTTACCGTGAGCGCGATGACACCGGCGAGTTCCACGATGTCTTCTATCATGGCTTGAACCTACAGATCAGAGCCAGCGTTTTGTATGAGAGACCTGGGGGGGTAGAGACAGTTTCATTATTGCATGAGACCAGCGGAGCTACTCTATAGATCACAGCGGGGTCTCCACGCTCTGCATACTTATACGCCTCAGACCAGTAGAGAAAAACCGCAGATAGATCCGGCTTATTTACCTCGACAGGCTTGAGAACTGACAAAGTAGCTACTGCCAGCCCAAAGATTATTGGTATGAGTGTCACGTCGAGCTTCATGAAAGGGAAGGAGGTTTTGTGGGAAAAATCTTATAGGAGTTACGTGACGCTTAACATTTAATTATGTATAGCGTAACTTCGTAAGCCACCGCCCTATAGATAAACCTGGTTGTTATGACCTCTGGTTTAAATTCTGTACCAGATTTACATGTTGGTACGTAGTGAACAACGCGGTTTCCTTCGATTATTGGAAGCACATAGACGCATTGACCTAAGATCGCCGTGTTATTTCTAGAGGTGTATAAATAGCCCAGCAGATCGTCTATGGGTGGACAAGAGTTGCCAAATGCCACGGCGTAAAGCGCCGGCGTGGCGTCAGCTTGCGTTTTTGTGAGTACTACTCCGTTATTGTTATAGTAGTAAGCTACTTTATATACCTCTATCATCACAGGATTATTTACATGGAAATTCTTACCAGCGGCTATGGACTTAGCTATGGCATAGAGCTCCGGGTGTAGATTGTGTAGTGCATTCAACGCCGCTAGGACTACTGCAACCGTAGCCGCCGTAGATCCCACTATTATTAAGAGCTTTGTCAGCGTGTTCATGTTCCCGTGCGGATCACGGAGGGCGTGCCGTAGGGCGCGAACCCACCCTCGGCCCACCACTTAAACAGCAGAGCTGGCCTCGGCCGGTACACCACGGCCTCGCCGCCGTCTTCAACTACGTAGCTAAAGTGGATTATGGGCACTACCAGCGCGGGATCCCACGGCCATATATAGGAGGCCCTTATAATAACCCGCGGCCCATGTACCACTTCTACTAGGCTCCAAGATCCGCCTCTCTGGAAGTAAACGGCATAGCCGACGACAGGCCCATCTGCCGTAATTAACACATCGCCTGTCGTTGCGTTGAGTAGCTCAAACCTCGGCTCTACGAACATGTCTCTAAGCCTCACTCTTGCAAACATATCTACAGCGCCCCAGAAGTCTCCGATCGCCGCGAGTTGCGAAACCGAGTCGCTGGCCTTTAGGAACGACTTGGCGTTGCTGACTGTAGTCACGACGCACTTCCTCTCGTACTGCCTACCCCCCTCGCCGAAGGGCGTGAAGCCGTGGAAGTAGGGCACGCCGTTTACGTACAAATACGCCGTGATCAGAGTCTGCCAGGTGTTGGTGCGATTCGGTGTCTCGGTTCTGCCCTCTATCCTCAGCGAGGCGGACTGCGGCGGCAGGACGAAGAAGGCGAAGTGGGTAGCGCCGCGGGAGTCGACGAGCTTCAGTTGCACGGGTCCCACCCAGTCGGTCGGCGCAACGTAGTAGCCGACTCTGCCCAATGCCTGCGACTGGCATGCGTCCAGAGCCGTGTAGTCCCTATACCAGCCGTACCCCACGTAGGCCGCGTCGAGGGGCTCCCACCTCCTCTTGGGGATGTGGACGAGGAGATCCCAATTCGCCTTTTTAGCCCCCATGGCGCTGTCCACCAAGATACCCTTCTCTACGTATATCTTCAAGTCTGTCTCGGTCTCGTTGCCGATGTAGACAACCAAGAAGGCGTAGCCCGCCCCCGGCAGTGCGGCGTCCGCCGTCGGGCCCGGCGCAGGTCCCCACAGCCGCACGTTGAGGTTCGACGCAGTGCAGATCGTCCCGTCGCAGGCGGTGGCCGGGACTATGAAGATGTACCACGGGCTCGTTGAGTTGGACGCCATCGACGGCACGCCCAGAGGCAGGGCGTCGGTCCAGCCGGCGGGATGCTCCTCCCCGCCCCCGTACTTCTCAAACGCATAGTTGTAGAACTTCCAGCTGACTCCTGAGGCCGTCTGCTGGTACAGCCTGCGTTCGTCTGTCGTGTTTTTGTATTGCGAAACTCCGTACACCTCGCTGAGGAGGGAGACGGAGTGGGGGCCGGGCACAGGGCATGAACTCTCGATATCGAAGTCTCCGGTGCTCGGATTGAAGGCCCAGCACTGGAGGTTGTAGTAGTGGTCGAAGAATATGTAGGGGTCTCCCACCGCCGCAGACATGAAGTCGAAGAACGCCGTGCGGCCACTTATGAAAGTTTCGCTGGGCACTATCCAGTCCACCAGCCTCAGCTTGTTGATGGGGAACTGAACGCCGCCCTGGGGGCCGACTTTGGCGTAGCCTACCCACGTCCCGTTTACTTTAGTAAATACGTGTTGCGAATACACGCAGTGGAATAACGTGTTTTCCTGCTCGCACGGATTGGGAGGCGAGAACCATGCCGTCTGCAACGTGCTGTGGCTACCGTCTATTCCGAAGCTCACGCTCGTAAACCTAGGCCCCCTTATCCAGCCTGCTGTAGCAAGACCGTCGCTTTCATAAGCGAGCTTCCCCTCGGCGCCAGCCTCCTCGTATACTCTCGACAAGAGGTTGCCCGCGCCGTCCACGGCCCTCGGCCTCGTGACGCCGCTCCCTATCCAAGTGCTTTTGCTACCCGTCCTCACAAGCCAGGTAACCGCAACGGAGAGCCCGTAGGCGCTACCCAGCGGCGCGTCGAGCTCCATATCGCGAGAGGCGAAGTAGAAATCCGCCACTTTTACGATGAGGTAGGGGGTCAGGCTCACGCCGGTTCTCTGGGCTATGCTCGCCAGCGTGTCTTTCCAGACCCACCTGTCTCCCACCCACGTCGAGTTGCCCACCATGTCAATCAGAAAGCAACCCGGAGGACCAGGACATGCATCTCTTAATTCACTTTTCATTACGACTCTGGAGACGTAGAGCGGGACAGGCTTCGGAGCAGACAGGCTCACGGCCCCCCAGTCTGTAGGAGATACATGGCCAGATATCGTTATTCTTGAGTTGAAGGGTTTGTTGGATACCCAACTCAACCTTTCTAAAACCGGATCCGCGTCTGTGGACACGCCGATTCTCGGGTACAGTTCGTTGTTGTGCCAGTCGGTGTAGTACCAGGAGTTAGGCACGGTGGCATTGGCCCCTCCGTACCTTACCACGGATCCCGGGCTGTATCTGTCTATTATAAGCGCCTTCCAGAGGGTGGGAGCGGAGCCGCTCTTCACCACGTTTTTGCTTGGCTCGTATCTGTTACACGACGGCCATGTACTCGCTGTGGGCTTATCGGTGCAGTACCCCCTAACCTCCACCGGTCCCACATTAGGCATCCACTCGTACTGGGGGAGATCCGGCAGTCTATTGGCTCTAAACGTCGTCTGGGAGCTGTAGAAGGCGCGGTCATGCGGTACGGTGAAGGTAATCGTCCGGGATACGCGGTCGGGTTCTCCGATCTTTTTGTAGAAGACGCCGTGCTCAACCCAGCAGTAGCCGTTGTAGCAAAGCCTCGCTTTGCAGTAGTACTTGTCAAAGGTCCACGACTGGTCGGGGTTGTAGTACTCTACAGATACGGAAAACGACAAGTCCCTATCCCATACAGCGCTACCGGCCACTCCCCAAACCGCAACTTTGGAGGAATTCAGAGCCCTGATCCCCCAGATGATGGCTGTCGAGTCGCCAGACCAGCTATAGCCGACGGAGGCGCCCGGGTGCAGAATGGTCGCAGTTGACATGTCGAAGGAGGCTGTCACGTCGTAGGGCGAGGCCAGCGAGGCGTTTGCGTAATTGGTACAGTTTACGTTCTCGACCACAACTGTGTTCTGCGCTTGTGCCAGGTAAGCCACAAGTAAGGCCAGGACCAGCAGTCCGAGTGTGCCCCTCATGGCGGCTCCCTCCGAAGCCTTGGAAAAAGCTTTCTTACTGTATTCCGGGCCACTGAGGAGTAGGCGTGTCGTTCGTCCTCTCCCCACCCTGCCGCGGTATGGAGAGGTAGGAGGTAAGGTTCTTACAACCGAGGAAGACGGTGGTGGGGTAGTCCACTACGACGACGCCGACGGCGCTCCTTGTGGTCAACACGTAGAGCCTAGAGTAGGTGCCGTTGGTGACGTAGGCCCACTCAGCCTTGTCGAGCCCAAACAGCCAAGACAACTTGACTACGTTAACGCTGTTCCACCTATCGACGGCGGATAGAATCGGTCTGCTCTGCCGGTACGTCTGGTAGAGGTAGTCGGTCCAGTTCCACGCCGTTGGCGCCACGGCGTACACCTCAAACCACGGCGCCGGGTTGAGGGGGTATTTCACATCTATTTCGTAGAGCACGCCGGGCTCCCCATAGGCCTTGGCCGCGTAGAGGCTACACCTCGTGACGTTCAACACGGCGGTATATATGTAGTACTTGGCCTCCCCCTGCAGTTTATATGCCACCGGCACCCCCACAGTGAAGACCTCCCCTCTGGTAGTCGTCAAGTTCACCAAGACGTAGTACGAAACTCCCGCGTTTCTCCTGTACACGCCGAGGGAGTCTGTGAAGAAGTAGTCCGTGGCATTCCTCTTCGCCGCGTAGAGATCGGTCGCGGCGTTCAGCGGCTTCATCTGAGTGGTGTGGAGCGCAGTATACAGGACAACTGCGGCCACAAGGGCCAGGGCGATGAAGCCGTAGGCCGTCGACCACATAGCTAGCCCTCTCTACACACCCTTTCGTATTTTACCGTAAACCTCGCGTTCATGGCGCCGTCGACTGCGGACTTGAAGTAGACGTCGGCGGTGTCGCCGCCCCACGTTAGGCTGACCGAGCCGCAGTGCCCGCTAGCCTTCACCACGGTCCCGTTTAAGCTCACCTCGTTGTGGCACCACCCTCTTATCCTCTCTAAATGCCACCTTCCGTCGTACCACAGCCGCCACACCTCGTCGTAGTACAGAGCAAAGCCGTCGGGCGGATCACAACGCTGGCAGTCCTCCCAGGCGAGCAGGTAGTCTAGGAGCGCCCCCTTGTTGTCCACGTCAAAGTACGAAACTGGGTTGACGTATATCCTCGCCCTTGTCGAGCCCGCGCTCCAGTAGGCAGTGAGGTTGAACACCTTCAGCGCCGTGGGCCTGTAGTCGTCCGGATCGCTCCCTTGCAGGAGGATGTAATTGGAGCCGGAGACCGCGGACTCCGTCTTGACGATAACGGTTTTACGGACCTCCATCCGGGGCAGGCTGGAGTTGCCGGGGAAAACAGCCTCTACGTAGTACGTGCCTTCGGGCGGCGGCTTGACGTCTATACAGACCCAGAACCACGTATTCGCGGTTTTATAGGCTGAGCGTGGTCCCCATATCGAGGCGGTAACGGGCAGGGCGATTTGACCCCAGCCGTCTGAGGCGTCCACGAAGACGCATCCCGTGCGGCAGAAGGCGCTTGTGTCCAGCGCCAGTCCCGGCCTCCCGGCGACGAACTGGCCGAACCTCGACGCCGAACCGTCGCAGGATACGTAGATGATGCCGTCGACTACCCACAAGTACATTTCGCCTACGCATGTGGCGTTTTGACCCGGCGCCAGGGGGTAGCCTCCGAAGTACGCCCAGCCGAACCTTGCCAGTTGTCTACCCGCTGACTCTACGGCGGCGTACGAGTCGTACTGCTTGACCACGTAAGGCCCCACAAGCTTAAAGGCGCAGTCGGAGCATGTGGGCACCTCCGAGGGGCCCTCCCTCACCGGGTAGAGTTGTGTTATTATGGCCACCGCCATTGCCATTAGCCCGGCGAAGATTGTGATGTCTCTAAGCGTTGTCAACCCCCTCATGGACATCTGTACTGCACCACCAGCCATCTCCCCTTCGAGGCTACGTTGACCGGAACGCAACTGGGATCCACCCTGGCGTCAAAAGGCGGGGGGCACCAGAGTCCCGTGTATGGATCGCCAATTCTTACAGGTCTTCTGCCGTAGAGCTCGCATCTATACCCACCTGGATAGACATAAAACTTGGCGACCAGCACGCCAGGTACGCCGACTCCCTGGCGGAACTGCTCGGCATCGGGGCCCACGTACTCCATCATGTAATACCTCGTGTGATTGTATCTGTCAATCACGGCGTATACATACAGCGACCTAGTGGGTACGTTGTCCCCGGGCTCGGCCGGCGCCTCGATGTACGCGGAGGGGAGGTAGGGCCTCGCCACCAGCGCCGCGAATAGGAACAGGGCCGCCAGCCCTGTGATAAAAACAGATGCCGATATGAAATCCTCCATGGAAAAAGGGAGGAGGGGATGGAAAAACCTTAGAGGTTATTCAGACTGCCGCCTCCTAACGTATACAACGGCGCCAATGACGCCACCTAAGGCGATGAGCAACATTGGTATCAGCCACCCCGTCCCGTTGCCCTCCTCCTTGGCGCTGAGCTGTGACTGGAGCTGCGCCAGCTGAGACTGGAGCTGGCTCACCTGCAAGGCGTGTGTTCTGTTCAGCTCCTCCATCCTCTTCAGGAGCGCGTCCTTTTTAGACAAGATGTCGCTCAGCCTCTTCTTCAGATCTTCAATCTCGTTGTTCTGGGCTTGGATCTTTGCGTTCAGCGCAGTTATCAACTGCTCTCTTTGTTTGAGGAGCTCCTCAAGCTTCGTCTTCTCATCACTCAACGTCTTCACCTTATCTGACAGCTGCTGCAGGAGATTCCCTAGCGCGGTGCTGTTGGCGAGGGCTCTGCCAAGCTCGGCTTTTATCTCGTCAAGCGTCCGGACCAGCCGATCGTACTCCACGTAAAGCGATGTGTTGCCCGGAGGCACCTTAACCACAGTCTTCGTACTTAAGTGGAGATACCACCCCTCGGGAGCCATTTCGGAGAAGTTGCCCACCGGCGTCGTGAAGTTACCTGTAGCGTTGGCAAGGTTCACCAGCCCCACATAGGCCGCTAAGCGAAGGGGAAGCCACTTTAGCCAGAGCCACACACGTCCATCGTGCGAACAGTATATGTTTGACCTCACCAACACGCCGCCCTCTATTGGGGTTATGTTCAGCGGCTCGACAGACACATACCTGCAGACCTGAGATATATATGTCAACGCCGCCTGCGCCTCTCTCCCATCTCCTCTAAACTCTATGCCATCCTGTATGTAGTACAGCGTGGTCGCGCCGTAATATTCCACAAAGTGTGTAGCGTTTAGCGGGTAGGCTGCGGCTAGGTAAGCATGCGGTGGATGCCAGCTGATAAACTGCGCCAGTGCCAGACCTGTAGCGATTAGAAATACTAACCACCAATTCATGACTGGGGGGAGCTGGGGGTTGAAAAAACTTTGAAAAATTGTTTGACTTAAGAAATCCCCGCAGATACTACACCTTTTGCTATTTGTACGGCTTTGCCAGTGCCGTCGTAACCAATAATTACATACACATACTGCGTACCTGGACTCAGCTGCGCGCTAAATCTACACGTAGCCGACTGCCCAGCCACCAGCTGTAGCTGGCTTGGCTGTATGCCTGTTGAGACGCTCCCACCACTCGCCTTTGCACATGAGCCTTGGGTTATCGTCTGCAACGTCGGAGAGCCGGCCTGCCCATACTGAAGGGCGAGGCCTTGTAGCTTGCCGTTTAGCACCTCGACTGTTACATCAAAACCCCCTCTGTCGGCTGTAGCTATTGCGTTAGCTCTCAGGGCCTCGGCCGCGGATTTTCCAATTTGTTGAAATGTCAACGCGCCTATTACGCCCACAATTATGAAGCCAGCGGCTATCAACAGCGCCTCCACAGTTGTTAACCCCCTGAACTTGTGTTTAGGCATATCACGGCTCATCTCAAGGGGGAAAAATTTTGGAAATCCTCTTTTCCAACAACTCCGCCTAACCTGTTCTAGAGGAGTAGTTGAAGACCTTGTTGTAGTGCCATGCCGACGGCCCCTCCCAGCGTTGTGGAGTGGTGTATCCCCAGCGCCGATAGGAAAATCGCGATGTAGCTCGCCGCTATCAGCGACATGGCTTGGGACACCACATGTTTAACCACATCGTAGGGGGGAGGGGTGAAGAAGGGGTTGTAGCCGCTCTCCAGGCCGGACAGCGCCTTAGCCGCTGTGGACACAGAGTAGGCGAGTATGCCCACAGCCGCGATAAACAACGCGAAGTATGCCGCCGAGAGCTTCACAGTCTTCTTCACTGCGACGTTTTCCATGTCTACCACCGTCTGGATGTACTCCACGGCCTTCACGGCGGCGGCGCCGCCGGCCTCCACGATGGCGCGGTACATCGACTTAGCCAAGACGAAGTATCTTGATGGTATGAAGTAGCCGTAGGCAATCTTGGCGGCTACCCTAAACCTCCCAGACAGCCTCGCAACGATGAGGTCGGGAGGCGCCCCCTCCTTGAGCATAGCCGCGGCGGCTCTAAGCATTGGGGGCACCTCCTGTCTTATCCTAAACCACCACAGCTTGTCCTTAGCCCTAAGCCAGGCGGTGGCCGCGGCGCCGAAGGCTAAAAACGAGGCCACTGGAGACGCGAGTAGACCTGCGATAGCCGCGGCGAGGGCTCCCAGGGGTAGGGACCACTCGTAGGTCTTCCACAGCGACAAGTCCCTCGGCGTCGTGGCCACGGCCGCGGCCCCCGTCGAGGCTGTGACTCCTAGAATCAACAGCAACAGGTAGGTGGGTTCTATACTCAAGACGCCGATGGCCCACATGAAGAGGAGGAATAGCGGGAGTAGAAACAGCGCGCCCAGCGCGTTGACTAGAGACTCATATATACGAAGCCTAGCCTCGATTCTAGACACGGCGGCGGATCTAGACGACTCGAGGAAGGAATGTACTAATATAGACCTGTCTACGCCAGCCTCCTCCTGCGCCAAGGCGTATCCAAAGTGTCTGGCCACCTCCAGCCTATCCTCAAGGAAGAGGGCAGACGGCGACGGCATTAGAGAAGCCACAAATAGCCTCCTGCTCTCCTCCTCATCCAGCTCAGCTGTGTTAAGCGCGGTGTATTTCAAAGCCTCGTTGCCAGATACGACGCCTAGATATGTGGCGAAGACAGGAACGGCGGCTAGGTAGAAATCCTCACGGCGCATGGAGAGGGGAGACGCGCCGTGGAAAAACCTTAGATTAGGTTGGAGAGCACCTCCCGTATGTGGGCGAGCTTCCCAGCCTTCTCCACAGCCGCCGGCAACTCCCTCACGGCCTGTGCCGCCGAGGCGCCGGAGGCCACCCGGCGTATGATGTAGTTCACAACCATGTCTATGTGTTTATCTAGATCCACAAGCCTCGCCGCGAGGCGCCAGTCCTCGGCCTCGAGCCAAATGCCGTGTCTAGCCAGCTTAAGCACAGCCTTCCACAGCCTCGACTCCCTAACGCCAAGTTCCTTCGCCAACTCGCAGAGCCACCGCGCTGTGTGTACGGTAAAGCCCCTTCGCACGGCGTCCTTCTCCACTTTGCACATCACCTCGCCAGGAGGAGCAAGGCGAGTTTAACCATGGGATCGTCGCCTCTGCTCCTCAGGGCCTCGATTAACACCTCCCGCGGAAGGCAGTGGATAACCTTGGCGGCCAACTCCTCAGGCATCTCCGCCAAGGCCGTCGCAAGGTGGGTCGCCCAGGTCTGCTGGCCCGCCTGCCGCGTCGAGTGGTTCGAAACCTCTACGCCGCTTTGCAGAGCCGAGTCGCCCCCCGTCTGTATAAGCTCCGCCAAGTTCCGCCTCTTAATCATAGCCCGGTGTACAGCCTAGGCAGAAAAATATTAGACATAGCCGAACCTAGCCGCCTCCTCCTCAAGTATAGACTTGAAATCCACCCTATCTAGCCACAACATCTCCACAATAGCAGACCTAGCCGACATGGGGTCCTCCACCTCGCCGGCCTTGACCAGGGCTTCTATCCTCAGCGCGAGCTCCCTCCGCAAATCGACGCCGTACATCTCCTCGACGTATGAGGCTACGCGCGGCGTCAGCTCCGCCAGGTCCACCACCTTCACCTCCCGGCCGCCGGCCACCACAGCCTTCGCCTCCTTAACATACCTGGCGCCGCCCACAGCAGATAGCTGAATTACAAGCGTGCCGTCTAGCCCCTCGGGCGGCGCCTCGGCCTCTGTGATGCGCAACAGGACGTCCCTCACTGTGTCTGCGTGCATCGTCGTAAGGGCGCCGTGGCCCGTGAGTTTGTAGTTCACCAACGTGCGTAGCTCCTGCGGAGTCCTGGCCTCGGCTAGAGCCACCACGGTATGCATCGTGCCGTAGCGCAGGGCCTGGTCGAGGGCGGCCCACAGCTTGTCTTCAGACGGCACAGAGATGTGAAGCAACTGGCCGTCGAGGGGGGCCCAGATCTCCCTAGCCCCCCTCTCCACCACCACCACCTGGAACCAAGGCGGGACTAGGTACAGAAGCTGGTTCAGCTGCGTCGTTTTTCCCGACCCCATCCCTCCTGAGAAGAAAACGCTACCCCTCATCTCTAAGACAAGAGAGGCCAAAGCCAGAACCTCAAGCCCCTCTGGCCGGTGGACCGGGCCCCGTGCGGCGTACTCTTCAGCCACCTTCGGCTTCGTCGTGTAGGGCTTCAGCAGAGATTTAGAGGGCTTCGGGACTGCCGACATCTTCCTTATGTTCACGTTGTACTCCAGCAGATCTGCGGCTATCCTCGCCTTGTTCACCGGATCCTCCCTCGTGAGCATGGGACGGTCCATGGTGAGGGAAGGGAGCAACTGCTTCACCACGACGTACATAAGGGGCTCCGGGATAACTATGTTGGTGGGCATCCTCACCTCGTTACGCACAGCCACCACCCTCCGGTATCGCCCAAGCTCCACCATCTGGAACTTGATATACTCCAACTGCTCCCTCAGCGACTTGGGCACGTAGGTGTACTTAGCCGCCGGTGCCGTCGGTTGCGGTATGACGATCTCCGTGAGGAGGGGATCCCGCATCAGCGCCTCCAGCGCCCCGTAGCCCATATACTCCCTAGCCCCCGACCAGCGGTCGAGGAGGTAGTGCACCACCTCTCTGTAATCCTTGTACATCGCCCACACCGCGCGGTCTCTCAGGCCCTCCGCAACAGACTTGATAAGCTTGGGGTACTCCCTCTCGTCAGGCGGCACGGCGCCGCGGAACATAATAAGGAGGAGAGCCGTCTGCAGGTCATCCGGCACCTCTGGATCTATGACGACGTACATCATGTCGTCTGTAATGCAGACGTCGGTCCTCACCCCCCTATCCACAAGCACCCCCTCCCGCCTAAGCCAGCAACGGCTTTTTAAAGTAGAGTCGGCGTGGGCGTAGATCATGCCGTCTTTATACGTGCCAGTATCTGGTCAACCGCCTTTCTATTATCCCTGTCCCTCAACACGTCGTTCGCCACCGCCTCTCCGTAGTACTCCCCAATCGCCACTCTCTTTACGGCAATAGGCGTGATTTTCCTCGCCATCTTCAACTCATCCCTCTCCAAGAGGTTCACGGCGACGAGAGAGGAGTAGGCCATGTAGCGGCGGTACTGCTCAGCCTTGACGTCGGATATACGCGCGATAAGCCGGCGATCGGCAATGAAGATGTTGTAGACACCCATCTGCTGTAGCCTAGACAGCACCTCCAGCCTCAGCGCCGCCGTACTGTCTATGAAGACAGTGTCCACAGGTAAGCGCAACTTAGTCACGAACTTAGGCAGGTGTTCAACCCACTCAAGCATAGCCTCGACGAAGTCCCCCACCACGTCCTCGCCCATCCTCTGATAGATCTCATAAGCCTCGTACCCCGGCATGACGTAGAGCATTGGCGACACTCTATGGACGTAGGGCAACTCCCCTCTGAGAAACGGCGCCAGCCACCCCGCCTTCCTCGGCACTCTAAACAGCTGAGATAAATCGCTCTTTTCCCAATCCATGTCAACCAGCAGAGACAGCCCCTTCTTCACTCCAAGCACCGTGGCTATGGTTGTCTTCCCCACCCCGCCGTCTAGAGAAGAGACCAGCACCACCTTCACCTGCCTCATATCAAAGCCGCAAGTCTCTTGTAGACGTAGTCCACGGCGGCGTATTTCAAAGCGGCGCCGTCCGCCACAGCCCCGATCTCCTTCTTAAACCTATTAAGCAAATTAGCCGCGGTCTTCGCATCCGACAGCTCTGACAGCCTTAGAAGAGACGGCCTAAGCTTCACCCCACGCCCCTTTACATTCAGCATGGCAATCCTCGCCGCTATACACAAATCTCTGTAGCTACGGTAAAACTCCTCCCCTCTACACAAATCAAGCAAAGCTTTGAGGAGCCTGTGGGTTTTTTCATCAAACATAACACTCACGCAACCTCTCGGGATCCTCCACAACCCGCCTAACCACCTCGACATACGAGGGATCTCTCTCCATCAAATCCGTAAGAACCTTCACAAGCTCGTTTATCAGCCACCCCCCGCCGCCGCGGCCCTCCTCACGCACCACGGCTGGCCTGCGGCCAGCCCTTTCCGCAAGCCTCTGGATGATGGCATGGGGCTCTTCGCAGACCAGTGGGTATTCGCCGCACAGCCCCGCGAAGCGGATAACCTCCGGGTTGAGCTGAAACAGCGGCAGTCTGTCCACCGAGACGGCGAACTCAACCAGCGTCTTAACCGCCTGCCGAACTCTCGACATAGGAAACCGCCTTGTGAAAGTCGCAACGGGACACCTGACAACCCCCGGCTTAACCCGCCCATACACCAAGTTCAACGTATCGAAAACCGCGGCGACGTACACCACTACAGGCCCCTCGCCGCACCGCTCGTCCACAGTTGCCGGATCTGCCATGTACTCCTCCTTGAGGAGGTAAACCCCCCTAGGCGGTTGCCCCCAGTACATCTCCCACCCGGCGCCCAGCCAAGACCTTACCTGGCTTATAGACGCCTCCATGGCGCTACGACGGTTCGTACAAAACCTTGGCGGCGCCGTGTTTTGTACGGCTCGCTGTATCGTACACGTCGCGGTACCTCCCAAGCGCCATATCTATATGAGCCATCCGGCCCGTGTCCAGCCAGTACAGCCACTCCGCCAGGTGTCTATTGCGCCGGTCCCTCCACCGGCTCCACGCAACCCATGAGTAGCCCCGTGCCCAAGCCAGCTCCCTAAGCCAGAGCGGGAAGGCGCTCCTAAACACCTCAAGTGGCCTGCTCCTCGGGACGGCTGAAACCCACTTGAAGAGGGTAGGCGCCCTGCTACGCCATATGTACCTCCGCCCCCCGTCGCTCAACACAGTTAGTAGATAGCAGGGTGAGACCTGCAACCGCACGTCTATCACTCCGTTGCCCGCCACTGGCGGCCACCGCGCCCTCCAACGAGGCTCCACAAAGCCACCCTCTACATACAGCACCCACTCCCTCCCGAACCTCCCCCCGACCCTCAACCCCCTTAGGCCAAGCTGAAACGCCTCGGGGTTCTCGGCCGCGTACCTCACAAGACCGTCTACGTCCGCGGCCACGTGTCTAAACCTCCTCAACAGCTCCTTCACGAAATCCTCCCCCAGCAAATCTACCCAATCCCCGGGATTGTAGTGGAGGAATATACAGGGATCAACCCGTGGTCTATACACGTAATTACATCCCTATTTTAAACACCTTAAAGAGGAAGTGGTGGACCGGCCGGGATTCGAACCTTATCCCAAGCCCCCTCGCGGGGACTTGACGGGACCGCCCGCGTGCAAGGCGGGCATCCTTCCGCTAGACTACCGGCCCTTTACATATATAGTACGCGTTTTTAAGTTTTTCCCACTACCACCAATACGGCAGAGACGCAGGCGGGTGGGTGGGCTTCACCACGACGAATCCTCTGGAGGTCTTGACGCCGTGTCTGCACGTCCTCATGGCTTCAAACAACACGTTACCTAGGTGATTCAGCACTAGGATGGCTTCTCTGCCCTCCTCCACGGCGGCCATTCTCCTCTCGGCCCACCTCACCCAGGCCCTGGCGTTGTTAACAGCCGCGCAACACCTGTCTAGGCAGTACAGCCACCCCAGGTGGGAGTCGGGCAGGAGAGGTAAGATGCACCTCATAGCCTTGTTAAGCATATATAGACTCCTACCGTAGTATTTATCGTCGCCTGTGGCTAGGTAGAGACCTAGATTAAACAAAGACCAGTAGGCCCTACTCAGACATTTTCCCTGTCTTCTACACACCACAGCCGCGTAGTTTATGTACCCCAGGGCGGCCTCCAAGGCGCCGAACACCTTGATGATGTTCGACGCCTTCGAGACGCACATCTGGCGCCCCAGCCACAGAACCTCTGTGTCGCCCAGATCACCCGGGCAGGTCCCCGCCAATACACAAGGCTTGCTTAATACAGGCACTAGAAGTTATGTACCCTACTTAAAATCTACACTCGTAATAACTACCGAAGGCGACGTTTTTATTATCCTCCACACAGCATCATAGACGCCTTCCACCAGCGGTATAGTTATCTTATTACCCTCCACATGTACCTCTACTCTCCTACTCATAGCTCTTAGCTCACCCACAATACGTCGATATATCGAATCAACCATATATGGCGTCGATACGGTTATGGATACCCGCCCATCCATATATATGGATCTGGGAGAGATTAATAAATTTTTCTCACATTATATACCCGGCGTGCGAAAAACCTTAAAAAACACCAGCATTAAAAGTGACGAGCCCGGTCGTCTAGCGGCCAAGGATGCGGGGCTTTGGACCCCGTGGCCCGTCGAGCCCCTTATGGGGCTCGGGCTAGGGTTCGAATCCCGGCCGGGCTACCATCCACATCTTATTGAGGCCTGGGTTCTACAATGTTGTACTTCTTCTAGCGATATGTGTACTTTCATTAATTTATTACGTATGGGTAAATTGGAGATTTCAAATGACTTATTGATATTAGTAAAAAAACACTCAATTTAATAATATTTAAAAAATACATTTTATCAATATTAGAGATTTTAAATTCTTCATATTATATACTTTAAATTAACTTTATATACCCGAAGAGAATATGAGCTTATGAAAGCCGAAATTATAGCCAGGAAACCGCCTATTACCGCAACTCCCGATATGCGTATTAAAGACGTTGCCAAGATTCTGGCGGAGAAGAGAATTGGTCTAGTAGTGATTGTGGACAAGGCGCAGCCCGACGTCGTGATTGGCGTGGTTTCTGAACGAGACATCGTGAGGGCAGTGGCTAACAACGTAGATCTTAACCAGCCGGTTAAGGAGATAATGACCTCCCCAGTAATAACTGTTGAGGGGGAGGAGCCTATTTGGAACGTGGCTAAGATTATGCGGGAGCACAACATTAGGCACGTAGTTGTTACAAACAAAGGCAGGCTTTACGGTGTGATATCTATAAGAGACATGGTGGCAGAAGAGTCCGTATTAAAGAGTCTCGTGGAGTACGGCACACCGGAGGAACATAGACCAAGCGCCGATTAAGCTTTAATACATAAACAAATTACTTTTCTATGGAGGTAATAGTAGTTGGCTACGACGGCTCTCCACAAGCAAAAAAAGCACTAGAAAAGGCGAGGAAGATAGCTGAGAAATTCGGCTCTAAGATATACGTCGTACACGTCATAGACACAGCCGTTTTATCTCTGTCAGATATGTTCTCCTCACCGGCGGTGCTCGCCAGTCTTAAAGAAAAGGCTGAGCAACTAATAAAGGAGGCTCTGGCGGCTCTGGGCCCCCGCGCCGAGGGGAAGGTCGTCGAGGGGGACCCGGCGCACGAGATTGTCAAGTTTGCAAGAGAGGTTAACGCGTCGTTGATTATACTCGGGGCAAGGGGGCTGTCGACTATCAGGAGGATACTGATGGGAAGCGTCTCCTCTAGAGTGGTGCAGGAGTCCCCCATAGACGTATTGATTGTAAAGGGCTAGCGGGCTTGAAGCGCCTCTTTTACCAACGGAGCCGCGGCTATGAGAAGCACCGCGCCGGAGAAAATAAACGCGTAGCGGGGCGAGGCCGAGTATAGATACGCCACTGTCAAGCCGCCCGCGATCGATCCTAGGTATTCCAAGGCGAGGGTGGCCCCCATGATCTTCCCCCTGTTTTCCGGAGTTATGTAGTCACCCACCAGGGCCCTCCTTATAGACATGGCCACCTCGCCGCCTATGCCGACGATTATAGCCGCTGTGACCAGCGCCACGACGTTTGACCAGACCCCGATCATGAAGTACCCCACGGCCATTAGCATAAGTCCCGAGAACAGCGCCGTGACGCGCGGCGCCTTGTCGATAACCGGCATCAAGACGATGCCGAAGAATATGCCAACTGCGGTGGTGGCGCTCTGAATCACCCCCCAAGAAGTGTTGTCAATACCTATGACGCCCGTGGCGTAGAGCACGCCAAATGTCTGCAGAGCTATGCCGGCCAGCGACGTCAAAAACCCCAAGAGAGTTACATAGGCTACGAAGCGGGGTATTGAGAAGAGGCCGCGCCAAAATATGTAAGACTGCGCCACCTCCCTCATAAGCGTCTCTCTATCCAACGGCTTGACTTGTATTGTCTCCTGCAGAGCCTTCATGCGGAGCACCGCCACCGACGTGGAGATGACGCCGGAAATTATGAAAGAGAGCCGCATCCCCATCAAACCCATGTAGTCAAGCAGATAGCCCCCCACCGGCGGCAGGAAGAGCCAGGGGATCTGGGGAAGCACCGCCGTGAGCATCATCCCCCCTCCCCTCTTCTCCGGCGGTAGCGAGTCCAGCAGTATAGCAGTTAAGGCGGGTTGGTAGAAGTGGAGCGCCCAGTCCACCACGTAGACAGCCGCGAACTGCCTCCAGTCGTCTACAACGGCGTAGAGAAACTGCACAAGCGCAATACCCCACGTGCCAATAACAATAGACCGCTTCCTACCAATCACGTCGGTTAAAACGCCCCCCGGCAGAATCGTGAGCAACACAGCGAGAGAGCCCAGAGAGCGCACCACGCCTATCTCAATATCCGAGGCCCCCAGCAGGTGCAGATACTTCGACAGATAGGGAAAAGTCAGCGAGCCAGATATGGCGAATAAAAACCAGGAGATTATCATAGCGCCGACGTTTCCCCTAAGCCAGTACGAGAGACCCACGTCGCCGCGGACACTACACCACTTTATAAACAATCCCCCCGCGCCCCCAGCGGCATAGCAACAAATTTAAAAGGGGGGGATAACCCACCCGCGATGAATAACTGGCTGGTATTCGCCATCGCCTTCGCCGCCACTGCGGCGGTGCTCCTCGCCACCGTGGCCGCCAACGTATACCTCAGAGAGCCCGTGCACAAGCCCTACTGGGACAACCCACAGGCTAGGCAGAAAATCATTACAGACGCCTCCTCCATAGGCGTGCTGGCCGCCAGGGGGCAACAGGGGGTTGTGGTGCTGGGATACAGAGATCAGCTAAATGCCACAAACAGGGCGGAGCTCCTCACCGCCATCAAAGAGGTCCTCAACGCGGCCCGGGGCTACACTGTGTACATAGCCCCCTGGGCCACAGATAACACAACAAAAGCCTATCTCTCCCTACTCTACGACGGCAGGCTCTCACTAGAGGACTACTTAAATGGCGTAGTTATCAACTCCACAGCCGTATCTCCCCGGGTGGAGCAGGCCCACGCGCTGGCAGGGGCAATTGCGCAGACATACGGCACGTATCAACCTCTCGGCGGAGCTCCACAGGCACAGATAGCCCCCATATACGTCGCCGTGTTTAGAAACGACACCTCCTACGTGGTTTACGAGCCATTCACCCTAGGCCGTGACCGCACCTACACAGACTGGCTCCAGTGGGTCAAAACAGCCTTCGAAAACCTAAGACAAGGCCAGGGCAAGGTTACTCCATAGGTAGTACACACCTACTGCAAACACATAGCCCACGAACAGCCTCTTTACAGAGCTAGACCCCAGTCGAGGCATCACGTATCTACTCGCGATAAAAGAGCCGACAAAGCTACCCAAGGCGATAAACACAGCCAGCCCCAGCTCCAGCACGCCAAGCCACGCATATGTGAGAGTCGACGCCAGTGCGGTGGGTAAAATAACGCCCATGCTCATCGCCGCCGCGATCTTAGCCTCCATACCGGACACCAGGATGAGCGCAGGTACGAAAATAGTCCCCCCGCCCACGCCGAAAAGCGAGGAGACAAACCCCCCTATAAACACAAGCATGTAACCCAGCCACGGCGCCGGCCTACCAGGCCTCTTATTAAGCAACAAAACCACCCCGATAATAATTAGGTAGACTCCATAAATCAGCTTAATCCAACTCCCAGAAAACTTCACAGATATGAAGGCGCTGGCTACCGCAGCAACGACAGAAAACGCCATATACCTCAACAACAACGACGTGCTTAAACTCCGCCTGTAGTTATAGATAGAGGTGAGAGAGGTCACCGCTATAGAAAACAGACTAGCCGCCACCGCGGTCTGGAACTCCACACCTGACAGATTCAATATAGGCACAATCACAACTCCACCCCCCACGCCGATGAGAGGCCCGAGAAAACCCCCCAAGAATCCAGCCAGGACGGCGACCCAATACATTAAACCCCTGTACCTACAGATATTAAAGTGATGACACCCCAATAGCCAGACAATTGAAGAAACTCGCATGGGCTGAAAAAATATAAACCAGAGCCATGTTATCTACATGGCGCGTCGGAGGAAGTACGAGGGCCTCAACCCATTCGTCGCCGCTGGCCTCATTAAATTCAGCGAGGAGGGTGAGCTGGAGAAAATCAAGCTAACCCCCAGAGCCGCCATAGCCATATCCATAGCCATAATAGCGGCCTTAATTGCGATAAACGCAGTACTCCCACCACCATAAACCAACACGTCCTCCCGCCGACAACATAACAATGCCTTCACACGCGCAAAAACCAACTTAAACAAGAAAGCTACAACAACGGCATTCTACTCACAACACAACCCCCTCTTCAAAAACAGCCAGGAGAAGCAACTAAACCACATAACGTCACGTAGATTTAAATGGTGAATACCACCGACGGCGTGTAACAAGCGCACCCCAAACCGCGTCTATACCTTGATACACGGCATTGACGCCGCCTCAAAGCCCGTATTACGCCTCGCATCTTGTTAAAATCCTACGTACGCCGCCACCTTGGGATTATGGTTGCCTCTTAAAATCGCAACTCCATAAAACCACAGTCGTCAAAACCGGCTTTTCCAGACAGACGCTACAACGCCAACTACGAGCACTCCACTTGAGAATTTCGCAGATCCCCCAAAAACTCTACTATTTTGAATCACAGGTGAAAACGTCGGCGGGCGACTGCACAATTTCCCAAGCTAGAGAGCCACCGTCTCTAACCACAACACCGACCCCACGGCTTAACCTGAAGAGTAGAAAGGTGCGGGGGGTGGGATTTGAACCCACGCAGGCCTACGCCACAGGGACCTCAACCCTGCCCCTTTGACCTGGCTCGGGCACCCCCGCCCAAGGCTCAGTGAATACGGGATTTAAAGTTTTTCTCGGAGACGATCCCTTGATCAACGCGGTGGCCCTCCTCTAGCTCTAGTGAGCCGTGTGCGCCGCCGCGTCGGTGCACTGGTCCGGTAGGGCGTTAATAGCTGGGCTTATTCTAACGGCGTCTTCTTATATAGTCCTATATATCGCCAATGTATTTTAACGACCTACATCTAGCTACATATGAATAAAACACTTGTAGCAGGCATAGTAGCGGTACTAATTCTGTTGGCCATCGTTGCTGTGTTAATGACGCAGGCACCGCCAGCCCAGACCCCGACAACCACTCCATCGACACAGACAACTCCCGGGCAGACTACTACCACAACAACTACGCCTACTCAGACCGCGACTCAACAAGCCGCTGTGTTGACTATCGGCGTGACTGACAAAGTCACCGACCTGGACCCGTCTAACGCGTACGACTTCTTTACATGGGAGGTGCTCTACAACACAATGGCGGGCCTCGTGAGATATAAGCCTGGGACAACCGATTTGGAGCCGGACCTCGCCGAGAGCTGGACAGCGCAGGACGGCGGCAAGGTCTGGGTGTTTAAACTGAGGCCTAACCTCAAGTTCTGCGACGGCACGCCCCTCACGGCACAGGACGTGAAAAGGTCGATTGACCGGGTTATGAAGATAAACGGCGACCCAGCGTGGCTGGTGACCGACTTCGTAGAGAGGGTGGAGGCCCCCAACGCCACCACCGTCGTCTTCTACCTAAAGAAGCCCGTGTCTTACTTCCTCGCGCTGGTGGCGACCCCGCCCTACTTCCCGGTGCACCCCAGGTACAACCCCGACAAGGTGGACTCGGACCAGACGGCCGGCGGCGCCGGGCCCTACTGTATAAAGACCTTTGTGAGGGACCAGCAGATAGTGCTGGAGGCGAACCCCTACTACTACGGCCCCAAGCCCCAGTTCACCCAGGTAGTTGTTAGGTTCTATAAAGACGCCACAACCCTGAGGCTCGCCCTTGAGAGAGGCGAGGTGGACATCGCGTGGAGGACGCTCAACCCACCTGACGTGGAGGCACTGAGGGCGACTGGGAAGTACAAGGTGGTGGAGGTGCCGGGCTCCTTCATTAGGTACATAGTCCTCAACCTCAACATGCCTGAGCTTAAAGACGTCAAGGTGAGGCAGGCCCTCGCCGCCGCCGTATGCAGGAAAGACATTGCAAACGTGGTGTACCGCGGCACCGTGGCGCCCCTATTCACGCTGATACCCCAGGGCATGTGGTCCTCCTACCCGGTTTTCCAAGAGAAGTACGGCGACTGCAACACCGACCTCGCCAAGCAGTTGCTCCAGCAGGCAGGGTACGGCGCGGGGAAGAAGCTGAACATTGAGCTGTGGTACACCCCGACCCACTACGGCGACACTGAGAAGGACCTCGCCGCGGTGCTGAAGGAGCAGTGGGAGGCCACCGGCGCGGTGTCTGTGACTATTAAATCCGCCGAGTGGGCCACGTACGTACAGCAGTTGAGAAGCGGCGCCATGATGGTATCCCTCCTGGGCTGGTACCCCGACTACATAGACCCAGACGACTACACCACGCCGTTTTTGAGAAGCGGCTCCAACAAGTGGCTGGGCAACGGCTACAGCAACCCGCAGATGGACCAGATACTAGACAAGGCGTCCACCGAGCTCAGCCAGCAGGCAAGAGAACAACTCTACAGACAGGCGCAGCAGATCCTCGCGGAGGACGTCCCCATCATCCCCCTGATACAGGGCAGGCTCTTCATAGTGACCAAGCCCAACATCCAGGTGGTAGTCGACCCCACGATGATTCTACGGTACTGGGCAATTAAAACCTAGTCTTTTTTACCCAGCCTCTCCCCCAGGCCCTCCCCCAGCATTGAGAAGCCCAGGGCAGTCAGCACTATGAAGAAGCCGGGTGCCAGTAGCCACCAGTTGCCGTTTACTATGTACGACCTCGCGCTTGAGAGGTCGAGGCCCCAGTCCGGAGTGGGCGGGGTCACTGTGTAGCCGAGGAAGGCCAGGGCGGACTCGGTGAGGGCCGCGTCTGCGACGTTTATCGTGGCGACCACCACCAGCGACGGGACTAGGTTGGGGAGGATGTGGCGAAACACAACCCTCCACCTAGACATGCCCAGGGAGACAGCCGCCTCCACGAAGAGGCTCGACTTCACCACCATCGTCTCGTTACGCGCCATCCTGAAGTACGTCGGTATGTACACTACGCCGATTGCCAAAGCGGCGTTCACAGGGCTCGGCCCCAGGACGCTGGCGATTGCAATAGCCAGGATCAGGCTGGGGAAGGCGTACATGCTGTCCATAACCATACCCAATGCCCTATCCACCCCACCGCCCACATACCCAGAAAACATGCCCAGGGTGAACCCCACGGAGGCAGACAGCAGAGTGGCCAGTAGTGAAATGGCAATCATCACCTGGCCTCCGTATAGAACCCGGCTAAACACGTCTCTACCCAAGTTGTCGGTGCCGAATACGTGGCCTGGCCCCGGCGGGGAGAGGGGGTCACCCGACCTCTTCGTGGGGTCGTAAGGCGCGATGAGGGGCGCCAGCGCCGAGAGGATCAGGACAAAAGCCACCACCGCCGCGCCGGCCCTCAGCATCATAGTCCCCTCCTCACCCTGGGGTCGAGCAGTGCGTTGACTACGTCTACCAAGACGTTGAGCAACACCACGATGACGACGAACACCACCACGGTGCCCTGGACAGTGGTGTAGTCTAGATACTGGATGCGCTCCAGGAGGAGAGTCCCCAGGCCCGGCCAGGAGAAGGTGGTCTCCGTCAACACGGCGCCTTGGAGGAGTAGAGCCAGCTGAAGCCCCATCATGGTGACTGTCGGCACGATGGCCACCCTATACGCCCTCCACAACACGGAAAGCTCCCCAAAACCCATCGCCCTATACGCAGAGACGAAGTCCTCCCCCAAGGTCTTAACCATGTTATTCCTAATAAGCCTCGTGAAAACCCCAGAGAGGACCAGCCCCAGGGTGAAAGACGGCAGAGCCAGGTACCGCAGGGCGTCGGCAAAGGAGTCCAGGCGACCAGCCAAGAGGGAGTCCACTAGGTAGAGGCCGGTCACCCTCGGCGGCTCGAGGCCGGGGGTGATCCTCCCAGCCACGGGGAACCACCCCAGCCATACCGAAAACACCAGCTGTAGAGCCAACCCGACGAAGGGTATAAACAAGACGTAGGAAACCATGGCGTAGAGCCTAGCCCCGAGATCCACCCTCCCCCCAAACCTAGCCGCCAAGAAGCCAAAGACGTGCCCCAGCAACACGCTGACGGCGAAGGCGGACACGGCCAGCTCCACCGTCGCCGGGAGCCTATCCATAATCTCCGCCGCCACCGCCCTACGGCCAAAGACAAGGCTCCTCCCCAGATTACCAGTAAAAACCTGAGCCAAGTAGTCAAAGTACTGGACATACAGCGGCTTATCCAGCCCCGCCTCCCTAATCAACTGTTCCACATAACCCGGAGGCGCCTTCATGCCGACCATAGCCACAATGGGGTTCCCAGGAATCACCCGCAAAACAAAAAACACCACCGTGAGCAGTATTAGGAGAGTCGGCACCGCCAGCGCCGACCTGTAAGCCACATACCTCAAAAGCCCAGCCACAAGCCACACACCCAGACAGTAAATAAACATCACTCCAACAACAAGCCTAGCCAACGCCCCAAAAGCGGCATTTCTTTGAGTCATGTTGAGGGTAGCACTTCCGTTAATCGCGTTGGCAATGCTTGTAGCAACCCAGGGATCTCCCAGAGAGCTGTTCTGCGCAACCGCGGGCCAGCTCGGCCTCGCCGGGGAAAACCTCAACATAATGTTCACAGTGTTCGAGAGGGGCTCTTGTAGACCCGCCGCGACCTATATAGAGCCGGAAAACGTGATGTTTGTCCTAGTCCCCGCTGTGATTATAAACAACACGGACCTCGCCAAGGCCACCTATGTAGGGGATTGGCGAGCCCGCCCACTGTATACTTACTAGCTTAGGCCATTCCTAAAGCCTGCATGGGTTGATGTATAAAAAACCGGTGTTGCAGATCTCCGTGAATATTTACTACGACAGAGGCATCTACGTGGAGGGGCGCAAGTCGAGATTTGTGGTTGACCCCACGGGGCCTGTGAGGGGCCGTGTGGATTTCGTCTTGGTTACGCATGGACACAGCGACCATGTGTCGAGGTATGTATACCGACACCTTGTGGTGGCTACGAGGGAGACCTTCGCGGCTATGTCTGTGAGGTTTGGGGGTCTGCCTCCCCGCCGCGTCGTTACCGCGCCGGGGGCCGTCCTGGAGCTCGGCAACGTGCAGATAGCCGTGCTGGAGGCGGGTCATATACTGGGCAGCGTTATGTACATGGCCGAGGTGGACGGGCTTCAGATCTTGATAACCGGCGACTTCAACACGTCGGGGTCTATTATCACAGATGGGGCCGAGCCGTTTGAGAAGCTTGACGTGCTCGTCATGGAGGCCACCTACGGCGACCCGGCCTACGTCTTTCCCAACAGAGCTGAGGTGTACAACGAGCTTATGGACGTCGTAGAGAGGCTGGTCGGCGAGGGCGGCGTGGCCATCTCGGCGTACCCCCTCGGCAAGGCTCAGGAGGTCGCCGCGCTCTTCGGCAGACGCGCCGGCGCCCACTCCTCCGTGGCTAGGTACAACAAGGCTCTCGGCATCCCCACGGGCAGTGTGACAGACGTGTTGATAGTGCCGAACCTCAGAATGGCGCCGCCCGGCTACTTTAAGGTAGAGGTAAGCGGCTGGTACGTCGACGAAGCCACTAGGAAAAACGCCGAGGCCGCCGGGGTACACGGCATACCCCTCAGCGACCACAGCGACTTCCCAAGCCTCGTCGAGTTCGCCACCGAGGCCTCGCCAAGGCTGGTCTACACCGTATACGGCTTCTCGGAGAGGCTCGCCGGCCGCTTGAGGAAGCTGGGCCTCAGGGCCTATACAATACCGACCTCTGCGGGTTTATCGAAATACCTATAGATATATTGCCGAATCTATATATATAAAGTAGCCCAATTAGTTTCGTAATGTATATACCGCGGTTGATGTGTACACAGCATCCAGACTCTACAGTGAAAATCACCGCTTCTGAAGAGGTTGACGAGGCTGTGGTGTCCTACCTCGCCTACGGATGCGGTGAGATTATGGTGGATTACGAGGGGAAAGCCACTCCTTATTCCCAGCCGAGAGATATCGTAGCAAAGGCCGTGGAGATGGGCATCCCACTTGGAGAGAGATTTTTCATAACGCCAAGGATACCCAACCCCCGTTTGGAGGATTTCGAGCGTAGCATGTTGGCATTGGAGGCTGTGGTGCTTGCTAATAGCTACTCGAGACGCGCCGCCGGTATAGAAGCTGTGAGGTGGGTAATTTTGCCCATGGCTGAGGACTACGACACGATGGTTATGGTCTACAAAGCTTTAGACATGAAGATAAGAGACTTGGCTGAACTAGGCGCAGTAAAGGACAGAGCAACGATGCAATTGATACCACTAGTTGAAGACGCCTCGCGCCAAATTCACATAGTGGGCTTTATTAAAGCTCTGTTCCGCGCCGCTCTCCACAGCGGCCGCGTGCTTGAAGAGATGAGAGTATTTTTGGGGATATCAGACTCCGCTGTTAGACACGGCCACGCCGCCTCCTCGCTCGCCTTGGTTAAGGCACTTAACCAGATTAACGACTTAAATAGAGAGGGGGAGTTTAAAATATACCCCATAATTGGGATGGGATCTCCGCCGTTTAGAGGAGGTCTCAACAGTCCACATCTAGCTCCAATAGAGGTGGTGCAGTACGCTGGCTACGAAACTGCCACAATTCAATCAGCGGTGAGATACGACATTTCCTACTCGGAGTATTTAAAAGTGAGAAACACCGTGGAAAATCCCCCGGCGTCGCGTCGCGTGGAGGTGGAAAACGAATGGGTAGAGAAGGCGTCGGCGCTGTACCGCGATTTTGTAAAACCATACCTTGAAAAAATCACAGAGCTAAGCAATGTCATACCGCTTACTAGAGACCGTGTCTCATGGAGGGTATATGGAAGAACAATAGATGGCGCGGATCTGCGCTTGCCCCGGGCGATAACCTACACAGCCACGTGGTACTTCTCAGGTCTGCCACCTACTTTCCTTGATGCTAGGTTTGTAGCCTGGGCTTATAAGCAGGGCTTATTAGACGAAATCATAAGGGCATTACCTGCCTTCATAACTGAGTGGAAATTTGACTCAATGTTTTACTGCAGAAAGAGAGTGGAGAAAATCTTAGGCGCGGATTTAGTTAGGGATGTGGAGCAGGCCTTCGACATATTAGGCATCAAGCCTGAAATTGACAATGCCTACGCCTCTCTTCTACAGTCAGCAGACGCCCAACCGCATGTCATAGCGCTCGCCAGGATGAGAGGCTTTCTGGGATAGATCAGAAGCGAGGCCAAGAGTTAAGCAAATATATTCAGGTGGTATGGCGGTTGTGATGAGAATCATGCCCGTGAGCTGGGTGCTCGGTCCTAGGGTAGCTGACGTCGTTTAACTGTTCACTTAAAACTTGCCGTGGGTATAAGAGAAAACTATTTATTTGCTATTAACTGGGGGCTTCATGGCAACAAGCAGGAGAGATTGGTTAAAGACGGTGGCTTCTTTCGCGGTGGGTGCGGCCCTGGGCGCCGGAGGCACATACGCCGCGTTGCAGAGTATAAAAACCGCTGTTGAGAAGACGGCGACGCAGACCTCCGCGACGGCCGCCAGCCCCACAGAGGCGCCGAAGACGGCGGCGGGCCTCCCGGTGATGCGGATTCACTTCATCTA
Source organism: Pyrobaculum ferrireducens (assembly GCF_000234805.1). NCBI lineage: Archaea > Thermoproteati > Thermoproteota > Thermoprotei > Thermoproteales > Thermoproteaceae > Pyrobaculum > Pyrobaculum ferrireducens. Next base: position 1,027,161 of record NC_016645.1, read on the forward strand.
CGTAGGCCCCATCGGCGACTACGGCTGGACGCACGCCCATGAACAGGGGAGGAGGTTTCTCCAGAAGACGCTCTGTCCAGACCCCAAGAAGTGGTGTATCGTGGAGACCTCCTACACTGAGAGCGTCCCCGAGGACCAGGCCTATACCTATATCAAAAGGGCGCTGTCCAACGGCGCGCACATGGTCTTCACCACGTCCTACGGCTTTATGGACGGCACGAAGCAGGCCGCGTCGGAGTCTCCAGACCGCTTCTTCGCCCACTGCTCAGGCTTCTTCAAGACTCCAGATGAGTGGGCCCGGCTGAGGAACTTCGCCGAGTACTTCATAGACCTCTACGAGGCGTATTACCTCAATGGCCTAGTCGCCGGCAGAATGACCAAGACCAACAAACTGGGGTACGTAGCCGCGTTCCCCAAGCTCCCGGAGATTATAAGACATATGAACGCCTTTCTAATAGGGGCAAGGGAGGTGAATCCAAACGTCTCAATGGAGGTGGTTGGGATTGGGGAGTGGTACAGCCCGGACAAGGCGAGGAAGGCGGCTACGTCGCTGATAGAGGCGGGGGCTGACGTCCTCGCATTTACAGAAGACTCGCCCACCGTACTGCAGGTAGCTGAGGAGCAACAGAAGGCGGGGCGGAAGGTGTGGTCCTTTTCACACTACAGCGACATGTCTCAATACGGGCCCGACGCCCACCTCACCGGGCAGGTGGTTAACTGGGGCCCCCTGTATCTGGAGATGGCTATAAGGGCGTACCTATCGTGGATATCCGGCGACTTGTCCATCTGGTCTGAGTGGCCTCCCGAGAGGCCGAGGGACTACTGGTGGAGTATGAAAAACGCCTACGCCGGCTACGACTACAGGAAGAACCCAGCCGATATAATCACGCCGCTGAACCCCGCGGTGCCCGACGACGTAAAGACATACGTCGAGAAGAGGAGGAGAGAGGTGATTGAGGGGGTATGGGACCCCTTCACAGGCCCCGTCAAGGATATAAGGGGCAATGTGAGGGTGCCCGACAGGTCGAGGCTCAGCAAAGATGACCTGTACAACATGGACTGGTACGTGGAGGGCTACGTAAAGGAGCCGGCGTAATGGAACTTATTCTACGGGCCACAGGCCTGAGAAAGGCTTTTCCAGGAGTAGTCGCCCTCGACGGCGTCGACTTCGAAGTTAGACGCGGCGAGGTGCACGGGCTACTGGGCGAAAACGGGGCCGGCAAATCCACCCTCATCTCTATACTCTACGGCATATACAGACCGGACGGGGGCGAGATTTTTGTAAACGGCCAAAAGACTGTTATACACTCGCCCAGTCACGCGGCGAGGCTGGGCATAGCGCTCATCTCCCAGCACTTCGCCCTCGTGGAGTCGCTGACGGTGGAGGAGAATTTAAAACTGGCTGGGGTTGACGTGGCGAGGGCCGTGGAGGTGGGGAGGGGGCTTGGCGTGGAGATCCCCCTGGGTAGGTACGTCGGCGAGCTCACCGTGGGCGAGAGGCAGAGGGTGGAGATAGTCAAGGCCCTGGCCCGCAACAGCGAGCTACTCCTAATGGACGAGCCCACGGCGCTCCTCAGCCCAAGAGAGGTGAAGTCGCTACTCGGCATCGTGAGGAGGCTCGCCGACATGGGCAAGGCGGTTGTCTTCGTCACTCACAAGATTAGAGAGGTTGTGGAGGTGGCCGACAGAGTGACGGTGTTGAGAAGAGGTCGGCTGGTGGGGGTTTACGAAAAGCCCTTCGACGAGGAGGAGCTCCTGAGGGCGATGTTTCAAGGCGTCTCCCCCCGCCGCGTCCACGGCGTCCGCGGCCCCCCGGGGGAGGTTATATACCGCGCAGAAGGGCTGAGGGGCAATCGCGTGGCCGACGTGGACATAGAGCTGAGGAGGGGGGAGGTGGTGGCGGTGCTGGGCGTGGCCGGGAACGGGCAGGAGGAGCTAATGGAGCTCCTCTCCGGCTTCAAAAAGCCGAGAGGCGGGAGGATTTTTATAGACGGGGAGGAGGTCACGGGCAGGCCGTTTAGCTACTTTCTCAAGAGGGGGGTGGCATATCTGCCGGAGGAGAGGGGGCGGGCCCTCGCCAAGGAGCTTTCTGTGCTAGACAACTTTAAGATTAGGTGTTTCAACAACTGCGTGAACCTCCTAGAGGAGGCTAGGAAAATCCTCGACATCGACTTCCCCACGCCGGGCTCCAGAGCCGCGGCGCTGTCAGGCGGAAACCAGCAGAAGCTACTCCTCGCCAGGGAGGTGTGGCTGAGGAAGCCGCGCATACTGGTGGCGTCCTACCCCACCCGCGGGCTCGATGTGGAGACGGCGGAGAAGTTTTACGACCTCGTCAGAGCCGCCGTGGCGGGCGGGGCGGTTTTGAGCGTCAAGGATATAGAGGAGGCCGTGGAGAGAGCCGATAGGATATACACCATCTCCCGGGGCCGCATCACCGGGGTCTTCACCCCGCCCTTCGACACCGGCGAAATCGCCGAGGCGATGACGCAATGAGGTTAATACAGAGGCCGACCCCCTCGCCGCTCCACTACCTATACGCCGCGCTGGGCTCCCTCGCAACGGTTACGGCCATAGTCCTCCTCTTCACCGGAGACGTGGAGAGAGCCGCCGCGGCCTTCACCTCTGTAGACATCAACTACCTAGCCAGAGTCTTCCTAGTCGTCGCGGTGATAAGCCTCTCGGGGGTCTTGTCCTACCGCTCAGGCATATGGAACATCGGCCAGGAGGGGCAGGCGGTGGTGGGCGCCCTGGCGGCCGTAGCGTCTAGAAACGCCCTGGAGGCCGTGGCGCTGGCGGCGCTTTTCTCAACCCTCTGGATCCTCGCTCCCGCCGTGCTGAGAGCCACCGCCGAGGTCAACGAGGCCGTCACCACATTTCTACTCTCCCTAGTGGCTATCTACACCGCGCGCTACTTCATAGACGGGCCTCTGCGAGACCCCGCGAAAAAGGGCTTCGTCGTCACCGTAGAGGCGCCCTACCTAGACCTCCTCGCAGCCGCCGTGATGTACGCTCTCTTGCTAGCGGGAATAGTTGCGCTGTATAAGACGCGCGCGGGGCTGACCCTGCGCCTGCTAGCCTCGGGCGAAGAGGTGGTGCGCTACGCCGGCAAGTCGCCGAGGGTCTACATCGCCGCCACTTTGCTACTCAGCGGCGCGGTGGCAGGCGTGGGCGGCGCCGTCGAGATCATGACGAGAGAAGCCGGTAGGTACATGACGCTTCAACAGGTTTCCACTGGTTTCGGCCTATTCGGCGTGTCGGCCGCGTGGCTAGGCGGCCTCCACCCCCTGGGCGCCGCCGCCGCGTCTCTCTACATCGCCTGGCTCTACCAAGTCGCCACAAATCTCAAAGTGATGGGGCTACCCGCGCTTGTGGCCAACGCCCTGGTTGGAAGCGCAATGGCGTGGGGGCTCGCCGGATACGTAATGTACAAGTACAGGGTGGTATGGCGGTAGACATAGGCGTTGTACAAGAGGCGCTTAAAGGCGCCGCGCCCATACTCCTCGCCACCCTCGGAGCCGTCATAGGCCAGAGAGCTGGAGTCCTCAACCTAGGCCTCGAAGGCGTGGTGTACCTATCAGCCGCCGTCGCAACCGCCGCAGGCCCCCCCTGGGGGTGTTTACTCGCAGTCGCCGTGGGAACTCTCTACAACCTACTATACTACCTACTGGTCAACGACCTCGCACTCAACCAGATACTGATGGGCTTCGCCTTCACCATGATGGCGTATGGAGTGGGATCACAAATCGCCCGGCCGGCCGTGGGAAAACCCATAGAGAAGCCGTTAGTCCAGGGGGTGGAGATTTACCTAGCCGCGGTGCTCGTCGCCGCGGCTCTACACCTCCTGCTGAGGACCAGGCTAGGCGTGGCAATTAAAGCCTCCGGAGACGATCCCGCCTCCCTCGACTTAATGGGCGTCGACGTGTACAGAATTAGAAAAATCGCAGGCGCGCTGGAGGGCGCACTGGCCTCATCCGCCGGCGCCTACCTCGTGTTGATCTACTACGGAAGCTGGTCAGACCAGCTGGTAATGGGCTGGGGCACACTCGCAGTAGTCACAGCCATGATATCGCTCTGGAACCCCCTCCTAGCCGCAGGCGCCTCCATAATCCCCTCGCTCTTCATATCACTAGCCTACACTCTACAGAGACTAACAGAGGCATCTCCACACCTCCTCAACACCGTCCCCTACCTAGCCTCGATAGCCGTGCTGGTGCTAGCCCAGCTGGCGGTTAGAAAGACCCGGCTAAGAGCCCTGGCGCCCAGATGGCTCGCGCGGCCATACATACGCGAAGAGAGAACGTAGAAAGACTTAAAAAGTCGTGGGAGATTTCTGGGGGGAGGCCCCGGTAGCTCAGCCCGGTTGGAGCGCCCAGGGGCAAAGCCCCGTGGAAGCCTCGTAAGCGGGAGGTCCCGGGTTCGAATCCCGGCCGGGGCTCTAGTAGTTTAACTGGTGGCGTCGGGCACGGCGCCGCGCTTCTCCGTTGGGGCGTACGTGCGTAATGGGGTGTCTGGTGGCTGTGGGATGGAAAATGTTTTTATAGCTGGTCCTTCGTCGGGGACTATGGTGATGCTGGATATCCTGTCTAACGCCTTGATTGAGATAAAGAACGCCGAGGTGGTTGGCAAGAGGCAGGTGGTGATTTGGCCTGTAAATAAGCTGACGTACTACACCCTCCGTGTTTTGCAGAGGTACGGCTACGTGGGGGAGATTGAGTACATAGACGACGGCAGGGGCGGCAAGTACATTGTCCAGTTGCTGGGCAAGATAAACGACATCGGGCCGATCAAGCCGAGGTACCCTGTGAAGTACCGCGAGATTGTGCAGTGGGAGCAGAAGTTCCTCCCGGCGAGGCAGATAGGTCTGCTGATCCTCTCCACGAGCCAGGGCGTTATGTCACACGTAGAGGCTAAGGAGAGGAAAATCGGGGGTGTCCTCCTCGCCTACGTCTACTAAAGTTTTAATACTCGGGTAGTCCTGCCTCTTCGTGTCTAGGCCAAGGAGAGAGCTTCCCCAGCCTCTTAGGAGGTTGCTTAGGCTGAGGCAGTTGTTGAAGAGGAAGAAGCCTGACTTCGTTAGAATCGACCAGTGGCGGTATAAGAGGATTGAGGACAGCGGCTGGAGGAATCAGCGCACGCTCGACAACAAGATAAGGAGGAAGTGGAAGGGCTGGCCGAGGCCTGTGGAGGCTGGGTATAGAAAGCCGGCGGCCGTCAGGGGGCTCCACCCCAGCGGCTTTGTGGAGGTCCTCGTCCACAACGTGGAGGAGCTGTCTAAGCTGGATCCGAAGATACACGCCGTCAGGATCGGGGGGACTGTGGGGTTGCGGAAGAGGATCGAGATTGTGAAGAAGGCGCGGGAGCTCGGCTTCTACGTGCTTAACCCCGGCAAGAGGGTGGAGGAGGCGCTTAGGAAAGAGTTAAATACCGCACAGTCTGGGCAGTAGGTATGGTCGACGTCAAGAGGCTGGCCGCAGATATCCTGGGCGTGGGCGTCAGCCGGGTGAGGATCTCGCCGGAGGCCGCGGAGAAGATAGAGGAGGTGGTCACCAAAGACGACGTGAGGGCTTTGATAGACCAGGGGCTTATCTGGGCGGAGCACGAAAAAGGCGTCTCTAGGGGGAGGTGGCGCGTTAGGCATCTAAAAAAGAAGAAGGGCAGGCGGAGGGGGCACGGCAGCCGCAAGGGGAGGAGGACTGACGAGGAGGAGGTTTGGAAAAACAAGGTGAGGGCTATGAGGAGGTTTCTCAATACCCTCAAGCGGAGGGGGAAGCTGGAGCCGGCCGTGTGGCGCCAGCTGTACAAGATGGTGAAGGGCAACTACTTCCGCGACCTTGACCACTTGAAGACATACATAAACGAGCACAAGTTGACAAAAGAGCCTGTGAGGTAGTATGGCGCGGGGCGGCAGATACAAAGTACCCTTTAGGCGGAGGAGGGAGGGCCTCACAAACTACAGGAAAAGAAGGAGGTACCTCCTCTCCAGAAAGCCGAGGCTCGTCGTGAGGAAAACTAATAGACACATAATTGCGCAGGTGGTGGTGGCGAAGCCCCAGGGCGACGTCACGGTGGCCGGCGCAGATACGAGAGTCCTCGCGAAGTTCGGCTGGAAAGGCGATGAGAACAACACCGCGGCGGCCTACCTCCTCGGGCTCGTCGTGGGCTACAAGGCGAGGGCCCGCGGAGTGAAGGAGGCTATCCTCGACATAGGTCTCCACAGGCCTACCCCCGGGGCGAGGGTATTCGCAGTTCTGAAGGGGGCTCTCGACGCAGGTCTTGAAATCCCCCACGGCGAGGACGTGCTACCGGACGAGGAGAGGATAAAGGGAGAACACGTGGCGCAGTACGCAGAGAAGCTAAAGGAGGAGAACCCAGAAGCGTACAAGGCTAGGTTCAGCAGATACCTCCAGAGAGGGCTGGAGCCGGAGAGGCTCCCGGAGCACTTCGACGAGGTAAAGAAGAAAATAGCAGAACACTACGAGAAGAGGCTCGCCAAGGCCGCCGCACAATAGTTTTAACCCCAACACCCTCATCCATCTGAGTGCCGCCGGAGAGCCGCTCCCAGCGGCCCCATGAGAGGCGGTTCCCCGGCCTCTTTAAATAGAAAGACTTAAAAACACGGTGTAAACACTAGGCGAGGCCCCGGTAGCTCAGCTCGGTCGGAGCGCCCAGGGGCAAAGCCCCGCGTCTGCCTTGTAAGCGGGAGGTCCCGTCAGGCCCCCGCCAGGGGGGTCTGGGATAAGGTTCAAATCCCGGCCGGGGCTCCATCCAATCTTCATGAGGATAACGCTATTAGTGTCAAAAAGGGGGGATTTGGGATAACAACTTCTTTGTTGCTGGCTTGTTTCTACCGGCTAGATATCTCGCAACGGCTTCTCTCAACGTCGGATCTCTCTTAACTAGCTCTTTCAACTCTCTCCACGGTATATATACCACATACCAACGCCTATCAACGTACATCTTGGCGTGAGGCTTTAGGGCGTTTAGAGCCTTCTCCGCCTCTTCTCTCTCAGCGAAATACCTCACGGCGTGTAGTGTCTTAGCCGATAGATGGAGGCGCATCACCACCCCCTTGATAACTACATACGCGGGATCAAAAGACGGCCTATAATCGACCAGAGCCTTTAGATACACCCACTTGTGGCTATACAATACCTCTAGGAGGACGCCATAACGTCCAACAGACGTAGTTATCTTTTTAGCTAATTCTTTAGCCCTCCTTCGGCTAAGTTCAATTTTGCGATAATTATAACTCCCGCCTAATAAACCGTTAATCATCTCTATATTAACGGCTGTAGAAAGCCCTATTTTCTCCCTCCTGCCGTCCACCACTCCATCGCCGAGATACCACGTCAATAAAGGCCTGTAGTCGCCCCCACGTAGAGCCTCCAACGCCATCCTCTGGGCCTCCTCCTTACTCCATTTCTGCGTCCAATCCTTAGCCACGGCATATATCGTCAAGGAGAGGCCGTGTGTAGTGATTTGTGACGAACATAGATGTAATCGAACTTCTCCAGGTCTAGTCGCAAGCCATGCGAATAATTGCCACGGCTGTGTAGTAATCATCATGGGCCGCTTCTTTTCTACCGTCTCGTCGCTCGCCCTCCAGCCTAGTTGGAAGGCTTCTACTTCCTCTGGGCCTAGTCCAATACTGGGGAAGTACAGCTTGGCAGATATGTCGTGTAGAGGTAGTTTAAACACCGGGGCTCTGGTTAACTGTGTATGGATGCAGACTCCGCCGTCGCATATGTGGCTTACGGCTTCGCTCCTCTCTATCACCTCGACGCGGCCTTCCTCCACGGCTTTGCATATCTTAGCTAACTTTCCTCTCACTTGTTGCTCAGCCTCATCCAGCAACTGGATGAGACCGTCTACAAATTGTCTAAACTGCGTGGCTTTGTCGGCTGGTAGCGACAGCGCCTCGGGCACCGCCTCGCCTACGTACCGCATGTACAGCCTCCACTTCTCGAACGGCGTATCCGCAGTGCCGTACAACACGCCCCGCCTCGCAGACTCCTCCAACACCGCCTCTAACGTCGGCCTTGACTCCCCTCCCGACACCGCCCTACACCTCTCCCTCAACTTCGTCAGCACCTCGTCGATGTCCACAAACCTGCCCATACCCCACCTGGCTCACCTCTTTATGTGGAATTGACAATCCACCCGCCGCGCCCTCTGGTCAGGTAGAGGTCTGTCTACATACGCCTCCGGGTTTGAGCCGTTTTCTAAACAGCCGCCGATTGTCTCTGCTAGGCGAGTAGAGACGCCAGCCGGCGAGGCGCCCACAAGCTTGGCGTACTGAGTCATGGACACGGGCTCCTCCACTGGCTTGTCCCGGCGCCTGGCCCTGGAGAGGAGGGAAGGCTTCCTCGGCTCGGCGGAAGACCTCCTCTTGTTGAATGGGGGCTTGAAAACCTCGTAGAGCCAAGACTCCCACATCTCCGCCACCCGCCTCCTCCGCGTGTATGCCACCACGACGAACACATCAGCCCTCAGCCCCCTCTTCGCCGCAGAGGAGTGGCCCCTAATGTGCATGTCGACGCGGTCGTAGTAGCCGTCCCGCTTCCCCACGCCCACATACGTCGCACGTCCCCGGCAATGGCCAGGTAGACGTAGTGGACAGCCCCACGTATACATCAAACTTTAAAGCCAACTGCGGCATTCAACTACCCCATCTACATTTTTCCTGACCTTGCGCCGTACGTTTTTCCTGATTCAGAAAAAACATCTGACGCAAGGCAAGGGAAAATGTATGACGTTTTTCTGCGGCGTCTGAGTAGATTTAAAACTGTCCAAGCGCTGTGACAATTGAAATAAGAAGGCGCCGAGGCCATTTCCAAATCTAAAAAACTGGAACTGAAAAAGACGGAATCGACAAAACTTAACCGCCGTTCGTTGGGGATGTGTTTCTACGGTCATGGGCAAGCTGGCGCCCGCCCCGCCTCCCGCGAGGGCTCCGGGAGGCGAAACTGCGCTTATATTCGCACTCGCCGAAGGGGCGGCGCCGACCCTCCGGGCGGCCCCGCCCCGGGAGCCGCCGGCGATCCGGGGTCCTGTACCCCCCGCGCGGAGAGCAGAAACGGGGTGTAGACCTGTGCCGGTGGGGCTCTGAGATAGTACGCCACAGTAGCCTATGCCAGAAAACAAGTCCAGAACCACAGCCGATTTGAACACATGCGCCGCATCCAACAGAATAAAGACGTTCGCCATGGCCAGCGGCAACGCCGCATCGGCCACGACTTCAGTAAAGAAAATGAGCGGGAGGTCCCGGGTTCGAATCCCGGCCGGGGCTCTAGTCCTTGTAGTGTTCTTTTGATGGGAATTTCCCTGTTTTTACGTCTTCTACGTACTGCCTTACTGCGTTGCGGACGGCCTCCGCCACGTCTGCATATCTTTTCGCGAATGAGGGCGGCTTTTCTGAGAGCCCCAGGACGTCGTGTAGTACTAGTATCTGGCCATCGCAGTGGGGCCCCGCCCCGATGCATATAGTGGGCACGTCTATCTTCTCTGTGATTTCCTTTGCGAGGGAGGCTGGCACGAATTCAATCACGATGGCGAAGGCCCCGGCGTCTCTGAGTGCTTTTGCGTCTTCGAGCACCTTGCGCCTCTGCTCCTCCGTCTTCCCAATTAGCTTATAGCCGCCTAGTGCCAGCACCCGCTGTGGGTTGAGGCCAATGTGGCCCATCACCGGTATGCCGGCCTTGACTAGTCTCTCGACGATGTGGGCGTATTCGGAGCCTCCTTCTAGCTTCACGGCGTCGGCGCCGGCTTTTATGAGCTTAGCCGCGTTTTTCAACGCGTCTCTTCGCCCGGTTTCGTAGGTCATGAAGGGCATGTCCGCGACCACCAAGGCCCTCGGCTTCGCCCTGGCGACGGCTTGCGTGTGTCTCACCATGTCGGCGAGGGTGACTCCGAGTGTGTTGGGTAGCCCCAGCACGACCATGCCGAGGGAGTCCCCTACCAGAATCCCGTCGACGCCGGCCTCGTCCACCAGCTTGGCTGTGGGGTAGTCGTACGCCGTGATCCAGACGTAGGGCCCTCCCCCCTTTGTGAAGTCGGAGATCCGCCTCCTCACAGTGTAATATACCCCCAGGTTTATATCATTCGTGTTTCGCGTTGTGGGGCTCGGCGCGGTGGGGTCGCTGTTTACGTACTTCCTCAACCGCGCCGGCTACGTGCCAGCCGCGGTCCAGAGGCGGCCCTGTGGCGAGTATCTCTTCTGCGCTGGCGGCGCGTGTGAGAGGCTGAGGTTCGCCGCGGCTGGGGCGGAGGAGGCGAGGTACACCGTGGTGGCGGTCAAGGCCTACGACTCGCCCTCGGCTGTCCCGCATCTGCGGGGTGTCGCCGTCGTGGCGCAGAACGGCGTGGGGGGCTTCGAGGCGATTAGGGAGGCGTATCCCAACAGCGTCGCCGCCGTGGTGACTTACGGCGTCTACAGGGAGGGGTGTAGGTCGGAGCTGAGGGGGGTGGGGGAGATATACCTGCCGCGTAGCGTGGCGGAGCTGGGGGATGTGCTGAGGGGCGGCGGGGCTAGGGTTGTCTTGGTGGATGACGTGGAGCCTTACCGCTGGCTTAAGCTGGCTGTCAACGCTGCTATTAATGCCATAACTGCGATACTGCAGGTTCCAAACGGCGTGGTGGCCGAGGTGGGGCACGCCCGCGACTTGGCGCGGGCCGTGGTGGCGGAAGTGGTGCGTGTGGCCGATACACTGGGGGTGAAGATGCCCGCCGACCCCTTCGAGGAGGTGCTCCGCGTGGCCGCGGCGACTGCGGGGAATATTTCGTCTACCGCGCGGGATCTGGCCAGGTGCGTCAGGACCGAGGTGGATTTTATCAACGGCGCTGTTGTTAAGTACGGAGAGGCGCTGGGGGTGGCCACGCCGGTCAACGCCGCGTTGCTCCAGCTGATCAAGACGAGGGAAGCGCTGTGCGGCCGTGAGTAGGAGGCTCTTCATCCCCCACCACGTGACGGGGTTCTGGGTCCCGGTGTACACGGATAACCCAATTACCACGGGGTCCCTCGGCGTGGGGGTTCTAGTCGGCGGGGCGGTCGCCAGCTACGTGCCTGGGGGCGTCTGGTACAACGACACTCCGCTTGAGGGGGGCCTGGGCGTGAGGATATCGTCGCAGTTCCCCCTGGGGTACGGCTACGCCGCCTCGGCGGTGGTCTCCATAGCCAAGGCAGTTGGGGAGCTGGGCCTCTCCCGCGAGGCCTTCGCAAAGGCGCACGTAGAGGAAGTGTCCAGGAGGACTGGTCTGGGGGATGTTCTGGCAATATACACCGGCGGGTGTCTGGTGGTGAGGGTGAGGCCCGGCGCGCCGGGGGTTGGAGAGGCCTACTCCCTGCCCTGTCCAGCTGTGTACGTGGTGACTCTGGATCTCGCGAGGGTGGACACCGGGGTGGTGCTCCAGACCCGGCACGAGGCGCTGGTGAAGGCCGGCGGCGAGGCTTATAGAGCGTTTATGAAGAACCCCTCCTTCCAGACGTTTCTGCACCTCGCCGCCGAGTTCTCTAGGAGGGTTGGATTTCTGGACGAGCGGTTGGAGGCTTTGGAGAGGCATAGGGGGGTCTTGGGGCTTTTTGTTAAAAAGGGGGTGGCCGCGGTCTTCGTCGAGAGGGAGTGGGCGCTGGACGTGGCCCGGATCGCCGAGAGGCTTGGCCGGGTTCACCTAGAGCCTCTGAGGGAGCTACGCGTTGCGTGGATCTAGGCCGCCGGCCAGCTCGTCGAGTCTTTTTGAAATGTGGCGAAGCGCAGCGGCGAGGGTCTTCCCGTTGTCGTAGCCCCGCACCAGTTCCTCCAAATCCTGGCGTTTGTAGCTCTTCATGGCCTTTACTGCCTCTACCAGCTTCGGCATGGCTCTTGTCAAGTTGTCAACTATGGTTATGCTGGCGGCGCGGGCTGTGCGGCTCATTGGGTTTAGGTCTATGGCTATGACGGTCTTGCCCATTCTGCGGAGGGCCTCTGACCTGTCGCCGTCTTCCAGCGGCACCAGAACTACGTCGGCTTTGTAAATCCCCTCGCAACTAACCCTCCTCCTCTCGCTGAACAGCTCCGGTATTGTACAAGAGGCGTCTTCTCCCACTCCCAGCACGCGCCTGGCGCCGTGCCTCTTCAGAACCTCGGCTATTTTCTCCTCCCTCTCCCTGGTGCGGTAGAAGAGGTTGACCTCGACTAGGGCGGGGACCGCCTCTGCCAGCTCTACGACCTCCCTTGGGGTCAGCGCCGCGACGTTGCCGTTGACGCTGATCACCGGGTGCTTCGCAAGCAATAAAGCCGCGGCGGCCGCCTTGATGGCCTCCAAGGCGAAGGGTTGCGTCTCCTCTCCTATTAGGTAGTCGAAGCACTCCCCCCTGCCATGGGCTATCAACCCCTGTGCGGCTACATAACCCTCTCTAAAACCCTCTACTACCCTTTCCCTCTCCAGCAAGCTCCTGTAGCGGGGGTGCGTGGGCGGAATCACATGTATGGACTTAACACCTTATATAAACATATAGCTGGAGGGGTATGCACGTCTCTGAAACTATGGTCGAGACTACGAGGCTGGTGTCTCAGAGACATGTCAACCCCCTGTCGACGCTGTACGGCGGCTACATGTTGCAGTGGGTTGCAGATACCGGCACCATCGCCGCGATGAACTTCGCGGAGGGGGACGTGGCGCTGGGGTTTCTCGACAAGATGCACTTCCTCTCTCCGGTGAGGCTGGGCGACTTGGTTGTTTTCAGGGGGTGGGTGGTGGGGGTCAGGAGAACTAGCATGAGCGTGCTCGTAGAGGCGTATGTCAAGAGGGGAGATGCCCTCAGCCTAGCCACTGTGGGCAGGATGATATTTGTGCGAATTGACCAGTCGGGTAGGCCCTATCCCGTTGGGAGAGTGGTGGAGTGCGACCCCGGCTGGGAGGGGCTTTGTAGATACTTCAACGAGTGGAGGACATCCGCCGACGCTGTATTTGCCCAGGAGGAGCCCACGGCGGGCGCCGGGTGGCACTCCACCAGCCGGTTCCTAGCCATGCCGGAGGACTCCCTCGACGGCATGCTTATGTACGGGGGGAGGCTACTGTTCAGACTCGATGAGGCGACCTTTGTCGAGGCTTTTAGCTACTACCCCACTGTTTACGTAACTGCCAGCGTTAATAGTATTGTGTTTAGGCGGCCTATATACGTGGGGGACATAGTGGAGGTTAAGACGGGGGTGACCCACGTGGGCTCTACCAGCATAGAGGTGGGGTTCGTGGTGGAGGCGTATGGATTTAGAGGGAGAAGGAGAGTTGCCGACGGTTACTTCACTTTTGTAAATATGGAGGGGGGCAGGCCCAGCGAGATTAAGGCACCGCCGATAGGCGACGAGTCCTCCCGGCTTAGGAAAGAGGAGAATGTAAAAGAGGCTAGGAGGCTCAGGTCGCTGAAGCCCCTTCCGGGGAAGGCGCCTTGGTTTCTGCAGCTATTCGCCTAGAGGTTCTCCACTATTTTGTGTAGCAGATCGGGCGGGTCGTCCCTCAACGCGGAGGTGTAGTACAACGCCTTAGCGTTCAGCAACTTAGCCGCGTCGTCGCCCTCAGTGACGTATCCCAGCTCCTCGGCTAAGTCCCGCTTGTTGCCCACCAGTATTACGTTGTGCTGTGGGTACCGCGAGGCCCACTGATCTATTTCAAATAAAGCCTCCAGGGTCTGGGGCTCTACTAAGCTGTACATGTAGACTATTAAGTCAATACGTGTGCCGAAGATCTTTACCGCCTCGTAGTACCTCTGCGCCACCTCAATCGCGTACTGGCCCGGCGTGTCGACAAAATAAAGCTCCCAGTCGCCGTACGGCATCTGGTAGACCCCGGGCCTCCTCGTGACTCTAGGAGTCTTAGCCATACCCAACACTCTGTATATATATGTCGTCTTCCCCACGCCGCCGACGCCGAGAAACACGACGGTCCTCACTACCCTCTTCCTATGAAACATCAGTAATGCAGATATCACCGTCCTTGTACGTGACCTTGCCGCCGCGGCCGCATTCTTCACCCCTCCCAAGCCCCAGAGCCTCTGCGACTAGGTCGGCAAAAATCCCCAACGCGCCTGTGAAATTAACTCTGTAAATCTTATCTGCCACTTCACGCGCCTTTCTCGTATCGATAGATCTGTGGCAAACGACGGCGAAGGAAAATTTCCCGTACTTGTCAACAGGTAGATCCTCCAGATGCCCCACCTCGAAGCTTACAAATACAGAGGGGGCCAGGGACTCCCCAACCCGCTCAAGCTCTAGGGGGAGGATCGACACCCTCTCCTCCTCAAGGACAAGGGCCTCCCAGTGCTCGTCTAGTATAACTAAGTCGGCGCCTGTAGCCGCCGATATTTCAGTAGAGAACCCGCACGGTAGCCACCCAGCGACCAGCGCCAGCGATCCCCTGCCGAATTTATCTGCCACCCTCACTCTATAAGGCTGGAAAATAGCGGTGGCGGCGAAGACGGCTTCGTAATTCGGCTTGGCAGACTCGCCTATCAGGTAGGGGATGATTATATCATCGAATACGGAGCCTAAAAGGCGGCTTGAAGCTGGGGGAGGGATCTTGTTAGTTCTCTTGTATCTATCGCCCCTCTTTGCGAAATAGCCCATTTCGGCCAGTAGGTGGAATATCTTCCCCAGCGTGTCGTCTGCCTTTACCTCGCTCTGTTTTAATAATATGCGAATAAAACGACTACCGGCGATGCCTGCATCTAACGCTGTAGACACAGAAGTTAATGCAAACCGTTTTTTAATATATAATTCAAAATCCAGGAGTTAAATAGGGGCGCGCTGTCTAAACCGTGCATATTTTAAGCCGCCGCGGCGGCGTGATGAGCCTTAGGCTAGGAGAGCAGAGTGTCTCAGTTGTAGAGACCCCACTGATGCGCGAGTTGAAGAAGCGGGTGGAAAACGGAGTCTCGGTGCTGGTAACCGGCCCACATGGCGTGGGAAAATCCGTACTTGTCTACTCAACGGCATATTTAGCTTTGGAGGGAGGCGCCGTAGTGGTAGACCTAGCCTCGGACACGTCGACATTCGCCGAGTATATAAGACTTGCGAAAAAGGCAAAGACCGCGCTCGCCGTTTTCGACGCGGTGCCGCCCCAGTTCTACGCCGAGCCTGAGGTGTGGTCCGAGCACGCGGCCCTTTGGAGAGACAGCTGTAGCAAGATTACAAATAGGGCCGACTACGTGAGGAGAAGCGGCTACCCCGTAATTCTCGTACTGCCCACAGACCTGACGGTTAGGTGTAGAAAAGAGCTGGCCCAATACGAGAAAATCGTAGTAAGACCCGAGGCCGAGACCGCCCAGGAGATTTTCGTAAAAAACAGCGAGGTCTTCTGCGGCGAGGACTACGCCAAGGAAGTGGCCAAGCTGGCGGCGAAGTGGGGCGAGGGCACGTACTACATGGCGTACCACGTAGCCAGGTCTCTACAATACTGCGACGAGGATCCAGTGTCGCTGGTAGAGGAGGCGAGAGCTACGTACGTGGAGAGGCTCTCTACACTAGCCCAGGCTATCTACGCCCCCACCTGCAGAAAAGCCAGGGCGTTTGTACACACACTTAGTAGTAAAAACCTACCCCCCGTCCTCGCCAGCCAGGCGGTTCACCACGACTTGGTAGAGGCGAAGGTAAGGACTTTGGAAAGACTAATGGCCTTAATCGATAAGGTATCGGGCCCCCATAGAGAGTACGTGAAGATCCTAGCCCTACAAGCCTCAGAGGATTTAAAGCGGGTCATGCGCCCACGCTGGTACGTCAAGGCGTTGCTGAGGAAGGCGGATCCCCTATACGGCGATGCTTTGAGAAAGGCGGCGGACGAAGCCGTAAAGAAGTGTGGATTAAGGCTGGGGGAGGTTAGACTAAGGACCCTTGTCAAGGCATATGTAATAGCCTACGAGGCCAGCGACGACCTCGCCAAGGCCATAGCCGCCGTCGCCACGGGGGGGAGCCCATGTGTAGGGAAGATGAGGGCTTTATGCCGCCGCGGGGCGCTACAAGAGGAGGTGCTAGATGCTATTTTAAACCCACAGCGGCTCAGCATAGAGCTACCGCCCTCCGCGGCTGAGGGCTTAGAGCGCTACGCGGGGCTGAGGGCGGAGGAGGCGGGGGAGCGGGGGTGGATAGAGGTGTTAAATTTTCTCTACGAGTCTTCGGAGCGGGGGAGGGTAGACTTGAGGCCATTTAGAGACTACGTCGATATGGCCCTACGCCTCGGCGGCTCGATTACAAAAAAGCTGGCCCTCGCCACTGTGCAGAACGCCAGCGTCGTGCCGGGGGAGTTGCTGGCCCAGGCTCTCGTAACCGCCATTGAGATTGGCGAAAGTTATGAATACTTACTGGATAAGTACGTAGAGGTGGTGGGGGACGCCTCGCTGATCTACGAGAGGTGCGGCGCCGGGTGCGGAGAGGTGGTCGTTACGGCCGCGGTGGCCTCGGCGGCTAAAGCCGCTGGCGAGGCTCCGTGCCGCGCCATAAGGCAACTGGAAATCGCCCTGGCGGGCGCTGGCTACGGCGACGTGGTTAAGAAATACAGCCCACACAAGGCATGTCTCCAACCTATTTAAACAAATTGTAACTTGCCTACGTGGAGAGATATATTAGAAAGTACGGCGACGCGGTTTTTATCGAAGAATTGGTAAAACTCTCAGAACTGCACACATCGTCAAGACAAGAGTTCAGCACAACTGTTTACGAGGCGTTAAGCAAAATAGTGGAGTCAGCCGAGAACTACATAAAGAACGAAGGCGAGAGGCTTCTCAACGTAGTGGAGAGGCTGGGGGGGAGGGTCCCCGAGATGGAGCATTTAGGCCTGAACGAGATCAGGGAGAGGCTGTTAACCATCTTACGAGAGTCAGAAATCATTATCGAAAAACTCAGAGCCAGGCTGTTGGACATAAAGGAGGGGCGAGACACCTATCTCACCCTGGACGAGGTATTCGACGCAGTTCGAGAGTTGAATAATCTGTGGGACACAGCGGCGAAGCTAGTAAAGTTTTACAGACAACTTTATTCAGACTTGTCGCCGTTGTTTCTTATTACCGCGTGATCTACACAATGTTTAAAAACTAAGTCAAAACACTAAAGCATGGAGAAGTTTAGGACTATAGTGGGTGAGAAAAAGGAGGAGCCTAGACAGGAAGTTGCCCAAGCTGTCCAGGAGCCAAGGCCGAAGCCCGAGACAACCGCCATCCAGGAAATCGCGGCTGTGGCCAGGGAGAGTACAGATGTGGGACAGTTCATGCGCTACGTGGCGTCGACAATAGCAAAGCTTCCGCCAGAGGAGAGGACCTTCGTGAGGTTCCTAATCGCGCCCAAGGCGACGCCTCTGGTGATAAACGACAGGATGATAGACGTGATTTTTAAAAACATAGACCTGCTGGAGGAGCCGCACATAGAGGCTCTAAGCAAGTCCATGTCGCCGGAGGACTTGGTGAAGCTGGCGGATAGGTTTAATAATAAGCTGGCCGCGCTAGTTGCAATATTCGCGGAGAAGTGCCGCCCGGCTCCACAACCGTGATAAATGATAAAGACTGGGACAGTCGCCTTTACCAGCTGTAAAGGAGGCGCCGGAAAGACCACTCTCTCTGTCAACGTATCGGCCGCTCTTCCATTAAACGTACTACTTATCGATCTCGGAGGGGGGGCCTCGAGGTTCTTCCCCGCCCCGCCGATTGACATAGAGAGCGTTAATCCAAACATAGAGGCTTATAGAGATACGAGAGCTAAGAATATCTACGTAATTCCAATTGCAATAGACCCAGCCACCGTGTGGAGAGTAGAGAACTGGGAACGCGTATTTCAAGACTTAAGCGAGGCAGTTAGGAAAAATATCATGAAGAACTCGATAGACGTCGTCGTGCTTGATATGTACCAGCTGTCGCGCATAACGCCAATCGAGGTTTTCGGACTTGATAAATCCGACATAGTTGTCTTAGTTGTGGAGGGGTATGAAGACTGCACAAAGCCTGTGTCAATGCTAAAAAAGTTTTTTGACGCAAAGCTCATAACCGTGTTGAACAAACATGAGCGAGGAATCGAGTATCCTGGAGCCGTCGTGAAGATACCCTTCTCCGCAACTCTAGACTACTACAATAGGAGGGGCCAGTTCTATACCAAACCTGTGACTAAACTCGCCGAATTCATACTACAGGAACTAAAGAAAATACCAAGCTCTAAGTGGTTTTGATTTTGTATATCTACCGGAGAGTTTATATAACAGACACATTTAGTCTGTGTGGATATTAAACAGCTGGTAGCTACCGTCGCCTCCGTCGCCACAAACGCAGACCTTAATACAATATACGCCCTAGTCATGTTAGCCGTCGAAGAGCTAAAGCTTAAATTAGATGTGTCAATTACATTAGTAGAGGAGGCTCTGCGTCAGCTCGTTGAAGAGGGGTACTTAATAGAATACGAAGAGGCCACACTAGATCTCTCCAAAAGAACTAGGAAATATATAGCAACTGAAAAATTATCTCAAGTAGCAGGCAAGCCACCTCCTAAAACAGCCCAAGTAGCGAAAATGCGATATGTAACACCCACATTCTATTATCTTCTAAATCATGCAAAGAAGTAGACACCACAAAAAATAAATTAGAACACAATACCTAGTATGTGAACTTCACCATACTCCTATTTCTAGCTCCACTTTCTATATGGGTATTCACAATTCCGGTGCCCCCCAACGCAACAGTTACTATATACTCGTCGCTACCTCCCCTCTGCAACTCAACAACAACTACCCCGGTGCAAGGTCCAGCTACAGTGGACATAGTATGCGTTAACCCATATCTACACGGTGTACGTATAGCTGGGTGGATAAATCTTGAGCCGGCACCTCCAACACCACCGACCCCGATACAAACCCCCGAGGTGCCTGCGGTGGCGATAGCAACCGGCGTGGCGGCTGTAGCCGGTCTAAGCCACCTAGTGAGCAACAGGAGAGAGCTACTACTAGTGCCCATTGCACCCATCATTTCGAGAATAAAAACAGCCTCAGCAGACGACCCAGTAAGGAAAGAAATTCTACGTGTAGTTGAGCAGATGGGCGCGGTAACACTTTCACAAATAGTGAAACTCACCAAGAAGAGCTGGGGAGCCGTGCAGTGGCACGTCTACGTACTAGAAAGAGAGGGAAGGCTAAAGAGCGTCAAGATAGGACCATTTACCTACTACTTCACAAATCCGAGAACAGCCGCCGAGATAATACTCTCCTCTGTGGACCCTGGGAGCTTAAGTCTCGAAGACAGAGAGAAACTAGACATAATGGCCAGTGCCGTGTCATGACCAGTCCCAGGTCAAGATAAACCCAGCGCTGACGGCGCAATCCGGGATTAAGAAACACGGCTTCAGGCACGTTCACGTCGACCACACCGCCATAAACTTCGACATCTCTAACAGCAACAAAAAGAGAAAACGTGGCACTAAGGGCGAGCAGGTGAGAACACAAAAGAAGACAACCAAAACGACTAGACCCCATCCCCCTCTGTCGTAAGCGCCCCTTAGTGAACAGGCAGGTAAGCTTAAAAATATTACACAGAATTGGAAATAGCCCCGGTAGCTCAGTCCGGTAAAGAGGAAATCTCCGGAGGAGCGGCGGGCTGCAGACCCGTAGGCTAGCAGTAGGCGGACGTCCCGTCAAGCCCCAGCGAGGGGGCTTGGGGCAAGGTTCAAATCCCGGCCGGGGCTCCACGTCCTCGTAGAACCTCTCCTTGTCTGTAACCTGTTGGTGTAACGTGAACCAGCTTCGTCTATGGCTTTTCGCTTTTTAGTTGCTGTATTAACCGCTCTGCAAATGCTATGGCCTCTAGGGAATTTTTCAGCTCTATCTCGTTTTCTTTTTTCTGGCCGGAGCCTTTAACTAGGTAGGCTAGGCGTCTCGTTTTTGGGAACCACAAGAGATAGATCTCGTATCTGCCCACACGTCCGTTTATCCACTCTAAATAGCCGTTGGCCTCGCCTGCGCTGTCTACGGAGTCTAGCATCCTGGCCACCTCCGTGTGGAAGGATCCGATGAAGTGGAGGAGGTTCACGGAGATTCTGAAAAAATTACTTTATTTTTGTACACCTCTCGCTTCTCACTTCGGCTTTCTGGCTTTTCTCCGGCGGGCCGCCGAATCTACAGACGTCTATATACGGCGCTAGTATCAGACACATGCTGGTTATGAAATTCTTTAGCCTAGTCCACATGTATGTACAGTGTGTATTATTTTAAATTGGTTTTTGATAGTGCTTATTTTGCCGGTTTAACACCGCGGCTTGGGCAGCGGCTAGCCTGGCTAGGGGTACTCTGAACGGGGACGCGCTGACGTAATCCACTTTTGTTTTGTGGAAGAAGTGTATAGATCTGGGATCGCCGCCGTGTTCCCCACATACGCCGACTTCTATAGATGGGTTTGCCTCTTTAGCTGTCGCTGCTGTTTGCTCCACTAATTTACCTACGCCCTTTACGTCGATTGTTTCGAATGGATTGGCGTCTATTATCTTCAGGTCTAGGTACTGCGGTATGAATTTGTTCTCTGCGTCGTCGCGGCTAAAGCTAAACACGGCTTGCGTCAAGTCGTTTGTCCCGAAGCTTATAAAGTCTACGTGTCTAGCTATTTCGTCTATGGTGAGGCACGCCCTCACCGTCTCAACCATGGTGCCAATCTTTACGTTTAACTTGACGCCGAAGCTCTCCTCCACGTCTCTAAGCGCCGGCATAATCGCCTTGTCCTTAACATAAACTATCTCCCGGACCTCGGAGACTTGCGGTATCATGATCTCCACCACCGGGCTAAGTCCCTCTTTCTTAAGCTCGGCGGCGGCCTCAAGTATAGCTCTGTTTAGGTAGTAGTAGAAGTCGGGATGAGTAACGCCAACTCTTACTCCCCTGTGGCCTAGCATTGGGTTAGCCTCTTGCAACGCCTTGATGCGTCTATACAACTTCTCGAGCTCCGCCGTGTCTTCTCCACGCATCTTCTTCTGATATATCTGCTCCAGCACCTCCTCAGGCTTGGGCAGAAATTCGTGTAGCGGCGGGTCGATTAGCCTCACGATGACGGGAAGCCCATCCATTATCTTAAACACCTCCTTGAAATCTGCCTTCAACATTTTGTAGAGTCTTTCTAGGTGTGGCCTCCTCTCCTCAGGCGTCTCGGCGAGTATGATTTTTCTAAGCAACTCCAAACGCTCGGGCTTTCTAAACATCCTCTCAATCCTCAACAGACCAATGCCATGGGCGCCGAATTTCCTGGCAATGGCGGCGTCCTCCGGCAGATCTGCGTTTGCCCTCACGCCGAGGCGTCTAAACTCATCAGCCCACCTAAGCAACTCCTCCAGCTCAGGTATTAACTCAGCCTCTATCGTGGGCACGACGCCGATGTACACACCGCCGGTGTGGCCGTCGATAGTTATCCAGTCGCCTTCGCGCACCACGTGGCTCCCCACTTTGAAGTACTTCTCCTCTTCGTGAATTTCAATAGCCTCAGCGCCAACCACCGCGGGTTTTCCAATAGCCCTAGCCACCACCGCCGCGTGGCTAGTCATGCCGCCCCTACTGGTCAAGACGCCTACTGCTGAGTAGAAGCCGTGCACATCGTCGGGCTTTGTCTCAACTCTAACTAATATAACTCTCCTGCCCTGGGCGGCCCACCGCACCGCGTCGTCTGGGTGGAAAACCACCTGTCCAGACACCGCGCCGGGGCTCGCCGGGAGGCCTTGGGCCACTGGCTGCGCCTTGGCCTTGGGATCGATACGTGGATACAACAACTGAAGCACGTGCTCTGGGCTTACGTAGAGCAAGGCCTCCTCCCTCGTGATGATGCCCTCCTTCGCCATATCCACAGCTGTCTTTATCCTGGCAAGAGCAGTCAT
This sequence comes from Pyrobaculum ferrireducens, assembly GCF_000234805.1. Lineage (NCBI taxonomy): Archaea > Thermoproteati > Thermoproteota > Thermoprotei > Thermoproteales > Thermoproteaceae > Pyrobaculum > Pyrobaculum ferrireducens. The sequence goes on from NC_016645.1 coordinate 1,049,006, forward strand.
CTTCGCGTTTCTAGACTGGAGGAAGTAGAGACGGCCCCTCTCAACAGTGAACTCCACGTCTTGGACGTCCTTATTCACCTTCTCAAGTAGCTTAACGCCGTTGTACAACTCGTCGTAGAGGTGGGGGAACCTCTTTCTAAACTCTTCAATATCCATCGGCGTCCTGATGCCCGCCACCACGTCCTCTCCCTGCGCCACTGGCAGGAACTCGCCGTAGAGCCTATTCTCACCCGTCGCCACGTCTCGGCTAAATACCACGCCGGTGCCCGAGTCCCAGCCCACGTTGCCAAAGACCATAGTCACCACGTTCACAGCCGTGCAGTCCGCGATATCTGGGGTAATTTTCTCAATAATGCGGTAAAAAATAGCACGTGGAGACATCCACGACCTAAACACGGCCTTAACCGCAAGTTTTAACTGCTCCCAGGGATCCTGCGGGAAGCCTCCCCTCTCCCTCTTTATAATATCCTTGAAACGCTCAACGGCCTCCCTCAAACCCTCCAGCGGGACATCGGGATCGTCCTTCACCCCGTACTTCTTTTTAATCTCCTCCCAAGCCGCTGAAAACAACTTCTCGTCTATGGAAAGTACTATTTTGCCAAACATCTGTAAAAACCTTCTATAGGCGTCGTAGGCAAACCACTCGTTACCAGTCTGCTTCGCAAGCCCTTTGACTGTTTCGTCGTTTAGACCCAGGTTTAGAACTGTATCCATCATCCCGGGCATAGACACAGCGGCGCCGCTTCTCACAGACACAAGGAGGGGGTTGTCCCTATCCCCAAACCTCTTCCCCGTCTCCATCTCCAACTCCTTCATGTAGCTGACCACCTGATCCCATATCTCGCTTGGGAGATCCAAGCTGTCTATGACCGAGTGTAGCTTCTTGATAGCCTCGTCCCTCACCTCCGGGGGCGGGTTCTTCAAAAGGATGCCCTCTAGTTCAGAAATCTCGCTCCTCTTGGGCTCATAGAACTTCTTGCATGCCTCTGTCGTTATTATAAAGCCGGGTGGGACACGGAGGCCTAACTTCGTCATCTGAATAAGGCTGGCGCCCTTCCCCCCAAACAACTTCTTGTTTTTATAATCAGCCTCTTTAAAACTGAACACATATTTCTGCATATATTACAGTTTTATTCCATTTTTAAATTTTTCTTTGCAATAACTAAATAACTAGTTTTATATTTAAGCGAGATATAATTTACTTAGATCTGCTGAATTAAGATAATTATCTATAATTATATTTTTCTCTCCCACTTACCTTCTTCGTCAATATAGACTAAACCCTCCCTTGACAACTTGGAGAGAACTGCACGCACCGTGGTCATGGTAAGCAACACGTTCTCCCACCCCCTCTCCCCACCTGTCTCCTTCAAGACCTTCACAGCCAGCGTGGTCACGTCCCCCGGCAACGCTGATTCCACAAGCCTCACGGCTCTCTCCGCCGCCGACTTGTTGATATCTAGAAGCTCCCCAATGCGTTTTCTACTCCCCAAGACGGGGCCGTGCCCCATCACCAACGTCTCTGGGTCTATTTCTCTAATCTTGTCCAGCGACGCTATGAATAAATCCACGTCCATGAGGTACGGCACGCCGTACTTCTCTAGAACTTTCTCCCCGAAGACGGCGTCGCCGGCGTAAAGCAAGCCCTCTATGTAGTACCCCACGTGGCCAAAGGTGTGGCCCGGCAGAGGCACCACTTCGAAAGGCCCAACTTTATCGCCAGGCTTAACCACTGCGCTTACCTTTATATCTTCCCCCTTGTAAACTGCCCCCTCTGTATACACGCCGTGGGTAAAGAACAGCCGCGCCTTGACGCTGGCTACGAAAAGCTCCTCACCCCACGGCGCGTAGACCTCCGCCCCCTCCGGCACGGCAGTTAGGTGATCTGCATGGAAGTGCGTCAGCAGGATCCGGGGCGTTCTCCCCACCGCCGAGAGTATCTCCGCGGCCCTCTCCTTCGGCTGACCTGGATCGACCACGTACTCCCCCACGATTAGAGTATTAGGCGAGCCTCTCAACAGCCTCACCCCCCTCCTAATCTCCATATTTATGGAATCCAGTAATGTATTTATTTATGTGGCTGTAGCCGCGTGTGACATTCTCTATAGTGGCTACAGACGGCGTCGACGTAGGCGTCGCCGTGTCTTCAAAATTTGTCGCCGTAGGCGCGTTTGTACCCCACGTCGAGGCTTCTGTGGGTGCCGTGGCTACGCAGTGCTACGCTAATCCGCGGCTGGGCAAGCTAATACTGGCACTAATGAGGCAAGGCGTGCACGCTAGAGAGGCTGTGGAGAGGGCGGTGGCCCAGGACTCTGAGAGGGAGCTTAGACAGATAGGGGCTGTCGACGCCAGAGGCAACGCCTACGGCTTTACCGGCCGGCAGTGCCCCGAGTACGCTGGTCATGTCGTTGGTAGCGGCTACGTGGCTCTAGGCAACATCTTGGCGGGGCCGCAGGTGGTTGAGGCCATGGCTAAGGCCTTTGAGACGCAGAGAGGGGAGCTGGTGGATAAGCTAATAGCCGCCTTAGAAGCCGGGGAGAGGGCGGGCGGAGACAGAAGGGGCAAGCAGTCGGCGGCGGTTGTTGTGCTAAGACCGGGAGGCGGCTACCTCGGCCTCACAGACGTGTACGTCGACATTAGGGTAGACGATCACCCGGAGCCCGTGGCGGAGCTCAAAAGGATATTCAAGATATGGGAGCTGACTCTACTCCAGAGAGACGACCCGAGAGACGTAGTGTTGAAAAAAGACGTGGCGCGGGAGGTGCAGGAAGCCTTGAGGCGGCTTGGGTTCTACAAAAAAGAGCCGACGGGGGTGTGGGATGAGGAGACTGAGAAAGCCTTCAGAGACTGGGCTGGCTACGAAAACTTTGAGAACAAGATAAGAGGCGACGACAAGATCTGGGGCTCCCTCTACCGATACCTCATAGAGGCGTCAAGAAGGAGTTAAAACCACAGGCAACTCGCCCACGTATCTAAGCCCCCACTTGTACATCTCTAGCTTAACGGCGTGGATCTCCACCCCGGCGCCGCGTGCCCTTACGAGGCTCTCGGCGAACCTCCTATCCATGCGCCAGTTGGGGGACATCACCTCAGCCCTCTTTCTAAAGACGAGGAAGACAACGTGCGCCTCGTAACCCTCGGCGGCTGCCCTAGCCAGCTCCTCCATGTGCCTAGCCCCCCTCGCGGTCGGCGCGTCTGGGAACAAGGCCCTCCCAGACTCCTCCAGCGTCACCCCCTTTACCTCCACCAGCGCGGGCCTGCCGCCGGGCGACCTAAGCAACAGGTCGAAGCGGCCACCCCCGAAGACCGGCTCCCTCTTCTCCACCACGTAGCCTCTGAAAAGAAGCCCGCCCTCGACTAGCCACGCCGCCACTTTGTTATGTATCGAAGAGTCGACAAGCACCAGCTCGTCGTCCAGCTCCACAGCCGTCAGATAGAAGTCGGTCTTCCCCCCGCTCTTCCTCCTCGCCCATATCTTCGCGCCTGGGAACAGCAACTCCCTCAATCTGCCTGGGTCGTGTATGTGGACAGACGCCTCCCTCCCCTCGATAAGCGCAACGCCGGCGAATCTGTTCAACCTCTTGACGAAAATCCCCCACGAGTCGGGCGCCGGGAGGGGAAAATCCATAAAAATAGACACATAGCCCATTTTAATGTCATTCACCAGACTGAGGCTCCCCCTGCCGGGGATGGAGCTCGGCCACGTCAACGTCTACCTCGTCAAATGCAGTGACGGATACGGCTTGGTGGACGTGGGGCTCGCCACCTACGACTCCGCATTGGCTTTGTTAAGAGGGCTAAAGCAACTCGGCGTAAGGCCTGGGGAGATAACCAAGGTATTCGTCACCCACTTCCACGCCGACCATATAACACTGGCGCAGTTCCTCGCCGAGGTCTCGTCGCCGGATTTCCACATCGGCGAAGGCGAGATCAGCCGCGTAGCCTCCAGCTTCGACGACTTAGCGAAGATGTACGCAGAGGAGTACAAGAGACACGGCGCGCCTGCAGAAGTCGCCGAGGCGTTCCTAAAAGTACACCCAATGTCCCGATTTAGAAAGTCGTTTGAAGACGTGTGGAGACTCCAGTGGAGATCTGTAAGAGACGACGAAGGCCTCGACTGCGGCCTAAGAGCCATCTCCACGCCGGGCCACACCCCTGGACACACGGTCTACGCCGCAGCGCACGGAATCTTCACCGGCGACCACGTCCTGCCCAAGATAACGCCAAACATATCGTGGTACCCAATTCCGGGGTTCAACCCGCTGAAAGAGTACCTAAAAAGCCTGAAGAAAGTAGCTACAAACAAAAGAGGCTACCCAGCCCACGGAGATGAGATAGGCAACCTCGCCTTGCGGACCGAGGAGCTGGTTAGACACCACGAGGAGAGGCTAAGAGAAGTCATGGCCGTGCTGAGGGAGCCCATGACCACCTACCAAGTAGCTCAGAAAATCAGTTGGGACGCCGGACCATTCGAACAGTTCGACGTATATAACAAAATCTTCGCAATAGGCGAGGCATACAGCCACCTACTCTACCTAGAAGAGGCGGGTCTTGTGAGGCGCGTTGAGAAAGACAAGGTGTATTGGCTACCCGCCGAACGGCGGGATAATCTGCAAAACATCCCCCTCCCTTAGAGGAGTTTTTAAACCATTTAAAAAATCTATAGAGCGTCCGTTAATCCATATATCGTGCATCGGAATAACCTCCTCACCCCTCAGCAACCTCCCCTTCAGACCTGGAAATCTCCGCTCCAGCTCGTCAAGCGCCTCCCCCACCGTGGCGCCCTCGCCCAGCTCAAGCTTCAGCGTAATAACGTCATAACTCTTAAGGCCAAAATACGCAGGTCCAAAAATCTTAACAACAATCCTCATAAAGTAAACAAATCAAGACTCTTAATATCTGTTAACTCATAGTAGAAAGATGTGGAGGGTAGGAACCCCGGAGGGGCTCGGCTGACGACGCGGTTCTGGGCCGTACGCGGGGCTCAGCCCCAGAGCGCTCTTCCGGCAAGCGAAAGCCGCGCCGCCGGCACCTCCATGCACCAGCCCCGATCGGCGTGTGAAAGCTGGCGTAGAGCCAACCCCCCACATCCAGCCGCTCTCCGGCGAGCCGGACTGGGCCGGGGTGGCGCGGGAGATGGCTTTTGAAAACGCTTCTCTGACGCGGTTCTTCCTCTCGTGGCTGTCGGCGTATCTATGGGCGGCGGAGGGCGACAAGAGGGCCGTGGCCGACTTCCTCACCGCCGCGGTGATGGGAGACGGGAGTATACAGACGGCTGTTAGGAGGGAGGAAAGCGGCGTGGAGCTGGCTGGCGATGTGCGGCTGACGGTGGGCAGATTCTCGGCGAAGAGGAAGAAAAAAGAGGAGGCTGGGGCCATAACCCACATACACAAGGCGGCGCTGGCGCTGGCCGTTCTGAAGGCGGCTGGGCACGAGCCGGAGAGGGTGTACGCCAGGGCAAGGGGGGAGAGTCGGTGGTTCGAGCTGGAGTGGCGCATCGACGCGGCCAGGGGCTTTCTGTCCAACGCGTCTCTCTGGCTGTACGCGCCGGAGCTGGCCGGCGGAAACGACGAGATAAGGGTTAAGTACTCCAGGGCCCTGGAGGCCGTGGGCGTGGAGGCCCACATAAAGGACTTCACCGCGGAGGGCAAGAGGCCGAGGGCCAGGCTGGTGGTGAGGCTGGGCGGAGATACAGCTGAGTTCTCAATACGCCTGCAGAAAGGCAACATGGTAGAGCTTCGCTTCGGCACAACCAGCCGCGAGGAGGCCGAGCGTAGGGCGGCGGTGCTTAGGGCTGTGGGGGTGGGGGCCGATGTGAAGAGGACCTACCACAAATCCCGCAACCGTGACCAGTGGTATATAGTCGTCTCGACAAACGTCCTGGCCGCAGAGTCTGTGCACGAGGAGGTTAGAAAGGCAGTGGTGGAGTTCCTTCAGCGGTGCAGAGAGGCTGGCGCCCTCGAAGAGAAGACGTGTAGACGCCTAGCCGCAAAGATCGAGAGGGGCGTGCCGGAGTGGGGAGATATAAGATTCTCCCTATGGCTGAAAAAGACGGCGCCGTGGTAGTACACTACAAACCCAGAGACCCGGAGTCCTACAACAAGGCTTTGGAGCTTCTGCGGGGGCTGGGCATGAGGGACACTTGCGAAGGCGGCTGGTGCCTCGTCCACTTCACGGCGAAGGAGCCGAGAAGAGGCGAGGAGGGCTACGTCTACATCACCGCCGACGGCCTCAGGTACATCGGCTGGCTCGCCCTACACGGAGAGGGAGAGGCGAAGACGAGAGCACAGTGGTTGAAGGAAATGCTCTTGAAGGAAGCCGAGGCAAAGGGTGTGGAGGTGCGTAGGCGGCTGGAGGAATACTTCCGGGAGGGAGAGCAGTGGGGCTCCGTGGAGCTACCGATAGAGAAGGAGGTCGAGGTTGAGGGCAGGAGGGTGAAGGTACGCGTCGAGGAAGTCGAGGCATGGAGAGAGAAGGGCGAGAAGAAGGAGCACCTAGTTGTCAGGATAAGAGCAAAGGTGGTTGAAGGAAACAGCGAAGTAGCGGTAGAGAAGGAGGCCAGGTTCTTCAAAAGCGGCGGCGTGATTAAGGGCTATATAATTATACACGCCAGCGCCGAGGGTGGGCCGGATGCGGACTACGCGAGGACGGAGGCGGTGTTAATGGCGCTGGGCGTGGAGTCGTGGACGAGAGAGGAGAGGCAGATACACCTCACAGGCGGCGCCCTAGACGCCTTCATGCGCCTAGAGCCGGTGTGCGCCGCCCTGGGCATATGCAGAAAACTTAGAAACACACATCTGTAAAATACGGAAGTAGTCTGGCCCGGTTCAAGGCTTGCTCTCCACCCTATCTGAAGCGTCCAGCTCCTACTTCCCTTATCGATCGCGGCAAACCCGCTTGTTTAATTTCCAATAAAATAGTGGTGCGGGGGGTGGGATTTCTGGGCGGCGCCGCCTGAACCCACGCAGGCCTACGCCACAGGGTCTTAAGCCCTGCCCCTTTGACCTGGCTCGGGCACCCCCGCCCAGTGCCAAATGGATACAGAATTTTAAGTTTTTCACTAGTGGGATCGCGGTGGATCTCATCGAGACGCCCAGAGCACGCCCCGTCCTAATCTTTAATGGTAAGGGACGTTTCTAATATCCCTAAGTAGAGTTTATTGAGAAGAGGATTGTTAAGTGGAAATAGGGAAGACCTCACCGATTTGTTAATACTCTTCTGCCCTATCCACATGCACATCCCCCACCTGTGCTACCCATGACGATTTTGTTCTCGGCCATGAGTTTCGACCAGCATTCTGGACACACCAGAGCGGGGCCTCTGTCTTTTATGTTGGCCTCTAGAAGTGGGGTGTCCTCCCTGCCGCAGATCGCGCATCTATAGACGGCCATGTGTGTATATGGGTGCGAAAATAAAATTTTTCCCGCTATAGCCCCAGCGCCAATCCATCTCCTCTTATGTCTGCCACCGCGGCGACGCCGCCGTGCCTCTTTGCCACAAGCGCCGCGACGCCCAATCTGCTGGGGTATTTCACAACTGTGACCCCGGGGCCCCTTTCCCACCCCTCCTCTGCCTGGGCCTCCCACCCTCCTGTCCATATGAAGCGCGGGGCCCAGACGGCGGCGCGGGGGTCCATGCCGTACCAGACGACGTTTTGTATCAGCTGGGCGTATATAGCCGGTCTGTAGTGGCCCGCGCTTGCTCCAAGTGCGTAGATCTCTCCTCCGCGCTCCATGACCACTGCCGAGAGCGTGTGGGCGGGGCGCCTCCACGGGGCGGCTTTATTCAGCCCCTTCGTGAAGTCGCCTGCTCTGTTGTTGAATGTCATGCCCCACTTCGGATCTGTAAAGCCCGACCCAAAGGGGTAGTAGAGGGACTGGATGGCGGAGACAACGAGCTCCCCGTCCCCCGCGGCTAGGTACGTGGTTCCGGGCGTCGGCTCGGGGGCCTCTGCCTCCCCCAGCTCGAGGCGCCCCGCCAGTATGTCGCCTAGCGGCACCTCGCCGTCGTGTAGATAGGCGTCTCTCGCCCAGTGGGCCTTTCTCAAAGCCGCGATGGTATTTCTCAGCCTGGCGTAGCTAAAGGCCCCCTCCGCCCTCTCCGCCAGCTTAACTGTCAGCAGTACGGCGAACCCCAGGGAGGGGGGCGGGGCCTCGTATATAGTCCAGTCGCCGTATGTTATATACAGCGGCGGCTTGACCTCCGGCCTATATCTAGCAAAATCCTCAACCTCGAAATACCCGTGTAGCAGATCCTTGGCGATTTCCTCGTAGAAGACGTGGGGGCCCTCTCTAACTGCCCTCCACAGCTTGAGAAGGGGCTCAATTCTGTAGGGCGCGCCGGGCGCCGCTGGGAGGCTTAGGTAGACGCCTCCGCCCGGGTCGGCATCCAGCACGTCTCTATACTTCGCCACAGCGGAGGCTAGGGAGGGGTGCAGGGTGGCCTCCTCCATGAAGCTGACCGCGATGTCCACCACCCTCTCCCATGACAACACACCATGTCTCCTATGGAGCTCGTGGAGCCCGGCCAGGTAGCCGGGCACAACCGCCGACGGAAGGCCTCTGCGCGGCGGGGCTTCTGGCACCCGGCGCGGGGCCCAGCCAAGCCCAAGCACGGCCTCTGTCTTCCCCCCGTCGTGCACCAGGGCTAGGAAGTCGCCTCCGACGCCGCCTAGATGGGGCAGTGTGTATGTCAAAACAGCGGAGGCCGCCGCGGCGGCGTCTGCGGCGTTTCCGCCAGCCTTATAGGCCTCGTAGCCGGCTCTAGTTGCTAGGTAGCTCTCGGTGGCTATGGCGAAGCGCCTTCCGAGATACATTATCTATTTAAAAATGTGCCGTATATCAACTTGAACCCCCGGTTCCCCGCCCGCCTGACGCACCCGCGTCACGGGTGTGGGCGTGAGGGCGGAGCCGGTAGGGCCGACCGCACATCTCAACATGGCTCTATTGTCGAGGGGGGTTTGGACGTAATGGCGTAGGTCACCATGGTTACCTCGGGGATTTCTGAAGTTATCCTGCTGGATATCTTCTCGAGGACTTCGTAAGGCACTCTCGACCAGTCGGCCGTCATGGCGTCTTCGCTTTCTACAATTCTTACCGTCACCACGTACCCCTCGGCACGTCTATCCCCCTTTACCCCCACCCACTTGTCGTCGCCGACTACGGCAAAGGCTTGCCACACCTTTCTCAAGACGCCGGCCCTCGCCAGCTCCTCCTCTACTATCTTTGTGGCTTTTCTCACAATTGCCAGCTTTTCTCTGGTAAAGGGTCCTACCACCCTCACCGCGAGGCCGGGGCCGGGGAAGGGCTGTCTGTAAACCACCTCGTCCGGCAACCCGAGGGCCTTCGCAATTTTTCTAACCTCGTCTTTGTAAAAATCCCTAAGCGGCTCCACCAGCTCAAGTTTAAACCATGGAGGCAGGCCGGCGACGTTGTGGTGGCTTTTTATCTTGTCCGCTCCCTTTACCGCCCCGCTTTCCACAACGTCGGGGTACAGAGTGCCCTGTGCTAGATACCTGGCGTCTCTGATGCCAGAGACGACTTCGGTAAAGATCTGGGCAAACGTCTCGCCGACGATGCGCCTCTTTTCTTCACAGTCGGCTACCCCCTCGAGCTTTTCTAGAAAGCGCCCCTTCGCGTCGACGTATATCACGTCTATGCCTATGGATCTCAGCAGAGCCACGGCCTTCTCAGGCTCCCCCTCTCTAAAGAGACCGTGGTCTACGAAGACCGCCTTGGCCCGACTCCCCACGGCCTTGTGCACCAGCACTGCGGTGACTGTGCTGTCTACCCCACCGCTGACGGCTACAATCACCTGCCCTTCCCTTACTCTTTCTCTTATCTCCTCGACAATCCGGGTAATGTGGTCCTCGGGCCTCCAGCTCTCCTTAACTCCGGCTATTCTTCTGGCGAAGTTTTCCAGCAACAAGGCGCCTTTAGCCGTGTGGTTTACCTCTGGGTGGAACTGCACCCCGTATATATGCCCTTTCCTCATCGCAGCTATGTAGCCGTTTTCGCTTACCGCCAGGATTTCAAAACCAGGCGGCGGCTCCTCTACGTAGTCGCCGTGGCTCATCCAGACAACCTCCTCGTCGCCCCACCCCTCAAGCAGGGGGTCTCTGGCCACCACCTTCACGAGGGTTCTGCCGTATTCGCCCTTGCCGCGCGCCACCCTCCCCCCCATTTTCTTGGCTATTAGCTGGTGGCCGTAGCATATGCCAAGGACGGGTTTGCCTAGCTCAAATATCTCCGTGGGGACATCTGGCGACGGCGACTCGTAGACGGAGCTGGGGCCGCCGGATAGTATCACCGCCTTTACTTCCCCCTCCCTTGCCTTTTCCACCGCGTTTTCCGGCGTTGTTATTTCCGCGTATACCCCGGCGTCCCTCACCCTCCTTGCGATTAAGTGCGCATACTGGCCGCCGAAGTTAACCACCAGGATCTTCTCCACTGGCTCATGAATGTGGCTGTTAAAAAACTATTCAACTGCCAAGACGTCTAGTTCCAGGACTTCTAAGTATGTGTTTAAAATTTCAGAGACGCTGGGTTTCGTCCTGCCGCCGTCTCCGTGGATGAACTCCTTGACGTAGAGGCCGCCTTGGCACCTGACGTATAGCTCAAACACGTGGGGGGACACGAGTCTCCACGCCAACTCGTAGACCATCCTAACCCTCTTCTTCCTTGGGCTCAACCTCTTTATTCTCCTGGGCGTGAGCTGGGTTACCGTCTTCCCAGACAGCTCACCAAGCTTGTTGAGCTCCTCGGCGGAGAGCTCCCTCTCTGAGAGTACAAGCGCCCGGTAAAGCTTTACGTCTGTCTTCGCCTTTTCCTTCAGCCGCCTAACCTCCTCCCTAGTGGTAAAGGTGCTGGGGATGAAGATGACGTCGTCGTCTTTAAGCGGAGGCACGGAGCCGCGGTACTTTACCGGTTGCTTTACCTCCACCACGAGTTGTCTGCCGGTGCCCAGCATTCTTGCGTCGCTGTCCTCCCTACCCGAGACGTGGACGACGTGCTCGCCTCCGCCAAATACGTCTTTTACATATGCAAGCTTCTCGGTAAGGGTTGTCTTTACATCTCCAAATTTCTTTGCCTGCGACACGCGGCGGCTAAGCTTTAGATAGACGCCCCCTATCAACACCGGGTTTCTCTCGACCGAGGCTTTGCCGGTGACGAGGTCGATTCTTACCACGACATTTGGCCTAAGTTTATCTACACGCTTACCGGTAAGATGTCTCAAAAGCTCTTTACCAATCCGCCTATTTATCTCGTGCTTAATTGACTCGCCGGTCGTGATTAGAAACTTCTTAACCACCTGAGACTCCCGGTCAAGCACCTCCCTCGGAATAGTTGTACCAACCGCGAAGCTGTTGAAATCAACTTCCGACAGTAGGGGGAGCGCCGCGTCTGCATATTTCTCCACCTCCGTGAGGAGGCCGCCGCATATGTAGCAACTCTCCTCCTCCACCTTAATCCCTACGCTTGCCAGAAACCTTCTTGTCGGCTTGTGTACCTTTGCCAGCGCCGTGAGGTCCCTTACGACGTCTTTTCCCTTTCTGTAATCGTTGACAAGCGTCATGTGGAGTATTGTCTTAATCGCGATCCCCCTCTCCGCGTTCTCCACGCCGTGGCCAAGCTGGGCGAAGAGCCGGCCTAGGCACGAGTCGCAGAGCGGGTACTCTCTAATAACCTCTAGAGCTTTGTCAAGTATCTCCACGGAGGCCAAACCTAGTGGCTATATAACTATTTGCATACCTCTTAGCAATCTGTCCGTCGTTATGTTAACAACCACGACTTGGTGATGGGGCGGCAGCGCCCCGATATTCAAGCCGCAGTCGGGCTTTATTCCCGCCGCCTCCAGCTCTATTACGTAGGTATAGGGCGGCTTGGGGAGGCAGCTAGTGACTTGAGATGGGCCCACCACGACGCCAGCTGTAAGGTCTCTACTGCCCTTCTTAACCACGACGCCCTCTTGACGCCCTTGAGAAAAGGCCTTCTTTAGGAAGCCTATTGCCGACTCTTCGTCTGGGAATAGTCTCTTTACCCTCTCGCCTACTATCTTTACCGCCTTATCAACATCCCTTAGGTAGAAGACAGCCTCTGCGTCTTTCCTGACGCCGTTTGACACCAGCAACGCGGCAACGAGTATTTTGGCGTGTAGGTGAGGCTCCGCCTGGAACTTCGACGTGGAGGTGGTGATTAGGAATCTCCTCACCTGGGCATCCTAAGGCGGAGCTGGCGCTTCAGGGTTTTAGACATCTTCCTCAAATTTTCGTATACTGTGAGCATCTCTTTTACGTCCTTCGGCGTCACGCCGGCGCCCAACGCGATGCGGCGGATGCGGGAGGCGTTTAGAACGTCGGGGTTTTTCAACTCCTCCCTAGTCATTGAGCTGAGGATGGCGCGCCACTTCTTCAAATTTTTCTGGGATAGCTCTATCTGCTCCTCAGATATCTTGGCCGCTATGCCGCCGGGCAGTAGCTGGAAAACTTTACTCAGCGGCCCGAGTTTTAGTAAGCTGTCAATCTGCTTTTTGAAAGTAAGAAGGTCTAGCTTTCCCGACTCTATCTCCTCTAGAACCTCCTCTTCTTCGAACACCGCCTTTATCTTCTCCACGAGGGCGTCGAGGTCGCCCATACCCAGCACCCTTGCCACGAACTTCCTTGGGTGGAACGGCTCAAACTCGTCTACGTCCTCCCCCACGCCTATGAACTTCACCCTGGCCCCGGTCTTGGCCACCGCCGCCAGGGCGCCGCCGCCGCGGGCTGTGCTGTCCATCTTAGTGATGATTACGGAGTGTATGGGGAGGTATTTCATAAAGGCCTCTGCCTGGGCCGCCGCCAGTTTGCCCACCGTGGCGTCTATGACTAGCATAACCTCGTCGGGGCCCACCGCGTCGTATATAGCCTTGACCTCCTGTAGCAATGCCTCCTCGTTTCTGTGGCGGCCTGCCGTGTCTACAATAACCACGTCCATATTCCTGAAGTTCTGTACACCTCTCTTTGCTATCTCCACCGCGTCCTTCTCATCCCTCTCGCCGTAGAAAGGCACCCCTATCCTCTCCGCCAGCTGCCTCAGCTGGTCAAACGCCGCGGGTCTTATGGTGTCCGTCTCCACGAGACCCACCTTGTAGCCCCTCTTGGCGAGGTACTTGGCGAGCTTAGCCGCAGTCGTGGTTTTGCCGCTACCCTCGACCCCGAGTAGTAAAACCACGTAGGGCCTCTTTACTGGTTTAAACTCCGGCGTCTGCTCGCCGCCGAGTAGCTTTACCAACTCGTCGTAAAGCACGTATATGAGGTATTCCCTGGGCGGGATGCCGGCCGGCGGCTTCTCCTCTTTTATTCTCTTTACCGCATTTTCGGTAAAGGACTTTACCAAGTCGAGGGGCACGTCGGCTTTTAATAGAGTGCGCTGAATCTCGCGGGAGAGCTCTTGTAGAGTTGCCTCGTCTATATACTCGACGCCTCTTATCTTCTCGATTAGCTTGCTGAATATCTCTGAGAGGGCCTTCACACAAGTAGGCGTGTCTGAGTATTAATAATTTCCGTGTTATGTAGCCGGCGGGGCTTGTGGCTGCTGGTTAAGCGTGGCGTACCAGATATCTACCTGTTTCATGAAGTTTTCGAGTCTGTCAAGCACGTAGATGCCGTAGTGCGGATATATTTCAAACACAAGCTTCTGGGGCCTAACCGCCGTCCACCTCATCTTTCTAATGAACATCACTCTGAAGACGAAGCCGCGGTACTCCATCAGTTCTAGCTTAATGACGCCGCTTGCGAGGTACTCCTCCACGCCGAATCTACTAATTTTGTTCTCCCCCGTCGGTATTTCGGAAGTCATAAGCGTGGTTATGTCCTTCATTTTTCTAAGCTGAAACACCAGTTCTCTCATGTACTCCCTCACCCATAGGACGTCTGTGTGGGAGGTTATAATGAGAGGCGCTATCGGGTCTATTACCAGTCTCTTTATGCCGAATTTCTTGACGTACTCAGTTATTATCTTGGCTATTTCCCTGGGATCCGCGGTTACCTTCTCCTCCTTGGCGTATGTCCGGAAATGCGTTCTGAGGTCTAGGAAGACTAGCTTGTTCTGGCTCTCCAACGCCTCTAAGTCCCAGCCCAGAGACTCCCTCACACCCCGCTTCACGTCTTCCGACGGCTCGTCTATAGTGATGTATAGCCCCGGCTCGTCGTAGAGCTCGGCGCCCGTCTTGAGGAACTGGAGGCTGAATATGGTCTTGCCCTGGCCCGCCTCCCCAGCCACTAGGTATATCTCGCCCTTGCGGAAGCCCCCCTGCAGGAGCTGGTCTACATACCAAACCCCAGTCGGCGCTCTGTTGTCGTAGACAGGGTAATAATCCTGGTAGTCATAGCTATACTGCTCCTGATAAGCCATACGCCTCAGGCGGTGGATACAAATATATATGTTTTGTTCACATATCTATATCTATTGGGGGCCGTGTACTTATCTCAGTTACGTTGCTCCACTATCCGCCACTGCCCCCTAAACTCTAGGTACACCCTCTCCGCTATCCCCAGCCACAGAGACGCCACTTCGTCGTAAGAGGCGGGCTCCACCGAGGAGAGGAAGAGAGCTGAGTCAAAGGCGCCGCGGCGGAACGGGGGGAGGCGGTAGTCCGCGAGGACGAGCTCGCCGCGGTCCCCCCTCCTCTCAGCGGCGCGTCTCAACATGTCCAGCGATATGTCGAGGCAGACTACGTACCCCTCCAACACGTCGAAGGCGACGCCCACTCCGCACCCGGCGTCGACTACCCTAGAGCCCACCTGAGAAGCTACTCGCCAATACTTTGCCCTCTGCTCCTCTCCATAAACCTCTTCGTATACGGGGGCTAGGTGTTTATAAAGCTCTAGGATATGACTAATCTCCATATCAAGACGAGCGAGGCTATTGAGGAGGACGCCGCCGTGAAGACAATCGCCAGGTAGTTGCCCACGTCTGTGAAGTACCCGTAGAGGACGCCGCTTACCAAGAGCCCCAGTCCCCACATGGCGTTAACCACCCCGAGCGACGTGGCGGCGCCTAGCTTAGCCGCCTCGGCCTTGGCAACCACGTCTGCGTACGAAGTAACTACGGCGTACAGCACGGCGCCGGCAAATAGATAGACGCCGCCAGTCATAAACGATATCGCCAGCAGTATCGTGAAGAGGGGGGCTATCAATAGTGTTTTGTGACTTCTGTCGTATATAAAGCCCAGCGCGAGCGACGCTGGGATTTCGGCCACCATCGCGACTAAGTAGAGAAGCGACGCCAGCCACGGCACCTCGGCTAGTCTATACATAGAGAGAGATATGTGTATTATCGAAAGCCCGAGGAGGAACTGCGCCGCGCCGAAGAAAAACACGCCTCTCCCAACCGCAACCCCACCACCTCTCCCAACCGGCTTGACTTTGCCCACTCTATACGCCACGTAGAGGATTAGAAGAGCCACCAGCCCGGGAACGAGGGCGGCTGTGAAGACGGCTTGCGCCGCGTAGCTCATGTACAGCATCGCGGTGGCCATGGCGACCCCCGCAATCGCCCCCACTTGATCCAGCGCCGCATGTATCCCAAACGCCTTGCCGCCAGATCCCCTGCCCCCCGCCCCGGAGATAATAGCGTCGCGCGCAGGCGTGCGCAGGGCTTTGCTAAACCTCTCTAGGAACACGAGGCTGGCGACTTGCCACACGTCTCTGGCGAATGCCAGGCCCGCCACGGCGGCTACCTGCAGTCCGTATCCTAGGAAGGTCTCCAGCCAGTAGCCGCCCCGTCTATCTGCCAGCGGACCTGTGGCAAACCGGGCTGCGTAGCCCAAGGCGTCTCCCAGGCCGAAGACAAAGCCAACAAACGCCGCCGTCGCACCCAGCTGGTATAGATACTGGGGGACTACGGCGCGCATGCTTTCATAAAGCCAATCAGCGAAGAGAGATACGAGACCTAGTAGAAGGATTAGCTTGAGATTCACGCAGGTTGTTTAATTGGTGTATTAACGTTTTGCCCCAGCACCTCTCTGGCGACGGCGATGGGGACCAAAGTCGCAAGGAACATTGCGGTGGCGATATCTATGTTTATTACGTACGCCTCTTTCGAAGGCACTGAAAAGTAAATGGGTCCTAGAGGGGTTTTGTAGTATACATAGGTGCTGAAGTTTGTGAGTACCGTTCCCGCCACCGTGGGGGCTATGGCTGATCCGAAATTGCGAAACACGGTGTTGATACCAGTGGCGGCGCCCAGTCTCTGCCTAGGTACCGAGAACGTGAGGAGGTTGATGAGCGACACGTTCAGAAAGGTAAGTCCTATGAAGCCCAGTGTCATGTATGTAATTAGGGTCCACAGACCGCTGTATAGATGCGCGGCGGATAGCTGATAGCCGGCCACTGCGAAGGCGACGCCCATCGCCGCTATTTTCCTGGCGCCTAGCCTCCACATAAACCTACCGGCTAGGGGGGCAACAATTATCTGCGCCGCGGCTGGCGGCAACATGTACAGACCAGTCTGCAGTATAGTAAGCCCGTAGCCGTAAGGCGGCGGCATCTGAAAGAGGTACGACATATTTTGCGAATTCATTTGAAATGCATATGCCACGATAAATATGGCAAGGGTGGCCGCAATTACATTTCGGTTAAAGACGTCTCGAGGGATGAAGGGATCGTTGGTAGTTAATTCATGTAGAATAAATACAACTGCCGACACAGCCGATAGGATAAACAGAGACAGTACCCTAGGGGAGTACCAGCCCCAGTCAGGTCCCTTTGATATTGCTAGGAGAAGAGAAACCGCCATAGATGCGAATAGTCCAATCCCCAGGATGTCTATTCTCCGCGGCGTTTTATATCTACTTTCCCTTACGAACATTACTATGGAGAAGGTGAGTAGGGCGGCTATTGGAGTTGCTGTGTGGTAAGTTGCTCTCCACCCGTAGTTCTGGGCAATATAGCCGCCTACGGGCAACGCTATGATTATCCCAACGCCAAACATAGCACTGACAATCCCCTGGGCCGTGGGCACCATATTAGGCGGAAACTCCTCCCGGATGAGGGAGAAGGCGAGGGGGAACATCGCCATTCCAAGGCCTTGAATTGCGCGAGCTAGTAGCAACACCTCGAAACTAGGCGCATATCCCGTGAAGGTAACCGCAAATACGTACGCCACCATAATTATTGACAACATCTTCTTCTTGCCGTACATATCGCCGAGGCTTCCGAAAACCGCGGCGCTGATTGTACCCGAGATTAGGTAGATAGTTAAAATCCAGGAGGCGTCAGCTGGCGTGATGTTGAACTCCGCCTGTATCCTGGGGAGGCTGGGCATCAACATAGCCTCAGTGTACATCACAAGCAATGCTACGGAGCCGAGAAGCGGCGTTATCCTCCAGGCGTATTTAACGTCGTAGCTATCCACGGCGCCTTCTGCGCAAAGCCATGGCTATCCCCGCCAAGACTAGCACTATAGTCAGCACCAGTGGTACAACTACGAACATATCCAAGCCGCCTCGCACTTCGATAGGTATGTTAACATACTGCAGAGCCGGCGCAAAGACTCCAGTTTGGTTCCAAGTCAGCACCAGCGTTAAGGTGTAGATGCCGTTAACCGCCTTGTCGGAAACATCAAGTAGAAACGCGGTGCTGACGGTGGCGCCGGGAGGCACATCACCTAGTATTCTCACTCCAGCCGTAGCGGCGTCGGCTATGTTTGATGCATGTAGCTCAAATACCTGCGATGGCGTGAGGGAAATCCTTACGTTCTTCGCCTCCTCTGGGCCCAGGTTTGTGACGTTTATCATTAAAACAGCTGTGGAGCCGGGGGCGACGTTGTAAACCCTATAAGTTATTCTTAGAGAGTCTTTTCTGCCGATCTCTAACAGTCCCCGCGCCGTGGAGCCGCCTCCCTCCCAGCTGGCTAGTGCAACAACATTGTAGTTTCCCGGGCTCAACTTGGACGCGTCGATATAGAAGGTGAGAGTTACTGGAGAGCCGGGGGGTAGGTAATCGAGGGTGTAGCTCTGCCGGCCTATTGTGGAGTTAAGTAGAGTAACCGTGACGTTGCGCGCGACGACCGGTCCTGTGTTAATTACCTGGACGTTTACCTGGGCCACCGGTGTCCCCTCTAAAATCTTTGGCGGCGTCACTAAGACGTTTTGAATTACTACATTTGGTTGGCTGACTGTAATGTAGTATGTGTAGCTAATACCGTTTATCGACACAGCGATGGGGTATCTGCCAGGCGGGTAGCCGTCGGGTATTTGTATTACTAGGTACGTGCTGTAGGGCTGGCCTTGAGGCATATAGGGCACGTAGTAGCTTGAGGGGGTTAGGAGGGTTAAAGGCGTTGAGATTGAAATATTGACGTTTCTTGCGTTAAATGGAGACACAACAGTAAGTGTGCCGGAAATCAAAGCACCGGGGTAGGCCACGGGTGGGTTAAATACCGCCGCAACATTAAACTCAGGTCTTAAAACCTCGTAGTGGAATGTGTAGAGAGTCCCGGCCACAGATATGTTGATTGGGTATACACCCGGCTTAGCATCTCTAGGTATTTCAAAAATAATGTTAAACGTGGCGGGTGACTGCGGTGCGATAAATGGAATAGCAGATGAGGTGCTTGTGATTGCTTTAAAAGGCGAGTAAACCTCCACGCCTACGTTTGACATAGTGTAGTTAGTGGCAATTACAAATGTGGCTTGTGTAAGCGATCCGGGATAGCCCTGCGGTGGGTTAAAAACCGCGTTGATGAACAGCCCACTCCGCGGTATGTACAAGTCTGCGTATTTAATAATACATGTGCCAGAAAAATAGCAAATCTCAACTGGAATTCTCACCTCTCCCTGTTTAGTTATCAATAGCTGGACAGGCAACTGAAGTTGTGTAAGTACTGGAACAGCTACCACTCCACCGGCTAGAACTTTCACACCATCGCCGTCTAGCACTTGTACTGTGACGTTTTGCAACGGCGCAGGGCCACCTTGCGAAATTGCCAGAGTTACTAGAGTAGGAGATCCCGGGATCGGCTGCTGGCTGGGAGTTGCTAACACGTTGACCTCGGCACCGCTCACTACGGGCAACTGCACTGTTTTTCTAAAAACAACAGAGCCAGCGTACCCCGATAAGCTACTTAAGGCGATCTCCAGCGTAGCATTATAGAAACCCGGTCTTAAGTCCTTAGATAGTGCAAAGTTTAGGAGACAGGTGGAGTTCGACTTTGGAGGCACCACGGCGTCGCATGAAAGCGACGAATTAAGGAACCGAGACACGACACTTCCATTTATTGAAACGCGGACCTTTAAGAAATCCGCTGTTGGGTTGAAAAGCAATACAGGCAACTGCACCGCTTGACCCGCTAAATAAGACGTCGGCCTTGGCACCACGAGGGTGGAAAAATCAAATGGGAGAACTTCTATGTCTACACTTGACTCCGCTGAGCGGGTAAGTGTGTAGGCCGTAACTCGAATTCTGTAGTAGCCGGGGCGGGCATCTAGAGGTATTTGAACCAAAGAGATGAAAGTCGCCGGGACGCCGGCAGAGAGTTGCTGTACCTGAATAGTTGACCCCGTCAAGACCTTAAATGGAGAGTCAACATCTACATAGACATTGGACAGCGGCTGAGCAGAGACAAGGGTGATGTAGAGCTGGACCACGGAGCCCGGGTAGATATATGGCGGGGAGTATGACAACGCCAGATTAAACTGTGGCTGTTGTAGAGCGGGATTTGTCTGGGCCAATACGAACGCTGTGAGAAAAACCATCAGCATTATCCGATATATCGGAAGCATAAAGCCAAAACTGATACCGCTATAAAAATTTGAAAGTGCGCAATACCGCCACAAGCTTTTTCATCGAATAGAAAGGCGCCGGGGGTGGGATTTGAACCCACGCCCCCGAACGGGGACGGGCTTAGCAGGCCCGCGCCTTGGACCAACTCGGCCACCCCGGCTGTTGACACCCAACATCACGGTTTTAAATTTTTCCCCCCCACGACAATCCTCGTTATGTATTAAACCATGTGGTTTGTTTTAGACTGTGATGACAATGTTTCCGGATATACGTGTCCGGAGTGGCCAGGGCTGACATAGGCTTCCTACTCATCAAGACGTAATACAAGGACGTGCGGCTGGCTCGGCTGGTGAGAATCAAGGCGCCGGGGCCGGGATTTGAACCCGGGCCCCCTTGACGGGGACGGGATTTCTGGCGCGGTGTCTCCAGTCCCGCGCCTTGGGCCGCTCGGCCACCCCGGCTGTGCTTCTCTTGCCGTATGTATTTAAGTTTTATCCCCCGATATAGACCTCCCTGACCTTGGGGTCGTTGGCGACTTCTTCTGGCAACCCCTTTGAAATTATGCGGCCACTGGCCATTGCGTATACGTAGTCGACGTATTTGAAGGCTATGTCTATGCGGTGTTCTATTACTAGGAAGGTGACTGCTTGTTGCTGGTTTATGTCCCTGACGATTTTGAAGACCTCGTGGGCTTGGTCTATAGGGACGCCGGCAATGGGCTCGTCAAGTATTATTAAATCGGCCCCCGCCATGAGGGCCCTGGCTAGCTCCAGGAGCTTCATCTCGCCAGCCGAGAGGAGGTTGGCGGGCGTATTCCACTTATCCACGAGCCTAACAGCCTTCAGTATGCTAAACGCCTTTTTCGCAAGCTCTTCCTCTTCTTTAACCCAGTTTTTTACTAAGGCAGAAATCACGCCTTCGCCCCTCTGCCCCCTTGCCACTGCAAGGAGGTTTTCTAAAACCGTCAGTTTCTGAAACACCTGCGGTATCTGAAACGTCCTTACGATGCCCACTGCGAAGATTTTATGCGGGGGCCACCCAGTTATGTCAATAGCCCTGCCGTCCCTCTTCATGTAAAATACCTTGCCAGACTCCGGCTTGTAGACCCCAGTTATTACATTTACCAGAGTTGTTTTGCCAGAGCCATTGGGGCCTATTATTAACGTGATTTTTTGCCTCTCGACTGAAATATCGACTCCATCTAGAGCCCTAAAGGCGCCGAATTGCTTCACAATACCCTGAGTAGAGAGGATAGAGGCCATTTTAGAAAAAATTCTAGGTAGTTATAAAGTTACTGAAACAGCGGCTTGCCTTGGTCAAATATAACTATCTTTCTGTCTGTGCCGTAGTAGTAGGCGGCGTCTATGTATTTTGGTTGCCCGCCTTCGATAACTACGCCCCATACGACGTAGTTGGGGTATGCTCTGTCGCCGGCGGCGTCGAGATATACCTTGCCGGTGACGCCTTGGTAGGTGCCCTCCTTACCCCACTGCTCAAGAGCGGCCCTCACCTTGTCGGGTTCGTCTGTGCCTAGCTTACAGACAATCTGCATAAGTATCAT
This sequence comes from Pyrobaculum ferrireducens, assembly GCF_000234805.1. Taxonomy (NCBI): domain Archaea; kingdom Thermoproteati; phylum Thermoproteota; class Thermoprotei; order Thermoproteales; family Thermoproteaceae; genus Pyrobaculum; species Pyrobaculum ferrireducens. The sequence goes on from NC_016645.1 coordinate 1,070,329, forward strand.
AGCCGCGTCGTAGCCATACGGATCGTAGGCAACGGGGTCCTTGCCGTACTTCGACCTGTACCTCTGCTTAAACTCCTGGAACTTGGGGTCGTTGGGGTCAGGCGCCGCGATCGTGCCCAGCATCCTGGCCGCCGCCATCTCCTTACCCACCTGTTTAATTAAAGCCTCGCTGTAGGCTATGCCGTCTGTCCCCACCCACCTAACCTTACCCAACACGGAGTCGGAGGCGGCTGACTGGATGGCGATGACGCCGTCGTCCTCAAAAGTGACAAACACCATGGCGGCGTCGGTGCTGGGCTGGCCCAGGGCGCTTGACAGCTTTCTAACCGCCTCGGGAACCGCAGTGGGGAAGGCCTTGGGATCTGGATCATAGCCGGCTGTGGCCACTATGTCTATCCCCAGCTTTCTGCTCTCGTTGGCTATGGCGTTTTTGAGGCCGAGGCCCCAGGCGTCGTTTCTGTAGAGAATCACCGCCTTCTTGACGCCGAGTTTGTTGAGTAGGTCGGCTATGGCGGCGGCTTGTGCGAAGTCTGTGGGGACTATTCTATATACCCAGTCGTTGGGTATGGCTAGCAGAGGCGAGGTGGAGGAGGGGCTGAAGATAATTATCTTGTTCTGGTCGGCGAAGGACTTAACTGCGCTGACCTCGCCGCTGGCCATGGGGCCTACAACTAGCCGAGCCCCCTTGGCGTATAGCGTCTGCACCTTCTGCAAAGCCTGCTGCGGGTTTGTGCCGGTGTCCTCTACCAAAAGCTCAAACTTCACCCCGGGACACATCTCATTCGCATCTTCGACAGCTAGCTCGACAGCATTCCTCACACCAATACCATAAGACTGCAAACCTCCAGTCAGAGGCAGGGCGGCCCCGATGTAGACTGTCTTCTTCTGTTGCGTCGGGCTTGGCGAGGTGGTTGTCGGCGTCTGGGTCGGGGTTGTCTGTGTAGTGGTTGGCGTCGGGGTGGTTGGTTTAGTGGTTGGAGTCTGTTGGCCCCCACCTGTGGCTAAAAGGGCCGCGATTGCCAGTATTACCACTACTCCGACTATTATACCTATATACAGGCTTTTGGATGCCATATGAGACTAATGCAACGCATATAAATATTTTGGCTATGTATATATAAATAAATAAAGTATATAGTTCGGTCATGTGATAAAACTTATTTATAACTCCCTTCCAAGGCTGTATGGAGTTATTTGTTAACATTGACTACCCAACACTTGCGAGGGCTGTGATATTTTCCAATATCTATGTACTGCTGGCGCTTGGGCTGAATTTAACCTACATCACAACGAAAATCCCGTCTTTTGCACACGGCGACTTGGCCACAATAGGCGCCTACGTCAGCTACCTCTCTATTGTTTTTCTATTTACACAACTCGGAATACCAGCTAATGTATACCTAACTATTCCAATTGTTGCTCTAGCTACTGGCGCCGTTGCGGTGCTGTCGTACATAGCTGTGTTTAGACCTATGATTAGGAGGGGGGCCGGAATCACATCCTTAATGATTGCGTCGTTTGGATTGCACTTTGTGTTATTTGCCTCGGTTGCCATAGTCGCCGATTATGTACAGAACACGTTTAAAGTGTTGAGTAGAAACGTCCTACTTGCGAGGTGGGAGTTTGTGTGGCCTGGCACAGATTTCCTAACCTCCGTAATGATCAACTCAACTATCATGGTTGTCGTGGTTACGGCGTTGCTCTACATACTGCTGTATAAGACTCGCTATGGTATAGTCATGAGGGCCAGTATTGATAATCTCTACCTAGCTAGGGCTGTTGGGATAAATGTGGAGAGGGTATTCGCTGTGGCTTGGCTCCTAATCGGCGCGGTGACCGGCATCGCCGGTATCTACATGGCTATGTTCTTCCCAATGACCGAGGAGCTGGGGTGGCTTAGGCTCGCCGTTATGTTCGTCGCATCGGTGGTGGGAGGCTTGTCTAACATCTACGGGGCAGTGCTAGGCGGCTATGTCGTCGGTCTAAGTCTCGTCCTCGGCGCGGCGTATATTCTGACTCCCCTGGGGGTGCCCACCGAGTTCCAGCTCGCCATACCGTTCGCCTTCGTGATAGTAATACTGCTATTCGCGCCTCAAGGCTTGGCTGGAATAGTTTCAAAAATCGTTGAGAGGGGGAGGAGATGATTCTCCAACTGGAGCTGGGATCTCTTGAAGTGCTTTTTAGAGAGACGATGATATTTATAGCGATTTACGGCATATATGTATTGAGCCTAAATCTAGAGGTTGGATACCTCGGCCTTCCCCAGTTCGGCAAGGTAATGTTCCTGGCGCTGGGGGCGCTTGCTGTTGGGGGTATTGCGACGAAAATTGCGCTGTTAATCTACGGGGGGACTATATCCGCCCAGCTTAACATATCTCCCTTATCAGATCTAGACACGTACTGCTCTGCGTATCAGTACCAAACTATAGACATAATCAACAATATATTTACGTCTATGCCGCTACATGGCGTGGGGTTTTTCTTGTTGTCGCTGATTCTAGCCGCGTTGCTAGGAGGGGTATTCGGGATTTTAATGGCGGGACCTGCCTTGAGGCTACGCGAGGATTATCTAGGCATTTTGCTTCTAGTAAGCGCGGAGATGATTAGAATAATTGCCACATACACCCCGCAGGTGGCTTGCGGAGTCTTCGGAGCCGTGGTGCCCGATCCCTTTGCCTGGGTGGGCACCGACCGCCGGCCGTGGGTGTATCTAGCCGTTACACTCCTATTTCTACTGGCTACGGTGTTTATACTTGAGAGGTTGGCCAACTCGCCGTTTGGCCGCGCTCTGAGGGCAATCCGCGACGCCGAGACCGCGGCTAGGGTGTTCGGAAAGGACGTGGTGAGGTACAGGATAAGAGTTTTGAGCACCGCCTCTGCGCTGGCCGGAATCGCCGGGGCGCTTTTCGCCTTTTACAACAACGTCATTAACATGAACATGTTTGTGCCGTACTATACGTTTACTGCCTGGACTATGCTTATCATAGGGGGGATGGGTAATAACTACGGCGCACTTTCGGGCGTCGTCGTTTACTATATCATTGATAGAGTTCTTAGTATCTACAAAGAGGGTATTAGGCAGATTGTCAACGTCGATCCAGTATTCTTCCAGTACATAATACTAGGCGTTATAATAATACTTGTGCTTATGTTTAGGCCTCAGGGCCTCGTTGGTGAGAAGCCGGCAAAGACATTAAAGAGGCGTGTTTTAGAGAAGTTGCGCGGGGAGGCGTAAATATTTATATAGCCGGTTCTTTGTGGCACCCATGGCAGTGACGATAGACCCAAAGACGTTCTATGCAAATCCGCCGCCTGGGAAGCCTTTCTATGTGAGATTCGAGGTGCCTGGCGACGTGGCTGAAAAAGCCCTTGAGATACTGTCTATAGCGAAGCAGACTGGGAAGATTAAGAAGGGCACTAACGAGGCTACGAAGGCCGTCGAGAGGGGGTTGGCGAAGCTGGTGCTGATAGCTGAGGATGTGGATCCCCCGGAGGTGGTGGCTCACTTACCGCTGTTGTGTGAGGAGAAGAAGGTGCCTTACGTATATGTGCCTTCTAAGGAGAAGTTGGGGAAGGCCGCTGGCATCAACGTGTCTGCAGCTGCGGCGGTGGTGATAGAGCCCGGTCAAGCCGCGGGAGATTTAGAGGCCTTAGTATCGAAAATTAACGAGATTAGAGCCAAACACGGTCTAAACGCGATACCTGTACCGGCTGGCGGTAGGAGGTAAATAGGCGTTTTTAGGACTGTCTCTTCTGTTGTTTTCTTACCCAGGCTAGCTTTCTGGGGTTTCTCTTAAACCTCGTTGCGCTTACGAAGCACTTTCTGCTACAGTATCTCACCACTGTGCCGTCTGTCCTAACGTACATTATGCCGTAGCCGGGCGGTATGTCGGCCCCACAGAAGGCGCATTTGTGGATTTTCATCTTGCCGTTATTCTACGGGCTTCTCTTTCAGTCTCCCTAAGCATTACAATATCGCCGAGCCTCACGGGCCCCTTTACGTTTCTGGTCAACACCCGCCCCTTGTCGCGCCCTTCGAGGACTTTTATCTTGACTTGCGTAACCTCTCCTGCCACCCCCGTCCTCCCGAGTATCTGCACCACCAGCCCAGCGACCGCGTCTTCATACGGCGAGAACTTTACCTCCTCCGTCATGGCTTTGTTGTGTAGGTGCCTTATTTAAAGTTTTCTAAGTATTTATAGCTTGGAATTAATTAGCCCGTGGATCCTCTTAAGCCACCTAAAGAGGAGTTCACGAGGGTACTCAGCGAATTAGCGCGTGAACTCGGCCTTGGGGAGGTGCCGGAGGTGGAGAGGACTAGGCGTTTCGGCTTCTTCTCGGCTAGGTTTCACAAATATAGAGTAGACCCACGCCGCCTTGCAGAGGCCGTCGAGGTCTTCAAGAGCCGCCGCTTTGACTACCTCACGGGGCTCTCAGTGGAGGGGCTCTACGTCAACGTCGATGTCGATGTGAGTAAAGTCGGCGAGCTTGTTTTCGACGCCGTGGCGAAGATGGGGAGGAAGTACGGCTTTTCTGAGGAGTGCTCCGGGGGCTCCTTCCTTGTGGAGCACACATCTGCAAACCCCATACATCCACTGCACATTGGACATGGAAGAAATGCCATACTCGGAGACTCTCTTGCACGTCTATTGAAGTTCTGCGGCAACAAGGTGGAGACTCATTTCTATGTAGATGACTGCGGCGTGCAGGTCATGTACGCCGCGATTGGCTACGAGGCCGTCAGAGAGGAGGTTGGGAAGTTGGCGGAGAGGGCGAAGCCCGACTTAGTAGTTGGGCAGATATACTCAGCCACAAACGCCGTCGCCGAGGTGGGGAGGCTTAGGAGAGAGCTGGAAAAAGCCAGCGATGACGAGAAGAAGAGGGAGATCTTGGCGCAGATAGATGAGTGGATGGCTGTGCTGAGGCGGTTGCTTGACGGCGAGAGGGAGATTATTTCAAAAATCGTAGAGCGGCTGGGGCAGAGGGATGTGGCTGGGGAGGCAGTGGAGCTGAATAGGCGTTACGAGCTGGGCGAGCCCGACGCGAGGAGGGTCGTGAGGGAGGTGGTTGACTTGGTCCTCAAGGGACAGAGGGAGACCCTAGCCCGGCTGGGCATCGAGATTGACAAGTGGGATTACGAGAGCGAGATAGCTGTGTGGTCCGGCGAGGCGGCTAGGGTGGTTTCGGAGCTCCAGAGGAGGTGGCCTCAGTACGTGGAGAATAAGGGAGGCGCCGTGGTCTTCCGCGCCGATAAGTTCGTCGAAGACTTCCAACTGTGGGACGTGTTGGATCTGCCTAAGTTTATCCCGCCTGTTACGTTGACTAGATCTGACGGGACCACGTTGTACGTGACGAGGGACGTGGCCTACGCCTTGTGGCAGACTAGACAGGGCTTTGACAAAGTTATAAGAGTGGTGTCTACGGAGCAGACACATGAACAGGCACATGTGCGCATCATCCTCTACGCCCTCGGCCACGAAGACGCCGCCAGGAGGGTGATCCACTACGCGTATGAGATGGTGAATCTACCAGGTGCAAAAATGTCGGCACGTAGGGGGCAGTACATATCCCTCGACGAGATTCTTGACGAAGCTGCGGAGCGGTCGGCGAGTCTCGTAAAGGAGAGGAATCCAGAGGTCAGCGGAATAATCGCCGAGAGAGTGGGCGTCGGCTCTGTGAGATACGCATTCCTCTCCACCGGGCCGCGTAAGCCTATTGAGTTTAGGTGGGACGCGGTGCTGAACCTCAGGCAGAACTCCGGAACCTTCCTCCAGTATACATACGTCAGAGCCTACTCCATACTTGAAAAAGCCCAGGTGATCGGCAGAACCCCCGTGCCTGGGGGTATATTACCCGAAGAGCGCGACTTAATTCTAAAAGTCGCCGAGTGGCCCAGCGTAGTTAGAGAGTCAGCCCGGTCGCTGAGGCCGGACTACGTAGCGGAGTTTCTCGACGGCCTAGCCCTCGTGTTTAACAGCTACTACGAGAAAGCTCCCGTGCTCAAGGCGGAGGAGCCTGTGAGGAGTTTTAGACTAGCTTTGGTAAACGCCGTGAAGACTGTGCTGGAGGCCGGCTTCTACATCTTAGGCATCCCAATACTCACAAAGATGTGAACAGCGTAATAGGGAGGGCTGGGGAGTGCATAGCTGAGGAATACCTCAAGACAAGGGGGTTCCTCGTCTGGAGGCCGGGGGATTTCATACGCCTTTTGGAGGTGGTTCTGGCGTACAGCGTAGTCTCCGGCGAGTGTAAAGAAGAGCCTAAAGAGCCGATTACGTTGGCTATACCCACGCCTGTTGGCTACGTGTCTGTCACCTACTGGAGGGGTAGGTGTCTTTCAGAAGACGCTAGGACAGCCACGCCGCTGGAGGCCAGCCTCTACGCGCCCTGTCTAAAGAAATGCGTCGAGGAGACAGTTGACAAGCCTCTTCTCCACGCCTTGTCCAGCGTTGCTACTGAGTTGTTGCAGTACAGAGCCGCCCTGAGAACCGTAGATCTCTTCGCATTTAGAGACGGCGCTCTGTACGCGGTGGAGGTGAAGACGAACTCCGGCAAACTCACAGAGAGCCAGTTGGAAAAAGCCTCTGTTTTGAGGAGGTGGCTTAAGCCGCTGGTCGTCCGCGTATATCTCCAAAATCCTCTTGTTGAGATAAGGCCCCAATAACCTGCGCCGTCTTTTCTAGACAGACGACGACGTCCCGCGCCATGAATTCCCGGGTGGCGCTTGACAGCGCGCTGTATATCTCGTCGCGGGATAGGGCGTAGGCCAAGGCTAGAAACTTCGCAAGCACGTACTCCCCGCTCCTCTCCACAATCTCCTCCATCTTTCTCCACCCCTCCGCCCAGCTGTCAACGCCTAGGAGCTCTAGGCAGAGCTGCGCCAGGGCTTGGTAGTCCTCTTGCTCTAGTGCCCGCTTGATTTTATGTCTCGGTAACTCCTTCATCTATGAGTATGTTCTCTTCCTTAAAGCCCATTTCTATTAAAAGCTTCTTAATCTTCTGCCGGTGATCTCCCTGTATTTCAATCCAGCTATCTCTAATAGTGCCCCCAGCGGCGAGTCTTTTCTTAAGCTCCCTAGCCATATCCTTTATGCCTAGTTGCTTCGCGTCTTCTGAATTCCCGAAGTCTACAATTGTTACGTAGTGCCCCCTTCTATTTTCAAGCCTAATCCTCACCAGAGCCTTCTCCTTGGTTATTGTCTGCATCAGCGCATCCTCATCAGAGCCACCTAACAGTTGGTCGATAATGTCTTCCGCATCTTGACCTGGGAGTTTTATCTCCATTCCGCCTCTACTCTTCTCACTGGTATTTAAACGTTTTCCTTGACTAAGGGGCTTAGCTCCACATGTACCCTCCTCACCACGGCCACGGGAGCGTTTATAAAGACCGCCAGGTACCGGGCTCTGAATGGCTTGTCCACACACTCTACTACATTTTCCCGATCTGTCAACTGCAACTCCACCGGTTTAATCAGCACGTAGGGAGCCAGCTGTGTGTCTATCGGCTTGGCATAGTTCTTGTATATACACGAAAACATCCGGCGGCGTCTAGCCACCACGAAGCCAGCGCCGAAGTCACCGCTTGCCTCCACTAGAGCCACGTAGGCCTCCCAGGGAGGCGTCAGGCCCTCTATCTTGACCCCCTCTATAATATACCTAGAGCCGGGGGCAACCGCCAAGTCGATCTCACGTTTTACGACCCAGGGGGCGTTTATGGCTTGTATCTCGTATTTATCGTCTGGAGTTTTCCTGGCCCCGTATTTTTTGACGAGTTCGGCCGGCGTTGGGGCGAAGACTTCCACAACTGTTAAAATTCTCGGCTTATTTACCTTTATGGTTAAGCTAACCACCCCGCCGAAGAGCCCCAAGGAACTTGGATTTGACGAATTTCCCGCTATTGGCATAATCGGCGGGAGCGGCTTGTACGACCCTGGCATTTTTGAAAACGCTGTGGAGGTGCAGATACACACCCCCTACGGCCTCCCCTCAGACAACGTCGTTGTGGGCCGCGTATCGGGGCGTGTTGTGGCGTTTCTCCCGAGACACGGCAGGGGGCATAAATACCCGCCTCATAAAATACCGTACAGGGCAAACATATATGCGCTACACGCCCTGGGCGTTAAGTCGATCATCGCCGTCAGCGCAGTAGGCTCGCTGAGGCCGGACTACGCCCCCGGCGACTTCGTAGTGCCGGACCAGTTCGTGGACATGACTAAGGGGAGGGAGTACACCTTCTACGACGGGCCTAGGACTTGCCACGTGCAGATAGGGCTGGAGCCCTTTACGCAAGAAATTAGACAGGTACTGATAGAGACGGCGCGTAAGTACAACAAGACGCACGACGGGGGGTGCTATGTCTGTATAGAGGGGCCTAGGTTCAGTACAAAAGCCGAGTCGAGGATTTGGAGAGAGGTGTTTGGCTGCGACATCATCGGCATGACGCTGGTGCCTGAGATTAACCTAGCCCGCGAGCTTGGGATGTGCTACGGCTTAATCGCCCTAGTCACCGACTACGACATATGGGTGCCGCACCAGCCGGTGACCGCAGAGGCTGTGGAGAAAATGATGATAGAGAAGCTCGGCATCATTAAGAAAGTGGTTGCAGAGGCTGTTCCAAGGCTACCCGCCGAGATGCCTAAATGCGGCGAGGTGCTGAAATACGCCTGTGTCTAAAATTTATATATCTCAGCCTTAGAGTGCCCTATGTCGACTAAATACGTCGAGGCAGGCGAGCTTAAAGAGGGGTCCTACGTCGTTATTGACGGCGAGCCTTGCCGCGTCGTGGAGATCGAAAAGTCGAAGACCGGGAAGCACGGTAGCGCCAAGGCGCGTATAGTGGCTGTGGGGGTGTTCGACGGAGGGAAGAGGACCTTGAGCCTTCCAGTTGATGCACAGGTGGAAGTCCCCATCATCGAAAAATTCACCGCACAGGTCTTATCAATGTCCGGCGACGTAATTCAGCTGATGGATATGCGCGACTACAAGACTATTGAAGTACCTATGAAGTACATCGAGGAGGAGGCCAAGGGGAGGCTTGCCCCCGGCGCGGAAGTAGAGGTCTGGCAGATACTAGACCGCTACAAGATAACTAGAGTTAAGTAGTTTTTACTGCTCGGCGTGTTGCGGTGGGGGCAGGGCAAAGAGGTAGTAGCTATCTTCACCGGTTATTTCTCTCAATATCCTCTCAGTGATGAGCTCCACTATGTCAATTCCGGCTCTCTGCTTCACGTCTTCGTAAGACGTGAATGGGCGCTTCTTCCGCTCCTCTAGTATCTCCTGTACCTTCTTCTTTCCTATGCCTTTCAACAGCTCTAGGCTGTGAAGTTTGAGTGTTATTGGACCCGCCTCGTTTAGCCACTTCACAAATCTGCTTTCCTGTTGCTCCACTATTTTCCTCACCACGGCGTTGAGGTTCTCCCGGCCCTGCGGCTGGAGGTCGTCGTACCTAATCCTCCTAACAATTTTATCTACTTTGTCTCTCTGGCCCTGCCCCACGTATACCCTCTCGCCTATCTCAACCACGGTTCCCTTCTTAAGCGTCACTTCTAACAACGTGAAGTGATCCTCGCCGACGAGGTGGGCGTAGGATACGTCGTGTGGAAACTCTCTCCTAATTTTAGGAGGTAGTTTATACACCGCCACCTCCGGCGGCAGTATGTCAACTACATATGCGTACTCTTCTCTCCGGCCTCTCATTGCCCAGTTAGTAACTTGAAGATTTCTCTCAACTCGCTGTCTGAGTACTCCCTCCTTTCGAGATGCGATAACACTGTCCTCAACTCCTCTACGCTGTCTATTGAGAGATTTACCAGCTGTATCGCTGTGATCTTGGCGAATCCGAACTTCTCTACTAACTGCTTCACCAAGCTTTCCGCGTTCTCCCGCGTCCTCTTTGTCACTTTTTCTAGGTAGTCAAGCGTCTTTCTCTGCTCGTCCGACAGCTGAGTTGTGGCGGCTACCTCCCTCAGTATGGCGAGGGCGCTGGCATGCGGCACCTCTTCAGACTTGCGGATTTTTTTAACGCTCACTGCCTAGTGTGTACACCACTTTATAACTTATACGCCCCTTACCACGGTGTTAAAGTTTAATAACCGGTGCCTATCCCGGGGGCATGGTTAAGAGGACACACGGCTACCGCTATAAATCTAGGAAACTGCTTAGAAAAAAGCCTAGAGAGAGGGGGGCCCCCGGCCTTTCGAGGCTGTTGTACGAGTACAAGCCAGGGGATCAAGTCGTAATAGATATAGACCCCACCTACATATCCAACGCCCCCCACAGACGCTACCAGGGCAAAGTCGGCGTAGTCGTCGGCGTCAGGGGCAGGGCGTATGTAGTAGAAACCTACCTAGGTGACAAGAAGAAGGTTATTATAACGACGCCGGAGCACCTAAGGCCGTATCAAGGGGGTAGCTGAGCGTCCTCCCCACCTGTGTAGTGTATCTGTAACTGGTAGTAGAGCTTGTCTAGGCCATCCCCCGTTTTAGCCGAGACAAATATCGGCTCCACGAAGCCGCCCATGTTGGCGACTGATCTCAGAATCTCCTTCTCGTAGCTTGGCAGATCTATAGACTCTAGCAGAGTCTCGGGATCCTCAGACCAGTTGGTGATGTTGACAATTGCCTCTTCCGTGAGGAGATCTGCCTTATTCACAGCCAGGATCTGCGGCTTCTTGAACCTTATCCGGCTTGAGAGCGCCAGCAACATGGTTGTGGCGAAGCCGTCGATAGTCTGTATATACACGGCGTCTGCCACATACACCACTAGAGAATGCGTGTCTGAAAGCTTCTGTACTAGGTAGGCGCCGCTTTGTCTAAAGGCGAAGAGCTCCATTTGGCCGGGAGTATCTATTAAGTATATCGGAGCCCCAACTACCTCCATCTCCTCTTTTATCCTCTCAGCCTCAGTTACCACCATGTCAACCGCCGCTATTATAGAGGCGTTGGGGCCCAGCTTGTACTGCTTCATTACTTTCCTCGCGCTTACCCTATCTCTAATATCTATATCGGGAACGTAGGGCAGGTACTCCGCCGCCGGATCTAAGTTCACAACCCCTACGTCGAATCCTTGTTCCTCCATCCATGTAGATAGGGCCGCGACTAGGGTGGACTTCCCCGACCCCGCCGTCCCGATAAAAAATACCGTGTACATCAACTACGTGCCTCTCTAATCACAGCGGCGACCTTGGCGGCTAAGACATGTATCTTCTCGCTACTCTCAACCACCACGTAGCCCTGTAGCCTCTCTTCGTACCACAGGGGGGGATATCTCTTTCCTGGATAAACCTGGAATTTGTAGCCAAGCTTCTCAAGGGCCTGGGCCACCTCTTGCAACGTTGGCCTATTCACAGCTAGGCTTTTAGGTAGTAGCCTCCCCTTGGAGCGGGGGGTGGCTGAGTCTAGGTATGCGAGCCAGAGGATTCTTCCGCCTTTTTTCTTCATTCTACAAGTACTGCGTTTACGACGCCGTCTTGGCCGGGGCGGGAGGTGACCACTGCCCTGCCCACCTCCGTCTGGATAACCGCGCCCTTGACTATGTAGTTACGTCGTGCAAAATCTGGATTCGCCGGAGTTGAGACGATGGACACAATTTTAGCTTTTGCACTCCGCCTCTCCTTAGGCAGATAGACGTTGGCGTACCTCACCTCTCTCAGCCTCACCTTGAGATTGCCGCCTCTCACCCTCTCCACCACTCTTACGTCGGCCTCGCTGAGTTTTGGAATCTGAGGCGGGCCGCCGCCTAAGGCCTTTTTCTTAGTTTTTCTAACTTTTCTCTTCTTGCCGCCAGAGGGCTTTTTCAGATCTCCTCCTTTGTAATAGGCGCCTAGTTTCACGGCTTTTGTTAACGTTGGGGTATTTAAATTCTAGCCCACATGTGCCGTTAGGTAATATTCCAGTATTGGAGGGGCGAACCTTATTAAATAGGGGTCAACAATTGCTTTAATGAGACGTATTGGTCATGCTCTTCACTACTCCCGTCTGGGGAACCTCGTGGTGAAACTCTCGGAGGTTCCCCCCCTCTACGTAAACATATACACATACACGATGAAAAAAGTCGGAGTCTTGTACGACGTTATTGGAAATGTGAAAAATCCCTATGGTTTAGTGAAGCCGGCGACACGCGACGACTCGGTAGTAGGTCAAGCTCTCTATGTGAGGCCGCAAGATATTGAGAAGAGGCGGAGGAAATGACGCGGAGGTTAATATTCGAAGTGGAGGAGTATAGCTGCTCTGTATGCGGCTCTGTTAACGAGGTAGTTGTAGACTACGAGCGGGGTCAGGTCATCTGTAAGAACTGCGGCACAGTACTGAGAGACGGCATAGCTGATCTAGGACCTGAGTGGAGGAAGCCAGAGTCGTCAAGAGCGTATTCAGGCCCCATGGGCTCTTCTCTCGGCGATATTGAGTACGGCAATGTTAAAGTTATTGACAAAATCAAGGCTATTAGCTTGAAGAAGTTTTCACGACCCATCTCCACGCCTCTAGAAAGAGTTGAGGCGGATATAAGGGAATTCCTGGAATCAGCCAGAGAAAAGCTGGGGATTCCTAGGAATATAATAGAGGATTCTGTAATGCTGTACAAAAAGCTCTACGAGGCAGGGTATAGAGCCCCCAGGCTGGAGAGCTATGCAGCTACTCTGTACTTTTCTTTAAAGAGACACGGCGTCGCCGCAATTACCTTAAAGAAAGTCATAGAGGGGCTCGGCGTTGACCGCTCTAGCTTCGTATCGGCATATATGGAATTGATGAACATAGCGAGTAAACTCGGCATCAAGCCCCCGCGGGTAGATCCCAAGATCTACATCCCCAAGATCGTCTCGGCGCTGGGGATCGGCGACGAGAAGTCCGCGGAGGTGCAACGCATAGCTGTGGATATTCTCCGCTACATAATATCCATCCCCCGCGTTAGAAACGGCAGGAAGCCCCAGGTCCTAGCCGCAGCGGCTGTCTACTATGCTTGTTACATAGCTGGCGTCGAGGTTACGCAGAAGGAGGTTGCAAAGGCCGCGGACTCCACCGAGGGGCCTGTGAGGGAGTTGTTAAAAGACCTCTCCGATGTTTTATTCGTCGAGGTGTCTGTGTAGTAATTTATAAACTGGCCCCGGTGTCACTACGTGGCTACGCAGGAATATAACGAGGAATCTGACGTACTCACAGAGGTGGAGATCCAGATCTTGCAGGGCCTGGAGAGGCTTGGGGGTAGTTACCAACAGCGAAATCTCTGGAAGTACATCGGCATAGACAGCAAGACAGGTCTTCCAATCCTCGCCAGGCTTGAAAAGAGGGGCTTAATAGTAAGGGAGAGAGTTGGGGGGAACAAGAGGGGTATGTACGTGATTAGGCTGACGGACAAAGCGTATAAGCTCCTTAGTAAAATTCACGAGGAGGCGGTTGAACATCTTGTCATAAGTGTAGAGACCCTCCCAGAGGAGTATAGACTTCTCCTCTCCATCCCGTGTACGTACTGCCCCTATTCCGATAGATGCGGCGTCAGCTTCATAGCGCCTCAAAGTTGTGAGTTGCTGGCGAGGTGGTTTTACCGACTTAAGCCATGAGCCTCGTCAGATCCTTCGTGGCTGTGGACATCGAGGCGCAGGACGTAGTTAGGAGAGTTGAAGAGGTGCAGAGAGAGGTTTTGAGGCTCGGGCTAGACGTAAAGCTCGTAGAGCGGGAAAATTTACATCTGACTCTCCGCTTCCTCGGCGAGATTCCACAGAGCAATGTAGACGCCGCGATCCGCGCCTTGGCGCAGTTGAGGTTTAGCAAATTCCAGATTAAGTTGGCCGACGTGGGCGTCTTTCCAGATCTTTCAAGACCGCGGGTGTTGTGGATCGGCGTCTCACAGGGTGTTGAGAAGCTTACAGAGCTCGCGGATGTGGTGCGAAGGGCTGTTGATAGATATGCCGAACACCGCGAGGATAGGGAGTTCACCCCCCATTTGACAATAGGGCGTGTGAAGAGCGGGCGCAATATCGACAAGCTGAGGGAGTTGCTGGGGCGCTACCGGGGAGTTGAGTTTGGAGTAGTCACTGTAGACAAGGTCAAGCTGAAGAAGTCCACGCTTACGCCGAGAGGTCCTATTTATAGTGACTTATTTGTGTTAACACTTACGTGAGTAGCTTAGAGGAGGTCCTCCTAGAGGCTTATAAACTGGTGACGCCGGCACCTGCGGAGGAGGCGAAGATTAGAGAAGTTTCTCAACATGTTAAGTCTCTGGTGTCCCGGCTCGTGGAGGAGGGGGGCATAGACGCCGAGGTAGATGTCTACGGGTCAAGCGCCCGCGGGACGTGGCTACCTGGCCAACGCGATATAGACATCTTTGTGGTTCTTAAAGATAGGTCGGTTAAGCCGGAGGCCGTGGTTCAAATCCTTACTAAACGCTTCACGGAGCTGGGGCTTAGGTGGACGCTGCGCTATGCGCAACATCCATACGTCTCGCTCCAGGTGGAGAGCTACGAGGTTGACGTGGTTCCGTGTTATAAAATACAGCCAGGAGAGAGGCCCATAACCGCCGCCGACAGATCCCCACTACACCACAGATTCCTAGTGGAGAAACTAGACAAGCCACGTGTCTTAGATGTGAGGTTGCTAAAGCTTTTTCTAAAAACAATTGGGATATACGGGGCCGAGATAAGGTCAGAGGGGTTCTCGGGTTATTTAACAGAACTACTCATAGCTTACTACGGCTCTTTTGTAGAGACCCTAGAAGCGGCGTCTCGCTGGAGGCCGTACCGCACATACATAGCGTTTACAGACACTGGTACAAAATTCAAGGCTCCTCTCGTCGTAGTAGATCCCGTGGATCCGAATAGAAATGCCGCGGCGGCCGTGTCTCTGACCTCGATGTCTACATTTATTCTGGCGGCTAAGCGGTTTCTCAAAAAGCCTTCACTCAGCTATTTCCAAGCTACACATGGGGAATTAGTGAGTCAGTTAGAGACTGTTGAGGTGGTGTTTCCATACCCCGACGAGCCTCCTGATATTGTATGGGGTAGGTACAAGAGGCTGGGACGGGGCCTCTATAAGTGGCTTAGGGAGTGCGGGTTTAGAATACTCCGCTGGGGTGTTGAAAGCGACGAGGCTACGCACGTCTCTCTGGTGTACGTAGTTGAGCATGTGAAGCTGACCCCCTATGTGCTACACAAGGGGCCGCCTGTATACGACGAGGCAGTAGACGCATTTATTGAAAAATATGTAGGCGAGGAGGTGGTGGGGCCCTTTGTGCAGGGCTCCAGAGTTTATGTAATTAAGAAAAGGCGCTATGTAGATATCTCGGAATGCATTTCCAAGAGGTTGGGCGTGGGTAGGTACGACATTAGGATCAACGCATACAGCGGCGATTTAGTGAGAAAAAACCCGTGGATTACTTAAGCGATGACCTTATAAATCACCTCAGCATGGTGAATACATGGATGTACTCACTGTGAAGACGTATGAAGATGCTAGCCAATTCCTCTCAGAGCTGGATAAACAGATAAAGGATCTTGAAAGCTTAGTCAAGGCCGTGGGAGACGAATTGGAGAGGCTGAGGCCGTCTCTTGAGCGTTATAGAAGACTCCAGGACTTGTTAAAGAAGTTCAGCAGTGAAGGCTCTGAGAGAAGTGCTCCTATTGAGATAACTGGGTTGCAGTTGTATATCGACCCCAATCCCATGGTTAGGCACGAGATACTTGAGGAGTCGTATAGACACATGGTGGATCTTCTCAGCGTCTTGAAGAAAGTAAAGGAAGTGGCGCAGTCGGTGATACAGGAAGGTGGGCTAGAAACTCTTAGAGTTTCTGTGCAGTTCAAAAACGGGGTGCCTGTGAAGCTTATTGTGACAGGCTAATAATCGCCTTTGCCTTCTCGCCGCTGATTATAATAGGGGCGTTTCTCTGGACGCCGAAGACTCTGGCCAAGACGTCGCATTTAGCTCTGAACAGCAAAAGCGCAGGCGTCTGCCCCCACTCTAGATACGCTTCGAAATTGGCAATTCCCTTGGCTAGTAGAAAGCCATCTCTTATCCATCTCACAGGCGATATGTTTTCAGGCGTTACGACCACTCTGTATGTCGAGAGATCTCTCTCCAATACATCTATTTCATATGGCTGGGAGCGGACTACGAATGTTGGCGTAATTCCATTTCTTTCAAGCGCCTCGGCCACCACCAGATCTATCTGCGCCTCGCCGGAGTTGTCCAATACATAGTAGACGCTGTTAGGCAACGCCACATACTCCTCGATTGCTGGCAGATCCCACACAGCCTCCTCTAATTTCTTCGGCCTATATCCCAAGACGCTTGTATCGACTATGTTGGCCGCCGCCGCTATTCTCAAAGCCGTTGTTAAATCCCACGAGGCTTGCTCTAGCCTCAGCCTGACAGCCTCCGCCACTTTCTTGCCTATTGCGGCTAGTCTCGCCTTGTACTCCCTGTAGGGATCCTCATCGCCCACAAGCTTTGCCACGACTTGGAAGCTTTTGGAAAAAGCCTCGCTTCTGCTACTCAGCCGCAGTAACTGCGAAAGTTCGTTAAGTATCTCCGGCAGTCTGTCGGGTCTCCGTAGCCTAATTAAGTCCCCCGTCCTAGACGTGATTATGCAAAGCTTGCAGTTAGCCTCGTCTAGCCACATTATTGACTACCTCGGCTACTCTCTTAAGATCGTCAAGACTCACATCCCCCATTACGCCTATGCGTATTGATCGCTCCCGATACTTGTACATGCCGCCAGCGACAACGTAGCCAGCGTCCCGCAACTTAGCCATTACCTCCTTTGGATTCTCACATATAAATGTCGTAACTGTGAAGCTCCTCACATCCGCCGGAGGCACTGGTTGTAGCTTTACAGAGGCGTAGAGGTAGTCAACCCTCTCCTTGTGTATATACGTGTACCTCTCGCCGAGTTCTAGAATATAGCTAAGCGAGGCATCTAGCGCGAATAGGATTGGGATAGGCGGCGTGTACGGCGTCTCTAGGTGCTCAAGCATTTTGATAAACTTCTTTAAGTCCATCGTCGGCGGCACTCCCGTGGTGTATCTCGGCGGGGTGGTTGTGTATATTATTGCGGCGCCGGGAGGCGCCAGGAGGGCTTTGTGAGACGCCGTGGCAACCACATCCACCCCAGGCGGAAGAGGCTCAGCGGGAAAGCCCGATACGCTGTCCACAAGCAACAGGGCGCCGTGCGCCTTAACTATGTCAATTAGCTCTTTGAGTTTTTTATATGCAATACCCGTGCTAGTCTCGTTGTGTATGAGGAGCACCGCCTTCACGTCTCTATTTCGGCGTAATAAGTCGTCTACCTCATCAGGCGCAGGCGGCAAATCGCGCTCCACCTCCACCACCTCAGCGCCCCTAATTTTGGCACTCTCCACAGCCCTCTTGCCAAACTCGCCATATACCAGCGCTAGAACTTTCTCACCTGGATTTATATAATTGTAAATCATTGTATCAACAGCCAGCGTTCCCGTACCAGGTAACACCAGGGGTCTTGCTTGGTATAACGCCTCCAGCTTCTCCAGCACCGACTTGAAAAGTTTTTTGAACTCCTCACCTCTGTGAAATGGCGGTTGCTTTGCCATAGCCTCTACGACAAATTTAGGTAACTGGACGGGGCCAGGGGTTAGGTACTTCATAGCTTAATTCTCGACACAACCTCTTCTATATTATTGGCGAGCTCCTCGGCGAGTCTCCTCATCGCCTCGTACGTCTCAGACCCTACATGAGGCGTGACCACGACTTTTTCGTGGCTGATTAGCTGTTTTAGGTACTGGCTCCTGGGGGGCTCCTCCGGCAAGACGTCTAGACCTACCCCCCAAAGCCTGTCTAGATGTTTGAGAAGAGCCTCGTGATCTATCACCTCGCCTCTACTTGTGTTGATCAATATGGCGCCGTCCTTTAACAGTGATAACCTCTCGGCGTTGAGTAGCCGATAGGTCTCGGGAGTTAGAGGGACGTGGATCGTCACGACGTCGCTTAATTTAAGCAACTCCTCGAGAGGCACCTGCCTACCGCCGAGTTTCTCCACGTCTCTCGAAACGTCTATCACATCGCTGGCTAATACGCTCATGCCGAGGCCTCTGGCCAGCTGCGCAACGGCTTTGCCTATTCTGCCGAATCCAACCACGCCGATGGTCCTTCCAGCCACCTCAACCCCGATGTATCTCCCCTTGGGCCACTCGCCAGCCTTTACCTTGGAACTTAGGAGGGGTATACGCCGGGCGACTGAGAGAATCAGGCCTATGGTGAGCTCTGCGACGCTCTGAGAGGGGGCGTTGGGCGCGCTGACTACAGAAATCCCCCTTTTCACAGCGTATTCCACGTCGACGTTGTCGAGGCCGACGCCGTATCTCGCGAGCACCTTTAATTTGCTACCAGCGTCAATCACCTCTCTATCTATCTTGACCCGGCCTCTGAAGATAAGTATGTTATAACTGCCTACCTGCTTGATCACCTCCTCTCTCGAAATCCCTGGCCTGTAGTCTACTCTAATGCCTGTCTTCTCAAGTCTCTCCACCAGCGCCGCGTCTACCGCATCTATTATAAGGGCAGACATTAGGGCGGTCATTTAACTGATTTAAAAATATTCGGCAGACTATTTTTCACATATGTGATGACTAAACGGTCTGGCGATACGTGACCGGGAGACCGATCGCTGAATTAGAAGCAAAGTTTATATCTTGCTACATATACTTGCCCAATGTCTAGCCTTTCAGACTCTGTATACAATGTGCTAAAGGCATTAGTAGAGTTGTACAACAAAGAGGGAGGACCCGTTAAGTCTAGAGATATTGCAAATTCTTTGAAGATACACGAGGGGTATGTACGTAACATGTTATCTATCTTAAAGTCTATGGGGCTGGTTATTAGCAAAGCAGGTCCACACGGGGGTTACATACCAACGTCAAAAGCGGCTGATGTGCTGTCGCGCCAGACGTTCTCAGTGCCGATTGTTTCAGTTGGCAATGTAATAGGCTACGCTCTTGATATAACTGTGATAGGCCTACTCTCTGAGAAGCCCCACGCGTCGATGAGGGTCGTGGGCGATCTCAGCAACTACCTAGAGAGAGAGGTGCGGGTAGGCCCCCTCCCAAGCGGCGTCGTTCTCATAGGCAAGATCATCAAGGCTGATATCGAGGCGTTGGTTGAAATCACCTCAATAGTGTCGGTGCCGAGGACCACGGTTAGGAACATAATGACGCCTAACCCCGTAGTGGCTAAGGTCGACGACCAAGTGGAGACATACATAAAGTACTTTGTCGAGAAGAGGTTTAGAGGGATACCGGTGATTGACGACAATAGGAGGCCTATTGGCCTCTTAATGGCTTCAAAGGTCATGGAGTTGCTATCCCGTTGCGAGTTGAAGGCGAGGGTTGGAGACGTAATGATGCGCGACCCTCCTACAATACAGGAGGATGAGGACGTGCATGAGGCTATTAGGTTAATGGTCTCCAGCGGAATCGGCAGGTTACTGGTTGTGGATTCGGAGGATCGGTTGGTGGGGATAATCACTAGGACCGATGTCTTGACTAGAATCGCAACCATTGAACAACTCGTTTGACGCATTCAAAATTGTATTTCACTATTTTTCTAGTTGCTAGAAAGCCTGCCACTATTTTACTCGCCTCACATGCCGCCTCTACCACGCCGAGGTTTTTAACATAGTGGTAGTACGTCAACGCCGCGAGGAATACGTCGCCACTTCCAGTGACGTCGCTTATTTCCAACCTCGCGCTGTTGATGTAGTACAGCACGCCTCTCTCCACTATGTATGCCCCCTCCTCGCCCAACGTGTACACTACGACAGGCCACCTCTCCCCCATTTTAACAAGCTCTTCGGTAGCTATCTGCATATCGTCGTGAGAGAGGTGGACTAGATCGGCCCTAGGCGGAGGCGTACTTGAGCGTATGTACCCCTGGAGATCCACAACAACCTTTCCCCCCTTGACTTCTGTGCCGGTTAGCTCGTCGTAAACTGGGGATAGAATTACCACGTCGCCAGAGACTCTGGCTATACCTCTAGAGGGCTTCGCCACTAGTCTCACCTTCCTCGGCTTTGTCCTGTAATCAAGTTCAAATGTGGTGGTGACGTCTGCCACTTCTAATTGCGGCTCTACGCCGAGACTTCTTAAGAGTCGCTCTATCTCTCCCAATAAGTCGCTGGAGGCTACGCCGACCGCCCGGGCCTTCGCCCCCAGTGCGCCGAATACCAGCGAGGCGTAGTATATGGGGCCTCCAAGGCGTTTGGTGACTCCCCTATCTGTGACAATGATGTCCACTGTGGGATTGCCAGCCACCGTGATTTCCATGGGCGTATTGAAGCGGTAAATATATATAGCATTATTTAGAGGGTTGTATGCCTCCTCTTCTAGAGATGCGTAATGTTAAGATGTATTACGGCACGTCTAGAGGCACGGTTAAGGCGGTGGACGGTATTTCCTTTAGGTTAGAGCGAGGTGAGGCTGTGGCGCTGGTGGGGGAGAGCGGGAGTGGAAAGAGTTCTCTCGCCTTTACAATTATTAGACTTCTACCACGGAATGTTGCTGAGGTAGGCGGCGAGATATTGTTTTACGACGATGAGCTGGGGGTGGTGGATTTGATGAAAATGCCAGAGGACGAAATAAGGAGGAAGATTCGTTGGAAGAAAATTTCCATGGTGTTCCAGGCATCTATGAATGCTCTAAATCCTATTTTGAGAGTTCAGGATCAGATGATAGAGCCACTTGTCCTACACCTAGGGCTTTCTAAACAGGAGGCGGTTAAGATCGCTGAGGAGGCTTTGAGATCTGTGGGGCTGGCGAGAGACGTCTTAATGAGATACCCCTTTGAGCTTTCCGGAGGCATGAAGCAGAGAGTAGTTATTGCCATGGCGATAATGATGAGGCCCAGGCTAGTGATACTAGACGAGCCCACCTCGGCGCTCGACGTCATCACACAAGCAAATATTATGAATTTGCTAAAGGAGCTAAAGACAAAATTTGACTTGTCATACATCCTCATCACCCATGACATAGCCCTAGCTTCTGAAATTGCCGACAAAATAGGCGTTATGTACGCAGGCAAGCTTGTAGAAGTGGCGCCGGCCGACGTGTTCTTCCGCAAGCCCAAACACCCCTACTCGCAGAAGCTCCTTGCCGCCATGCCTACCCTACGCGAGGAGAAGACAATAGAGCACATTCCTGGGGATGTGCCAAGCCTCATAAACCCCCCCAGCGGTTGCCGCTTCCACCCAAGATGCCCCTATGTAATAAAAGGAAAATGCGAAAAAGAGGAGCCGGCGACAAAGGAAGTGGAGGGAAGCCTAGTTGCTTGTTGGCTGTATTAACATGCCTCTGCTAGAGGTTAAGGACCTCAAAACCTGGTTCCCGGTGAAGAAGGGGCTTTTCAGCCCAGTTAAATATGTCAAGGCCGTAGACGGGGTGAGCTTCGCCTTAGAAAACGGGGAGGTGCTCGCCGTAATTGGCGAATCGGGGTCTGGGAAGACTACGCTTGGGAGGACTATTCTAAGGCTTATAGAGCCCACTGGCGGAAAGATAATTTTCGAAGGGAAAGACATCACTCACCTCCCGGAGAGCCAGCTTAGGTGGTACAGGTTTTCAACAGCCATGGTGTTTCAAGACCCCTTCAGCTCCCTGAACCCGTACCACACGATTGAGTACATCCTCGAGGAGCCCCTGATATTAAGAGGGGTGCCCCCCAAGGAGAGGTACGAGGCTGTGGTGAAGGCTTTGGAGGAGGTGAGGCTAACCCCGCCCGACGACTTTCTTAAGAAATATCCCCACATGCTGAGCGGCGGCCAGAGACAGCGCGTGGGCATCGCCCGGGCTTTAATAACGAGGCCTAAATTCGTCGTGGCCGACGAGCCTGTTTCCATGCTCGACGTCTCTATCAGAGCGGAGATCTTGTCGCTAATGAGATCCCTCCAGTCTAAATACGGCATAACGATGATCTACATCACGCACGACATAGCCACTGCGAAGTACTTAGCGGATAAGATCTTGGTAATGTACGCAGGCAAAATGGTGGAGTACGGGCCTTTTAGAGATGTAATAAAGGAGCCGCTCCACCCATACACACAAGCTTTAATAGAGGCGTTGCCCGACCCAGACCCCACGAACAGGTTTAAGATTAGGAAAGTCCCGCCCGGCGAGCCGCCTAGCCTCGTCAACCCCCCCGGCGGCTGCCGCTTCCACCCAAGATGCCCCCTTGTGATTAAGGGGAAGTGCGAGAGGGAGGAGCCTAGGCTCGTTGAGAAGAAGCCAGGACACTTAGTCTCCTGCTGGTTGTATTAGTGTTGACATTTAAAAAGGGGGGAGTGGTAGAGTCCATGCGTATTGAGAGAACGGGCCAACCTGTTTCAAAACTCCTCCAACTTCTTGAGGAGGACTTGAAACGCGATGATATTATATACGCCGAGAGAGTCCCAGCCCCAAAGCCAGGTGAAAAGTATAGGGAGGTTGTCTCTAGATTTCTTAAAGAGTTCGGCATAGCCACCGTCTACATCAAGGTTAGGAGCCCTGTCTTTGAGAGGCGTTATGTAGTGAGTGCGAAATACGACTGGGCGGTGGGTGGGGTCGTGGAGGGCTGGGTTGTCGAGGGTGGCGTTGTGAAAATATACGAGCCGATAGCAATAAGTATTTCAGATATGGAGAAGGCGCTGGATTACTACGGCGATGCCTTCTGGAAGGCTGAGGAGAGGTTGCTGTCTAAGAAGATGGCTGAGGCTTATACCGAGGAGAAGCCGCCTGCCGACTAGGGAGATATTTTCACTACCGGCGACTCCGCACCTACCGCCATTACGTATCCGAGAATTGTCCTCCTAACCTCGTCGCCTCTCTTTATGGCAACTACCGACTGCCTCCGTTTTAGTGTCCAGACGATTTCATGTAGTACGCCGGCGAAGCCTACGTTGCTGCCGTGGATTGCAAGCACATTAACGCCGAGTTTCAGCGGTATATGCATCTTTATACTTTTGTTCTGTAAATCGTACAGCACAGAGTCAAAGGTCTTTATCTGTCTCCCCAGCTCCGGAGTAGTGATGAGGTTTCTCCCGTCGTGGAAGTGTAGCTGTAGCTTGCCGCCTTTTACGGCTGTTTTGCCCTCTACTCTCAACAATTTCATCGAGGACTCTTCAGAGGGAATGGGGAGGAGGTTGTAGTATTTCTCTGAATCTGGCACCACTCTGTACACCTCGCCAGTCGGCACAATCTCCACCACGTCCATGAGGCCCACCGGGAATTTGTAGTCTCTCCTCACCACCCCGTCAACTTTTACATAGCCCCGAGATATTATATACCTCGCCTCGCGCATAGTCTTGGCATATTTCAACACGTCTCTAATAACCATCGCCAGGGGCAGTGAATAGGCTAGGCTGTGGGGCCCCGGCGACGGCCTTATAGCCCACACGCCGCCAGCTTTTCTCGGTATAGGCCACCAGTACGGAGCCAGCGACTTTCTTAGATGTACCATAGCCCTACTTCTTTCTCCTCTCTATTATTTTTTGCCTAGCCTTGTCGGATGTGTCGACCTCCACTATCATCACCTTGCTTGGGTGTATGGGGTAGTACACAGTCTGCCCCTTGCTGTTGGTTCTAGTGGCGCCCTCTACATATATACGGATCTTCTTGGTGTCGACTCTGACAACTTTACCTCTCACGCCTTTGAAGTCGCCTCTTAAAATCAACACAGTGTCCCCGCGCCTCACCGGCAGTCTCTTTACACCTAGCTTCTTAGCCAGCTCGGGCGACAGCTTTGCGTTGAATAACTTACGCCGCAGGTGGGGCGGAGCCTCGTATAGACTAAGCCGTTGTTTTCTAGGCTGCGCAGATGTGGTGAATGGCATGGGCCGCTGTAGGCGCTTGGTATATAAATTTTACCCGTGCCCGCTACTTCTTCTGCCTCTCCGAGAGCAGGCGGTTGATCTCCTCCAGGTGGGTAAGTAGCCGCCGGTTTATTTCAAGCAACCTATTGAGGCGCTTCTCCACCTCCTCCATATACTCCTCTTTCATCTTGATATTAAGGTTTTTATTTGAAAATTATGGCGTCTGCCGGTTATGAAGATGCGGTTTCTTGGCGGGGCTGGTGAGGTTGGAAGACTTGCCGTGTTAATCAAAGCAGCGTCTAATGGCATTTTATTAGACTACGGCGTTTCTTTTGACGCAAATGATAGACCAGTCTTCCCCCTCCACGTCCGTCCCAAAGATCTCACGGCTACTTTCCTAAGCCACGCCCATCTTGACCACAGCGGGGGGCTCCCATCTCTTTACGTGTCTACCAAAACACCGCTGTACTCCACCCCACTCACGATGGAGCTAAGCGACTTGATGTACGCCGACGCCATAAAGCTGTCGGGCTACTACCTCCCCTACACTCTGGATGAGGTTAGGGAGGCCATGTCAAGCGCCATACCCCTCACCTATGGAGAGCCAGTGGAGATAGGACGTGACGCCGTTGTCACCGCCTACAACGCTGGACATATCCCGGGTAGCGCCATGGCTGTAATTGAGGCCGAGGGGAGGGTTGTGGTGTTTACTGGAGATTTTAACACGGTGGATACTAATATGCTCAGGGGCGCGGATGTATACAACCTGCCCCGGCGCCCCGACGTTGTTATTATGGAGGCCACGTACGCGTCGACGGACCACCCGCCGCGGGAGAAGCTAGAGGAAGAGTTTACACGTTCTGTTAAGGAGGTGTTGGAAGGCGGCGGATCTGTGTTAATACCCTCCTTCGCCCTCGGTCGGGCACAGGAGATTTTGCTTACTCTTGTTAAACACGGTGTAGACAGCTATCCAATTTACGTAGATGGACTGGCTAGGCAGATCAACCAGATTGTGGGTAGGTACCCGCACTTACTAAGAGATCCGGGGCTTTACAAAAAAGCTCTTGAGATCTCTATTGAAGTGCCTAACACATACGTGAGAAAGGGAGCCATGGAGGAGCCCTCCGTAATAATTACTCCAGCTGGTATGTTGAAGGGGGGCGCCGCGCTTTTCTATTTTAAGAAACTCGCCCAGAATAGGAAAAACGGGATATTTCTCCCGTCTTTCCAGGCGCCTAACACGCCGGGCTTCCAGATACTGAGCAAAGGCTACGCGGTTGTCGACGGCAGTACTGTAAAGGTAGAGGCGAGGCTTGAGTGGTTTGACTTCAGCGCACACGCCGGCAGGGGGGAGATCGAGGCTTTTATAAAGCGGTTTGCACCTGAGACAAAAATCATACTGGTGCACACCGATCCCTCGACATCAGCTCCGCTGGTGAGTAAACTAGCGGAGGAGGGCTTCGACAATATATACCTCCCCACGGCCCCCGGCGAAGAAATTTCCCTATAGTAGGTTAAAATCTGGTATTGCTACCGTGAAGATGCTACTTAGGAAGTTGGACGACACGCTTATACCTGAATACGTGGAAATCCCCCCAAAGGCACTCAGTAAGGGGAGGATCAATCTAGAGGACGTGGTTATCCTCCTAGACGACGTAGACGATTTAAACCATCTAGGTTATCTGTAGGTGATGTGCGACTTGTTCTGGAAGATATATGAAATGGGAATCCCTGTGGTTGTGGGGCCCTCCCATTTGGCGAGAGCTCTCGGCTGCCCGACGACTTGTGACTGCGACGTCGTGATTCACATCGGCGACGCCGCCCACGTCGGCGAGAAAAAATGCGTGTGGCTCAGCGAAGACTCAGCATTTATACACAGACACATATGGATTGGGGGCTATCCCCACATATCTATCGAAGACATGAGAAAAATCGTCTCTCCAGAAGTCTTGGAGACGATAGACTGTGTAGTAAATAGGCTTAGAAGTGAACCTCGTGGACTTTAAGCCTTTTTCCATCTTCTGATGGAAGTATTACAGTTATTTTATACGCATCTCCGAAATATATCCCGCTTAGATCCTCACCGAGATGAAATTCTCCGTCGAGCGAATGGACGACGCACTTCTCGCAGTTAAGCTTTACGTACTCCAAGACATCTTTCAGAGCCTTTATAAGCTCTTTAGGTGTTCCTTTCACTGCGAACATCACACTCCCGTGGTTACTGTGGAGGTGCGGATGAACATGTGCATCGTATGTATGTGCTATGTGGTCAAGTAATTTAGCCACCTCTCGCGTGAATTCATTTTCTTCAAAGTCGTGGACGTGGTGGTGATGGTGGTGGTGCTCTTCCTCCTCTAGGCCATCCTCTCCCGAGTAGACTAGTGTGAGGTTTATAACCAACTCCATGGGCCCGCCTGAGGAGATCCTGTCCAGATCAGACTCGAGCCTCTTCCACTCCTCTATACCCAGTTTGATTTTGCCGAACACCTCACATGATCCAGCACCTATTTAAAAAATTAAGCTATGAAGGTTAATGAAAAGGTGCATGGTCGCAAGTGGGGTTCTGATAGAGAGAGGAAAAGTGTTAATGATTAGGCATAGACGTTTGGGCGTATATATATACCCAGGGGGTCATGTTGAGCCTCACGAGACGCCTCTAGAGACTCTTAAACGAGAGTTTGAGGAGGAGACAGGCCTCGTCGTGGAGCCCGTGGGTCTTCTCCACGGTATAAAAGACGAGAACGTGATAGAGAGACCACTGCCCCTCGTCGTGCTTGAGGAGGTAGTAAAGTACCCCGAGGAGACTCATATACACTTCGATTTGGTGTATCTAGTTCGCAGAGCCGGCGGCGTATTGAGGGAGGGTATGTGGATAGACGTGAGTGAGATAGACGAGATAGAGACGTACCCAAACGTGCGCCAAGTCGTTAGACTAGCCTCAGAGGCAATATATAGACTGGGTAATGTTTAAATAGTCTCTCTTTCATCTCTATCAATGTCGGGGGTATCGGGGCTTACAATGGGGGTCAGAAACGCGTCGTAGATAAACTCATCGAAACGTTCAAAACGTACAAGATCAAACACGTGCTGGGAATACCAGGAGGTCAAATCATGCCGCTCTACGACGCGCTGTACGGACAAGACATAGATTACGTCCTCTTCCGCCATGAACAAGGTGCTATACATGCCGCAGAGGGCTACGCCAGGGTTTCGGGAAAGCCGGCGGTTGTCGCCGTGACAAGCGGGCCTGGGGCCACTAACATAGTAACTGGGTTAACAGACGCCTATATGGATTCAGTACCTCTAGTCGCCATAACAGGACAGGTCCCCACTGGCATCTTTGGACGAGACGGGTTCCAAGAAACCGACATCCTGGGAGTTGTGACGCCTATAACTAAATTTGCATACCAAGTCAAAAAACCGTCCGAGGCGACTCCGGCTTTCAAAACTGCATATGAAATTTCCATAATGGGGAGGCCCGGCCCCACTCTTATCGACTTGCCGAGAGACGTCCAGTTGGCAGGAGCTACAGACATCGAAGAGAGGATAGTTGTGAATAGGGAGAAGTTCCTGCCGCCTCCGCTAGACGAGGCTAAGATAAGCCTCGCCGCTAAGTACCTAATGGAGGCTAGGAGGCCTGTGATTTTAGTAGGAGGCGGCGTCTTGTGGTCCGGGGCAACCGCCGAAGTTGTGGAGCTCTCCAAAATACTGTACGCGCCTATCGTATCAACTCTGCCGGGCAAGGCCGCGGTTCCCCACGACTATCCCCTATATATGGGCCCCGCCGGGATGCACGGCCGGGCCGAAGCAGATGCGGCCTTGGCAAATGCAGATGTCATACTAGCCGTGGGGACAAGATTTAGCGACAGGACGTGGGGGAGATTCAAGGAGTTGAATGAGTCCATCAAAAGCGGGAGGGTGAGACTTATCCATATAGATATCGACAAGAGCGAAATTGGGAAAAACGTCAAGCCGACCGTGGGCATAGTAGGCGACGCAAAAGAGGCTCTTCGAAAGCTTATAGATATCATACACGTCGAATCGGTAAGCAATACTAAATATATTTCATGGCTATTGAATATACGTAAAATGTATGAAGACGCCATGTCGAGAATTGCTGAATCTACCAAGACATTCCACCCGTGGAAAGTCCTAAAGGTGCTCCGAAACGCGGCCCCCAGAAACACGGTGACGGTTACCGGCGTTGGTTCGCACCAGATGTGGGCTGAGATAGCTTGGGACGTCTACGAGCCCGGGACGTTCATAACGTCGGCAGGTCTTGGAACTATGGGCTTTGGAATACCTGCGGCTCTCGGAGCCAAGCTGGCCGATCCCACTAGGCCCGTGCTGTGTATAGATGGCGACGGTTCGTTCCAGATGACTATGAACAACCTAGCCCTTGTACGGGACTACAATCTGCCTATAGTAGTCGCTATATTTGACAATAGAGCTCTCCAGCTGGTCAAACAGTGGCAGATCTATATCTACCAGAGGAGGATTATCGCCACGGAGTTTAGCCATAGGCCTGACTTCTTGAAGATAGCCGAGGCTTACGAGATCGACGGAGTTAAGCCCGAGAGCTACGCAGAGTTGGAGCGGCTGGTTGGCAGGGCTTTGCGAAACAACGAGCCGCTGATAGTAGACCTCACTATAGACAGCGATAGCGACATCGTCCTGCCCTGGGTGAAGCCAGGCGACTGGCTCACCTCGGCTATACTACCAGAGGGCATGGAGGTGAAGTTGGTGTATGATGAGAATTAACATAACAGCCCCCAAGTCCCTAGACGCCCTTGGGCGCATCATAGCAGTTACTAGACGTGCAAAGGTCAGCGTGGTTAATATGCAGATTGCGGCCGACACGACTATATACAAAATCCACATGTATGTCGATGGAGATCCCGACGAGGTTAACTGGCTCGTGGCGAAGCTGGATAAACTACCCGAAGTTTTGACAATTGAGGAGATACATATAAACCGCTGAAATTCTATAACCATGGCGAAGATCTATACAGAAAGAGACGCTTCTCTCGAACCCCTCAGAGGCAAAACCATAGCTGTAGTGGGCTACGGGATACAGGGGAGGGCCCAAGCGCTTAATCTGAGAGATAGCGGGCTTAAGGTAATCATAGGTGTGCGTAGGGGAGGCAAGTCGTGGGAATTGGCGTCGTCAGAGGGATTCGAGGTTTATGAAGTAGGCGACGCAGTGGCTAGGGCTGACGTCGTCATGGTCCTCATCCCAGATATGGAACAGCCCAAGGTGTGGAGGGAGCAGATAGCCCCCAACCTCCGGGAGGGCGCCGTGGTGGACTTCGCACATGGCTTCAATGTGCACTACGGCTTAATAAAGCCGCCGAAGAACGTCGACGTGGTGATGGTGGCCCCCAAGGGACCTGGCAGAGCCGTTAGGGAGGAGTACTTGGCGGGGCGGGGCGTGCCGGCTTTGGTAGCTGTTTATCAGGACTACAGCGGCTCTGCTCTGAAGTACGCCCTAGCCATTGCGAAAGGTATAGGGGCGACGCGGGCTGGCGTCATCGAAACTACATTCGCCGAAGAGACCGAGACTGATCTAATCGGCGAGCAGACCGTCCTCGTGGGGGGCCTTATGGAGTTGATAAAGAAGGGTTTTGAGGTGCTTGTAGAGATGGGCTACCAGCCTGAGGTGGCGTATTTCGAAGTGCTAAACGAGGCCAAGTTGATAATGGACTTGATATGGCAGCGGGGTATCTACGGTATGTTAAACGGCGTATCTGACACTGCCAAGTACGGCGGATTGACTGTTGGGCCTAAGATAATAAACGAAGATGTGAAGAGGAGGATGAAGGAGGCGGCTATGCGTGTAAAAAACGGAGACTTCGCCAGGGAGTGGGTTGAGGAGTACAGCCGGGGCGCCCCGACGCTGAAGAGACTTATGGAGGAGGCAAAGGGACATCAGATAGAGAAGGTTGGGGAGGAGATGAGGAGGCTGATTTTTGCTCTATGAAGCCCCACGCTAAATACGTCTGGTTTAACGGCAAGATTGTGAGGTGGGAAGACGCCAAGATACACGTAATGACACATGCGCTACACTACGGAACCTCGATATTTGAGGGAATAAGGGGCTACTGGAACGGCGACAATTTACTAATATTCAGACTGGACGACCACGTAGAGCGCATGTTTAAGTCAGCAAAGATACTTGGAGTGACGATACCCTATACGAGAGAGGAGGTGCGCAAAGCGGTTATCGAGACGACACAGGCCAACAACTTCAGAGAAGATGTCTACATCAGGCCCGTGGCGTTTGTATCCACGGAAACTGTGACACTTGATATTAGAAGCCTTGAGGTATCCCTCGCAGTTATTATCTTCCCGTTTGGCAAATACCTCTCGCCTAAGGGGATAAGAGCCGCCATTGTGAGCTGGCGCAGAGCCCACAACACTATGTTGCCCGTGATGGCTAAGATCGGCGGTATATATGTAAACTCTGTATTAGCGCTCACAGAGGCGAAGAGCCGAGGCTATGACGAGGCTCTGCTAATGGATCTAAACGGATACGTGGTTGAGGGATCCGGCGAGAATATATTCGTGGTGAGAGGTAGAAAGCTCTACACGCCACCTGTACACCAATCAATTCTGGAGGGGATCACGAGAGATACTATTTTGAGGCTTAGCTCAGATCTGGGGATACAAGCCGAGGAGCGGCCGATCACCCGCGAAGAGATCTACACGGCAGACGAGGTGTTCCTCGTCGGCACCGCCGCCGAGGTAACGCCCGTGGTCGAAGTAGACGGCAGGCCCATTGGCTCTGGAGAACCCGGCCCTATTACCATGAAAATAGCTGAGTTCTATTCAAACGTTGTGAGGGGCAGAGTGGAGAAGTACCTAAACTGGCTAACCCCAGTGTACTAGTCTATATACACCATCTCCCCGCTGTACTTCGCCTCTTCCAACCTCTTCTTTCTCCTCGCCAGCTTCACCGCGGCTTCCACCGCGCGCCTCGCGTATTCCTCCACTCTCTCAAGAGCTTGTATTCTGTTGGCGCCGTGCCCTATGATGCCCAGCGTGATTGGCTTACCAGACTCAACCGAGATGTCTAGTATCTTCCTCGCCGCCTGCTGTGCAACTATTTCGTCGTGTTTTGTAGCGCCCTGGATAACTGCCCCCAGCGTGGCTACGGCGTCTACCTCCTCTCTCGCCACTAGATCCCTCAGTACCATAGGTATGTCGTAGACCCCGGGCACGTTCACGACGTAGGTCACCTCGGCCCCGAGGAATTTAGCGTGTTCAAGAGCTTTTTGCAACATTAGGCGTGTAATGTCGTAGTTAAACTCTGCGACAACTATCGCCAGCCTGACCATGCGCAGACCGTAAAGCCGCTTTAATAAACTTATCCGCTCCCACGATGTCTTAAACTTTAAATACCTAGATTTTTATTTACATACATGCCGTCAGGAGTGAAGACTAAAATATATGAATATCTGGCTCAGAATAAAGGTAAAGAATTAACCGCTGAGGAGGTTGCAAAAGCGATAGGTGTAGAGAAGGTGGCCGTGGTGAAGGCCCAGTTAACGCGTCTAATTAGAGAGGGGAAGGTTGAAAAAACCGCTGAGGGGCGCTACAGGGCGAAGTGAGATTTTGGGCTTGATTTAACAAAGAGATAAAAACACCTTTCTTTTTAATTATGTGTCTCTGTTGCCGCGCGATGTTTTGGCAGCACTGGAGCACGTGGTGGCAGATCTTCAAAAAGTGGGGGAGGACCTAGAGCCCGCGTCGCTACGCGGCGCGGTGCGGCACTACATAGAAACCCCGGGGAAGTTGCTTAGGCCTATTCTGCTACTCACCTTCTCGTACAGCCTAGATAGGAGGTCTTTAATGGATCCCAGAATTATACAGGCTGCAACTATCGTAGAGCTACTACACGTGGTGTCGCTACTTCAAGATGACGTAATGGATAAACACGACGAGAGGAGAGGCGTAAAGACGCCTCGTATACTATACGGCGACGATAGGTCTATCATAGCCAGCGACTGGCTTATTGCCGAGTCTATTAAACGTGCGGTGAGGCTTGGGCCTGAGGTTGTTGAGTACCTAGCAGACGTGGCCCAGAGGCTCTCCAGAGGCCAGGCCCTCGATCTTGACGGTGAGAGAGAAAAAGCTGCTGAGCTGAAAACTGCGCCTCTGATTGAGGCGACACTTGTCCTCCCCACGATACTTCTGGGTAGGCGGGAGATGATAGAGCTGGCGAGGAGACTCGGCAGATCGCTTGGCGTCTTGTATCAATACTCCGACGACATGAGCGACGAGGGGGTTAAGCGCGGCGCTGTTAACGAATACGCTACAGAGACCAGGAGTATCCTTGCCAAAATGCGGAGTATTGTAGGCGAGGCGCTCGCGCCTTTCGAGAAGCTTATTGATAGTTTGGTGAAAAAAGCGCTTGAAGGCACTCTCACAATAGCGCGAAACTTTATATCGTAGTGATCTGCGAAAAACGTGATGAGGCTAGACTAAGCCGAGTTTATGACGTGGCGTGAAAGGGCTGAGGGCAGAATCGGCATCTCCGGATTGCCTGGCGTCGGCAAAACCACGCTAGCTCTAAAAGTAGCAGAGCTAGCTAAGCAGAAGCTGAGCGTGTGCGGATTCGTCACTATAGAGGTAAGGGAGGGGGGTTCGCGCATAGGCTTCGACGTAGTTGAGCTCGTCGGCGGCAACCGCATGCCGCTTGCAAGAGTGGGGAGAGGGGAGCCCTCAGTGGGTAAGTACGCAGTTAGGCTAGAGGCTTGCCAGGCAATTAGAAGTGCGTTAAGCCAGCGGTGCGAGTTAAAGATTATTGACGAGATCGGCGCCATGGAGTTCAAATGCCCCAGCTTCGGCGAGTATTTACAAAACGCTCTATACAACACGCCGAGGGTATTGGCAACAATACACAGAAATTACATAGACGTAGCTAAGAGATTTGGATTCGAGGTTTTTTGGCTAACGAGAGAGAACTGGAACTACGTTTTTCAACAGGTGGTTGCCCGCCTAGGACTTTCCTAGCAGAATCTCCTGAAACACCCGAGGAGGATCTTTTACTGCCGATATATAGTAAATCTCGGAGGCGCCTATTGAAGAGGCTATCTCATCAGCCTCTATAAATACGCCAATTTCCTCGGCGATGTCTCTTTTATTACCAACAACCACGTACTCCTTCGCCACCCGCGAGCCTCTTTCTACGAAAATCGTGTGTAGCTCGGAAATGGCATACAAAGTGTCGTAATTAGTCAAGTCATACATGTACACTAGCCTATCAACAATTGGAATTTTAAAAGAGGTAAACTTCATCGCTACCTCAAATACCCTCTGTCCCGGCACGTCTACCAAATCTATCTCTAGATCTCCTATGTAGAATCTGTAGTAGCTAGGTCTTAGAGTCAGTACAGGGGTATCGGAAACTCCCAAGACTCTGTACGCGAAGGTGGTCTTCCCGACCCCTCCCACGCCTAGAAGAGCTACTACTCTCCTATATGCCATATATCTAACTAAAGCAAATACCGAGTTTAAAGCATTAGAAACGGCGATATTTTTAGTGCGGTTTATTACCTCAATGGGCCTAGTCTAGAAAGATCAAGAAGAGCATAGAATATACAAAAAAGGAAAAATAATATAAATTATGAAAAGTACAATCAGCACCACCTCAATAGTGATTTTATCAATAGAGCTCTTTAATTATATACAGTAATTAAATTAAACAAAAACTTTATAAACCACGGTGTACCCTACACCTATGTCGAAGAAGCAGAAGTTGAAGTTCTATGACATTAAGGCGAAGCAGGCGTTTGAGACGGATAACTACGAGGTTGTGGAGAAGCAGACTGCCCGCGGGCCGATGATGTTTGCAGTAGCCAAATCCCCATACACCGGCATCAAAGTATACAGACTGCTAGGCAAGAAGAAATAACCGCGTTAAATCCACATTTTTTCCCCACTCCCGTTTCTTACCATCTCAAGATAGACGCTATACCTCCCAGCGCCCTCAGCCCAGCGCCTATTTCAGTATCCTCCCTTACGATGTATATTCTCCCACGGCTCTTATATACTTCATACAAGACACTCCAAACCTCACCCGGCCTCTCTTTCAGATACGAGTCTAACACCAATAGAATGTCGACGCGGCCAGAGGCGGCGGCCTCCTTAACTTCCTCAAGCCCAAGAGCCGCCAGCTCTCTCTCCGTCGCTAATAAACGCATGAGTCTTTCATAAGCTACGACGCCCATCTCCTTTTTAAACTCGTCGTAAAGCCCCCTCCTCACAAATTCATAAACACCTGCAAGCCCACCCGAGCTTTGAGACACGCGATCTCCCTTTATGTACACACTCGCCTGCTCCACGACGATGTGGGGGCCAGCTACCACCACCTTATCTGGGTCGAGTCGACGTTTCAACTCCTCCACTACTTTACCAACATACACAAGATAGTTGTGTAAAAGGCTATTTCCCCCACCCCTCTCGGCGTTGTTATATACAGTGTGAAGTACCTCTACGCCCAGAGCAGTTATGTATGCAAAGGCGGCCTCCTCGTCGTCGATAGATACTAAAAGTATCCGAGGAAGGGAGTTCCTAGCCATGTTTAACACCTCCTCGACCACCTCCAGAGGCCTTTCCTCGGCCTTCTCGATCTCCACCTCCCTACCCACAGCAAGCTCAAATGTATGCCTCCGCCCCTTAACGCCCTCTATGCCCTCCTGAGCCTCGACAACGGTCCCCCTCACCCTCAGACTGCCACGGAATTTGTGATACTCAAGAGCCTCCACCCTAATCCCTAGGTACATTTTCATCCTCTCCCCCTCCTTTGCTCCAAGAGGCTTGTATTCTCTGACAGTCCACCCACGCACCACGTCGCCCATGTCGATAAGCAGGTAGATGAAGTACAGATCCTCCTCCCTCTCCGGGACCACCTTTATGACACGCCTCTTCCTGTCTACCTCGTACTTCACTTTATAGCCTCAACTCATCGCTAATATTAGTGATGAGCCCGACCAATTACGAGAGGTGAAGTCGCGGCAGCTGTCTGATTTCTATAATTAACGAAAATTACATAGTCAGTAGGCAAAACATTTATATATCCATCACATTTGCCTATCTATGAAGCCAAACTCATCACTAGTCGAAGAATTAACAAGGCTGATAGACCAGTTCTATGAGCATGGGTATATAGAGGTCGCGAGGATGTTAGAACACGCGAGGACGGTAGCCCTGTTTAGGGAAAGAGAGGAATTGATACCCCCAGCTACTGACTAATTAGAGAGATCACGCGCGCCACGTCTGCGCCAACCACTACGTTAATGGTACCGTTTTTTATAATTATGAACGTCGGCGTGCCTAGCTGTCTAATAGCCACGCCTTTTTGCACCAAGGCACCTAGAAGTTCTTTTACAGCACTGTCAAAATCTGACTTGCTTGGCGTATTCGTACACCTATAGCCCTGCAATATCTCGAGCTGTTTCTGTGCGCCGTCGCTGAGGAAGATCTTGTAGAGCTGCGTTATCAAGTCGTACGTCTTGTTACCAAGTTGGTTATAGGCGCAGTGGAGATATTGATGCGCCGGCGCGGCTTCTGGGTGCACTATAAGGTCTAGGAATACCAACCTCAATTTCCCCGTTTTTAGCAACTCTCTATATAAAGGATCTAGCTGTTCATGCGCCATCGCGCAGTAGGGGCAGTGTAGATCGAATAGCTCTATCAACGTAATAGGCGCCTTGGGGTCGCCGAACGTTATAGCCCAGTTGGGCAACGGCAAACCACCCGCCGACGTTGTAGAAAACGCTTGTGGCTGAGATCGAGAGATTAAGTTGCTATATACGATAACCGCGGCCAAGACCGCGAATACCAGAACGGCTATGGCTAGAATAGTAACTGGCTTCATGCCTCTTTTTTAAGTGGCGTTTTTAACACTTTTCGAGGTAGTCAAACAGCTTTAAGATATAGCTCCTATACCAGTCCACTGGCACTGCTATGAGAGCCCCCATGTAGTGGCCATAGGCCACGATAGATCTCGGCGGGGCCAGCTTAATAAACGCCAGCGACAACATGTCCTCCTCGCCCTCTACTTTAATAACCACCCCGCCCCCCACGGCCTCCTCCACGGCGGCCCAGGCCTCTTCTGTAATATACCCGGGGGGATTGACGACTCTAATCACCCTCTTAA
The DNA here is from genome assembly GCF_000234805.1 of Pyrobaculum ferrireducens. Classification (NCBI taxonomy): domain Archaea; kingdom Thermoproteati; phylum Thermoproteota; class Thermoprotei; order Thermoproteales; family Thermoproteaceae; genus Pyrobaculum; species Pyrobaculum ferrireducens. The sequence continues at coordinate 1,106,283 of NC_016645.1, forward strand.
AGAGGTTTAGTTGCTCCACCTTGACACCTCTCCTCGTCTTCTCATCAATGGCCACCGAGGTGGGCACGAGGCCTTGGCTGAGGAAATTACGAGTCACCACATCGCCCACTGTGTATATATGCACAGCCCCGTAGCTCTCCGCGAGATTTTTCACAAACTCCACAGACGACGGCGGGTCCCTCCATATTGCTATGGGGTAGGGGAAGGCGAAGAGGTCCCGGCGACCCGCCAGCCGGTAACAGATCATATCGTAAATCTGCCGCAGGGCGCCGGGATTACCACAGTAACGCCGGGGGGCACGACCGGCGGCTCTAGGTAGAAGTGTATGGGCATTAACATCTTGACCCCGGCCCTCCGCGCCAGCTCAACGGCGTCGGCCGTCGTGCTGTGGCCAACTCTATGGGCCTCCTCTTCCTGCCCCGGGTTCCCTGAGACTTCGTGTATTAACAAGTCGCAACCACGCGCAAGCTCAACCACGCCCTCAGACGGCGCCGTATCTGAGCTGTACACAACACACCTGCCCCCGTGTTCGATCCTCACCGCCAGAGTCTCCACAGGGTGCGACGTCGGGGCGAAGGCCAGCTGGGTATCTCCAATCTTCAAGACCCCCCTCGCCTCGACAAACTCGACATGTTGCAAAGCGTTCTCGATGCCGGATGCCAACGCCAGGGCCCGGGCGGCCTCAGCCGCGTCTCTATTTGCAACTACCCTCAGCCTCTTGCCGAGCCTCCTCGCCATGAGCATGAAGGTGGGCAGGCCGAGTATGTGGTCGCCATGTCTATGGCTTATAAACACCGCGTCGGGCCACGGCAGGCCGCACGCGGCCATTTTTGCATAGGTGCACTCCCCCGCATCTATGAGAATACCAACGTCGGTCTTGACATATAGAGAAGTGTAGCCTAGATGGGGGTTTGATATCCAGCCGCCGTACCCAATGACGTAGATCTCCACCAGGGGCGGTGGTAACCTTTTTAAAAAAGGTTATCTCCACCCCCGTGCTGGCCGACCTCTTAAGACGCGGCGAGCTCGTAGTAGCCGTGTATGGACTGGGCTACGTGGGGATGGCCCTCTCGGCGGCGTGGGCCTTGGCAGGCGCCAGGGTGATAGGCGTAGATATAAACTCCGGGAAGGTGGAGAAGCTGAACAGCGGCGTCGTGGAGTATGTGGAGAAAGACGTAGTTGATGTACTTACCCACGCCATTAGAAGCGGCAAGTTCACAGCTACTACAGACGGCGTGGTGGCTTCGATAAGAAGCCACGTGAAGATAGTGGCCGTGCCGGTATTCCTAAAAAAGTCCGCCACGGCGATAGACGTGGACTTCTCCGCCTTGACATCCGCGGCGAAGTCCATAGGGGCCGGGCTTAAAAAAGGCGACCTCGTAATTGTTGAGTCGAGCGTGCCCCCCGGCACCACTGAGGAGGTGGTGAGGTCCGTGCTGGAGGGCGCCTCGGGCCTAGTCGCCGAGGAGGACTTCTACCTCGCGTACAGCCCGGAGCGGGTAATGGTGGGCCACGCCTTGAAAGACATAGTGGAGAACTACCCCAAAGTCGTGGCGGGGGTGGGGCCGAGGAGCGCAGAGGAGGCCGCGGAGCTGTATAGACAAGTTGCGAAGAGGGGCGTCCTGGTTTTGGAGAGCACTAGGGAGGCGGAGTTTGAGAAGTTACTGGAGGGGGTGTACCGCGACGTGAACATAGCAGTGGCAAATGAAATGGCCAAACTCGCAAACACCCTAGGAATTTCGTTCAGAAGAGCAAGAGAGGCGGCTAATAGCCAGCCCTACAGCCACGTCCACAAGCCCGGCTCCGGCGTGGGCGGCAACTGCATACCTGTCTACCCCTACTTCCTCATGTGGACCGCCGCTAAGTACGGCGTGGATCTGCCGCTGACACGTACAGCCCGGTTCATAAACGAGAAGCAACCGGAGGAAGTGGCCTTCGCGGCGTTACGCGCCATGTTAAAACACGGCGTCAACCCAGCGGCGGCCAAAATCGTGATCCTGGGCTTGGCGTTTAGAGGCGATGTAGATGATACAAGAGGTAGCCCCACATACGACATCATCGCCACCTTGTTGAAAGTGGGGATAAAGTCAGAACAGATAACAGTACATGACCCCTATGTTAAACAAGATATGTTATTAGCTAGGTGGGGTATCGCGCTTACTCAAGACCTCGAATCTGCAGTAAAGGGCGCCGACGTCGTGATCATATCCACCGACCATTCGGCGTACAAAATTAAGGCAAGTGTGTTGTTAAGCTTAATGAACTCGCAGGTCGTTGTAGATGCCAGAGGCGTGTTGACGCCCGACGCCGATATTTATTCAATTGACAGCGGCCGCTGGCCTTAGCGAGCTTCTACTAATCTCTTCGCTAATTCATATCCCTCAACCACGGCTTTTATATTAGCCTCTACGTACCTCCTCGGCACGTATTCAGGCACCGCTTTTACGATGCTTTCCAGCGTCACCAACCCGCTAACTGCCGCAAACGCGGCCGCCATTATGAGGTTGACCACGGGCCACCCCGCTACTACAAGGCCGTGTTTAAGCGCGATCGACGTCGCGTCGATAGATATATACCAATCCGACGGCGACTTGATGTTTACTATATACACAGCGCCGGGCTTGCCGTACTGCCTAACATCTACCTGCTCAATAATACGGCCGTCTAACACCACGACGTAGTCCGCCTTCTTCACTGAAGAGTGGAGAAGAGCCTCTCCTATCCTTAGGTAAGCCCTCACGATGGCCCCCCTCCTCTCGGCTCCAAACTCGGGCAAGGCCTGCGCCTTTTTACCCTCTAGAGAGGCGGCGTAAGCCAAGAGCTGGGCGGCAGTGACGGCGCCCTGCCCCCCGCGGCCGAGAAAAATTACCTCACGCATGATGGGGTTAACTTCATTTACTTATTAATTTTATCTAAACTTTAGATGTATGAATTAGGTAGCTGTATTCTCGTCTCTCGTATTTTATACAAATCGCCTCTAACTTTTATGGTTCTATAAACCACTATAAAATATATAAATGGAATGCGTTAAGTCTATTGTGTTGCCTATCTCAAAACCCGCGCCGGCGTCCGCCGGCGTCACCGGCACGTGGCGCACCTATAGACCAGTGGTGAATCTTGAGAAGTGTATAGACTGCGGACTATGTTGGCTCTACTGTCCAGAGTCTGTAATCGACTGGGAAAAGGGCGAGAAGGTGAAAATTGACTACACCTACTGCAAGGGCTGTGGCATCTGTGCAGAGGTCTGCCCAGTAAAGGCTATAGATATGGAGCCAGAGGAGGGGGTATGAAGGCGCTGGTAGCGCAGAAAACAGCTCTTACCGGTAACTACGCCGTGGCTTACGCCGTCAAGATGGCGAAGCCCCATGTAATAGCGGCATACCCCATCACCCCGCAAACGTCCATCGTAGAGAAGCTCTCCGAGTTCGTGGAGAGGGGGGAGTTAAACGCCAGATTTGTCAACGTGGAGTCGGAATTCGCGGCGATGTCAGTCGTCTACGGCGCGGCGATGGCTGGCGCGCGGGCGTTTACAGCCACGTCCTCTCACGGGTTGCTGTACATGTATGAGGCGACTTGGTGGACCGCCCTCAGCAGGGCGCCGGTTGTCATGGCCGTCGTCACCCGCACCATCGGCCCGCCATGGAATATCCACGTGGAGCACAACGACATACTAGTCCTTAGAGACACGGGGTGGTTGATAGCTATGGCGGAGACGGTGCAGGAGGTGCTCGACTTGACAATACAGGCATTTAGAATTGCGGAGACTGCGGTTCTCCCCACCGCGGTGGGGCTTGACGGCTTTATCCTCAGCCATTCAACGGAACCCGTCGAGTTGCCGCCTCAGGAATTGGTTGATAAATTCCTGCCGCCCCGCAGGCCGGACGTGCCGTTGTTGCTACGTCCGGGCGAGGCTGTTACATTCGGCAACCTGCCTTCAGACAATAGAGATCACGCGAGGCACAAGATAGCAACCGTGTACACGGCGCAGAGGGAGGCGAAGAAGATAGTAAGCCAGGTCGACGAGGAGTATGGAAGGCTGACTGGGAGGCGCTACGGGGGGCTTGTCGAGTGGTATAAGGCGGGCGATGCTAAGAACGTCGTTGTGTGTATGGGGGCTTGGTGTAGCGACGCGAAGCAGGCCGTGGAGAGCCTCAGGAGGCGGGGCATCTCCATTGGGTTAATGAGGGTGAGATTCATAAGGCCGTTCCCCGAGGAGGAGGTGGCCAAGCTAGATCAGTACGAAAGAGTTGTTGTATACGATAGAGACATAACCCCGCTGGGGGGAGTACTGGGGACTGAGATCAAGGCGCTTCTCTCAAGGGCCAGGGTGGTGAATATAGTAGCTGGCATAGCTGGCGTCGACTTCGACGCCCAGAACTTCTACGAAACTATACAAAAAGCCCTAGACGGAAGTTACAGAGAAGTGGAGTTTGTAGTATGAGCTTCCGCATAGATCAGCTTCCGAAGAAGAAATACGTGGTTCCCGGCAACGCCGCGTGCGCCGGCTGCGGCATGATGATTGGCTGGAAAATCTTGGGAATGGCGCTGGGCGAGGAAGCTGTGTTGACGATACCGGCTAGTTGCGCCGCGGTGGTGCAGGGCCTGTCGCCTAAGTCTGGCGTCGCCATGCCTATTTTAAACGTGCCCTTTGCCTCAGCCGCCGCCGTGGCCACCGGCATAGCTGAGGCGTACAGATCCCTCGGCGTTAAGGGCCACGCGGTCGTCTGGGCAGGCGACGGCGGGACTTCAGACATCGGCTTCGCGACTCTAAGCGGCGCCGCTGAGAGGAACAGCAACATCATCTACATTATGTACGACAACGAGGCCTACATGAACACGGGCATACAGCGCAGTAGCTCAACGCCGCTAGCCGCGTGGACCACCACCACCCCCATGGGCAAGCGCGAGAGAAAGAAAGACGTGGCTCTCCTAATGGCCATGCACGGCGTTCCCTACGTAGCAACCGCCAGCATAGCCTATCCACAAGACTTCTACAGAAAACTAAAAAGAGCCGCCGAGGTTGAGGGGTTCAAGTTCATACACCTACATACGCCGTGCCCGCCGGGGTGGAGGTTCGACCCTGCCAAGACCGTGGAGGTGGCGAGACTCGCCGTCGAGACAGGTGTCTGGATTCTCTGGGAGTACGACCACGGCCACTTTAGGTTAAACCCGCCCAGCACGACATACGCGGATAAGGCCAAGAGGAGGCCTTTGATAGAGTACCTAAAGCTACAAGGCAGATTTGCCCACGTGACTGAGGAGCAGGTCAAGGCGCTGGAGGAAGATGTCGAGGCGAGGTGGCGGTCTATCCTCGCCTTGGCCAAGGCGTTTCCACAGAGCTAGGAGGAGCCGGCTTGTCCTCCATATGATGGAAAAGTTTTTATATGCACAATTTATGTCAAGCCATGTCACAGCAAGCTCCTAGAACAGGCGTTCCCGTAATGATATTAAAAGAAGGCAGTCAGAGAACCACCGGAGTAGACGCGCGCCGTTCTAACATACAGGCGGCTAAGGTAATCGCCGAAATCCTGGCGACGTCTCTAGGGCCCAGAGGCATGGACAAGATGCTAATCGACGCCTTTGGCGACGTCACGATCACAGGCGACGGCGCGACGATACTAAAAGAAATGGAGGTCCAGCACCCGGCGGCTAAGCTGTTGATTGAGGTGGCCAAGGCGCAAGACGCGGAGGTAGGCGACGGCACCACCACGGTGGTGGTCCTCGCCGGTAAATTACTAGAGCTGGGCGAGGAGCTACTGGAGGAGGGTATACACCCAACTATCGTCATAGACGGATACAAGAAAGCCGCAGACTACGCGCTGAAGGTAGCCGACGAAATTGCCAAGCCCATCGAGCTAACTAAAGAGCAGTTGCTTAAGGTTGTCTCCAGCGCCCTCTCCTCGAAGGTAGTCGCCGAGACTAGGGACTACCTCGCCGGCCTGGTGGTGGAGGCCGCCATGCAGGCCATGGAGATGAGAGACGGCAAGCCCTATCTAGACCTCGACTGGGTAAAGATAGAGAAGAAGAAGGGCAAGTCTATATACGAGACGCAGTTAGTGCGAGGCATCGTCCTAGACAAGGAGGTGGTGCACCCAGGCATGCCGAAGCGCGTCACCAACGCCAAGATAGCAATACTAGACGCGCCTCTAGAGATAGAGAAGCCCGAGTGGACCACGAAGATCTCAGTAACGAGCCCAGATCAGATCAAGGCCTTCCTAGATCAGGAGGCCGAGATCTTGAAGTCCTATGTTGACCACCTTGCGTCGATAGGCGCCAACGTCGTGATTACGCAGAAGGGCATCGACGAGGTGGCGCAGCACTTCCTAGCCAAGAAGGGCATCCTCGCGGTGAGGAGAGTAAAGCGTAGCGACATCGAGAAGCTGGCGAGGGCCACCGGCGCCAAGATAATCACGTCAATCAAAGACGCGAGGCCTGAGGACCTCGGCACGGCGGGCCTCGTAGAGGAGAGGAAAGTCGGCGAGGAGAAGATGGTATTCGTGGAGGACATCCCCAACCCGAGGGCCGTGACTATATTAGTGAGAGGCGGTAGCGACAGGATACTAGACGAGGTGGAGAGGTCGCTACAAGACGCGTTACACGTGGCGCGCGACTTGTTCAGAGAGCCGAAGATAGTGCCCGGAGGCGGCGCCTTCGAGGTAGAGGTGGCGAGGAGGGTGAGGGAGTACGCCAGAAAGCTACCGGGCAAGGAACAGCTAGCGGCCCTGAAGTTCGCAGACGCCGTTGAGCACATACCGACGATCCTGGCGCTGACGGCCGGTCTTGATCCCGTAGATGCCATTGCCGAGCTCAGAAGAAGACACGACAACGGCGAGGTCACAGCCGGCGTAGACGTGCACGGCAGCAAGATCACCGACATGGCGGCGATGAACGTGTGGGATCCGTTAATAGTCAAGAAGCAGGTAATTAAGTCGGCGGTGGAGGCCGCGATAATGATACTACGCATCGACGACATAATCGCCGCCGGCGCCCCGAAGAAGGAGGAGAAGAAGGGTAAGAAGGGCGAGGAGGGGGAGGAGAAGGAAGAGACTAAATTCGACTAATTTTCCCCCCCTCTGGTTTTTCTAGTTACCACCCACGTCGCGACGGTTGAAAATGTTATAAACCAACTCTATTGCCCACATGTCGTGGAGACGCTATCCACCACAGAATTAGTAGACCGCATCAACAAACTTGTTGAACTCCTGGAGAAGTCTCTCAACAAAAGGGAGTTCTACCCCCCACGCCTTACTAAATACGAAGTGGCGCGTATAATCGGCGCCCGGGCTATACAGCTCGCCATGGGGGCCCAGCCGCTTGTAGACGTGCAGGAAGTCGGCACGACGGATCCCGTGCTCATAGCCATGGAAGAGCTTAGACGCGGCCTCCTCGACTTCGTAATTGTAAGAGAGACCCCCGACGGCAAAACCACGCGGATTAGGCTGAAGGAGCTTCTTGAACTTGAGAAGACTCTTTAACAGGCTTAATCACCACAGCACCCCCAAAGAAGTAAAACATGTGCCCCCCACGCACAAACTTCTTTTCCGGCTCCCCCCTCACCTCCACGTCGTCTAGCAGATAGTAGATCGCGTACTTCTTTGTCTTAAACATCTTATACCTCGCGGTAGGCGGCAACTCCATTGCCAGCTTCAACAACTGTGTTAATATAGCTACCCTCCAAGAAATAGCTCTGCCAGCTTTGCCTCGTCCAGCGACTTAGCCCCACCGCTGTACCTAACCCTGCCGGTCACTAAGACATACGCCCTGTCGCCAATCTCAAGAGCCTTCCTGGCGTTCTGCTCCACCAGTAAGATAGAGATACCCAGCTTATCCCTGATGTCTCTAATAGCTATGAAGAAGTCGCTGACAAGCTTAGGAGCCAGCCCCGCCGTCGGCTCGTCAAGCATTAACAACTTCGGCTTCTTCATAAGCCCCAGCCCAATAGCCAACATCTGCCTCTCCCCGCCCGAGAGAAACTTCGCCTTTCTGTCCCTTAAGTCCCTCAGCTTCGGGAAGATGCTGTACACCTCCTCAATCCTCCTCCCAACCTCCTCCCTAGGCACCCCGGCTGACGCCGCCACGAGATTCTCGTACACGGTAAGCTCGCCGAAGATGTTCGGAGTGCCGAAGTTGTTAGGAGACTGCATGACGTAAGCCACGCCCATCTTCATAACCTCGTGAGGCGGATCGCCAGTAATGTCGCGTCCCAGCAAAACGACGCGCCCAGAATAGACGTCCGCCATCCCCACTATGCTGTTCAACAAAGTCGACTTCCCAGCGCCGTTGGGGCCAAGCAACACTACTATCTCACCCGAATTAACCGTCAAGTCAACTCCAAAAAGCACATGAAACTTGCCATACCCCGCCTCCAGCTTCTCAACTCTCAAAACCTCAGACACATGCCCCCCAAAAAACCAAGTTAATAAACCTTAAAACGTTAAATACCAGTCCAATACAGCCTATATGGCTTCAAAAACTCTATACATAATAATAGGGGTACTTGTGGTAATACTCGCGGCCGTTGGAATTTTACTAACAACAGGAGGACAACAACAGCCAACACAAACCCCTCCCCCTACACCCACAGCCACAACACCTACACAGACACCCACCACGCCCACGGCCACCACCGCCCAGAAGGTGTTTAAACTCGGCGCACTACTCCCACTCACTGGAGGCTTCAGTAGCTACGCAAAACTAGCCCAATGCGCCTCGCAACTAGCCATAGACGAGCTAAACGCCGAGTACGCAAGCAAGGGATATAGATTTGAGCTATATGTAGAGGACACCCAGCTAGATCCCAACGTGGCGCTCCAGAAGCTACAAGCCCTCTACGCCCGGGGTGTGAGGGCCGTGCACGCGGGGCTCACCAGCAGAGAGGCGTCTGGAGAAAAGCCCTTCGCCGACCAGAACAAAATAATTCTATTCAGCGCCTGGTCCACCTCGTCGCTATTAGCCATACCCAACGACTGGCTGTATAGAATTGTGGGGACAGACGCCAAGCAGATAAGAGCAATAGGCGCCATCCTAAAAGAGCTAGGCGTCAAAAACGTGGCGCTTATATACAGGAAGGACCCCTACGGCGAGGGCCTCTACCTAGAGCTCCAGAAAGAGGCGGCTAAGCGGGGCTTCAAGCTGGTTTCCGTAGCCGCCTACGACCCAGACCCCAAGGCCTTCCCACAAGCCGCCCCCGAGGCTGTGAGAAAAATCTCCACAGAAGTTAAGGACTTGGTAGGCCCCGACTTCGCCTTGGTCATCGTGTCTTTTGAAGACGACGGCTCCGTAGTCCTCAAGGCAATAGGCCAAGACCCCGTGCTGTCAAAAGCCAGGCTAATCGGCACGGAGGGAATGGCCTTCTCACCAATTCTACTACAGGAAGGCGGAGACGTGATGGCCAGGGGTAGAATAGTCGGCACGGCCAACTGGGCCCTCCCCACCACACCCGAGTACAAACAGTTCTACCAGAAATTCAAAGAGAAGTGCGGGGCAGAGCCCATAACCCCAGCCCCCCAGTCCTACGACATCATCAAGATGCTTGGTGAGATAATAGCAACCATAGGCACAGACGACCCCGACAAGGTGAGGGCCACCCTTGAGCAGTGGGGCAAACAAGGCACCTACAAAGGCGCCACCGGCGTGGTGCTCCTTGACGAAAACGGAGACAGGGCAAACCCCAACTTCTTGCTATGGGGCGTCGCCATGAAAGACGGCAAACCCACATACATTGAAGTGGGCTACTACAACTACGACAAAGACACCATCGAGTTCACCCCAGAAGGCAAGCAATACTTCTACGGATAAACTTTATAACCAACTTTTTCTATACAGTCTCGGCGGCGGTAGTCTAGCCTGGTTTAGGATGGCGGCCTCCCACGGGAAGCCGTGGAAAGCCGTTGATCCCGGGTTCGAATCCCGGCCGCCGCACCAGTGAGTTTTATTTCGGAAGGGGGTTGGATTGGGTGGTTTGCACCCCCTCCCCGGCGTGCCTCTAGGCAAATCTCTACGCCTCCCCTCACCTCTGTACCTAACTCTAGGAGTCGGCGTGGACTAGCGACAGGTCTTTGGCGGCTGTCGTCGCTTGCCCTCTACCCTATCTGAAGCGCCTACTCTATTCACCAGGCCGTACATGGTTTCTTTATGCCAGTTTGTTGTGTCTCCTAATTCATTAAATCTCGATCACGGCAAGTCTCTTAGTGACGAGAATTGACGTAGAGGTGCGGGGGGTGGGATTTGAACCCACGCAGGCCTACGCCACAGGGACCTAAACCCTGCCCCTTTGACCTGGCTCGGGCACCCCCGCCTACGTCTGATTTCGCACGGGGTTTTAAGTTTTCTCTGGTAATTACCACCGGGTGTGTTGCGGCTTTTAGTATGGTGGTAGTGGCAGGTGCAGACCTCGCCCTCCAGGTCGGGGAGGGGGTGATCTGTAGCGCCTAATGAGTCCAGTGTGTATTTGCTCCGTCTCGCGGCGCTGGGCTTAATCTTTTTAATTGTTTTTCTTCTGTGTTCGATGTCTAAGGAGCTTATTGTGAGTAAGATTGAGAGTGGGACTGTGATTGACCACATCCCGGCGGGGAGGGCGTTGGCGGTGCTTCGTGTGCTGGGGATTACTGGGAGGGAGGGGTTGCGTGTGGCTCTTGTGATGAACGTGGAGTCCAGGAAGCTGGGGAGAAAGGATATTGTGAAGATCGAGGGTAGGGAGTTGACAGCTGACGAGGTGAATATTATCTCCGCCGTGGCGCCGACGGCCACTATAAACATTGTCCGTAACTACGAGGTTGTGAAGAAGTTTAAAGTGACGCCGCCGGAGGTGATAAGGGGGAGGTTTAGGTGCAAGAACCCGACCTGTATTACCAACGCGCCGAGGGAGCCTGCAGAGCCTACCTTCCTCCTCGTCAGGCGGGAGCCGCCTCTCTTCGTCTGCGCGTACTGCGGCCGGTACCACGAGCTGGGCGACTTGTTATGATACAGAGGCTGGTCGAGAGGGGGGTTGTCAGGTTTGGCAAGTTTCGCCTCTCCAGCGGGCTGGAGAGTCCCTTCTACGTCGACTTAAGGGGTGTCTTGGGGGATCCCGACCTGTTGCGGTGGGTGGTGGAGAGGTACCTCGCTGTGCTTTCCAGGCTGGAGTTCGACGCGGTTTTGGGAGTCGCCACCGGGGGGATTCCCTACGCCTCTATCCTCGGCTATCTGCTCGGCAGGCCTGTGGGGTATGTGAGGGTTGAGGAGAAGGGCTACGGCACCGGGCGCCGGGTGGAGGGCGTCGACGTGGCTGGCATGAGGGCCGTCGTCGTCGACGACGTGTTGACCACGGGAAGAAGCGTGCTGTCCGCCGTCAACGCGGTCCGGGCCGCCGGCGGGGCTGTGGTGGGCGTCGTGGTTTTTTTAGATAGGGAGCAGTGCGGCGCCGACGCCGTGAGGAGGGGGGCTGGTGTGGATGTGTACAGCGTGTACAGGATGAGGGAGCTTCTGGAGGAGCTCAGGCCTTATATAGGCGAGGAGCGAAGCCGCTCTGTTCTGGAGTACCTATCGCAATGGCGCTGTTAGCGGCGTTTGGCAGGCTTATGCACTACGTACATCCAGAGATTAGCCACAGACTGGGGTCCCTCCTCTTCTCAATTCCGTTGCCCAGTTGCCGATGCGAGAGGTGGTGGAGCATCGGCGGGGTTAGGGTATGCGGCCCCGTGGGCGTGGCGGCTGGTCTAGACAAGTCGGGTCTATACGCCAGGTTCCTCTCGTCGTTCTGCCCGGGCTTTCTGGTGGTGGGCTCTACACTGCCGCGGGCGCGGAGGGGGAACAAGCCGCCTAGGGTTGCCCGGGTTTGGCCCTACTCCATGGTGAACGCCATGGGGCTCAACAGCCCGGGGATTGCTAGGGTGGTGTCGAGGCTCTCCGGGCTGGACTACCCCATTTTCATAAGCGTGGCCGGCTTCAGCGCCTCGGACTTCGCGGCCCAGCTGGCCTATTTGGAGAGGTACTTCAGGCCAGACGCCGTGGAGCTTAACATATCCAGCCCCACGTATAGGGGCTTTTGGCGGGACGTGCCTACGCTCGGGGGGACCCGCCTCCCCGTGTTCGTCAAGGTCGGCCCCTCGGTCGACTTGAGGCTTGTGGTTAGGCACGTGAGGGAGGTGGGGTGGGGGCTCGTGGTGACCAACACACTACCCGTGGACGACAGGCGCCTCAGCACCGGCCGCGGGGGGCTCAGCGGGCTCCTCCTGTATAGATACGGCGTCAAGCTCTTGGAAAGGGCGAGGCGCCTCGCGGGGGGAGAGGTGCCTATAATCTACAGCGGCGGCCTGTACACCTGTGCCCAGTTGCGCGAGGTTTTGAAACTAGCTGACGCGGCCGAGGTGCTCACCTCGGTACTCTACTACACGCCCTACATCCTCACACTCCTCAACCGTTGCGGCGGCACTCTACGCTGACGGCCCCCGCCTCCTCGACTAGGCGCCTCAGCCTGCGCCAATGCGAGCCGACCCAGTAGTAGCGGCCGCAGACGGCGCACCGCCAGCACCTCTCGCTTCTAATTTCGTGGCCCACCGCCGTCTCGGCCTCTCTGCAGTCCACCTCAGCTAAATCGCCGCCGCATACGGGGCACCTTGACCTCTCAAAGGGCCTCATGCCGAGGGCGATAAAGACGGCGACCCACTCCACGTGGCTGTCTGTCTTCAGGAGGATGGCGGGCCCCCTCCTCCTCTTGAACAACTCCTCGTCTCGCGTAACTACGAGGCACTCCGTCTCCGCGAGCTCCGAGTCGCCTATAGAGGGGCTGTAGACTACCCTCACGCCGAAGAGAATGCGCAACAGCCTGGCCAGCCAGCCCAGCATGGCGTCTACATAGATACAATCCGGGACGCCGCTGTCGAGCCCCTTGCACTCCACGTACACCCCCATCGCGATTTCTATGTAGTGGCATTATTTAATTTCGCTAACCTCTCACTAAGACTAGTTGGAAGACGTCAAGGACAGGGCTACCAGGTGGCGAATATTTGCTCAATTTCGTCCCACGGCAGGGGTGTTCCGCGTCCCTCTTCCGAGATTCTGGAGGGGCCGGGGAGGGCGGCCACCACCTCCTCAGGCTGGCACCCTCCCCACTGTTGCGCCAGCTCCTTGCCCAGCTTCCCCTTCTCCTTGTTGCCCGGGGTCACCACGACGTATCTCTCGGCGAGTAGGGGGGCGGCTTTCGGCGGCGCGGCGACCACTCTATAAACCTCGCCGTCCCTCCTACAGCCTACAGCCAGCTCCATGCGGACGTTTCTCACGTATTCCCTCTTCCCGTAGATCATAAAGGAGCCCTTTGCCAGATACTGGCCGGAGGGGGGCTGTTTCGACACTTGCTCGCCCCGCACGTAGTAGACGTCCACGGCGTGTATCCCTATTTTCCACGCCTTGCTGTACGCCGCGGCGAACTGGGCCACCTGCAACAGCTCAAGGGGATCCTCCATCGGCGGGGCGGCGACCGCCGATGCCCCAGGTATATCTGCGTGGAAGAAGAGGTAGTGGTCCTTGAGGTATTTCCTAACCACAGACTCGTTCTGCGAGGCGTCTCTCCCCCCGATCACAGGCCTCTTGCCGGTGGTGACGGTCCAGTGAAATTTCTCAAACCAGCTCTTCTTGGCAACGGCTCTGGCAGACGCCTTCAGCCTCTCCTCCTCCCGGCGCTGCTCCTCCTCCAGCTTAGAGAGATCTCTCCTGAGCTTCTCGAGCACCTGCGCCGCCTTCTGCGCCTTCTCCTCCAGCTCCTTGGCCTCCTCGAATAGTTGCGATATGTACCTCCCCAGGGGAACGCCCCTCACAAGCTCCACGGACTCCCCCTCTGGCAACTCTATTTTTACTCTCCTGCCGTCTACGTCTACTATACGTATACTAGACTCGCCGCCTCTAAGCGCCTCCTCGATCTCGATTTTGTACATGAGCAATCTGTGGGCCAGGGTCTTCAGCCTAGAGGCCTCGTCTCTGTATTCAGGAATTTTCCCCTCCAGCTCCTTAATAGAGGCCTCGAGTCTCCTGCGCCTCTGGACGATCGCCTGTGTCGCGTCTGCGGCGGCGGACTCGAGCTCCATCGGCGTGAAGTAGAAGTCAAGAGCCGACCAGAAGCTGTCGAAGTGTCTATACTCGTCGCACTGCAGAGACACCGGCTTGATGGGCAAGACGGTGACCGCGGCCCCGCCTCTGATGCAGACTGTGGGCTCCAGCCTTCCTGAACGCACGGCCTCTACAAGCCTCTTGAACTCCTCGGCGATTGACCTGGGCGAGGAGCCGGCCCGCGCGATTAGCTCATCCGCGAGCTCGGGGCCGGTGCCGAGCCGCCTTATTAAACTCCGCCGCAGATCGCCGGGGTCTACGGCCTTTTCGAGCTCATCCACGCCTGCCCTCAGCACGTCTATAAACGCCGCCGGGGGGTAGGCGTAGGCCGCGCCCGGCGCGAGGACTCTGTCCCTGGCTCTGTAGCTGTGCATCAGCCACACCACCCTTCCGTCCCGAACAGCCACCATGTTGAAAGGTTCAAGAAGCTCAACCACAATCTTGCCCGTGGTGAATACAAGCTCGACCAGCCTGTCGAAGCGGGGCATCGCCACCTCCACCAGCCTCTCGTCGCGGAAAAGCCCCCTAAGCGTCTCCGCCCCCTCATGAGTCTTCTCAGGTACAACCCCCGTGAGAGACGTCCTGAACCTCGTGGCGGCGACGAAGCCGCCGGCGAATTTAAAGAGAAACCCAGCCCCCGTCCTGTAGATATTTTCAAGCCTGCTCCCAGCCAGCCTCGACATCTCTGCCACGGAGGCCAGCAGGTCAAAGGCTGTGAGCACCTTCTTCACGTCTATGTAGACAGTCAACATTTAAAACTAGTAGGTGGATGAGCCGTGGCTAGGGTGGTGAAGAGGTCTGGGAGGGAGGAGGAGTACCTCAGCGAGAAGGTGTACAACGCCCTGAGAGACGCCGGCGCCTCCGACGAGGTGGCGCGGGAGATTGTCAAGGAGCTGGACGAGTGGGTGAAGAAGAGGGGGAGGATATCCACAGACGAGATTAGGAGATTTGTCCTTACCAGGTTGAGGAAGCTCGAGCCCGAGGCGGCGGAGGCGTGGCAGTTCTATGACAGGGTGTTCAAGGGGCGTATAACTTTTGAAGACGGAAAGGCCGTGGTGGTGGAGAGGGGGCGCCTCTACCTCGGCAGGAAGGTTAAAGATATCGGAGGCAAGGGGCTCTCAAATGCCGAGGAGGTAAGGGAGATACTGGAGGAGCTTAGGGAAGATATGGAGTACGGACTGTCGCCCAAGGTCATAAACGCGAGGCTGTACGCCCTATTCATGGGCGTGCTGAAGAAAAAAGACATGCCAAGAGAGGAGAAGCTGAAGTCCATAGAGCTGATAAACAAATTCAGAGAGGAGCTGGGCTGGAAGCCCTACGAGTTGAAGAAGCCTCTCTAGGCTAGAGAGACGCCGACCTCCTCCAGCACCTCTTTCATCAAGAGGGCGTCTTTTTCCAGGAGGGGGGACTCGCATATCAACGTAATCGTCACGTCCCTCTCCTTTAGCTCCCTGGCGAGGGGCTCGAAAGGCGGCATGTTGCGCTCAATAGGCTCGTGCTCATCTACAAACTTGCCGTTTCTATACCGCACCGAGGTGAAGTGGGTGTGCATGTGCGCCCCTCCGAACTCCCTCGTCCAGAGATCCAGCACCTCTCCGTAGTTTATAACCCCGCCGTTTCTCGCATACAGGTGGCCCCAGTCGACGACGGGGGTGACGAAGGGGAGCTCCTTCGAGAGTCTAAACGCCTCCTCGACGCTTCCAAACTGGTTTGTCCTCGCCGTCACCTCCACTCCTATATACACCCCAGAGCCGATGCCGGACTCCCTATACGCCCTTTCCAACTCCTCGCGGACTTTCTCAAAACACCTCTCGGGGCCCAGCCTGCCGTAGTACGCGGCGTGCACCACCACCACCCAGGCCCCCATGTAGTACGCCCGGTCCAGCGAATCCACCAACCTCTGGCGCGACTTCTCCACCTTGTCAACCTCTTCTGAGCAGAGGTTTATAAAGTAGGGGGCGTGTACGGAGAGCTTCACGTCGAAATCCCGAGCCGCCTTGCCCACCTGCTTGGCGAGATCCCTCGACATCCTAACGCCCTGCACAAACTCCACCTCCATGGCGTTCAGCCCAAGCTCCCGCACGACGCGGACTGCCTCAAGCGTGGACTTAGCCTTCACAACAAACTGGGGAATGCCGGCGGGGCCGAGGTAGACCTTGGCCA
Source organism: Pyrobaculum ferrireducens (assembly GCF_000234805.1). Lineage (NCBI taxonomy): Archaea > Thermoproteati > Thermoproteota > Thermoprotei > Thermoproteales > Thermoproteaceae > Pyrobaculum > Pyrobaculum ferrireducens. Next base: position 1,122,528 of record NC_016645.1, read on the forward strand.
TGTGGAGTTTACGACACGTATTTATAACGAAAGGCGGTGTCCCCCGTGCTGGAGGCCCCGCCCTTTGACAAATCCCTCGGTATGTATTACTACGCCACAGACACGTGCCCGTCGGGGGGTGTGATTAAGCAGAGCGCGGAGGACTTCGTGGTGGAGGAGGTCTTGGCGGACGGCACGGTGGTGGCCCTCGGGGGCGTCGAGCTGAGGCCTAGGGTGGGGGGGTGGACCTGGATACACGTCGTCAAGCGCAACGTCGACACTATACGCCTCGTGCTGAGGCTGGCTAAGGCGCTGGGCCTAGGCCCCCGCGACGTGTCTGTGGGGGGGATTAAAGACACGAGGGCGGTGGCGTCGCAGATTGTGTCTGTCCGCGGCTCCGTCGCCGATCTGCCGAAGATACCCGGCGTGGAGTATCTAGGGGCCTGGCCCATGGATAGGCCGATTTCGCCGGCTGAGATCTACGGCAACCGCTTCACGATAGTGATACGGGGCGTCGAGAGGGTGGACTGCGCCAGAGAGACGCTTGAGCTGTTGAAAAGCGTGGCGGTTCCCAACTACTACGGCTACCAGCGCTTCGGCACCATCCGGCCGGTCACCCACCTCCTTGGCATGGCTCTGCTGAGGAAGGATCCCCAAGCCTTCTTCGAGATCATGTTCTGCCGGGTGTTTCCCCACGAGTCGGAGGCGGCTAAGAGGGCGAGGGAGCTTGCCTGTAGGGGGGAGTACCAGAGGGCGCTGGAGTCTTTCCCTAAGAAGCTCGTCGAGGAGAGGGCTCTCTTGAGGAGGCTGGCGGCTGGGTACGATATGTGGAACTCCATCATGGCCATTCCGTTGCAGATACTAAGGATCTACGTCGAGGCCGCCCAGTCCTATCTCTATAACCGCCTCCTCTCGGCTAGAATGGAGCTAGGCCCCCTCGACAAGCCGGTGGAAGGGGACTTGGTGGAGGTGAACGGCCAAGTTGTCTACTACACGGTGGGTCTCGGCGGCGAGGTGGTTGTGCCGGTGCCCGGCGCCGGCGTCAGAATGCCCAGGGGGAGGGTGGGCGATGCCATGTTGAGAGTCTTAAAGAGTGAGGGCGTCGACGCTGGTATGTTTCTAAAAATGCCGCGTGGGCTAAAGGCGTATGGGAGCTATAGACGCGCCAGGCTCCGCCCCGGCGGCTACGCCTACAGCGTCGAGGGGGGCGACGTAACTGTGCGCCTAGTCTTGCCGCGGGGTAGCTACGCCACGGTCTTTTTAAGAGAGGTGGTGAAGCCCTCAGAGCCCCACAGACACGGCTTCTAGGGGCTAACGTATTTATTTATGTGCGGTACTTTCGTCGTGGTCGAGGCATACGCCGCGGACAGCGCGCTTCCAATACCGAAGAAAGACGCGATGATTGTCCTGGCGGTGCACAGCTACATACCATCCCAAGCCAATCCCCGGCCCGAGTTCGTCGAGGCGATTCTCCAAGCCCTCCAGGGGAGGGACGTCTCCATAACCTTCTCAATGCCTAAGTCGTATTTCGAAAAGGCGGTTAAGATCATGGGCCTCGAAAAAATGGCTGGGAAGTATGGGGCGAAGATAGTGCAGCCCCACCAAAGCGCCAGCTACAGGCTGGAGCTGGAGTCCCCCCGCGGCTCGAAAATCAAGGTCAGGGCGCTGGAGGCCGCTTTCGACGAGTCGCTTCTTAAAATCGTCGTGGCTATACCCGTCAGCCACCCGCAGACAATTCTCTACCTAACCACGCCCACCGCCGCGCTTCACGTGCTGGAGCCTAAAGACGCCCAGAATCTCTACGAGGGGTTTAGGCCGCTGTATAAATACATAGCAGACATATACAGACTTGAGAAGAACACGCTCTGCATCGCCGAGGGGAAGTTTATAATTGAGGGAGACGGCCCAATAAAGGGGTTCCAGCGCTACTGGGGGGTGGTTGTGATGGGCGACAACTGCGCCGAGGTGGACAACGCGACGGCGCAAGCGCTCGGCGTCAACCCAGAGGATCTCGGCTACCTCTACTTCTACTACGGCGGCCAGCCGCCGAAGACGCCGTTGCCCCCCCTCCTGGAGAAGAACAAGCTGTCTATCAAGCTGACCAGCAACGTGGGGATTCTTCTCACCTGGAAAAAGGGATAAGTAGTGGTGTGTACCTGGCCTTGGGTGATGAGTGCGTTGGTGGCCGAGCGGTGAGCGCCGACGGACGGGCTGAGCCGGTGGAAAGTATATAAACACCGGTGAGTTGAGGGGCTATGGCAAAACGCGGCGGCAAGAGAACAGTCGGCGTGCCGTACAGATTCCACGTAACGCCGGGCATATTCATGAACAGCCTAGTGCCCGTGGCCGACAACTCGGGGGCTAAGCTAGTGCGCGTAATTGGAGTAGTGGGGCACTACTCCAAGACTGTCCACAGGAGGATCCCCGGCGCCGGGGTGGGGGATATGGTGGTCGTCGTGGTGAGGGAGGGCAAGCCCGAGCTTAGGAAGCAGATATTCAGAGCCATCGTGGTGAGGCAGAGGAGGCCCTACAGAAGGCCCGACGGGACGTGGGTCGCGTTTGAGGACAACGCCGTCGTGATAGTGACGCCCGAGGGGGATCCCAAGGGGTCTGAGATCCACGGCCCCGTGGCGATGGAGGCCACCCTGAGGTGGCCCACAATCGCCAACCTAGCCTCTATAGTGGTGTAGTTTCGGTCCACACCCCCCAGGCCATATTGTAACTACAGCACTTATATCAACAGCTTCACGTAACTACGTGGCGGTGGCAGAGCTCGAGGTACTGCTCCCCAGACTGACGCGGATGCCCCCCCTGAAGAAAATGATGTTGTTGTACAAGCTAAGGGGTTCTCTAGACGACGAGAGTTTTAGACACCTCGCGGCCCTCCTCGCGATAGATCTAAGCCGCGGCGAGAACCCCAGGAGGTGGGCCCGGGTAGACGAGGTCGAGGAGGTGCCGGCGGAGCCCACGGCGCCCGTGGAAGAACTCGTCGAGAAAGATGTGGATGAGGAGGAGATAGTGGAGGACCCAGAGTACGTTGGGAAGAGGATAGTGGAGAGGCTATGGAGGTAGAATATCTAATCGAGAGGCTGGGGCCTTACCTGGGGGGTATAGATGTGGAAAAGGTGAGGAGCCTGCTGGGGATCACGCAGAGAGGCGTCGAGAGGCTACTCGGCATAGAGACGCAGACTGACGACAACCTGGAGGAGCTGGAGTGCGCGAGGATTAGGAGCTTCGCCGAGCGATATCTCCAAGAAGGTGAAAGGCTCAGGGCGCTGTATAGGGAGCTTAAAGCGGCGGGTTTGGCGCCGAGCGACATGGCGGGGCTTAAGAAGAAGATTAGAGAGGCTAGGCGCAGGGCCGGCCTCTATAGAGAAATGTTGAAGAGGTGTCAGAGCAGGTCAGTGGCATCACATATCAGACCCCAGAGTTGACATCACGCCATGGATATAGGCCGGGAAATAAAATCTTACGTCCCCAACTCCCAGCTCGATATGTAGCGCCTCTGCTCCTCTGTGAGCTCCTCCAGCTCCACGCCCATGGTCTTAAGCTTGAGCCTGGCCACCTCTCTATCTATCTCGTCGGGTAGCTTGTAGACATCCACAGCCAGCTTGTTCTTAGCTATGTACTCTGCGGCTAGGGCCTGGTTGGCGAAGGAGAGGTCCATCACCTCCGAGGGGTGTCCCTCGGCGGCGACTAGGTTCACCAAGCGGCCTTCGCCGATGAGATAGACCCTCCTGCCGTTTGGGAGGGTGTACTCCTCTAGATACGGCCTAATCGTCTTCTTAGCCACGGCCACGCGTTCAAGCCCCGCGACGTCTATCTCTACGTTGAAGTGGCCCGCGTTTGCGAGAACCGCGCCGTCTTTCATCTTGAATATGTGGCCGAGGCTGACGGCCCTGATGTTGCCAGTGGCCGTTATGAATATGTCGCCTACCTCAGCCGCCTTGTCCATCGGCATAACCTCAAAGCCGTCGAACACCGCCTCCAGCGCCCTCACGGGGTCCACCTCGACGAGTATCACCCTCCTGGCGCCCAGCCCCCTGGCCCTAATGGCAATACCCCTGCCCACCCAGCCGTAGCCAGCCACCACCACGTTCTTCCCAGCCACCAGCAGGTTTGTGGCCCTCATGACGCCGTCCCACGTCGATTGGCCTGTGCCGTAGCGGTTGTCGAATAGGTACTTGGTGTAGGACTCGTTCACGGCGATTATGGGGTAGACGAGCTTCCCCGCGTTTTTCAAAGCGCGGAGCCTAATGACGCCGGTCGTCGTCTCCTCAGTCCCGCCTCTAAGGCCGGACACCAGCCTCTCCCCGTCGAGGGGCCCCGCCACCTCGTAGACGTATTCAATAGACTGGTCTCTCACTCCGTACCTGATTTTGTGTATCGTAGCCGTGAGGTCCGCGCCGTCGTCGAGAGTTATGGCCGGGTTGAAAGAAAGCGCGAAGCCAATGGCGTTGTAGTACTCCCTCTCCGACATGCCCCTCCAGGCGTAGACGTAGACGCCCTCCTGGGCCAGCGCCGCGGCGACTTCGTCCTGCGTCGACAGGGGGTTAGACGGTATGAGCACCACCCGGGCTCCGCCCGCCGCGAGCGTGCGCACGAGGACCCCCGTCTCCTTAGTCACGTGGAGACACGCCGCGACTGTCAGCCCGGAGAGCGGCTTCTCCCTCTCAAACCTCTTCCTTATCTCCATCAACACAGGCATATTGCGCTCAGCCCAGTACAACTGCTCCCTGCCCCGCCCCGCCAGCGAGAGATCTTTAACCCGCGACTCCTTTGACATTTGTGTAGAGAGCGCCTAGGTATTAAAATTTTAGAATTGGGTCTCCGGACTCCACATGGCTGTACCCAGAGTTAGGACCCACGTGCCGGGGCTCGACGAGGTTCTCTACGGCGGGGTCCCTGAGAGGGCCGTGGTGTTGCTGAGCGGGGGTCCCGGCACGGGGAAGTCCATCCTGGGGAAGCAGTTTCTATTCAACGGCTTGAAGAGGGGGGAAGCCGGCGTGTTCGTCGCTCTCGAAGAGCATCCAGTCGCCGTACGCCGCTCCTTCAAGCACTTCGGCTGGGACATCTCTCAGTACGAGCGGGAGGGGAGGTTCGCCGTGATAGACGCCTTCACAGGCGGCGTGGGGGCCGCGGCGCAGAGGGAGAGGTACGTGGTGAAGCAGGTAGACGACGTGTACGAGCTCAGCGACGCGCTCCGCCAAGCGATTAGAGACACGGGGGCGCGGCGCGTGGTGGTGGACTCCGTCTCCACGCTCTACTTAACAAAGCCAGCCACGGCGCGTGGCACCATCATGACTCTGAAACGGGTAATAGCGGGGCTCGGTTGCACGGCGTTCTTCGTGTCGCAGGTTTCAGTCGGCGAGCGCGGCTTCGGCGGCCCCGGCGTCGAGCACGCGGTGGACGGCATCATAAGGCTCGACCTAGACGAAGTCGACGGGAGGCTGTACCGCTCGGTAATTATCTGGAAGATGCGGGACACCAAACACTCCATGGTGCGGCACCCCATGGAGATAAGAGACAACGGCATCGAGATACTCTGGGACAGATACATCAAATTCGCTGGAAGCGCCGTGAGATTCGAACCTCTCCCCAAGGAAGAGGTGGAGGCGATGAAGAAAGCCGTCGAGGAGGCCGAGAGGCAGCCAGCCCCCAGAAAAATTGAAGTAGAGGAGGAGTAGAACCGCCTATGGCCGAGATCCCCCTAAAGCCGGCCAGCCGCGAGGATATTAGAAGACTGGAGTCCGCCCTGTTGGTAATGTCGCTCTACGACAGAGAAACTGTGGAGGCCGTCAAGGATCCCGCGCAGAGAGTTACGTGGGTCGACTCCCTCTACGTGGCGGCGGCCGCCCTCGCCAGGGAGAGGGCGGGGATGCCCCCCTCTAGGATAGCTGAGGAGCTGGGAGTCTCCGAGGCCACAGTAAGGCGCCATCTCAAAGGTGAGACGAAGGCAGGTCAGCTGGTGGCGAAGGTGTATGAAAAGCTGTTGAAAGAAGGCTTTAGAGTGGAGCTACCGCCTGAGCTCGCCGAGCAGTGCAGAAGGGAGGTGGCGGAGCTGAGAGAGAAGCTTGAAAAAGTGAAGAAAGCCCTCGCCGAGATACAGAGCTGGCTCTAGGATATGGAAATTGTGAACGAGGTTAGAAACCTCGGCGTCTATGTGGCCTACGATGTTGTCGCGGGCGTTGACAACACGAGATACGTCCCCCAGCTAGAGGAGGAGGTCAGGCGGGTGGTCGAGGAGGTTAGGCGCACGCTGTCCCTCGACACGTTGAAAGATCACCTAATAATTAGGGCGTACCGCGACTTCTACTGGAGAGTCCTCGGAATAGACCCCACTAAGCAACGGCCGGCCCAGGAGGCCCTCCTTAGGAGGGTGCTACGGGGCGAGCCGCTACCGAGGATAAACCCAGCGGTTGACGCGGGAAACGCGGCGTCGATAAAATACATGGTCCCCATCGGCCTCTACGACATAGCTAAGATAAGGGGCGGGGTTTTGAGAATAAGATTCTCACGGAAGGGGGAGGTCTTCCGCCCAATCGGCGGCTCTCCAATAGAGCTAGACAACCAGATAGTCCTCGCCTCAGACAGCCAGATCCTCCACATCTACCCCTATAGAGACAGCGTAGAGACGAAAATTGAGGAGTCCACTAGAGATATACTAGTGGTCGTCGCGGGGGTCGCCGGGGTCGGGGAAGAGAGGCTAGTCGAGACAGCCCGCTACCTCAGGAACCTCTTCTCCCTCCTTGGAGGCGCCCCGGTGGGCGAAATACGGCTAGCGTAGAGAAGCCCTTTCGAGAAACACATCCACCAACTCCTTGACCGTGGGCCCCTCCACCACCTTTAAACTCCAGTAAACCCTGGCGGTGGGCTTGTCGATCTTCACAACTCTCTCCACTCTGGCGGGCGTGGCCAGTAGCACAACATCCGCCGGCACCCTCCTGATAGTCTCCTCGAGATCCCTCCTCTGCTCCGGGGTGTAGCCCAGGCTGGGCAACACAGGCCCCGTGCTGTAGCTCTCATATATCTTCTTAACCACGCCGACGGCATACGGCCGGGGGTCCACCACCTCGGCGCCGTACTTAACCGCGGCGATGTAGCCAGCGGCGTATGGCAACCCGCCGTGCGTCACCGTGGGGGCGTCCTCCACGACTAGAACCCTCTTGCCCGATATGTCTCTATCCACCGAGACCTCTAAATCGGCCTTTGTAATCGACGCCCTAGGATTCGCCCTCCTCACGTTGGCCACCACCCTCTCGACGTTTTCCCTCCCGGCGTCGCTGACCTTGGTTATTATCACCGCGTCTGCGATACGTAGGTTGACCTCCCCCGGGAAGGACCCCACCTCGTGTCCAGGCCGGCGGGCGTCTGTAACAACAACCATGAAGCTGGGTCTGAAGAAGGGAAAGTCGTTGTTGCCGCCGTCCCACAACACCACGTCGCCGCGGCGCTCGGCCTCCCTCAACACCTGGCCGTAGTCAACCCCCGCCAGCACGGGGACGCCCATCTCCACATACTGCTCGTACTCCTCCCTCTCCTCAAAAGTCAGCTTGTCTAAATCCTCGGGCTTGGTGAAGACCTCCACGACCCCCTCCTCCAAGTCTCTATACGGCATGGGGTGTCTAACCACAGCCGCCTTGAGGCCGCGTGCCGCGAGCTCCCTCACAACCTCCCTAGACACGGTGGACTTCCCGGCGCCAGTCCTAGTCGCGGTGACTGCGAACACCGGTTTTATAGAGTCGAGATAGGTGTCGCCCGGCCCGTGTATTTTAAACGTGGCCCCGCTGGCGAGAACGGCCGAGATTATGTGCCCCACCTCTCCGTACAGGAGGTCGCTGTAGGCCAGCACGGCTTCGTCCACCCTGAGCTCTCTGAGGTAGCGCGTCAGCTCCTCGTACGAACTCCACGTGTATATGGGAATGCCCTCGGGCACCCCAGAGAGGGACGGGGGGTACCTCCTGTTTGGGATGGGTATCTGGGTCATTAAAAAAGCCACCACTCTGTAATCCCGCGAGCCTCGGTAGACTGTGTTGTAGACGTGGAAGTCCCTCCCGGCGGCCCCTATGATGGCCACTCTACGCATGGAGTATAGAAGTGATGCAGTTATATATATTACTAAATAGGTTTTATTTTTAAAGCCGTTGCCTTCGTCAGGCGTGATTGTATTCGGCGACGTACACATAGGATCGCGGCGCTCCAAGATACAGGACCTCAGAAGGTGCCTAAAATCTATAAACCCAGATGAAGTCGCCATAACCGGGGACCTCTTCGACGACCAGCATAGAAGAGTGAGCCGAGACGAGGCCATTAGGCTGATACGCAAGGCCATGGACATCCTAGGCCTCAGACCGAGATCCCTCTATATAGCTCTGAGCTCCTCCTCCCACGACCCCATACTGCCAAGCCCCCTCGTGGCCGATATAGACGGCGTCGAGGTGACGGCGCACAACGGAGAGGTCTATATAGAGGGCGCCGCCAAGGCCGTCCTCAGCCACGGCGACAAGGTAGTGAGAAGCGGCGTCGTTGCCTACTTCCTAGATCTCGCCAAGAGAGGCTACGTGGGGAGGGCTCTGAAGAAGAGGCTCGGCCTCGGCGGCGACGTGTGGCTAGCCTACGGCCACAGCCACGTGCCTTATGTAGACCCGGAGAATAAGATAATTAACCCAGGGAGCTGGAAGATATACGGCGTGAGGAGGATAACAGGCGGCGTCTACGAGCTACCTTCTGCCAAACCTCTCTGCAAGCCAGACCTCCAGCCTCCCCAAAGCCTCGGGTAGGCGGCCAAGCACCACCACCTCCCTCGGCTGGACGTCGACGCCTAGACACCCCTCCCACATAACCCGGAACTGGGCATTCCCCCTGGCCACGCGCCGTATGTTCTCGATGGCGGGCTCCTCTGGATTCACCACAGCCCCGGGCCCCACGTAGGCGAGCCTGTGGGCGTAGCCGACATATATCACCTCCCCAACCGCGTTGGACAAAACTCTTGATATCGTGGCGCGCCGGCAGGTGGGGAGGTTCAACACCCTGGCCCTGTACCCCATCTTAGCCACCACCGCGCCGAACACGGCGAATTGGTACGAGGAGCCGGGAGGCGGCGGGATGATAGTCACATCGCCAAGTGGATTGGACACGTCGAAGAGGAGGTAGGTGTAGAAATCACGCAGGACGTAGCTCCCCGCGACCTCCCCCAGAATCATAGAGAGGAAATGGCGTCGAGCACGTCGCTGGGGGACATGTAGCCGAAGTGTATATAGCCTCTCCCCTTGGAGAAGTCGTAAAACAAGAGGGAGGGCGTCCCGTAGACCCCCACCTCTTCCGCCAGCCTTTCGCACTCCCTTAAGTTGCCCTCGGGGCACTCCCCAGCCTCCACCCTCTTCCCGTTGTACACGTCGCTGATGAGCTTAAGCCTCTCCTCCTCGCGGAGGCACCTCAGCTTCCTATGCAGAGGCTCCGCATCTCTGTGCACCACGTAGTCGCACATGGCGAAGGTTATCAAACCCCTCCTAGCCATGTCGAGGAGAATCTCCTCAGTCTCTTTGTAAAGCCTCGCGCAGAAGGGACACCTCAAGTCGAAAAAGACCAACACAGCCTTGTCGCCGTTCCCAGCCTTAACCACGGCGAGGTCTAGGAGCTTCCTAACCACCTCCGTCTTCGTAACCGGGGTGAGCCTCGGCTTCTGCCTCCTAAATATCACAGCGACAAGAACATATACCCATTAAAAAACTTAAGCCGGTGACGAGATTGGTCTTAGCCGAGAGGTGACGTGGGGAACGATTACTGATTTAAACCAGGGCAAATCCCCCCTCCATGATCCGCATAGTGTTGCACCACACATGCAAGTCGTCATACACCCTCTACAAGGCGCTTAAGGGCACGCCAGGGCTGAAGTTCGAAATGGCGACACTGCCCTACTTCCCCTATCTAAGGCAGTACGTGCTAAGCGTACCCGCCGTCTTTGTAAATGAGAGGCTCTTGTTGCTCGACCCCGTGGAGCCAGGCGACGTCCAAGCCCTCCTAAACGGCAAGACCGAGAAGGAGCTGGACGTAGACGAGGCGGTGGAAAACGCCGTGAGGGGCGTAATGGCCAGCCAAGCCCTGCTCTCCGCCGTCATGCTGTACAAATCACTAAAGCCGATTCTAGATCCGGAACTCGCCGCCGTGATTTCGCGGGCCAGATTCCACAGACAGGAGCACAAGACGCCGCAGATAATCCAGAGGATTAGGGAGAGAGAAGAGGAGATACTTACAGAGCACTGGGAACACCTCGTGAAGCTACTCACCTTCGGCCTCGTGAGGGAGATGTACTGGTTAGGCATCGACGTGGAGGAGGTCGAGAAGAGCCACATCAAGATGTGGCTACTGGCAAAAGCCACAGTAGGCAGACTCGGCCTCCCCCACCCAGTCCCCAAGACACGTGAAGAAGTAGTTGACTCAGTATACGCAGTGCTGAGAGAGGCGGGGCGTAGATACATGGACAGAGTCGCCGAGGAGCAGCAGATAATCCAAAGCGACGCAGAATTCACCTCCTTAATACAGGCATAATAAATTTCAGCCAGCTCCCCTCGCTACATTTTCTAACTGCCGCGAATAAATAGAAAAAATGAGGAATATACCATGCCTTTAGTCGCTAAGCTCGACGGCAGGTTGGAGCCTTTATCCCTCGACAAGCTCAAGCTCTCGGTGCAGAGAGCCGCCTCCGACGTGGGGGTGGAGGTAAACGGCGAAGTCAGCATAGCGGTGAGCCGCGACGTAGGCTCGTGGGAGCTTGCCGACATGGTTCAGCTGGAGTTGCTGAAGAAGGCGATTGACAAGCCGGAGCTCGCGCTGGTGGCCAAGTCCCACCTCATGGGGAGGGTGTACAAGGAGGCGCTGGGCAGGGACTACCTAAAGACCAAGTCAGGCTACGGCGAGAGGGCCGTGGCGAGGTTCAGAGGGCTTGTAGAGGCAGGCATCTTGAAGCGGGAGTCCCTTGAGCTCCTCTCCGCCTTCGAGCCCAGGCCCGACTTCGACAAGGCCCTCAGCTACAACGCGGTGAGGCTCTTCACCAACGGCAACTACGCCCTCCGCGACGGGTCGTTTAAAATTGCGGAGACCCCCTCAATGGCGGCGTGGCGCGTCGCCACCGCGGTGGCCAGGGAGCTGGGGCGGGCGAGGCTCTACTACGACTACATAACCTCCCAGAGGCTGGTGCCCGCCTCGCCCTTCTGGTTCAACGCCTGGACCCACAAGGAGATGTTCGCCTCCTGCTTCACCCTGGAGGTGGAGGACTGCCTCTCCTCCCTCACCCACCCCGGGAGGTACTGCATATACGACGCCCTGGCCTACTCCGGCATAATACAGCAACTGGGCGGCGGCGTCGGCTACGACTTCTCCCTACTCCGCCCAGAGGGAGACGTGGTCAGGGGTAGCGTAGGCGTCGCGTCGGGCCCCATCAGCTTCATGAAGCTCTTCGACGCAAACGTCGACGTGATCAAGCAGGGGGGCAAGCGCCGCGGAGCGCAGATGGGCACCCTCCACGTCTGGCACCCAGACGTCCGCAAATTCATCAAGGCCAAGACAGGGGAGTTGAAAGACGCCCACCTCCAGAACTTCAACATATCGGTCTTCGTAGACGACAGCTTCATGGAGAAGGCGCTGGGCATCGACAAAGATACGAGGTACCCGCTGATAAACCCACGGGTCTACCAAGACAAGACGGGGAGGAAGGCGGTGGAGTATGTAGACATACACAGAGAGGCGGAGGCGCCCAGAGAAGCCACATGGGGCGAGGTGGACGCGAGGCAGCTTTTCCGCGAGATAGCAGAAGGCGCGTGGGACTCCGGCGACCCCGGGCTCATATTCAAGTCAAATCTCAACGCCTCCAACCCGCTACTCGGCGAGGAGATAGAAGTATCAAGCTACCGCTTTACATACATCTGGAGATCCGTTAACCCTTGCGCCGAGACTGTTCAAAATCCATTTGAAGTATGTAATCTTACCCACATAAATCTTGTAAAGTTTGTAAAAGATGGTTGCGGCGGGGGGACTTTTGAAGAGAAGCTGGGCTGTATCGACTGGGAGGGGCTGGCGCAGGCGGCTAGGGTGGGCACCAAGTTTCTGGAAGACGCCATAGAGAGGAGCAGAACTGGCATAAAGGTGATTGACGAGATGAACGCCGCCACTAGGAAGAACGGGCTGGGCATCATGGGATTCGCCGAGGTCCTCATAAAGCTGGGGATACCCTACGCCTCCTGGGAGGCGGTGGAGCTGATAAACAGGATCATGGGCTGGATATATGTAAACGCTCTGGACGAGTCCGCGGAGCTGGCCAGGGAGAGGGGGCCCTTCAAATACTTCGAAAAGTCGGCGTACGCCAGGGGGGAGATACCGGTGCTCAAGTTCCAAGACTTCGTCTGGTCTCGGTGGGAGCGGGTGAAGCACGTCTACCCGCCCGAGCTTAGGGAGGCCGGGGACCGCCTCCGCGACATAACCATGAGGACGAGGCGGTGGCTGGCCCCCTACCTAGAGAGGCTGAGGGAGAGGGTGAGGGGCGGCGTGAGGAACTCGGTGGTGCTCTCCATAGCCCCCACAGGCAGGACGAGCATACTGGCGGGAACCACAAGCGGCGTGGAGCCCGTCTTCGCCCTGGCGTTCCTCAGAAACGTCACGGTGGGCACCCTGGTGGAGTACTACGAGCCCGGCATCGAGTGGCTGAGGGCCAGGGGCCTATGGACGCCCCAGGTGAGGAAGGCCGTCGAGGAGACCGGCATGCTGAGGGACGCCCCCGTGCCCGAGGAGGCTAAGCACCTACTCGCCACGGCTATGGAGATCGGGTGGCTGTGGCACGTCCTTATGCAAGCCAGCGCCCAGCAGTGGGTCGACCAAGGCATCTCCAAGACTATAAACATGCCTGCCAACGCCCCCAAGGAGGACGTCTACTGGGCCTTCGCCCTGGCGTGGGCCCTCGGCGTCAAGGGCATAACCGTGTACAGAGACAAGTCGAAGTCCGTCCAGGTGATATACACCGGCTTGAAGCAGGAGATAAAAAAGAAGCTCGCCGAGACCAAGGTGGTGCTGAGGCCCGTCGCCCTGGAGGCCTCCATAGAGGAGGCCGCCGAGGCGGTTAAGCTCAAGGCGCTGGAGGAGGGGAAGGACCCCTACTGCAAGACGGGCGACTGTGGATAGCGGCGTCAACGTAGGCCGCCTTTCCCGGGTTTGTATATTGGTGTTATAAGCCGCCGCCATTAGACATATATGCTTGATATAATTACACGCTCTGTCAGAGTAGGCCTTGTCTTCGTTATTTTTAGTGTGTTGTATACACTGTTCAACGTCTGGTGGGGCGGGTTGCTGGACGTCTACCCGCTCCTCGTGGGGGTCTACGTCATGACCTTCACCTCGACGGTCCCCTACATAGTTGTAAATGTTTCAAACGCCTTGAGGAATAGAAGCGACGGGAGGTGGATAATAACCGTGGGCCTCTCGCTGGCGTTGCTCTCCTCGCTGGTGGCCGCCATGGTCAAGCTAGGCCACCTGAGGGCCGTGCTCACCCCCTTTGTGCTGAGCCAGCTGAGGTTCGACAGCACGCTGGCCCTCTCCCTGGCCCTGCTGGGACTCGCCGCGTTGGTGTATCTCGGTAGCGTGGTGCCAGAGGGGAGAAGGCTGGCCCGCGCCGTGTATCTAAGCATAGTTGAGGAGGGCGACGGCGAGGACGGGGTGGAGACTATCTGAGTTTAAGATATAAAGCAGTGCGTGCGTACATCCGTGGAGGCTGTTCTGCTGATTAGAGAATTCGAGAGGGAGCCGTACGAACTGGTAGACGTACTGCGCTTCGAGAGGGGGCGGCGCTACATCTATAGACTCGCGGCGGGGGATAGGGAGTATTTTATACACGTGGTGGCTTTCACAGACGTCACCTATGTGGAGTTCTGGCACCCCAACTACGCGGTGCCCCTTCTGGTCTTCCGCGTCTTAGGCGGCGAGGAGCTCTCCAGGGTTTTGATACTTCTCAGATCTCTAGTCGGTAGGTGAAAAATTTAATAGATAGGGTAGCCACAGGTCCATGTCCTACAGCGTACTGGAGGCACTTAGGTCGAGCCCCGACGTGGTGCGGAGAGTCTTAACAGCCCGCAGGTTGGACCCCTCCCTGGTGGATAAGTTTCTCCACCTAGACGAGAAGTGGAGGCGGCTGAAGAAAGAGGTAGACGAGGCCCGGCACGAGTACAACAAGCTGTCGAGGGAAGGCGCCAAGGCCCCACCTGAGAAGAGGAAGGAAATAGTAGAGAAGGCCAGGGAGCTGGCGGCCAAGCTCGAAAAGATGGAAAAGGAGCTTGAAGAGGCCGAGCGGGAGAGGGAGGAGCTGCTGTGGAGCTTCCCCAACCTAATACACGAGTCCGTGCCGGTCTGCCCCGAGGGCGTAGACTCCGTGCCGGTGAGGCACTGGGGTGTGGTGAAGTTGGTTAAAGACGCGTCGACTCCGCTCGACAAGGGCGTTGACTACGTGGTGGTGGAAAGAGCCCCAGTGGGCCACGCCGACATGGCCGAGGCCGTTTTGAAGATGGCCGACACGTTGAAGGCAGGTGAGGTGGCTGGCAGCCGCTTCTACTACCTCTTCGACGACTTGGTGTGGCTCGACTTCGCCCTGGCCATGTACGCCATGGATTACCTAACCCAGAAGGGGTTTAGGCCGGTGATCCCGCCGTACATGCTGAAGCTAGACCTAATCAGAAGAGTACTGGATTTCGACACCTTCAAAGACGCCATATACAAGATAGAGGGGGAGGACCTCTACCTAATAGCGACGGCGGAGCACGGAATTGCTGCCTACCTCTACAAACGCGACCTCGTGGAGGAGGAGCTACCCCAGCTCTACGTCGGGTGGTCGCCGTGCTTTAGGAAGGAGGCAGGAGCCGGGAGTAGGGACATAAAGGGCATATTTAGAGTCCACATATTCCACAAAGTGGAGCAGTTCGTATTCTCCCTGCCAGAGGACTCGTGGAAGTGGCACGAGGAAATTACAAAAAACACAGAGGAGCTCATAAGAGGTCTTGGACTGCCCTACAGAGTGGTGAACATATGCGCCCACGACCTAGGATCCCCCGCCGCGAAGAAATACGACATAGAGGTGTGGTACCCCGCCCAGGGGATGTACAGAGAGCTGGCCAGCTGTTCAAACGTGACGGACTGGCAGTCCTACCGCCTCGGTATTAGAGTCACCAGGAAGGGAATGAGGCGGGAGTACGTGCACACGCTTAACTGCACGGGGCTTGCCACCACCAGGACCATCACGGCTATATTGGAGAACTTCCAGCGGGAGGACGGCGCGGTGGAGATACCAAAGGCGCTGAGGCCCTACCTAGAGCCCATAAAGACGGCCCCCAAGGACTTCATTCTCCCGAAGGGGGCAAGGAGCTCTTGAGATCTATCCAGAAGACGGCGGCGACTATCGACAGAGTAGCGGCGCCGTAGATCCCCGCTAGGCCCCACAGCAAATCGCCGATGGTCTGGGAGTAGAGCAGTACGTAGATGCCAGCCCAGCCGTTTACCGCGCCGTGGAGAAATGCGGCGCCCCACACGCCGTATTTGAGGTAGGCCCAGGTGTGTATGAAGCTCATGGGTATGGTCAAGAGGACGAAGAGGGCTAGGCACGGGAGGCACCACGTCTTGCCGTAGTTATGGCCTAGTAGCAAAATGGCGGGGGTGTGCCACAGCCCCCAGACGAGGCCTACGACGACCGAGGCCCCTCCCCATCCGTACCTAGAGGCGAGCCTCGGCAGTAGGTAGCCTCTCCACCCCAGCTCCTCCCCGAAGGTGGCAAGAAAGGCGTTTATTACAGGCGCTAGGGGGGCCATAAACGCCGTGGTGGCTAGATACAACCACAGCGGGATCCGCCCCTGGAGCGCCTTTTCCAAGTCGAGCGGCTGGAGGCCGATGAGGAAGTAGGCAACTCCACACATTAAGAGTAGCCACGCCGCCGCGGGGGCTGTGGCGCGGTAGATCCTTACGAGGCTACCTAACTCAGAGCGTAGAGGCCTCGGCCTTAGAGAGCCTTTTTTCTTCATCTCCAGGATGGCCCCCAGCGCGGGCGTCCACATGGCTGCGACGAGCCAGAGGGGGTTGTACAGGGCTAGGTACTGGAAGAGCCAGCCCAGCGCAAAGACCGCGGCGAGGAACAGCCTCATGTCTTGTCTACACAGACAAGGAGGTATTTCTCCCTCCCCTTTATCTTCACTAGGAGCCACCTGTCGCCGCAGTTGCGGCCGGCGAAGACGTCGACGCCTACCCACTCGCCGTTGCGCCTCTGGAAGCTACCAGCTACCCCCCAGAAGAAGCAACGGAGGGACGCCCTGTTCCCTATGGGCACGAAGCTGAGATATCTCACCACCTCGTCGTGTGTGTACGTCTCTACCACGTCGCCCTCCACCACCTTACGCCTCAGGGCGCCTCTAAGCACAACGGCGTTGTTTAATACAGCCGCCTCTACTGGAATCCAGTAAACTACTAGAGATAAAGCGGCTATTAGTATCATTACTACCACTGGCTTAAGGGGGTTTTCAGGCCCCGTGATGTACATAATTACTATGGCGGTTGTAGCAACTACTATAATAGCTGTTAATAGTGTGAGATTAAGTAAGTAGCAACGTCTCCTGTCCTTATACATACGTATTTAATGAGTTATATTATATATAAGCCTTGAGAATATGCGAAGTGGGGAGAGGGCCGGAATTATTATAAGTTGATGGAGGTAAAGGTGTGTGGAGTGGCTAGGTGTTGTAATGGGGGTGGTGGCTGGCGTCGTCTGGACGTTTTTGATGTTAACTGTGTATAAGCATCTCTACATGCCTACGCTCGGTATGAGGTACATTGCTTTGATGGCGGTTTTGATGGGCACTGTTATGGGCCTTGGATTTGCAGTGGCGCGATGGGGATAGTCGGCGTTTAGATCCCTCGTCACGGCTCGGCTAGCCTGGAGTCGTCACCGCCCATTCGGGGGCCGTTTTTTATAAGGTTTAATGTATATAACTGGGTGGCGTCTTGGGGCTGTGTCGGCTCAGGACGTAGTTGTGGGTATAATCGCCGAGGCGTTTGTGGACTTCGTGAGGCGGCTCTGCGAGTGTGAAAGGTTAAGGGAGGCGCATTCGCGAGATTTGGAGCTGGCGAAGGTCGCAGACGAGGTGACGCGGGCGGTCTCCGAGGGCCGTGAGGGGGAGTTCGGCCCGGTGGTGGTGAAGGTGCAAAAGAAGTTTCTGGGGAGGAGGGAGGTGAGGGCGTCACTGTACGGCAGGGAGGTGGACGTGGACACGTTGCTTGCGGAGCTTTCCAAGGCTAGGTCTAGGGCCGCCTGGCTGAACAGCGACTGTTCAGAGGGGGCTTTGATAGAGGCTCTCTATAAGTACGAGGATAGGTACCTTATAGAGGTGGCGCAGAGGAATTTCGACAAGTTTAAGAAGCTGTGTAGCGGCGAGGTGCCGCAGGTGGATTTCGGCGAGGCTCCCGGCCACGTGGTAGAGGGGGTGGTGAGGGGCGTCAAGACATATCTCTCGGGGCATGGCGCTGGTAATTAAGCTGTCCGGCCGGATTTTCGACGACGAGGAGCTCGTGCTGAGATACGCCTCTGTTATAAATAAGCTACCTGGCAAAATAGGGGTGGTGGCCGGGGGCGGGGAGCTGGCGAGGAGGTACATCGCCGTGGCGAGGAGAGGCGGCGCCTCTAACACTTTCCAAGACCTGCTGGGCATCTACGCCAGCAGACTCAACGCCCTTCTCCTGATCTCGTTGCTGAGAGACGCGTACCCCCGCGTCCCGGCTACCCTCGAGGAGTTTCTCGCGGCGTGGGGCGGCCACAAGGTGGTGGTGGCGGGAGGCTTCCAGCCGGGGCAGTCCACGGCCACGGTGGCGGCGCTGGTGGCCGAGGCCGTGGGCTCGCCTGTGTTGCTAAACGCCGCCAACATCGACGCGGTTTACAGCGACGATCCCCGGAGGAATCCAAACGCCAGGAGGATACCCGAGATGAGGTACGACGAGTTTGAAAAAATACTGCACTCCTCCGCCCTCCCCGGCGGCTACGAGCTTATGGACGTGTGGAGCCTCTCGATACTGCGGCGCAACTGCATAACCACCTACGTCTTCGACGGGCGGCGGCCTGACCACATAGAGGCGATAGCCAGGGGCGAAAACCCCGGAAGTAGAATTACTTGCTGATTACGGAAATAGTGGCTGTGCAACCCCGCGGCAGGGGGTTGGTTCACAGAGGCCCTTATGGGCCGCTCCAAGCCCCCCACCCGTTATGTAGGTAGTCATAGATATAAATGCTTTGCTACCGACCGTCAATGGACTGCATATTTTGTAAGATAGTTAGAGGCGAGGCGCCTGCCTGGAGGGTGTATGAAGACGAGGATTTTGTTGTAATTCTCGACAAGTACCCGGCGTCCTACGGCCACCTCCTCGTGGTTTCCAAGAGGCACTTTACCAACATCATAGACGCCCCAGCTGAACTGTCGGCGCGTGGTTTTGAAATAGCCACGAGGCTTGCCAAGGCCTGGGCCGGGCTTGGGGCGCAGGGGGTCAACGTGGTGACCAACGCGGGGCGTAGCGCGGGGCAGATGGTGTTCCACCTCCACATACATGTGATACCTAGGTGGGGCGGCCAGTTGCTCTGGCATGGGAAGGAGGAGATAAGAGAGGAGACGGCTAGGGAGGTCGTGGAGAAGCTTAAAGGCGTATTACCAGAATATTTCAAGAGGTAGTTAATAGAGGCGGCGCTGGTTATGTCGGTGAGGCTCACAGAGACCGAGAGGAGAGTGGCTGAGCTCTACTCGAGGGGTATGAGGCCGAGGGAGATAGCTGAGAGCCTCGGCATTTCGATAAACACGGTGTATAAAGCCCTGTCAAGGGCTAGGAAGGCGATGGAGCTGGCCGAGGCGCAGGTGGAGGCGGAGCCTCGGTACGCGCCCCAGTACTACACATTCAACACGCTTGTATATGTCTACCCGAGCGCCCAGCCTCAGCTACAGATCTCCCTGTCGGCGAACAGAGCCGTTGTTGTGCACGACTCTTACGACGCCGTGCTGAGGAAGCTAGATGAGATAATATCACTCCTCAAGGGGGCGCGTGTGGAGAGGCGCGCCGCGGCGGAGCCCGCGCCGCCCAACAGATCCGAGGCGGACGGGCACGGGGGAAACGGGCACCTCCCCGACGCGTTGAAAAGAAACGTTTGGATATCGCTCCTCCGCAACAAGACGGCTACCTAGCCACTATCTTTACGATAAGCCCGTGGGTGACTGGCTCATCTGAGGCGAGTCTGCGCCCACTTCTGGCGTCGAGCGCCGCGACGAACCTCTCTCCTAGCTCTGTGTGGATCGCGTAGGCCACATCCCTGGCGGTATAGGTGCGGGGCACCAGTAGCAGGTCGGGCAGGACGTTGCCTTCCCTATCGCTAAGCCGCTTCTCGTCCTCTACCGGGTAGACGGCGACGTACTGAAGGGCGTTGAAGACGGCGGCGTTCACCGCCTGCACGACGCCGGTGCCTCCCCACTTCTTGAGGACATCCGCGATCCTCTCCAACACGGCTTTTTGCTGAGGCGTGACCTGTCCCGTGATCTCGAACTGCCCGTCGCCGGGCTTGTACCTAACTAATCCCTTGGTAGCCGCCCTCCGCAACGCCAGCTCCGCCTCCGCCGACGTGGGGATTATCACTCTGTTGGGGTACGCCTCTCTCAGCTTCTTGTATCCCTCCTCCCCCTCGGGTAGGTCTACCTTGTTAGCCGCTATGACTATGGGCTTGCTGAAAGATCTGGCTAGGTGGGCAAATTTGTAGAAATCGGCATCCTCCCACCTGCTGGGGGGCTTCTTAGCCAGCCCGGACTCCTCAAGCGCCTTCTCTACGCCTCCCCGGCTCATGCCCAGGCCCGCCAGCTTCTCCAGCAGGACCTCCGCGATATTCCGCTTGCTGAACTCCACGAGCCTAACCACCTTGTCCCAGTCCCTCCTCACTATCGACGCCATCCACATATCCACCTCCCTTTCCAAAAACTCCACGTCTCTAACCGGGTCGTGCGTGCCGGGCTTCACCAGGCGGCCCTCCTCGTCGGTGGATCCCGAGGCGTCTACCACGTGTATAAGCGCCGGGGCCCTCCGTAGGTGGTCTAGAAACTGGTTGCCGAGGCCCCTGCCCTGCCAGGCGCCGGGGACGAGCCCGGCGACGTCTATAAGCTCCACAGGCGCGTAGCACACGCCCTCCGCCACCGTGTAGCTACGGGGGTTGCACTTCACGTTTCTACAGGGGCAGTCGTCTATCCTCACGTAGCCGACGCCCACGTTGGGGTCGATGGTGGTGAAGGGGGTGGGGGAGATCTTCACGTCTTTCATAGTCGCCGCGGCGAAGAACGTCGACTTGCCGGCGTTGGGCTTCCCCACGATACCTATTTGTACCCTCGTCTGTGTGACCACGTGTATGTAACAGGTGCCTTATTAATACGCATCGCCGCGGCGGCGGCGCTCCTCCTCCTGCTTCTGGTAAGTCCGGCGCTCGGCTTGGCGGTCCTCTTCGTCTGGCTGGCGAGGAGGCACCTGGCGGTGTACGTGGCGCTGTGGAGGAGGTTGCTGGGTTGCGAGGTGTATACGCCGGCGATCTCGGCTCTGGGTCTGGCGGCCGCCGTCGCCTCGCCCTACACGGGGGCCGCGAAGGCGGTGCTTCTGGCGCTGGGGGGCCTGGCCCTCTACGCGGCGCCGCTGACGCCGCGCCTCGCAAGATTCGTAGCTGTTTTGACGGTGGGTCTCTCGGCGGAGGCCCCCCTGAAGCCTCTGGTAGTCGTTGCGGCCGCGGCCGCGGCTTACTACGCCTATAGAGCCGAGGCTTGTGGGTACATATGCGTCAAGGCGGCGGCAGCGCCGACGGGGGATTTGGCCTACTCCCCCCGGCTCGGCGCCGTCTGTGGATACGCCAGGGGCGGATCAGATTTAGCCGACGTGTGGCTTAGGATAGGCGGGAGATACGCCAGGTGTCTCCCCCTGGCGTGCTTCGCCGTGGCGGAGTCCGCCTTTAAGAGCGGGGTGGGCCCCGTCGACTCCTACCTCCCCGAGCCGTCTCGGGAGGATTTTAAGAACGTTGTGCATGTGGCGGCCCCTCTTGACGCCGTTTTAAAAATCGCGGCTAGATACTTCGAGGCCGTGGTAGTGCTCGCCAGCGGCGTAGAGGCCAGGAGGACCCGCCTAATCTCTGTGTCAAAAGTTGACCCCGAAGTTGCGGCCGAGCTGTACTGTTCCGTGTTTAGACTGGGCGGCGAGGAGCGGGAGTTTTTGAAAGAGTTACTGAGGCGGGGGTCTATAGACGATGTGGTTATGTGGTCCCAGCGTTATCCGTGGCTCAAGCCGCTGGCGGAGCTCTGGGATGGCGGAGAGGAGCCGTCGGGCGTTGTGAAGAGCAGTTTAGACGGCAGGGCGGGGGTGTTTGAGTCGTTGCTGTATGCATATGTTAAGAAGGTGCCTGTGTTGACCGACAGCGAGGAGGTGGCGAGGCTCGCGGAGGGGCTGGGCGTCGTTACACTACTGACGTCAAGCAGGCCCGTGAATAGGTTTCTGGTGGCGGGCCCTGCCTCGGTGAAGCTACCGGAGGGGGAGGTGGAGGTGGGGGCTGGGAGGTTCATACTGTACATAGAGGGCCGCCTCTATGGTGGCGAGATATAATTTTTATAAATCGCTACATACTTATATATGTGCTGAGGAAGGAGGAGTTGGAAAAACTGGTGGAGAAGCCGTCGCCTCAGTTTGTTAGAGATGTGCTGGAGCACCCCCCATTTAGAGTGACCGTAAACACCACGCTTGAAACTCTGGTGTCGCATCTCAGGAAGTTCCCCGTGGACGTAGTCCCCGTGTTTAAGTCCGTATTCTCTGAAGAGGTGGCTGGCGTCGTCTACCCCCACACAGGTCTGTTGATTAAGAGTAGGAAGCTGGATGCGAAAATAGGCGAGTTTGTAAACCCACCTATCTTTGTCAAGGAGAGCTGGAGAATAGACAACGTATTGGAGATTTTGACAAGCGAGGCGAAGTGGGGAGCCGTGGTGGTGGATGAAGAGGGGAGGTACGTGGGGGTGGTCACGCTCAGAGGCCTACTCTCAGCGCTGTTGCTGAGGGAGCCTAAGGCCAAGTCCGTGGCCGCCGTGTACACCCCGGCGAGGGAGGAGAAGTCCCGGGTGGGCTTTGTCAAAGCCATTGAGAGGTTATCTAGGGTATTTAAGAAGCTGGTGGGCGGCGAGGTGGACGGCTACGTCGTCCTTAACAGAGAGGGGGGCGTCGCCGGGGTTCTCACAGTGTGGGATTTAATAAAGTCGCGTAGGTGGTTCAAGGGGGCTGGGGAGCCGCGCCCCCTCTTCGGCACCAGGGTTGCGAGGGGCGAGAGCAGACATGTAGGCGTCGCCAGGGTGTGGAGGCTGATGTTTAGAGGCGTCGCGGT
The DNA here is from genome assembly GCF_000234805.1 of Pyrobaculum ferrireducens. Taxonomy (NCBI): domain Archaea; kingdom Thermoproteati; phylum Thermoproteota; class Thermoprotei; order Thermoproteales; family Thermoproteaceae; genus Pyrobaculum; species Pyrobaculum ferrireducens. The sequence goes on from NC_016645.1 coordinate 1,144,942, forward strand.
GGCGACTCCCGACACCCCTGTGGAGGAGGTGGCTAGGTACATGGCCACCACTGGGCTCTACTTCGTGCCTGTGGTGGATAGAGAGGGCAGGGCGATAGGCTCGGTGTCTGTGTGGGACGTCATCCACGCATACCTATACGGACCTAAGGAGGGGCGGGAGGATTTGGGGGTGAGGAAGGCGGTGGAGGTGGCTGTGGCGAAGCCGCCTGTGGAGGAGGTGATTAGGCTAAGGCCTTCTAAACACGTGACCGGCCTCAGGGCGCGGGACGTCATGCTCACAGACGTCCCGTCGATCAACCTGAGAGACACCCTCTCCAGCATACGTAAGATGTTTCTACGCACGGGGACCGGTATTCTAGCTGTGGTGGACGACGACGGCAGGGTGGTTGGGTTCGTCACGAGGAGGGACTTCGTAGCGTACATAGCGGAGAAATCCATGGGGTACTGGAGGAGGCAGAAGGGCAAGGTGTTGATGTTGAAGGAGCAGGTTATGCCGGGGGAGCGGGCTAAGATCGTGGTCGAGGAGGGCACAGCTGGCGACGTGATGAAGACAGAGTACCCGACGGCGGGTCCCGACGCCACGGTGGAGGAGATAGCCTACAAAATGTTGGCCGCCGGCACCGACTACGTAGTTATAACCGATGCGACTAACGCGCCGGTGGGGGTTGTCACGAAGGACGAGTTGTTAAAGGCCTTTAAAGAGAGGGGGAGGAGCGTAAAGGTGGGTGAGCTGATGACGCCCGCTGATATAGCTTCGGTGGAGCTGTTTAGTAGCCTCTCCTCTGTGGTGAAGAGGATAAACGCTTACGAGCTCGACGGGGTGGTGGTGAAGGAAGGCGGCGAGATAAAAGGCGTCGTCACGGTAGATGATCTCACGCTGAGGCCTATAGAGGAGAGCTTCAGAGGAGAGAAACTCGTCTTCTTCACAAAGTCGGGAGTTTTAAGAAAGGTGAAGACGGGGCTTAGTAGGCTTAGGTATTCTAAGGTAGGTACGTTAACTGCGTTTGACGTCATGAGGCCGGTCAACTATGTAGTCGGTGCGGACGTCGACGCTAGGGAGGTGGTGGATAAACTACTTGAACAAGACGTAGTTCCGGTTGTGGGCGAAGATGGGAGACTCGTCGGCGTGCTTAACAAAATGGATGTTGTGAAGGAGCTGGCGAGGGTCTACGTCACCTACGCCATGCCCGAGAAGGTGAAAGAAGTCGAAAAGGCAGAAAGCCGGGTTAAGTAGGCTGATTACAAATTTTTATATTCCGACCTCTCTATCAGAACATGTCGAGCGATGTTATTCTAAAAGTCGCCGAGGCTAGGTCGCGGGACGTTGGCCGCTCTATTGTGAGGGTTCCTGTTAGGGTGATGAAGAAGTTGGGGATTGAGCCTGGGGATTACGTGGAGATTATTGGGAGGAAGTCTGCCTACGCCCAGGTGTGGCCAGCCTACCCCGAAGACGAGGACAAGGAAGTTATTAGAATGGACGGTATTATTAGACAAAACGCGGGGGTGGGGATAGGCGACACAGTCAAGGTGAGGAAGGCTGTGCTTAAAGCCGCCCAGAGAGTGGTGCTAGCCCCCACAGAGCCGGTCCGGGTAGACCCCGAATATCTCAAAAAACAGATACTACTAGGCAAGCCCGTAGCCAGAGGACAAGCCATAGACGTACCCTTCTACGGAGGCGCCATTAGATTCGTAGTAGTCCAGGTGCAGCCGGGGCCCGCGGCGTACGTCTCCATAGACACAGAGGTGACTGTGCGCGAGGAGCCGGTGAAGGAGGCCGAGCTCACCATCCCCAGAGTCACCTGGGAGGATATTGGTGATTTGGAGGATGCTAAGCAGAAGATTCGTGAGCTTGTGGAGCTTCCTCTTAGACATCCCGAGTTGTTTAAACATTTGGGTATTGAGCCGCCTAAGGGCATCCTTCTGATCGGCCCTCCGGGTACTGGGAAGACTCTCTTGGCTAAGGCTGTGGCTAACGAGGCCAACGCCTACTTCGTGGCGATTAACGGGCCGGAGATTATGTCTAAATACTACGGCGAGTCTGAGGCTAGGCTGAGGGAGATATTTGAAGAGGCTAAGAAAAACGCCCCGGCGATAATCTTCATCGACGAGATAGACGCCATAGCCCCAAAGCGGGAGGAGGTGACGGGGGAGGTGGAGAAGAGAGTAGTAGCCCAACTCCTAACACTAATGGACGGACTACAAGAGAGAGGACAGGTGGTGGTAATAGGCGCCACCAACAGACCAGACGCAGTAGACCCAGCCCTAAGAAGACCAGGAAGATTCGACAGAGAGATTCACATACCTATGCCCGACAAGAGGGCTAGGCGTGAGATACTCGCCGTTCACACTAGAAATATGCCGCTTTGTACAAAAGCAGATGTTGAGGCTAAGGTGTGCAACCCAGGAGACGAGGTGGATCTGGATAAAATCGCCGAGATGACGCATGGCTACACCGGCGCCGACATAGCCGCCTTGGCCAAGGAGGCGGCTATGGCGTCTCTACGCAAGGCCATGAATAAGGGCATGATAAATATAGAGCAGGACACTATACCTCCCGAGGTTCTCAGCAAGTTGAAGGTGGGCATGTCCGACTTCATGGATGCCATGAAGTTTGTCCACCCGACTGTGCTCCGTGAGGTGATTATCGAGGTGCCGGAGGTGCACTGGGATGACATCGGCGGCTATGATGCGATAAAACAGGAGCTGAGGGAGATAGTGGAGTGGCCTATGAAGTACAAGCACTACTTCGACGAGCTGGGCGTGGAGCCTCCCAAGGGCATCCTCCTCTTCGGGCCGCCGGGGGTGGGCAAGACCTTGTTCGCCAAAGCCGTGGCCACGGAGTCTGGCGCCAACTTCATAGCAGTTAGGGGGCCTGAGCTGTTGTCTAAGTGGGTTGGCGAGAGCGAGAAGGCGATTAGAGAGGTGTTCAAGAAGGCGCGTATGGCCGCTCCCTGCGTAGTGTTTTTCGACGAGATCGACTCCATAGCGCCGGCCCGGGGCTCTAGGCTTGGGGACTCCGGCGTGACTGATAGAATGGTTAACCAGCTACTCGCCGAGATGGACGGCATCGGCACGCTGAAGAACGTGGTGGTGATGGCGGCCACCAACAGGCCGGACATCCTAGACCCAGCCCTCCTGAGGCCCGGGCGCTTCGACCGCGTTATCTACGTCCCGCCTCCCGACGCAAAGGCTAGGGTGGAGATATTTAAGGTGCACACGAAAAAAGTAAAGCTGGCTGATGACGTCAATCTAGAGGAGCTTGCCAAGAGGACTGAGGGCTACACAGGCGCCGACATCGCCGCCTTGGTGAGAGAGGCGGCTATGCTGGCACTGAGGGAGACCATAAAGGAAAAGGCGCTGAGAGCAAAGCCGGTGTCTATGAAGCATTTTGAAGAGGCGTTGAAGAGAATACCCCCATCGCTCACGCCGGCAGATATCCGCCGCTACGAAGAGATGTCCAAGACTCTGCGGCGCGTCATAGCTGGCTTATAAAACTTAAATAGTGGAGTAGAGATTCAGTACATGTCTATATTTGACGAATTTGAGAGATTTATGAAGAGGTGGCAGAGATTCTTCGAGGAGATTGAGAGACAGATAGAGGAGGACTTCAGGAGGTTCTCAGCCCAGCCGCCGCCGGGCGGCGGGAGGCCTAGGTACTACTACTACGGATTTGAAATCACCATGGGGCCGGACGGCAGACCCGTGGTGCGGGAGTTCGGCAACGTCAGAAGGAGGTCCGACGTAGAGAAAATTGAAGTAGTCGACGAGATAGACCCGCTGACGGACGTCGTGGAGGAGGACGACAAGATTAAAGTCGTGGTGGATATGCCAGGCGTCGAGAAGGATGACATAAAGCTGTACATAAGCGAGGACGGGAGGACCCTCACAATAGACGCCAGGAGCAAAGACCGGAAGTACCACAAAGAGATTAGACTGCCGGCGGCTGTCGACCCCAACAAGGCCAAGGCCACGTATAAAAACGGAGTCCTCTCCGTAGAGCTCGAGAAAACCGAGAAGAGAAAAAGGGGGTTTGAGATAAAGGTCGACTAGGGTATCTCCTTCAGCAAACTCTCTATTCTTTTCCTAATTTCGGCAAACCTCTTCTCGCACTCCTCCAGCCTCTTCTGCATCTCGCTGTGGGGTACAAACCACTCGATCTTCGGCTCGCCGAATATCAGCCTCCCGCCCTCCACCGCCGCCTCCACAGTTATCCTCACGATGTCGAGCTTACCAACGCCCATTGAGATCAGCGCCTCGTATATCTTCTTGTTGAGCTCAGAGGTGGCTCTTACAATCTCCTCCCTCGGCACAATGCCGCCGAACACCGCAAAGGCCGTCCGCCTAAGCTTGTCGGCGAATCTAGCCGCCACGACGACCCCCGTCCTGATTTCGTACTTGTTAGGTGCCTTCAATACGTGGCCCCCGTAGAGCTCTATACTTTCCTGAGCCTTCTCCATGTCACGTTGAATATTCTCCTCCAGCTTCCACGCCGCCATATATATTTATGGGCCTGTATTTAAATCATTACGTTATGCCTCTCGCCGCAACCAGCCCGGGGGGCGTGGACATAATTGTAAAGACGAGGAGGGAGTTCGAGAGGATAGCGGCGTCTCACATAAAGGAGCTCCTGCCGGCGGCCGAAGTCACGCCGGCCCCCATGGGCTACCTAGGGGTGGTGTTCGTAGGCGGGCTGGGGGCCGAGAGGTGGAGGGCGGCGGAGTTGATAGCCCAGAAAATACCAGAGGCAGACAGAGTGCTCGTCGTAGAGGAGGCTGTGAGGGCCGAGCCGGGGGATATCGAACGGGCGGCTGTGGAGGTGGCCAGGCGCTACATCTCGCCTGGCGACACCTTCGCCATTAGGACAACCAGAAGAGGGACCCACAGCTTCACCTCTATAGACATCAACGTGAGAGTGGGGGCAGCGGTTAAAGAAGCCACGGGGGCCGAGGTAGATCTCGAAGAACCCACGAAGCCCATATACGTGGAGATATTCCAAGACACAGCCGCCATCTGCACCCCTGCGACTGGGGAGTACAGGAAAATGCGCCGCGATAAGCCGCTGTCGCTACAAAACCTCAGGAAGGTGGCCCTCGGCCAGTTTGTATACGAGGGAGACGAGGAGGCGGTGAGGAAAATGGGCGAGAGAATCGGACGTGCGGCGCAGACGTTTGAGGTGGGGGAGCTGACAGTGCTCCTCCACAAGCCCGTGCCGGCGAAGACACTGAGGGTCTTCCTAGACGCCGTGGAGGAGGGGATTGAGAGCAGGTACCAGATACAGATCAAAAGCTACGGCAGATCCGTGTGGAGGGTGCCAGTCTACGTCTACGAGCTGTATCAATACGTAAGGGACAGGTCCGGCGAGCCCATAGTCGTGACGGACCCCAAGGGCGACTACATAACACATGTAAAGGAGAGGCTCGCAGAGCTGTTTAGAAGCAAGAGGGTAAACATACTCATAGGGGCGAGGGAGGGGGTGCCCCCTGGGGTGTTCCGATTCGCCTCCCTCGTCGTGGACCTAGTCCCAGAGGTTACCATAGCCACAGATTTCGTAATACCGTCAATAGCCATCGCCATTGTGGCGGCGCTGGAGGAGGCCGGGGCCCTGCCCAAATACGCCGGCAAGCGGAGGAGAGCCCCCATGCAAGACAAAGAGTAGCGCTAGGCGGCGGCGCCGGAGGAAAACATAAATAGCCCCCATTTGCCTATGAAGCGATGTCGACGCAAGAACAGCCACAGCAACAACAACAGCCGCAGAAGCTGAGGTGGGGGATCGCGTGGATATACTCATCTTCAAACAACACCATTATCACAATAACCGACTTGACGGGGGCAGAGACCGTGGCTCGCGTAAGCGGCGGGATGGTTGTGAGAGCCGACAAAGACAAGCCCTCTCCATGGGCCGCCATGCAGGCGGCATACAAAGCCGCGCAGCTAGCACTCGCCAGGGGGATAAACGCCGTCCATATAAAAGTGAGGGGGCCAGGGGGATACGGGATGAAGGTCCCAGGCCCCGGCGCCTCCGCGGCGATAAGAGCCCTGGCGAGGTCGGGCTTAGTAATCGGCCGGATCGAGGACGTGACGCCGATTCCACACGACATCATTAGGCCGCCCAGCGGCCGCAAAGGCAGGAGAGTCTAAATGGAGAAGAAGGACTGCCTAGTGGCTATCTTCGGTTGCAGAGAGCCGCAGGCCCAGCCCCGGGACGTTCTGAGACAGGCCAGGATAAAGAGCAGGAAACTTCTCCTAGTAAGCACATGCGGCGAGGTTGCGCAAGCGCTTCCACTAGTTAGGCAAATCACCAGCGACAACATGGATTTCCCAGTGAGGCACTACCACAGGGTGGATCCCATGGAGGCGATCGCGCTGGAGAACTGCACCACCTACGAAATTTTAAACCTGTAAGTAACATATACACGTGATGAGGAGGCATTTACGGCCGTAGATGGCCGGCGCTGGAACAGCTGATATATAAACTCCCATCTCCCCACATCCACATTGATGAGAAAACACCGGCGAGCGGTGAGCGCGCTGAGCTACGCTGACCCACGACTAGACCGTCCAGCGAAACCTCAGCGAAACAGCCGCACGGAATACGTGACCGCTACCACGGCGGCGGTGGCTGAGGCACCTCCGGCGTCGGCGCCAGCCGGAGACTGCCCACGGCTCCCAGCCCCGCGGTTTAAAGTCTTATATAGGGAGGCCGGGGTAGATTCGTGGAGGCTTTACTGAGTAGGGCACTGCCAGACGGCAGGTTGGAGTGCCTGGCCTGCGCCAGGAGGTGCAAGTTGAGGGAGGGCCAGACGGGGTTCTGCGGCGTCAGGTCTGTGAGAGGCGGCAGGCTGATGCTAGACGTCTACGGCTTAATATCGGCAATAGCGGTGGACCCCATCGAGAAGAAGCCGCTGACCCACTTCTACCCAGGCGCCATGGTACTCTCCTTCTCCACCTTCGGGTGCAACTGGGCATGTCAATACTGCCAAAACTATGAGATAAGCCAGAGGAGGAGGGCGGAGGGCTTCGAGGTGACTCCGGAGCTGTTGGTCAAGCTGGCCGAGAGCTACGGCGCGCACGGCATCACGTATACATACAACGAGCCCACCATATTTATGGAGTTCGCCCACGACGTGGGGACCCTCGCCAGGTCCCGTGGTCTCTTCAACACCTTCGTCACAAACGGCTACATGACCCCCGAGGCGGTGAAGTACGCCAGCGAGTTTCTAGACGCCGCCACGGTGGACTTCAAGGGAAACGCAGACGAAAAGTTCCTCCGGAAGTACGTATTCATCCAAGACGCAGAGCCCATCTTCGAGACCCTAGCCGAGATGAAGAAACACGGGATATGGGTAGAGGTGACAGACCTCGTGGTGCCCCGCGTCGGCGACGACTTGGAGAAGGCCAGGGCCCTCGTGAGGCGCGTCATAGACATACTGGGGCCCGACGTCCCCATACACTTCCTCCGCTTCCACCCCGACTACAAGATGATGGACCTACCCCCCACCCCCGTGGAGACCCTGGAGAGACACGTAGAAATGGCGAAGAGGGAGGGGGCGAGGTTCGCCTACGTGGGCAACGTCCCGGGCCACCGCTATGAACACACCTACTGCCCCGAGTGCGGCCGCGTCGTGATTAAGAGAAGGGGGTTCGACATACTTGAAATAAACCTAGAGGAGAAAGGAGGCGAGTACAGGTGTAAATTCTGCGGAGCCAAGATACCAATTAAGGGAAAGATTATGCCCACATGGCGCGAAGAGTTTCGCTTCGTTTATGTACCAATACACACCTTCGCCAGGTGGGCAAAGCGATAGTTTAAAATACAGTTTTTGAATAAACTACAAGTGCACAGGCTAAAACGGGTATTTTCAAGCGGTCTAGAGGAGATTAAAGAGAAGCTCGGGGAGCATGTCACTCTGTCCCAAGAGTCGCTCCGCATACTGCAGGAGGTGGCGTCCAGCCGCGGCCACGACAAGCCCCACGTAGACGAGGCGGTAAGGAAGATAACGGCGCTTGAGAGGGAGGGGGACGAAATCGTCAGGGAGCTGGTGGACAGAGTTGCCCAAGGCGCTGTGGTGCCCACAGTCACAAACGTGACCCTCGTCCTCCTCGACAACGTCGACAACATCCTCGACATGATATACTTCGCCATGAAGGAGGTAAAGAGGGGCTACCACCTCTGGAAAAACGACGCCATCTTCTCAATAGTCTCCACAGAGCTGAAGGAGATGCTAGACCTCGTGAAATCGATGCTAGAGTACCTACACAACATGCTGAGGACCAGCGACGCCGAGGAGCTTAGACGCCACGCGCGGATCATAAGCTCCCTCGAGGAGGAAATCGACGAGATAAAAGAGGCGATCCTCGACAAGATATACAACCTGGAGCTAAACGCCGTGGAGTTCAACCACGTGGTATCCCTAATATACACCGCCGACAAAATAGCCGACAACGTGCAAGACGCCGCCTACCACCTGGCCACAGTCATCACCTCGGTCTAATGGAGCTCTACGGCTTCGTCCTAGCCACCCTCCTAGTCTACAACAACTCCCTAGTGTTGCTGGGGCCAACTGCGTGGGGAAGCGGCGTCGGGGCGAGAAAGGCCTTCGCCATAGCCGTAGCCGCCCAGCTACTCGGCGCGGCCACCAGCACAATGCCCAAGCTCAGCGTAGGGACAGCCGAGTTTATATACATAGCGTCGCTCTACGCCGGCCTCTCCCTGGCGAAGATAAGCGTCCCCATCTCCATCCTAAGCTACTCAATCCACTTCCCCAAGCTGGAAGCTGCCGCCTTGTGGTTGCTCTCCCCCCTCCTCGCGGCGCTGACCTACATCCTCTGCAAAGCAGTGAGGATAGGCGGCGCCGCCGCGGCGCCGTCGCTATTCGCAGTGATGTACGTCTTCGGCTACAACAACGTCTCGCTCCTCGTCCACAGCCCCCTCGCGGCGGCCGCCGCGGTGGCCCTGGGGACCTACCTAGGGCTCGGCTACTCCAGATGGGTCATGGAGCTGGCGGCCCTGAGGCCCAGAACCACTGCAACCGTCAACATCACAGTGGCCCTAGCCGCGCTCTTGGGAATCCTCTTCTCCATACCCATATCCTTCACCCTAGTCGCCTACTCCTCCATGCTAGCCGCCTCATACAGCCAGAAGATGAGAGTGATAAAAATAGAGAAGTTCCTCAAGGCGTACATAGGCGTGCTGGCCGCGCTAGGGGCCTCCGCTATATTTCCCTATCTAAAACCACTACTTGCACCTCTGGCCTAACAAGCCTCTTAAACTCCTCAGCCTCCCTCCTTGACGCCACGATAGAGCCGTAGTGCATCGGAATAGCCACCTTGGGCACAACAGTGTTTACGAACTCCGCCGCCTCCTGCGGAGTCATGACGTAAACCCCCGACACAGGCACAAACACCACGTCGGCCACGACCTGGCGGAACTCCGGCACGAAGTCGCTGTCACCCGCGTGGAAAAGCCTCACCCCACCCCACTCCACGAGATAGGCAACCCTCCCGTCCTCCTTCGGGTGGAAAACCACCCCCCGCGCCGGGTCTCTAAACTTGTTGAGGTTGTAGGCAGGAAAGGCGGTGATCCTCACAGGACCCACCTCCCTCGACTCCCCCGGCGAAATCTCTAAAATATTCTTCGCCGCCTTTGAGACACAAGGCTTGGCAATTCTAGGCGCCACCACCACGGTAGACGGCTTGAGAACCCTCTGGATAGACGGCGGGTCGCAGTGGTCAAAATGTTCGTGCGTCACCAGGATAACATCAGCCCTGGGCTCCCCCACCTGGAGCTGGTAGGGATCGATATACAACACCGCCCCCTCACCCACCACCCTAAAGGAGTCGTGACCAAGCCAAGATATGGAGAGGCCACGGTAGGTAAAAGGCATGAAAAAAATTTTGAGTTATTTTATATAGTTTACCCCTCGCCCTACTTCTTCTTGCCTAGTAGTCTGTATACTTTGATGCCGGTGTATGGGGATTTGGCTACTGCAAACATCATCGGCCCCCTCGCTGTCTGCTTCTCCACAACCTCGTAGTTATCCGTCTCAAACGCCTGCTTCGCCTTAATGTCATAGAACTTCAACTTCTGCTTCTTGCTCATGAAACGGGGAAACGCCCACATATTTAAACGGAACGATTAAAATAACCGCCACCCAGCCGGGGAAAACATATATATATAACTAATACAATTATGACATGGAGCTGTGGCTGTTGGCGGCGCTGTATATAGCGTCGCTGGCGGCCTCTATATACCTTGTCCCCCGCTTCGCCGGATCGCCCAGGTGGAGACACGTCTTCTACGGCTCCATGGCCTTGATAGTGGCCGCCATAGCGCTCGCCGGCTTAGCAGTCGTGGCGCCTCTCTTGTTCCCAGTGGTGTGGCTCACGCAAGCGCTCCTCGGGATTAGGGACTACCTAGTGGCCTTCGCCGTGCTGGCGGTCGCCTCGGCCTTCGTCATGTACATGGCCTCCCCCCACCTCATCAACATGTTCTTCTCCCCACGCCCAGATCCAGAGCTCCAGAGAATAGTCGACGCGGTCTCCGCGAGGCTCGGCGGCAAGGTGAAGGCCAAGGCCGTGGTCGTCGAGGGGCCGCCCAACGCCTTCGCCTACGGCAACTTCCACACCAGCAGATACGTGGCGGTCACAACCGGCCTCCTGGAGACAGCCAGCCGCGACGAGCTCGAGGCCGTGGTAGGCCACGAACTCGGCCACCACATAAACAAAGACACCCCCATAATGTCGGCAGTTGGAATACTGCCCTCCCTAGCCTACTACACCGGCATAGCCTCCATAATACTGGGCCTCGCCTACAGAGGAAGACACACGCCCTTAGCCCTAGCCTATGGCGTCGTCATGATAGTGGTGTCCTTCGTAGTGCAGCTACTAGTCCTCTCCTTCAGCAGGCTGAGGGAGTACTACGCAGACATGCACGGAGCCAAAGCCGCCGGCAAGGAGGCCATGATGCGCGCCCTAGCCAAGATACACAAATACTACAGCCAAAACCCAGACGCCCTCAAAAAATCCCTAAAAACCACCGGCTTCAAAGCACTCTTCATATACGCCCTCGTAAACGCCGCCGCAAACCCACTAATAGACATAACCCCCGACGAGGTGAAACATCTAATGAAACAGCCAACCTCACTCCTAGAGGAAATACTATCGTCACACCCACCAATACCCAAGAGACTGAACGTACTCGAAAAAATCTAGCCCCCCCCCGCGTCCCTCCCCCCGGCCCAACGTTTATTAAGAAGTGGGGGAGGAGGGATGTGTCTAAGAGGAGAGACGACCTCTCCGCGCTGGAGGGGGTCGGGCCCAAAACTCTGGAGAAGCTGAGGGAGCTGGGGGTGACGTCGGTGGAGCACCTCGCCGAGTTCACCGTAGAGGAGCTGGTGGAGGCTGGGATAGAGTACGACAGAGCCGTCAAAATACTGCAGCAAGCCCTCCAGAGGGTGGGCGGCGCCAGGCCCGTCACACTGAGAGAAATCAGGCAGAGACAGGTCAGGGCCTTCAAGACGGGGCTCTCCGACTTCGACGAGAAGACCCCCTGGCGCGGGGTCAGGGAGGCCTTTATATATGAATTCGCCGGGGAGTACGGCGCGGGGAAGAGCATGTTCGCCCACCAGCTCTCAGTCGCCGCGCTTAAGGAGGGCTTCACTGAGAAGGTGGTCTACATAGACACGGAGGGCACCTTCAACGACAGGCTGGTGGAGGCCGTGGCTAGGAGATTCGGCGTCGACGTGGAGAAGGTGGGGGACGCGCTGTATGTATACCAGCCGGCCAACGTCGTCCAGCTGGAGCAGATAGTGAAGTTCGACCTGCCGAGGCACATCAACGAGGGTTGCAGACTCGTCGTAATAGACACAATAACCGCCCTCTACCGCGCCGAGTTCGTGGGCAGAGAGCACCTAGCCGCCAGGCAGCAGAGAATACACTACCTCGTCGACTGGTTGAGGAGACACGCCAGGACCTTCGGCTTGACGACAGTCCTCACAAACCAGGTGATGGACGTCCCCGAGATATTCGCCGCCGGCGCCAAGAGGCCGGCCGGCGGCAACGTGCTGGCGCACGCAGTAAACGCCAGGTTCATGATGTCGAGGCCGAACAAACAGAAGCCGGAGGGCCACATGTGGCCCCTAGACGTGCCCGGCATGCCCCCCGACGTCAGGATAGAGTACAGGCTGACAGACGCCGGGCTTGAATGAAGAGCCTCGAGTCCTTTATACTCGACAAGATGGCAGCCACAAAACTACCCAGCGTCGCCTTTGCCATCGTCAAAGGGGGCGAAGCCGCCTACATAAACGCCCTGGGGTTTAGAGACCTCGAGCGGGGCCTACCCGCAACGCCAGCCACGATATACGGCATAGGGTCCATAACCAAATCCTTCACAGCCCTCTGCATACTAAAACTCGCAGAGGAGGGCAGACTCAGCCTAGACGACGAGGTGGAGAAATACGTCCCGGTGAAGCTGAGGCCCCGAGGAGAGACAGTCCGCATACGCCACCTTCTCACCCACACCTCCGGACTCCCCGCGCTGGGATACGCCGAGGCCTATATCGACGGCCTCCTCTGCGCCGGTGGGGCGTGGATGCCCGCGGCGAAGCCCCAGGACATCATCCCCTTCCTAGAGGGGAGCGATGAGTGGACAGTGGCCAAGCCGGGGGAGAGGTTTTTCTACCTAAACGAGGGCTACGTCCTGCTAGGCATGGTGGTTGAGAAGGTCACCGGCTCGCCCTACTGGGACTGCGTGAAAAACAACATACTAAAGCCGCTGGGCATGACAAGGACCCGTCCAGCCACAGAGGAGGTGCTCAAAGACGCAGACGTGGCCAAGCCCTACTACCCAGATCCAGAGAGGGGAGTCCCCACGCCTGGCAGAATACCCCTCGGCATAACCTCGGACGGCGGGTTGATGAGTAGCGCCGCGGACATGGCGAAGTACGTCTCAATGCTGATAAACAGAGGCGTCTACAACGGCGTGGAGATCATAAGCAGAAGAGCAATAGAGGAGGCAGAGAAGGGCCGCGTAGACACGCCCTGGAAGTTGCTAGGAGACGAGAAATACGGCTACGGCCTCGTGACCAGCACAAACTTCCTAGGAAGGAGGCTGGTGGCCCACGGAGGCAACGTACTAGTCTACACAGCCTACATGGCCTACCTGCCCGAGGAGAAGCTGGGAGTCGCCATCCTAGCGAACTCAAGCGGGTACCCCACGTCCTACATAGCCCTGTACGCCCTCGCCCAGGCCCTAGGCAGAGACCCAGAAAGAGAGCTGCCATTCCTCCTAAGAGAGAAGGTGATGAAGAAGCTGGAGGGCACTTACAGAGGCTACAGAGGCACAGTCACCTACACCGTCAAGGCCAAGGGCGACTACCTAATAGTCAGAGGCAGGTGGGGAGAAGAGCTCTACCTACTCCCCGAGGAAGTCGGAGAGAACTACGCCAAGTTCCAAACCTACACACGCGGCTACAAGACCGCGGTGGAGTTCCACATAGAAAAAGACAAAGTAAAGATGCTCCTCGAGAGGTACCTACTCGTAAAAACAGAAGCCGCGTAGCCCCCGGCGGCGGCAGGAAAACTTTAAAAACAAGAAAACACAAAGACACACCGGGGCCGTAGCTCAGCCAGGCAGAGCGGCGGGCTCCAGACCCGTAGACCCCAAGGGGCGGAAGGCGGGGGTTCAAATCCCTCCGGCCCCACCAATCCTCTCCACCAAAACCCACAGACAACTACGGCGACGCCTTAACATCCACCACCCAGACGCCGCGGGGGCGCCACGCGTCCGATCTCCCGCACCGACCCACCGGCCATGGGCGGTGCAGAAGGCGGCGATTTTACCCCCCCCCCCCCGCCGTTTTCAGTCCAGAGGGGGCCGCCGCACGGCTCCACGCGGCGCGGAGAAAACACTTAAAAACACACCAGGGATATGTAAAGGGGCCCGTAGCTCAGTCAGGACAGAGCGGCGGCCTCCGGAGCGCGGCGGAGAGAGCCGTAGGACGTGGGTTCAAATCCCACCGGGCCCGCCAGTGAGGCGATTCTCACGGCGAATTCCACGGCGGGGCAGACCTCCTCACGGCGCCGGTGTCGCACAAGCGAGGCCGCCTCGCCGCCGAGGACGCGCCTACGGTGCACCTCGGCGTGTATAAAGTAATATTTAAAAACACGAGCCAAAACAAGCACATGGCTGAGGAAATTAAGAACCAAAACAATCAACAACAAGACAAAAAAGGGCTGAAGGTAGTGAAGACATACGAAACAGTGAGAGTGGTAATGGCAATGGGGATTCTATAGGCAGAGACACGTCGGCTGAGGCCCAGACGCCCCGACCCCTGCGGGGACGCGCCGCGCGTAGCGGGCCCTACCGCCCCAGCAAGCTGGCGAGCTCTTGTCTAAAGTAGTGGGCTAGGTGTTTCACACAGCCACTCCACCACACCTGCAGAAACCCCCTCGGTAGACGCCGCATAGAGCGCCCTTTTTAGCGCCTCCCTCAGCTCAGCGACGGCGCGGCTGGATAGACTTCGACGAGCCTAAGGCCGGCGTGGCGATCCCCATAGGCGGGAAGGTCAGCAACACGGGTTCGGTCCATGACCCTCGACGCAGGTGATAACAGCAACCCCGCGATGCCCCCCGAGTACATGGGGACAGTCGACGTGGTCAAGAGGATCATAGACGTCTGGCGCGCCGACGCCAGGCCAGGCGAGAGGACAGGGGACTGGCTCCACAAGGGGTCGAGGAGTTCTACAGGAGGTTGAACATACCGATCACCAGATAGAACCAGCCGCCTAGAATAGACGGCGTAAGGCAGTTCTTCCAAAAAGCTTAGGCCAATTTTTAAATATGGAATTATTTAATTCTATGGTAGTAAGGATCTCCATATCCAGGAATAGGAGGTGCTCCGATGAAGAAGATATCTGCCACAACAGATGGCACCCCGACATAAAGCCAGCAGCCGAGGTCGAGCCGGGCGAGGAAGTCGTGTTGGAGACCAGAGATGCATTCGACGGACAAATAACCGACGCCCCCAGCGTCGACGATGTGGTCAGAGCAGATCTCGGCGTCGTACATCCACTGACAGGCCCCATATATGTAAAAGGCGCCGAGCCCGGCGATGTGTTGGCCGTCCACATATTGGACATAACGCCGGACGAGTTCGGCTTCACCGTCAACGTGCCCGGCTTCGGATTCCTCAGAGACGTCTTTAGGGATCCCTACAAGATAAGGTGGAGGATATCGGGCTTCTACGCCGAGTCCCCCGACCTGCCCAACGTGAGGGTGCCCGGGGCCCCCTTTATGGGCACCATCGGCGTGGCGCCGTCCCGCGAGCTCTTGACCAAATGGAGATCTAGAGAGGACGAGGTTGCGAAGAAGGGCGGCTACGTGTTGCCGCCAGACCCTAGGGGCGCGGTGCCGAGGAGGGAGCCCATAGCGTCAGAAGGCCTGCGGACGATACCGCCTAGGGAGAACGGCGGCAACCTAGACATCAAAGACCTAGCCCCTGGCTCTATCCTCTACCTGCCAGTATTCGTAAAAGGCGCCCTCTTCTCGGCCGGCGACGCCCACTTCGCACAGGGCAACGGCGAGGTGTGCGGCACGGCGATAGAAATGAGGGCCTCTCTCAGGGTCAAATTCGAGGTGGTGAAAGACGGCATGAGGAGGCTGGGCGTGACACGCCCAGTCTTCAAGCCATCCCCCCTCGTGGAGAGATTCCGAAACTACTTCTGCCTAGGCGGCTTTAACTTCCACAACGCCGAAGACGCCACCCAGGCCGCCCGCGACGCAGTGCTCAACATGGTATCCGTGCTTGAAGGCGTCGGCTTAAATAGGTACCAGGCATATCTGCTGTTCAGCGTCGTGGGCGACTTGAAGCTCAGCCAAGTAGTCGACGTGCCCAACTACACAGTGTCGTCGTGCCTGCCCCTAGACGTGTTCACCAAGCCGATACAGCTACCCGTGTAATCGACCCAACCAACTTAATACCTTTTCCCCACGAGATACATAGAGCGAGGCGTTTCCAGTAGCTTGGCTCCACTGCTACTGGGGCTATTCTCGGTCCAGGACTCGCCGAGTTCCTAAAATAGTTGAGGAAGGCACCCGACATACCACAACTCACGAGAGAAGCCCTATACACAAAGCTAGCCGCCGCCTGCCTGGAAGACGACGGGGGATGCAGGCTCCACCCCACCCTGTACTTCACAGCCTCGACCCTCACCACAAGCTCCCTCAATAACAAAACCACATCCCTCGCCGCCTCACCTCTTGTGCGGTATTTTGAGAGAGCCATGTCGGGGTCGGGGCCGTGGTACTGGTAGTCGTGGAGGTTAAGAGCCAGGGCGGTGCCGAGAGCGATCCTGGCATGTCCAACCTCCTCAAGCATCTGCGACAGCGCCTTCATACGGCCCGTGGGCACGCGGGGCACGGCGACCGCCTCCAGCCACCTCTCCTCCTCCGTCTTGGCAACAGATTTCAACTTGTCTAGCTCCAGCCTGAGGAGAGCCGCCATGAGGGCCCTCCAGGCTTGAAAGGCCTTTCCCGCGGTGTTTCTAACGAGGCCGCGGCGGAGGAACTCCAGAGCCAGCGGCCTCCACAAGCGTCTCAAGCAGACACGCCGAGACGTAGTCCTCGGCGGATGGCTTTGGTAGAGGCCTCTCCAAGACCCGTCCACGTCCATATGGCTGGTTTAAAATCTTCTGAGGGTGTCCTTAAGTTATCAACACCACTTCTCTGTTGCACCAGAGCCGTGGGAGCATCTCCCCCACCCCCCGCGACACGTACATCACAGCCTCCCCCCTCCTGTATATGCCTTGGGTGTATCCGTAGTAGCTGTTTGTAATAAGCGGGACGCCCCCCGGGAGGCAGAACTGACCCCCGTGGGTGTGGCCAGCGAGGTAGAGGCCCCCCACAGCCTGCTGGAAGGCGTCTGGCGAGTGGACGAGCACCACGTCGGCGTCTCTCACCGCGGGGTAGGTCCTCGGGTCATCCCGCCAGTCTAGGCCGTGTACCCTCAGCGGCCCCACCTGCACCCAGTCGTCTCTAAGGACGTGGACCCCCGCCTCCTCCAGCGCCCTCAGCCCCTCCCCCAGCGGGACGCGCCGCCTATCCCAGTACTCGTGGTTGCCCAGCACCGCTATCTTCGGCCCCCTCAGCGGCGCCAGCGCCTCCACCACAGCCCACGCCCCAGGCGTGTTGCGGTCGTAGATGTCGCCGCCGATTAGAAGAACGTCGTACTCCGGAAGCTCCAGCCTAGACACGCCGTGGATATGGAGGTCAGACACGAAGACAACCCGGCGCCCAAGGCCGAGGTCAAGCCGCCTCAGCTCCACACCCACCGAAGCCGCCCCCACAGCCCCCAGCAACCCAACACCAACCACAGACCCCAGAAAAACCCTCCTATACACCCCATCCACACCCCCCACAATTTAAAAATTATGCATATTGAGCCCCTCGCAACAACGCCAAGACACAGCCAACAAAGGGCCAGGGGCGGCCAGAACCCACAAGGCGGCGAGGAGTATACTATTCAACAACAGCGCCGCAGACGGCGCATTCAATGGACAAACCGGGGAGGGCCCTCCCCCGGCCGTAAAAAGCCGAGGGGCGCTGGGCGCCCTGCCGCGTAAGAAAGCAGCGGCGATGGTTAGAGGAGACGTAATACAAACGCTCCGCGAGTGCAACAGTCGAGAAGGCTGGCGGGGCGCCTCCACTCTCTATAAAAACTTGGCAACAAAGCGGAGATGTACGCATCTCCGCTCGACCTGCGGCACGGCTCCGGGGAGATGCGCCGCCTCTTCAGCCGAGAGGCCGTCATTTAGAAGTGGAGAGGACCCTTGCGTGCGCCGCAGGTGCGGCGAATAGACTCGCCTAAATGAATACGGCCCGCGTCGCGTCAATAACATCACTGGACGCGGCGCCGCACTGCACACATCTGCCGGATTCAAGACGCCGCCGCGAGCTAAGCAACCCGCCATTAACACCACCCAGTCCACACGCCCCGCGCCACAGCCACCCCATCTATACGGCGGCACCCCAACGCGCAACTCTCCAACCCACCTCAACCACCACCAGAAGAACAAGCTACACAGCACCAAACACCTCCGAAGCTAAAACCGGCAAGGCCGGGCGTAAGATATAAAGTTTGTTTTCACATCTAGATCTATGAGGCCTTCGTGTTCTCAGCTAATGTCTGGAGGGATCCCGCACATCGTTGGAGTGGTATCTATATTGGCCGCCCAATGGGAGGCACCTTATACATACGCTGCGCAAAACACGCTTGTCGTGAGGCGATGAAGCAGAGAAAGCACGTAGTTATTAAAATTCTTTCTATTCTCGCACTTATATATCTCTCAATCTTCATTCCATGGACTATATTGCTATATACCTTTACATCGTATTTTATACACGAATACGCGAAGTCAGACCCCGTCTCTACGGTATGGCTGACTAACAGATCTAGTTATGAACATGTAGCAGAGATACTTACACAACAGGGCTATAGGTTTGAGCCGTGGGACAACAAAACATTCGCCGGGACTCTTTTGATATTCGGCGACGTGAGGCCCGTCTATCCATATATCAAGGAGTACGCCTCCAGCCCCGTGGTGTATACATCAGCCTTTGACTGTATTATATGCCTGGGCGCCACCGTACACAGCCTAGCAAATACCCTGCTGTTACTAGCCGTCTACAGCACAGCGCTCGCAGTGATATCAGCAGTAGCAGTTAGAAGAGGCGTTCTGAGCTGGCGGGGTGCGGCTCTAGCCAGCGCGGCGCCCCCACTAGTCCTGTACCTATCCGAGGTGCTGTACATCTTAGCCACATCCTTTATTCTTCCACACAGCTCATTAGACTACAGAGGCGTTCTGCCATTCCTAACAGCACCATTTACGCCCATACTCATCGTCACACTCACTAGGTGGTCTTTAGCTAAATGGAGGCGCTGACCTCACAAGCCCCGAGCTACGGGGCGCGGCGCCGCGGGCAGTCTGGCGTAGAAACCCAACCCGGCGCTAACACTGAGAAAACACCCCCACAACCCCCTACTCAATAACAGCGCCGTAGACGGCGTCTATCCCCAGCTGGGCGGCTCTTTCCAGCGCCTCTTTGTCTATATTCACCGCCACGATTATTAGGCGGTCCGCCCTACGGCCGAGAATCTTCTCCACCGCCTCCGCCTTCTCGGCAAACCACTCCACATCTTCAAGCTCGGCGTGGGACTTGACCTCCAAGAGATAAGTCCTCCCGTCGTGGATATAGACGTCGACCTCGATGCGGGTCCCCGGCCTCATGAAGCGGCCGTCTACGTCGGTGTAGACAAACTTATCGACGCGGCCGGGCTCCACGCCCCTCTTCTCAAGAGCGTCTCGGTAGATCTCAAGAACTGTACGCTCCAAGTCGCGGCCCCATCTGCGGCCAAGAGAGCCCATAGCCACCTTAAGCTCAGCGACAGCCTTTGTCAGCTTTTCCAGCCTCTCGCTGTGCTCTGCTAGAAGCTTCTCCTGCGACTCCAGCCTCTTGTTTACCTCTTGGAACCCCGTCTTCATATACTCGGCTAGGGCCCTTACGGCGTCGGCCACCTCCCTCAGCTCATCAGACCTAGCCCTCCTAACAGCCCTCTCCACAACCTCCTCAAGCCTACCCCAGTCGAGACTCACAAGAAAACCGGTAGCCCAATTAATAATCTTTCCACGGGCTCCAGATCCTTTTTACGGCCCTCTTCCCTTAGTGCATTTTGGGCTATTCGAGCCTGGCGGGCCCTTCGGCCGCCTTTAAAACAAGGTTCTGGAGGCGCGGGAGCAGAGCGGCCCTCCACAATTCTATGATCTGCGCGAAGCGTATCTGCAGATATCTGCTAGGGGGCAGACGCCGCACTTAGGCGACGCGGCTCTGCACACTCTCCGGGCGAGGTCCAGCACGCCGTAGTTAAACTCCCGGGCTACCTCGGGATCCTTGGGAACCAGCGACCTAGCGAACTTCCACATCTCGGGATCTGTATGCGGCCTTTTTCTTGCCGACTTTATGCCAAACACCCTCTCTAAAACCCTTATCATGTTCCTGTCCAGAAGCGGCTCTGGCAAGCCGCAGGAGACCAGAAGCACCTCGGACGCTATGTAGGGCCCCACACCCGGCAGACCCATCAGCGCCTCCCGATCACACGGAACTCGGCCGCCATAGCGGGCCACGAGCTCCCGAGCCAGCTCGATAAAGAGGCGCGACCTCACATGCTCCATCCCCAGAGGCTCTATGATCTTCTTCACCTCATCCTCACCAGCGCTGGCCAAGGCATGGGGGGTGGGAAATCTCTCCAGAAACTCAGTATACACTCGCAGAGCCTGCTTGGCAGTTGTCTTCCTCAGCATCACGGCGGCCACAAGCACAGCCCAGCCGCCGCGCGGAGACCTCCACGGCAGGTCGCGATCGCCATGCGCACGGTACCACTCGACAACACGCCTCACAAAAACCTCGGCCACGCCTCCCACATAACACCACAGCTACCGGGCATATTAAAACTCTGGCTACACACAGAAAGCGCGGTAGCGCCCCATCAATATCCAGCGGCCCGCGCATCTGCCGCCAATGCAGAGTATAAAAATCTGCACGCTTTCATCAAGCTGTGAAGAATAAGATCGACGTATGCAGAAAGGCAATTATGAGCGCAGTTGACACGCGCCACCTCCACGAAATTTTCGGCAGATTTTCAAAGGAGCTCTGTGAAGGCGCCGTAAGAGGCGGCGATATCGACGCATTCCGCTCTGTCTCCGAATGGGTCAGCTGGCTGAGCTGGAGCAGTGTGGTGCTTGATGAGCAGGATTACCTAACCACCGCTGTTTACGCCCTCAGATTAGCTCCCAGGCTCGCCCCCACGGACTACGGCAGGTCAAGACAGCGCGACCTCGGCCAGCTGTGGACAGACGCCATAAGAGGCCACCTGGGAGAAGCCGCCTTCGTCAAGTGGCTGAGTCAGCGGTTCCGAAAGGCGGTGAAGACAGGCATCGAGGCCGTGGGCCCCCTAGACGAATTCCTCCCCACCGACATAGTAGAAGTAGACGGAAGGCGCCCAGAAGTTAAGGTAAGCATAAAGACCACAAAGCTGAACGGGATATGGCTCGACATTCCCTACAAGCAGATTAAGCACAGCGACGTGTTCGTGCTGGTAAGAGTCGGAGCCACGAGAGAGCACTTCGTGGCGTTCTTAAAGGCAATCAGCGTAATCAGAGATAAATTGCTGGAACCGGCGCTGAGAAGCGGAATAATAACCCAAGACGTGTACAGAGAGCTGTGGGAGAGCCTGCCAAACTTCACACCGGTGCCCGCATACGTAGCCGGATACTTTGACAAACGGGAGTACTCCAGCAGAATAGACGCAGAAAAAATCTTGGAAGCAGACGGCGTAGCAAAAGCCAAGAGAATCGTAATCAACAGATACATGGGCTACTGGAATCCTAAAAATGAAGAGCTGAGGAGGCTCCTCAGCGAAAAGCTCAGCCAGAAAATCGGCAGAGATATAGCAGGCTTAAAAATAGCGTTTGAAGGCATAGGAGAGTTCAGCGAAGCGGATCACTTCATAGTGAGCTCAGGACTGCTGAAACGCGCAGAGGACGACTGGGCCAGGCTTGTGGCTCAGCTCTGAAGAGCCGAGAGAACCCCCGCCAGCGCCTCGGCTATCCGCCTAGCCATCAGCGGGGGAACCGCCTCACCTATCTGCGCCCGAATCTCCGACCTGCCCCCCCTGAAGCGGAACGCGTCTAGAAACGTCTGAAGCCTCGCCCTCTCCCTAAGGGTGAGAGTAGCCCGGTCCCTTGCGTAGTGGTAGCCGTGCGTCCCGCCGCCCCCATAAGCTACGACGGTGTAGGCAGGCCTCAGCGGGTGGAGCCTGCGGTAAACCAAGCTGATCCCCCTCCCCTCCACCTCCCACTTGGTGCCCCTCACAAACTCGTGATTCTCGCCGGGCGGAATCCTCCGCATCCGCTCAACAACCGCGGGATCTTCATGAGGCAGATCTGTGGTGCCGTCTGGAAGCTTGAGGGAAGACACGGGAATGCCTAGATACCCCAGCTCCCTAAGCACCGCTGTGTGCTCCTCCCAGACCCGCTCCAGCTCCTCTTCCCCGGCGCGTGGGACGCCGTTCGCCGCGAGGTAGTCCCTCACCACGTCGAATGTAAGCCTGTCCCACACCTCCCTCTTCCAGCGCAGAGCCCTCTCAGTCCCCACCTCCTCCCACACGCCGCGCCACTCCTCCATAACCTCCACATACTTGTCCTGGAGCTCCGGCAGAGGCCTCCCCTCGAAGACCTCCAGCGGCGTGAGGGGGTACTTGGCGAAGTGAAACCTCCTCCCCCGAAGCTCGGCCTCGATCAGCGACCGCGCCTCCCACACCTCGTCAAGCCGCCTAAACAAATCCCGCCTAACACCCACGATGATGAGCCTCTCCCTCCGCTGAGGCACCCCCAAAGCGCTGGCATCCACCACCCCGCTGAATAGGATTTCGTACCCCACCGCCCCGTTGCCCCCGCCGCCGAGAGGCGCGCCGCCCCCGACCTCCGCCCACCTAGCGCCCAGGCGGGAGAAGTCCTCAAGAATCGTCTTGTAAGCCAGACCCCTATTCGCGCTCAGAAGCCCCGGCACATTCTCAAACACAAACGCCAGAGGCTGGAGGACGGCAAGCGCCCGCACAAAGTGGACGTAGAGCCTCCCCCTCTTAACCTCGATACCCCTCCTATCCCACTCAGGACCCCGCACAATAGAGAAGTCCTGACACGGAGGGCCTCCCACCACCACGTCGGCGGCGCCCCTGAGCCCAGAGAAGTCCACCCGCTCCACGTCGCAGAGAAGGACAGTGCCAGGCTCCGCCTCATACACCCCAACCCCACACCTCCTGATCTTCAAATCAAAATTCGCCGCGTAGGTCTCCACAGCGTGCTCCAAAACGTCGTTAGCGAACACGATGTCGTACAGACCAGACAGCCTAAACCCGAGATCCATCCCCCCAGCCCCAGAAAACAGAGAAACCACCCTAAACCTGGACATCCCCACCACCCAGTCCCCCATCCAGCCGCCCGCAAGCCGCCGTGCAGACACCCAGCGCAACACAGCACCTCCAAGCCATCTATTAAAATAAGCCACCTATTTAAACAGCTTAACGGCGCACACCACATATTACCCAAGTACTCCACGGCAGGGGCACAGCCAGCCAAAAACACGAAGCACACACTATACGATGCGACAATACATACAAAACAAAAACTTCTAGAAAACCCACACATACAACCAATATGTACAGGACATAAAACGTAGGGAGATACGTGGCGTATGGGTTGCTTCGCCGCGCTCGGCATCGACGTCAACAAGAGCTACGTGGCGTTCAGCTGGGTCACCAACGACCCCGACCTAGCCGCCTCGGCGCTGGGCGCCTGGGGGGCGCACCCCATTACCAGCTGGCTCTTCGAGGAGCACATAGCCCTCGATACCCCGCTGAAGCTGTCGGAGGCTGTGTCTGTGCCAGAGGCCCACGTGGAGGCCGTGCTCATGTGGCTACCCGGCAGGCGCAACAACCGCCAGAAGAGGTGGAGGAGGATGGCCACCGCCAAGCTATTCGCCACCCTCACCCCGTGGCTCAGACACCTAGCCGATCAAGGCACCCCCGCGGTCATAGGCGTGGAAGACCTCAGAGGCATGGCCAGGAGGCGCGGCATATCCGAGGTGGAGTACGCCAAGATATGGAAAAAGATAATAGGCGCCTTCGGCACCCCCCTCAGAGAAGGCCCCGGATACCGGGCCTACATAGGCAGAGGACGCTCCGTTGTAATAGCCCTAGACCCCAGAGGCACCTCAGCCACATGCGCCCTATGCGCCGCCCAGGGCAGAACCACCCCCGTCCAGGAGCGCGGCGGCCGCACCGTCCACTGCCCCATCCACGGCCCCATAAACCGCGACATAAACGCCGCCATAAACATCGCCATAAAAGCCGTGAGGATATACGCGGGGGACACGCCGGGGGGCGCCCGCGGGGGACAACAACCCCAGCCGCGGACGCCTTCCGCGGGTCACCCAAATGAAGAGAAAGGCGCCCAACGACCGCGCGGAGATGAAACCGCAGAAACCTGGCAGGGCTACATCGCCGCTTCACTGACGGCGCCCCCCGGCGCCTTAGATGCGTATATGGAGGAGGTATTCAAGCACTTCGCCGGTGCTGAGGGACGCTGTCTACCGCTGGAAGGAGGCCAGACGCAGGGAGAAGGGGAGGAGGAGGGCGGGGCCCTGAATAAGGGCGCGCGCACGCCCCCTTTTTCCCACCATGTGGGGCCATAAGCTAGCCGCGAACACCCGGGAGGAGCTCCTCGCCGCACTCCTCTCTCTGAAGTTCTTCGGCCTCGACACGGTGAGGGGCCTCGTCCTTGTTGAGAAGCCCCGCGGGCCCCCCTTCGTGCCCGTGGAGAAGGTGGGCTGGGGGAAGGTCTGCACCTCCCCGCCCCCTCTCCCAGCCGCCGCGTGGAGGCAGGGTCGGGGCGAGAGGCCCGTCACGTACAGGTCTGCGCTCGGCCGCGGAGTCTACTGGTTCGAGCAACTGGGCATCTTCAGGAGGGGCAGGGAGTGGGCAGTGGCGGCGGGCTGCCGGGGGAGGCCCCCCTTCTTCGGCTGGGAGAAAGTCGCCGGGTGGGCCGTGGCCGAGCTACTGGGCGAGGCCCCGTACTGGAGGTTCTGGCCCCCGCTGACGGCCCCCGTCGAGGGCCACCTGCTGATCGCTGGCGGTAGCGGGGCGGGCAAGACCACCTTCCTCAAGCGGTACCTCTCCCAGGTCCCCAGGTGGTACGTCATAGACCTCACGGAGGAGGGCGAATACGCCGGGCTCGCCGAGACGGTGGAGGGGTCGGTGGACCTAGCCGCCATGGACCCCGACGACCAAGCGCTGCTCTACAGCCTGGGCATAGCCGCCGCAGTGGGGGCCAGGGAGCCCGCCGTGTCCGCCGTGCAACTAGGCGCCTTGAGGCTCGTCGCCAGGCGCGGCGCTGGGCTGGCGGAGTTCCTAAAAGAGCTGAGAGAGGCCCCCGACATACCCCAGCCCACTAGAGAAGTCCTGTACACAAAGCTGGCCGCCGCCTGCGTGGATCACGACGGGGGTTGCAGACCCCACCCAGCCCTGGGGCGCGACGCCGAGATGTCCCCGCCCCCCCGCCGTCATTTGGATAAGGCCCGACAACCCGCTGGCCGCCGCAATAGCTGCCCACGGCACCATCCTCAAAATACTGAGAAGGGCCAAGGGCCCCCTGGTCCTCGCCGTCGACGAGTACCACAAAATCGCCCCCCGCCTCCCCGTCGAGGATCCGGTGGAGAAGGCCATAAGGGAGGGCAGGCACCGCGGCGTCTACATAGCCATCGCCACCCAGAACCCCCAAGACCTCAAACAGAGCCCCCTCTCCATAATCGGCAACTACGTCTACTTCCACCTATCGCCCCCAGCCGCCGACCTCGCCGCCCAGACCCTAAACGTCCCCACCTGGGCCGTCACCACTCTCAAGCCGGGGCAGTACCTAGCCAGGACCCGCCATGGCCCCGCAGCCGGCGCTCTATAGGATAGTTACGCCCGAGGGCTGGGCCGTCCTCCCCCCGGGAGCCGAGGCGACGCTCTGGCCCCCAGTCGACCTCCCCAAGGCGAGGGTCCTAGACACCGCGGGCCACAGAGCCCTCATCCCCATATCGATAACCGTCGTGAAGGTCTTGGCCGAGCCCAGCAGAGGCATGTACGAGCTCAAGGCGCGGAGGCGCTACCAAGTCGCCGCCGCCAGGACAGACAGAGCCTCCCAGCCCCCCAGAGGCGTCTCCCACGAACTCAGGATATACTGCGGAGGCGGGCCCTGCGACCTCTCCCCCCTCTACATGCTGGCCCTACCCCGAGGGGCCACCGCAGTCGTCCGCGGGTACATAGACACCCAGCCCACAGCCAGGTGGGCCCCCGCCCCGCCCCCCGAAGGAGACCCAAAAGCCGGCCTAGACATACTAGCCGATCCCCGCAGAGTCCAGCTCCTAATAACACTCGTATACGACAAGTCCAGAGCCACGAGGCAGAAGGCCTGCACCCACGAGCTCTGGACCCCCTGCCCAGGCGAGGCGCCGGGGCGCTACACCACAGCCGCCCTCCACGCCCTCAGACTAATAGCACACTTCCTCCCAAACACATACGAGGAGTAAAAGGAGGAAGAGACCGGTGGTGCGGCGGCCGGGATTTGAACCCGGGATCAACGGCTTTCCACGGACCACCGTGGCAGGCCGCCATCCTAAACCAGGCTAGACTACCGCCGCCGAGACTGCAAAGTCCGGGATTTAAAAGTTTTATGTATTGATACTGGCGGTTAAGTACAGAGAGCGGCGGGATGGCGGTGCAAGTTCTCGGCCGAGGTGGTGGAGTTTCGGTTGGTATGTAGTTGAGCTTAGTAGGGCTGGCTTCGGGTTATTGCAGTTCTCCAAAGCCATGTTACACTTCTCGTCTACCTTATGCCCACTCCTTGGTGTTTTGGCTCGGTTTTTGGAGAGGTTGTAAGACTTTGGTAATGTTCTCAAAGTCGCTTTTCTTATCGAGAGTTAGTCGTATTGCGACCACGTTATCGTCGCAGATGTGGACTGGCCTGGGGGCGATGTAGGCCAACACGGGCAGCGCGTCGCATATCTTGGCATAGTAGCTGGCTTGCCTCGCCCCTTCCTTTATGTAGTCGGGGTAGTCTGACGCCTTTACCTCTATTATGTGGGTGATTGCCCCCTTCTCGTTGCTTACCGCCACGTCGGCGAAGTCGCAAGCTGGACTCTTCCCGCATCTAGACAGGTCTAGCTGATAGTGTACAGACAGGCCGCCCCCCGACGCCTTTAGTTTACTCAGACGCTCTACCTCTACGTCCATGGCGCCAACGGCCTCGGCAACTAGGGCGAAGACGTAGATTTCGGCAAGTCTGTATAGGTACTCCACACCGATCGCGCCCACATCTGCAGTCCCCACGAGCTTAAACAAGTGACGGTATTCGGGGCGTAGGTGCGGGAGCCGCGCCACAGCTTCTCCTATAGTTACCTCGTCCCTTTCTAGTCTCACGGCGGCGAGCCATGTGTGGTGTAGCGCCGTCCTCAGCTCTCCACATAACCTCTGTCCTCTACAGCACCTCTCTGCGGCGTTTAACAAAAACTTCAGAAGTCTATTTTCCGGCGCGTTTAGCTCCGCGCTGTATACGACGTTCTCATAAAGACCGTATGGCAGGAGCCACAGGGCTCTGTCCCAGACGATTCCAAAGGCCTCAGCCCCTACGCGCCTTGTGGGTCTGCTGACGGCTGTCAGCGTGATGAGCCTCTTAAATATGCCCAAGACGTAGGCCCCTGTTAAGAGGAAGTGGGGACACAGCTCTGGGTAGAACCTACATACGCCGCCTCTACACGCGAAGGACAGAGCCCCGCGGAAGCCGGGCCCAGACTCCAACTCAGAGAGCCCTAAAAGGCTCAGGGCTTGCAGCGCCACGTCGCTACTAGCCACGGCCTCGGCTAGGGTATCAGCCCAACCGCGGGCGGCCATGCCGTCGCCCTATCAAGATTGGCGTTCACAGACGTTGCAGCCAAACCTCTCATCATATATGCCAAAGACGTTGCGGCAGGCCTCAGCCCGTTCAAACCCCTCGCGACGTAGCCTGGCGTAGTCGACAAAGTAGGCCCAACCAGGTAGGTAGTCCTCAGGCCTTATTGTCGAGCTGTTCCTTATACAGTCCTCTATGCGTTGCCACAACTCCACCGCCTCGGTGAGAAGCTCATCGCCGAAGCGGAAGTACCTGAGGGCCTTCTCCACATGTTCTTTTCTTGGCGTTAGCACAACCCGCTTAAACCTCCTCTGTAGCGCAAAGCCTAGCCCTCCTAGGACGCCGATGTCGGCTGTATTTGCTGTGGCTACGAAGTAGACGTTGTTTAGATCTACAGTCCCAGCCTCGTGGCCAAGCTCAATCTTCTTGTCAGGCGTTGACAGCGCGGTAAAGACCTCTGCAAGAAAACGCTCTGGCTCTCCTCTGTTTATTTCATCAAGGAGAATTAACACCGGTGCGCGGCCCTCCACCTTCTGAAAACCCAGCCTTAAGATCTCTAAGGCTTTCCCTCTATCCTTGATTTGACCTAGGTAACCCGTCAAACTGATACATACTTTCTCCTCGACTTCTCTGGTCGTTACCTCACGCGTAAACAGCGTATACCCCTCAAGTTCAACGACGTAATACTTATTTTTATTGAGGATCCCACTGTAATATTCCTGAGGGCTTCCTAACTTTTTCAGGCATTCTTTCAGATCCTCTCCCTCCCAAACTTTATAGGAATTTTTGACGCGGGAGATCCCTACTAGAACTTTCTCTGTTCTTCGGGATCTCTCTACCTTCTTCTCGACAGCGTGGATTACGCAGTCGCCCTGCTTTACTTCTGTCATGTATTTATAATGTAGTTTTGCCGGGCTCCATAAGATGCGGCCTACGTGCTTCTCGTCTCTTGTAACCTCGATAAAGAACTTGGGACAGGAGTAGTACTGTGATAATGCGGCGGTTTCCGCACGCCTCACCGCCTCCAGCACCACGCCGTCTTTCCATACCGTTTCGCCGCCCTGCAACACGTAGCCCCCTATCAAGTCCATTCTACTAAACCAGCCGTGTACGGAGACTTCGCGTAACATAGCGTTAAGCCTCTCCGCCAGGCAGCGCCCGAGGACCGTCTTTCCAGTGCCTGGAGGACCTAGAAGCAGAACTGCCTGGAATTCCTTTAGTAGCTTCGAAGCATTTTCTATTAAATCATCTCCATATATTTCTGCCAGAAGTTGGCAACTGTCTACAGAGCTCACAAAACTTGAATAAAGACACCTTAAAAAACCCTTGCCTCTCCTCGCCCTTACCTGGCTTCACGGTCAGCGCCTCATGGAAATATGGTGGTGTTCCAGAAGGGTTAATGTAGGGCTCGGCGCTTTACGTAACTGACGGTGTTTTACAGCGTCGCAGCCACAGGGAGACATTAAAAGATGGGATTTCCGTATGGTAATGCTTGATTTGGAGGTGGCGTCCGCCGCCTCTCTGGAGAAGTACCTAGACGCTCTGTCCGTGAAGCTAACAGCCGCTGTTAGAAAGGCGAGCAGGTCCCTAGGCCTCAAGCCGCCTAGGAGAGTCGTGCTGTCTCTGAGGGGCTTTAGGGAACGCGACGTCGACGGTTTCTACTACGAGGACTACCCGCGGGAGCTCCCCCGGGGCGCCCGCGGAGACGTATGCGGCTTCTACGACTGCGCGAGGCAGGAGATAGTCGTGTCCCTAGCCTGCGTAGGTAGAGAGGGGAACCGAAAGGGGGCTCTGATTAGGACTCTCGCCCACGAGCTAGTCCACCACTGCCAGCACGTCGGGGGGCCGTTGTGTTCGCTACACTACACCTGTGAAGATCTCCGCAGAGTTAACCTAGAGCTACCGTACTGGCTGAGGCCTCACGAGGTGGAGGCCTACAGCAGAGAGGAGCCTGTGGAGCAGAGGTTGGCACACCTCCTCGCCCAAGCAGTCGAGAGGGTGCTAGCCGCTTTAGACATTAAGCTGGAGATCCACAACCCCCCGCCCCTCAGGGCAAACCTGCTGTTCGTAGAGCCGGGCGGGAAGGCGGAGCTGAGGGGGCCCGGCCACGTCGCTGAGTTACGGGGCCAGGTGAAGCTCGAGGCGCCGGTCCTCGTACACTGGCCCAATGACGTGGCCCCGAGCCATGGGGAGATCGTCAAGTTTAACTCATTAAAGGGAGTATCGATTATCGAGATCGATCTAGTAAAGGGTATTCCTAGCGATGTAGAGGTGGTGTTCGGCGACCTAGCCGCTGAGCTGTACCACGTGCTTAAAGAAAAATACCGACTAGATATGCGGGGTGAGGTAATAGACAAATCGTGGGAATTTAATTGGGTGCTGTATAAAGAGTCTGATGAGATAAGTGTATACAACGATTATGTCGAGGTCGAGGAGTCATACCCCAGCACCCTATCTGATAAAGACTTCAATACCATGTACCCTATTAGGGTACTCATAGGGAGAAAAACGAACACGAGTGACGAGCTGATAGCGAGAAAGGAAAAGAAGACGGCTTCGGAGTACGCGGCTTGGTACGAAGAAAGAAAGAGATTAATCTCCAAACTTCTGGAAGAGCTCGAACGTTCTAAAAGGAGATCAGTAGAGCTAACACTTAAACTAAATACTCCGTCTAGTGAGGGCAGAGTAGAGACAACACAACAAGAGACACCGTCTGTTTCGTCAAGTGGTGGTCAAGAGACAAGCCAAGAATCGGATACCTCGTCAGATAAAAAGGCAAGTGGTTAAAATCGCCTATGATGAAGTAAATGAGCGTTGCCCTATTACGTGGCTCGGGGTGAGGCATAGTGGGTAGCATTCGGCATAACTCCACGTTAGGAGAGACCAGGACTGTTTTCCACAGTGCTATAGGCTTTTCTCTCGCCCTCACTAGGCGGTATGGCCTTGTTGACGTGGCCCGCGCCGTTCTGTCCTACGCAACTGACAGCCTAGTGTCTAGACACGGGGTATATGAAGAGGCGCTGGCGGAGGCGGTGAAGGGGGCACACACCTGCCCCACGTTAAGGAGCTAGCCGGCTGGGCAGATGTGAGGCCCAACAAAGCGGTGTTCAAGTCGAGGTTCGAGTTCAAACCAAAACGCGTAGCAGAGGGAGTCGTCGCGTCGCTCTTTACGGGAGCCTACGGCAACGATCTTTGAGGTGTTGAGGGCATTAGGGGTGGCGCATCTGGTGTTGATTCCATAGAACTGCCTCAAGGAGGTATTTGAGCACTAAGATGAGGGTGCGGTGGGGGCTACGGAGCTGGTGAGGTTTGCCGCCTTGCTTATGTTGGCTGATAAAAATGGTGGAACGCTGATTTTAGCGTCCTTGGGGGTTATATGATTCTAAGTAAGTCACTTAGTGCTATTTCATCCGCAGACTTTTCGGCAGTGTTTATTAGTAAGAAGGCTAAGACTGCGTCTCTGACGCCGTCGGCGGGTTCATAGTGGTTGTGGAGTTCTCTCATGCTTAGTTTTTGTGATTTTTTGATAGTGCCAGTTATGCGTACGGTTAGAGAGTTGTGTCTGACTAACGCCTCTTGTACTATGTTTGCTATTTTTTCTTGGGCTACTGCGAGGCTCCACATCTCGGCAAGGAGGCAGTTGCCTATTAGGGTTGAAATGAAGAAACCGGGTATGTATAGGTTGGTTTTACTGGCGATGCCGTGCAGCAAGGCCTTGGAGAAAGATGCGCCGATGCCTGTTTGCACTGTGACCTTTGCCCTCAAGCCTCCGCTTACCACAATTTTACCAAGCACCGGGTAGCTAGAGATCTTTTCGTCTATTACGCTCGAAATTAGGTTTAGTGCGGATAGGATTGAGTATATGGCTGGTGCGACTTTCTTTGTGATCATGTTTTCGTGGAATTTATCGAAGTCCTCCCCAGCGTCTTTCATCTTTTCGCTAGCTTCTATCATCTGTTTTCTGAACCTCGAGGATCCGTAGAGATAGATGTGGGCAACTGTTGACCTGCTTAGGACGTGTTGCAGAATTATAGACTCGGCTAGATCTAGGAATGTGAGTTGCACAAGCGGCTCGTCTTTTATCTTGTACATCTCATGGAGCAAACTTTTCCAGTCATGCGCTGGAGATAGTGATAGTAGAAATGTCATTTGGCGTGCCACAATATTTCTAAACCACGTCTCGTATTCGGGGCCTACTTTGGAGACTTCCGAGATGGCTATATTCCACAATTCTTGGTACAGCGGGTCGTGTTCTAGGAATTTTTGCAATATGTAGCCAATGGTTGATGATTTTGCGATGATGTCGCTGACCGCATGGACCTGACCGTCGAGAGAGAGGTAGCAACACCGGATAGTGGACTCTGTCCGTTTTTTTAGTCTGTCCCAATTATTCACTACTTCTGTCAGAATTCGCTTGACTTCCTCCCTCGCTTCATGAATTAACTTGGTGTCAGCGAGCACCACAGCGACTTCTCACTTCACTACTTACTCTGCTTACGACCATTTCCTTGATTTCGCTGTAAAAATCCTCAAGACCTTTTAGGATGGTTTCTCTATTTGAGAAGGTGGCTAAGAAGTGACCAGTTTCTACTAATTCTTCTCCAGCACCTAATGTGAGTATTCCGCCCTCGTTGGCTAGTTCAATGTCGCAGTCCACCTCCACACTCTTTGTTTTTTTAGATCTAAAATCTATACATAACGTAATAGATTTACTATTACATTTAACCTTATAAATATATAACTTACTTATTTTACTAGGTATTTTTTATAACTTCCTAGCTTTAGGGATTTGAGAAAGTTTTGAACGATTATGCTTAACTCTTTGTTTTTTGGCACTTTGAGGTATAGTTCTTCACGAGTGTCGCTAAGTAGACTTTCTAGGTTTTCCTTGAGTTGGCTGAGGTCTGTGGATCTATTGATTAGCTCGAATACGATACGTGGTGGCAATATTTCTAGCTTTTCCAGCAATTTCTTATCGGCATCTTCATCTGAATCATATAAATTTCTTAAGATTTTTTGATAATCTTCAGTTTTGTATCCAGTTAATTTATAAGTATTTGATATGCCTCGCGCTGGATGATCCTTTGGACACTCAGGTACACTAGTTCGAAGTTCTTTCACAACTTTAGCTCTCTGCATGAGGAGTAAAAGATATACATATTTTCCAGCATCATGTAGTTGTCGCATTTCTGTACATATCTCCTCAATTGATCGCCTTAAATCTGTTGTGACACCCTCAAGTTGATCAATGATTATGTAAAGCGGTTCTTTAGACACTTCGCTGAATAACTCGTTAAATATTTTGACTATATTGCTATTTTCATAATCTATTTTTGTTAGTAATTCTAATCGATTAGGTAGATTTTCAATGTTTGTATCTATCTTGTACTCTTTATGGAGTCTCTCATGTGGTACGCCGGACTCATTAAATACATAGTGGAGATAATAGATTACATCACGTAAGCTAAGTAATTGCAAATCTGGTTTTCCCACAGTGTTTACTAATTCATTAATATCAATATAGATATATTTTTTACCTTGTTCTCTTAATTTGCAAATAATATAAGCACCTACTCCGAATGTTTTTCCATAGCCATAGTATCCAACTACGAAGTATAGCCTAGGCATTTGAGCATAGACTTTTTTTCCTACTGTGGTTTCGTATATGTGTTTGCCAAAGACTTCACATGTACTTATTTTATCTGACTTAATGTGTAGAGCATCGCCAATTTTAGTTGGTGATGTCATTAGGATAGTTAAATAACTGACTATTAAGTTTTGTTGCAAGGGTGTTAAGCGTAGAGGCAATGTTCTGAAAAATCTCTTCATATTTAGTTAATATTTCTTTATTTTTATCTATAAAATTCTCTAACAAATAATATGATGTATTTTTGTAAATAAGGACATCAAATGATCTTGATATGGACGTATTTGACTTATGGGCTACGTAGAAGATAAAGCCAAGGTTAACAATTGCGTCTGATATTGACGCGCATGGATCCTTAAGCTGTTCGCGTAGAATGTTGAGGAGATCGTTTGCTAGATTGCTGGCTGATCCAATTGCTATATAATCTTTGTAACCTTCACAAATTATATCAAATCTTGCTCTTTTCATTTCAGATGGTGAACATAGTATTATCTGTTTTATTTCTGTATTATCTTTTATATAGGCTATTAGAAATAGGAGCTCTACATATTCCTCAATTCCAAGTTCTATGAATATATTTCTAATATATCCACTGAGATGGACAGCTATTTCTGATTCGCCAACTCTTCGGAGCCTTTCAACTATATCAGAAAGTTTTTTGGTAATTATCTCACGTAGCTTTGCTATAGTGTTAACGTCACCGGCTGCAGTCATCACTCCGAGAAGTCCTCTTTTATCGCCTAGTGGATATATTTTCACCGCAACATCACGGTATCTGCCGCTCGGCGTGCTCTCCCTCTTGTCTGCCAGCATGACGGCTCCATCTCTTGTGAGACATGCCACGGCTAGCATCATGTTGTTTGGCATAACGTTTTTATTAATAATTTTAGGCAACTATTGCATGTATACGAATGGTGGCGAAGGTGAGGAATTGGTTGAGCTGAATAGATGTACAAGCAAGTTTGGAGAGCGCCCTCTTTTGATGCCGGTGAAGACAGTGGCTTTGGGGACTTCGTTTTGTCTTAAGAAGGCGTATTTTATGCTTATGGCTGATAACCTGCCTGGTAGCCATACGCCGTACAGACTTACAGCCACCAGCCAGAGTTTGCATGACCTGCTGGCGTATGTGGTTGTGCCCTTTACATTTAGGCTTCTTAGTGAATACTCGCCGCGGGTTGGTGGTGGAGTTGATGTAGATAGGTTGGTGGATGAGGTGTGGTCTGAGGTGAGAGGCGATGTTGAAAGGTATAGTAATGTTAATATCAATTACCGGGATCTTAGGAAGACTCTTGTGTCTATGATGAGGGGATACGCTGCGGTGGTTATGTGGCTTGTGAAGTATGGGGGGTTTAGCGGTGATGGTATTTTGGTATTTCCGGAGCGTATGATTGTGAGCAGACCTGTTTCTGACGTCTTGGCGGCGGAGGAGTTGGGTGACTTTCTCCCTGTGATTGGTGTACCAGATGTGGTGCTTGTTGACAGGTCTAGCCGCCGTGCGGCTGTGATAGACTGGAAAATGGCCGGGGCCGGGTCTGGTAACGAGCTTCACTATGTCCAGTTATTGCTCTATCAACACATCCTAGGTAGGCTGTTCGGGGATGTGTATGCGTTCTTGGTTTACACAACAGAGAGGAGGGGCACCACTAAGGTTGTGTCGATTGGTAGGAATGTTAACTTGAAGGAGTTCGGCGTGAGTTACGACTATCGTGAGGTCTCCGACAGGCTGGAGAGGGCGAGGTACGTGGCTCAGCTTCTGTATGGCCTTGCTTTTTGTAAAGGTATGTTGAGGGTGGCTGTTGGGTTGAACAAGTCGCGTGGGTTGGGTATTCGTGTTTTTAACCCGGAGCGGGGTGTGGGGAAGAGGAATTACCCATGTAATTACTGTCCCTATAAAACGCTGTGCCGGTATAGGTTTTCTAGGAAGGGGGAGTTGGATGAGGAAATTGCTAGGCTGAGGCGTGGCTTTAATAAGATGTATAGGATAGCTGTTGAGAAGAAGAGTGAGGAGTATAAGAATCTAATCGATTTTGGTGCTTGTGTAGATTTTGACCAGATGGTGTTTAAGAGCCCTAGGGTTGTGGAGCTGGTAAAGTGGTTTGGGAGGGAGCCTAGGCCGCTGTCTGACGATGTGATGCGCTATTCTCTGGGTCGTACTACGGTATATGTGTTTGGCGGCGACGACCCTCTTAGAGGTTCTCAGCAACGGGGTGTGTTTTCGCCTATCTTGTTTGGTAGGTATGAGGACGACGAGGTGGAGTTGAGGAGTGTCGGCGGCAGATCGCAGCTGACGGCGTATGTTAGGATGGTGTCGCCTGTATTTTCTGTGAGGTGGCTTCCTCTGTATATGTATTACAGAATTAGGCCTGGAGATAGGTTGTTTCAAAATGTTAAGGTGTGTAAGGGGGAGGTGCCGATGAATATCGAGTTGAGGGCGATAGCTGCTGTGGAGAATAGTTTGGTTAAGATGGTAGAGAAAGGCGAGGATTTGCATAGGTGGTGGAGTAGCTTCATAAAGGATCTGGTGCTTACCGCAGTTGATGAGTATGGCTAGTTTCTACAACGTTGATCGCCTATTGGAACAAAGATCTCTCGACGCTAGTTGGCGTTTGAAGGTGAACATGTATTCTATGGGTCCATACGCTGAGATCGGGAGGTATATAGACGATCTCCTTGCTGGTAATCCATCAATTGTAGGTGTGCCAGGGGTGCCAGGTGCTGGGAAGACTACTTTCTACGCATATACGATGGCGAATTACCTGAGAGATATTATTTGTGGAGGTGGGAGGTTAAAGACTTTGTATGTTTATTTGGCGCCGACTAATGATTTGCTTATAGACTTTCTCGAGAAGTTTCTTGGCTTTCTTAGAGGGGCTTTCCAAGTGGATTGTAGTCCGGAGGAGCTGGCTAGGAGAATTAGGGTGTATGGATCGAAAATAGAGGCTGACAAATATCCTCAGGTATTTAAGGCTGTAGACGACGATGTTCTTTTGGTCATATCGACTGAATGGCAGAGGGTGTCCGCGAGGGTTCTGAGCCCCCGTAATCAAGTCTATCTGATCGACGAGGCTAGTAGGTTGACGATGTCCCACTTCTTTATACCAATTGCCGACGGCATCGCTAAGGGGAGGCAGGACGAGGATATTCTTGGGTTTGCAGTAATAGGTGATGTGAACCAAGCGGTTGGCCTTAGTGAGGGCGAGCGACAACTATTACTGCTGGAACATGTGAAGCGGCTGTCTAAGGGGAGTGGCAGGGTGCACCTCGTAGATCTAAATATAAGTTGGCGGCTTCCAAGAGGCACAGAGGAGCCTATTAAAGAGGGGTATTATGATGGGAATCTCGAAGCTAAGGGCAATCCCTTTTTGTTAAAGGCACCTCATGAGGAGCTTAAGAGGATTCTCAGCGATGAGCACTGCAGAAGGTACGAGAAAGTTATAAATGAGTTTATCGTACTCGCCTCTAGGTATCCTCATGTGCATATTGAACTGGATACGCATTTCGTACAGGGTGAGAGGTATGACGAGCGTAGGGCTAGGCTTGCCTGGTGTCTTGCGCGTGTCATCTCTGCTCTTTCTAAAAAGAGGGTGTCTGTGGTCGTGCCTTATAACCAGATGGCATTTGCCGTGAGGATGCTGGGTAGACTAGAGAATGTGCATACCGCTACGGTGGCGAGCTATCTGGGGAGGGAGGATGATATTATTATATCTGTGTTTGGGAAGGAACAAGTGGGTGGTTGTAATACCTACTATCTGCAGGATCCCTACATTCCCAATGTTCAGCATAGTAGGCAGAAGAATGCCCTGTATTCTATAGGCTCTAGCGAGATTCTGCTGTCAAGCGTTGACGCTTGCAAAAAGCAGTTGGGGGGTAGTCCGAATAAGCGTTACAGTGAAGATGTGTATGAAGGTCTTGAGAAGCTTCACAAGATGATTGAAGAGTTGCAGAGGCTTGAGAAGAGGGTGGTCAGGGCGCGGGGCTTATGACGAAGTTTTGCATATCTCTACGCACGTTTCGTCTTACTATTTTCCACTTTGCCAGCTGTGTAATCAGCTCGTCTACGCCGTAGTCTAGGGCTAGTGGGTGCTTGACTTTGTAGGTCTCCACGACAATGTGGCTTCTTGCGACTCTCGCCGCCTCTTCAAGCGCCACCGGCCAATGGATCTTGTCTTCTAGGAACATTAAGATGTGGGTTAGGAGCACAGCGTCGAATGATCTGTCGCGGAATGGCATGTGTGTTGGGTACGCTACTACGTCGGGTTTTGTGTCTGGTATTGAGTCCATCCGCACGGCCCATGCGCCCATTTTTTCTAGGTAGGTGGAATTGCGCCAGTTGCTACAGCCGAAGTCCAGCACTCTTTTAGGCGGGTTTTTTGTCGCTTCGAGGAGCATCTTGACTCCCGTGCTTCTGGGGCTTCTCTTGACTATGGGGCACTTGGCGCAGTAGTGTTGTCTAAGGACTCTTATTCTCACAGCTCCACCACGGCTTGGTACTGGCTGTCTCCAAGCCTTCTTACAGCCTTTACGCGGCCCCACTTACTAGCAGTGTCTAGGAATTGGCGGTAGGCGACGTAGCGGCCGCTTAGCGCGTTGTACACCGAGAAGGCGACGGCCCTCTTTGCCACTCTCTTGATTTCTGCCACGGCCTCTTCTGGTCTGTGGAGGAAGTTGTAGACGTTCCAGAAGATGGCGACGTCAACGCCGCGGCTTCTTATTGGCAACATATGTGCGTCCCCCACGATTCGGTCTATCAGCAGTCCGTTTCCTCTCGCGCGCAGTATTGTCTCGTCTATGTCTAGTAGTATTACGTGCCGGGCGCCCCATCTTATCGTCGCCGCGCCCTTGGTGCCGAAGCCGCTTCCCACGTCTAGCACCACGGCGTCTCTGTAGTCTATCGCGGCTAGTATCGGCGGTATTGAGTACTTCGCCGCTCTGGATCTAACCACGGTGGGTCTGCCGCCTTTGATAAGCGCCGGGTTTGGTGCTACGATGCCTCTCTCTGCAAGTTTCGTGATTTCATCCCACAGCTCTCTAGCCGGTAGCTTTGCCCCTACTCCGTATTGAGCTAATACGCTGTCTGCCGAGTATCCGCCGAATATCTCAAGCGTTGCTGGAAAGAGTACACGGAGTAGAGACACGACAAATGCTGTTTTCGCAACGTCCATCCCGGTGCACTCAGCCACCTTTTTGACAGGCGTGGGCCGTGTGGAGAGGCATGATATGGTTTTCGTCACGGCTCCTCCCAGGGGCGTTGCTGTCACAGCATCCCTCCTCACTACTAAGACGTCGTTGCGTATCTCGGCAAGGCCCATGTCCACATATCGTCTCAATGGAGGCATCCTCCTAACATCCACGGCGCAGGGTACCTCATACCTCCTCAGGTTCCCCACCTTCGCTCTTACAACGGCCACGATGTCCTCAACCCAGAAATTTACAGTCAGCATTTCTCCGTTGCCTACAAGGCGTGATACTAAGTCGCAGCTTACTTCATTGCTATGTGTTATCAATGGTGTCAACAAAAGCCGAGAGGCTGATGTAACGTTAATAATATCATTCCTAAGGTTTCCTAAAAGTTCTTGAACTCTGAGACATCTGTCACGCAAAAAGTATTGTGTATAAATACCGGTTGGTACCAACTGACGTGTCTCAGCTACTGGGCTTCTCCTTCTTAGAAGAGCCATTCAGGGCGTTTGACGAGGCTTATTTAAAGTATCGTACTTTTGTGTTGGCGTTTTCGGGGGGCAAGGACTCAACAGCCGTTGCTGTTCTATTTTACAAGTGGCTAAAGGAGAGGGGGGTAAGGGATGTTGAGGTGGTGCTTCTCCACAACGACACGCTGAGCGAGATTCCAGACATGGAGACGTGGGCTAGGTACTTCATGGATCAGTTTGAAGAGAAGATGAAGAGTATCGGCATCGCCGTGAGGAGGATTGTGGCGGCTCCGTCGCCCCTCAACACCTGGTACTGGAGGGTGTATGTGAGGGGGTACCCCGCCTCGACGTTTAATTTTAGGTGGTGTGTTGATCTTCTCAAGGTGGAGCCTACTATGAGGGCGCTGAAGGAGTTGAGGGATTATATCCTGGTAGTGGGCTCACGCGACGAAGAGAGCGCGGCGAGGGCCAAGTCTATGCAAGTGAGGTTCGGCAAATGCATGAGGGAGGGGTCTTGTCTCGGAGCCTACTTCGCAGTAAATAACGACATTCCCAAGGTGGCTCCTATTAGGTTCTGGAGTCTGGAGGACGTGTGGCGGTTTTTAAAAACTCAGAGAGATTTTGATGTAAAGCCTCTGTTAAGGCTGTACCTCTTTAACGGGAATATGGGGGTGAGATACGGCTGTTGGCACTGTACCTTGGTAAAGAGGCAGTGGGGCAACTACATAGATGACAGATTTCTGTATGCAGAGGCTGTGAGGGTCTTGTACCGCGTGGTGTCTGATATGGAGACGTTGAGGACGCCGAAGTCGGGCGGCTATAGCAGGCTGGGCCCTATAAACGCCTTGGGCCGATCCATAATTTTCAATGCGGTGAGGAGGGCCGAGGAGCTAGGCGGCGAGATGTTCTACGGCCTCAACATAGAGGTCCAGCTACATAAACTGCATTACACGCTCCGTGTAATCTTTTATGAACTGAGCGAGAAATTAGCCGACGACATAATCTCGGCTTTAGATCCCACGGATAGGAGGGTCTCTATCCACAATCTTCGGGATTTGAAGTCCAACGACGGGTGGAGGGAAGCTCTTGATGCTATTGAGTCCAGGGTGGTGAAGAGAGATGTGGATAATAGGGTTAGGGAGAGGCTTTTGGAGCTACTGAGACGCCTCTATTGATGCTACTGTAATACCTTGACTGGCGCTACAAGGCTCCTTGCAACGCTGTTGCTGTGGGGTGCGCATTTGCGGTGGCGAGGGCGCTGAGTTGCCGGTGGGTTAGGGAGCTACGTTGAAGGGGCTATTCATTACGGGATGCTGTTTATCGCCATGACGTTTCCCGCCATAGGATGTAAAATTACTGGCGAGTGGGCGGGCACGGGATATATCTGGAGACGAGTGATATGCACATCAACAACATATAAACATCTGTGATTTTTGTTAAAAATAAAGTGTGCAGTCTTTGGGCAAGGAAGTTTTTATATTTCCTATTTATTGATGTTATGGCTTGCTATCCGGAGAGAGTGTTGCTTACGGACTGTCTGCGCAGTGTTGACAGTATTAGGAGGTTGCACCACGCTGGGTGCTTATGAGGCCCGCTCGGGAGGAGGCCAGAAAGTACCGTAGCCTTGTCTTGTGTCCGCTGTTTAGAGAAGTCGTGGTGGATGAGCGGGCTGTTAAAAAGAGGACGGAAGCCCACGATGATTTCGTCAAGAAGGCTGTTTTACTTCTAAGCGAGATGGAGGGTGGTTGCCGCGAGCTGAGGCTGGATCTCGAGCGTGCGCAGCCTGACGCGGTTCTGGAGTGCGGCGATAAGATTTATGTCGTTGAGGTTAAGAGCTATCCGTTTGCTATCACAGATGAAGAGCACTACTGCTCTAGTGGCTACTTGAGACCTTACCCCGCCGATTTTGAACAAGCCGTCTCGTACAAAGAGAGGGCGCAGGCGCGTACAAGTAGGGAGATAGTACCCGTCTTGGTGTATAGGGGAATTCCGCTGGGAGGTCTGCGTGACGCGCCCTTTTTTATATTCATTAAAGAGGAGGAAGGAGAGTACCTGTCTGGTGGACATGTTGTAAGGGGCCGCGTTGCTTCTGAGGGGCAGATGCGCGGGGTGGAGCACGGCGTCTATAAACCGGGACCTGAGTGCTGTGTATGCGCGTCGGCGGACTGTCCCGTAGGGAGAAAAATGCGGAGCTATCTTGGTTGCGCTGGCGGCAGGAGTGGCGGCGGTGGGGTGTTGCAGTTGCCGACTGATGTTATATCGGCATATCAGAGGTTGCTGGTGACTGAGTGGTGTCTGGCTCGCCACGGCACTAGGTGCGTGAAGTGCGGTCCGATCTACTTGGCTCTGTCGCAGACAACTCTTCACAGGGACGATCTGCCTCTGACGAGGGAGCACGTACTGCGTGCTGTCGGTCAGCAACTTCTCCAGCAACTAGAGTCCAATAGGCTTTTAGTAGAGAAGTCCTGTGACGTCTATAAGGAGTCACTGAACAAAATAAAGATTAGGAACGGCTATGTAGTTGCTGAGGGTGTAACGCGCAGAGACTTCTTAGTAATGCTTGAATACATATCGCTTCTCTACTCACTCGGGTATGGCGCCAGCGGTGGGGTGCAGAGCCTTCCTGTTCCGGATAAGTGCTACAGGACGTACCACGGAGAGGTTGCGAGGCTTGTGCGGAACACGTCGGCGTTGCCTGACGACGGAAGGGTTTTTGAAGCATACTACCTGCCAGCTATAGTTGACTACCTAGGCAAGAGAAATATCGACGTAGCAAGCGCTGTTACGAGTTCGTTCGGAGCTCTTTTAGGCGGGGATGTCCTAAAAAAATTATCTGAAAGTTTGCGTAGCGAAGGCGGCCAAGCTGTTAGCAAGGTATCCCAGTTCCAAAATGAAGCTCTTATGGAGATTGGGAAGAGACTTAGCGCGTGGCTGACTGGTAGCGAAAAGAAGCCTCCTTTTGTGCTTATGACGGCGCCTCCCGGATCTGGGAAGACTCTTGTGTTTCTGGTTGCCGCGCTGGCCGTTGTTCTTGCTGGGGGGAAAGTCGTGATTATGTACCCAAGCAAAAAGCTTGCACTGCAACAAGTACAGCAAATCTACTACACACTGGAGGAGCTTAATAGCCAGCCTGGTAGTCGTATTTCCCTAGCTATACTAGATGGCGACAGCACCAGGTGTAGCCGAAGAAGACAAGGCCCAGTGCGCTCGCTGAAGTGCCGGCAGGGGCGGCACAGCTTAGAGTTCCAGAACGGTCAGTACCTCTGTGATGGGCAGTCAGTCGATTGGTTCACCGACTGTGAAGACGGCGCATTGAGCAGAGACATTATCGTGACGAATCCGTACAAGCTGTCTTCTATGCTTATGAGGAGTCAGAACGTCGCAACGATGCTGGCAGATAGGCTGAGACTGATCGTAATAGATGAAGCCCACACTATTCTCGAACCGCGGGAGCTCGATTTTCTGACGGCTCTTATTCACCGCCTGTTTATCCTTGGCGGAATTGATCGCGTTGAAAAGTATCCGGCCTTTATACTCTCCAGCGCTACTATAACTAGCTCGGGGCTTCCCTTTGCGGAAGAAGCCCGCGAGAGACTTATAACGTTCAGATCGATAGGTGCGCTTGAGCGTGTTGAGAGCGCCAGTCCAGCGGAGGTAAATGCTTTTACCAAACAAATCTCTGAGCTACTGCTTGGCGGAAATCTTGCGAATTATTATGAAACCGCTGTTATAGACTACTACAGCATAGGTAGGCAGAGCTCAGGCAAGTCTAAAGTCACAGCCCCCATGGTGATTTTTACAAATCCGATGGAATCTCCCAGCGGCACTGTTCAAGAGGCATCGGTTTCGCTAATGCTGGCCGCCGCAACCAGGTTATATTCAGGTGGTCAGTATAATAATTTCTCTTCGGTTGTATTTTTCGACAGCAAGGAGACACTGGCTGAGGTTGCATCATACGTAAGAGCGAGACTTGTGTCTATAGAGGGATCGCCGGCTGATAAAACTCTGACAAAGCCCTTCTTCCTAAATTGCACCCCCGGCTCTCTGTGTATTAAGGGCGGCTGGAACGGCCTTAAGGTAATAAAAAACATCCTAATGTCAGGTAGCTACGGAGAGCTAGAGGACTTCAGCCACCTATCTCTGTTCTGCACCAGACTTAGCGAGCTGAACGCGGCATACAAATACGCATCAATGATGTATTCTGGACAGCGTGCGGCCTCGGCGCAACCTCCTAAGTGCTATGATACGGCAAGACAAGCCGCGGAGCAAATATTAAGAGATCTTATCCAGAACGTCAGTAATCTGAGCCAGAGGAGCACTCTCCTGGTGCACCACGCGGACTTGGAAGATTCTATAAGATACGCGGTAGAGAGGAAGCTGGAGATGCCGGGGTCATGGTACACTGTCCTGTCCACATCTACTCTTGAGCTTGGTGTGAACCTCAGCGGCGTTGGAGCCGTGGGCCAGTTCGGCCTGCCGTGGCTTGCTGAGAACGTGATTCAGCGCTTCGGTCGCGGCGGGAGAGATGAAAGCGTTTTGTACTCCACAGTTGGATTTCTGTTTGCGAAGAATACAGGCGAAGACGTAGCGCTCATAGATGAAGATTATGCAGTAGCAAGGCTATTTGCATTCAAGAGAACCGTCCTTCCGCCGCGTAACATTGATAGGCTAATGAGCATCGAAGAGCTTATAGCATATACAGTGTTCCGTGCTACAGGTGGTAACGAGCAACAAGTTCTCCATGCAGT
Organism: Pyrobaculum ferrireducens; assembly: GCF_000234805.1. Lineage (NCBI taxonomy): Archaea > Thermoproteati > Thermoproteota > Thermoprotei > Thermoproteales > Thermoproteaceae > Pyrobaculum > Pyrobaculum ferrireducens. The sequence continues at coordinate 1,188,524 of NC_016645.1, forward strand.
ACAGAACTCTATAAACTACTTAGGAATTCCTAATAATACTGCTCCTGAGATTTTCAATAGAATCAATATAATCTTTCCAGTTATGGTGCAAATAGCATCCCAGCAGATTTCTTCACAGCGATCAACATCCCTAAACAATTACAAGTCACAGATTAGCTTTATGTTGGGGACATTATGTAGTCAGTTAGGCAATTATGGCGGTGTCCAGCTTCAGCAAATGTTGGTAAATGTTTGCAAACAGTATAAGGATCATCTGTTAAAGTTTGCCTGGGAGATCTACTACACAATTACACAAGTTATAAATAATGATCAAGCGTGGATGCAGGCTGGATCTATGCAACGTACACTCCTGAAACTCCAGGACAAAATATTAGGGATGATTCTTCAATATTATCCGAGTAGTAGTACACGAAGAGATATCGGTAGGCTTCTTCAACTGTCGCTAATTCCGCCGATGCCCGATCCCCGCATTATAGATGTTACCCTAAATAAATACAGTATTTCAGCTAGATATCGACAGGGATATAAAGTTTCGAATTCATCACTAAGGGAGGCGTATGCTAGGTCAATTCCTCTTAAAGTAGACAGATACGAAGAACTATGAAGATATATTTACCAGCCTACAGGTATAGACACTTTTATATTTTATCAGGTTTCGTCACCAGTAACAGTACTAGTTTGACTATAGATATGAATTTACGTAATATCGAGCAGGGATCTATTAGCGACCTAACGGCAGGATTGCAGAGATCTATAGAGAGATCTATAGATAGCTCGCCTGTTAAGGAACTGGACTATGTGGTAGCGTTTGACATGAGCTACCTTGTCAGCAAGCTGTGCAAAATGTGTGCTGGCACAAAGAGAGGATCCCCCTCAGGCTCTGGTGTGCCAGTCTGTGGGTATTACGTAGAGAGAAGGCGTCTTAATGAACGCTGGCGCAACTATGGAATACTAATCTTGGCGAAATGTGATGTCGGGGAGGGAGTTAGAGATATCTATGCATTTGTGAAGAAATTCTCCTCAGGTTCGGATAAGCCCTGGATAGCAGGCATTCTGTATGGTATAAACATCGGCGCACAGGGTCGCGATATGAATATGCGCATTAGGATAGATGGCTTAGGTATAGATGACAGTTTCGTAGCTGTAGTGAGCAGTGTGAATTATCTCAGCTCTTATCCGAGAACATATACCGACGAGGTCACATTCAGCTCTGAGAGTAGCACATCTATTGGCGGTATAGACATGGAAGACGGTACCGCCGTGGTGGAATTGTTTTATCTAGGATCTATACTGTCGGTAAAAAGCAGGAGTACTGGTGCCTTTATGCCGGTAGTCGTGCATTACGATGTAGAAGGTAGCTCTTTTCCCAGATCTTTGCACCCGGTTGCGCGTGCGTATAAATTGCGGCGGAGCGTCAGCGCCGACGAGCTTTACAGCTATGTTAAAAAGGCGCTCACTTCTGGCATGCCTGCAGTAAAGTTGCTAATGCAGAATCTAGTTGCGGGGAGGGCGCTCTCTGCATTGGGCTGTAGAGGCTGGGTTACTGAGAGAGAAATAGTTGCAAGTGTTTATGGCAATGAGACGGTAATCACGACGCCGATATTAGGCAGGATACTTTGCATCTACAGAAGGCTTTACACGCCACGAGCAAGCTACAGAGGCTATAATGGGCTGAATAGCCTTCTGAAGAGATGGCTAGAGGCAGTGAAAGAGTGTAAATGCAAAAGTAGCGATTTTAGCAGTTCGCAAGGTTGGGTAGATCGCTTTGTGAACTGTCTCGAGACATCAGGGAAATTATCGGAGTTCAGACAGTGTTTACTACAGAACTATAGTGGTAATATTAGACGCCTAGAGTGTAGTTTAATGAGATCCAATCCTGAGCTATTTACAGCGCTTGTGTTTGTGGAGCTGTTAATGCTTTCGGCCTTGATTATAGGCGCCCACGGCGCATCTCACCTCATGGCTAAGGCCGCGGGCATCAGTTCGCGTGACTTTGCTGAAATGATTGAAATAGAGATCTGCGCTAACGACTTCCCCCTTGTTAAGTGTGTTTGGCATCAGTTAGAAGATGTCGGGGACGTGAGCTTTGATGGGGTAATTAAACTAAAATATGACGAAGGCTGTAAGGGCGTTAAGGTTCAAATCTCTACGTACGATCTGAGCGGCGCCACACATACAAAATTTGGCGAGAGGCTTCTCAAGCTAGTTATGGAGCTAGGCGGATGTGGTTCTGCGAGGGATATTTGCAATTATGCTTGGATTGAGGAGAAGAGGAGGCTCGACAGAGCATTCAGCATCTTAGTTGCGAACAATACATTACTTGGAGAGCTCGATAGACATCTCGGCTCTATGCCTCAGGAAGTAGCACCCCCGCGGGACCTCTTCAGATTTATGCTTGGCGGCATTGTGGGCGAAGTTAGGAGAAGGCTTGGCCAGACTGCGCAACAACAGAGGCTACCGCGTAAGCTTTATCAGTATGTGTGGCCTCGTCATGTTCCTAGCTGTGCTGATGGATGTCACCTCTGCGTCCAGGTACCGAGGATGATGTGCGTCTACAGTCCTCTGCATGAGGAGCTTAGGGTGTCGAAGAGCGCCTCGCTGTGGTTGCTGGAGCCACTCTGTTCCATGGTGCAGAGTGCCGCAGAGACATAGCCGTTATAGCCAAGGATAGATGGTGTGTTTTTGCTTTTCCACTGAGGTGTTGCTCTGAAGGGCTATTAGGTGCGTCCCTTGGTGTTGCGTGTGTGGAGGTATGTGCACATGTCTGCTAGTGGACACTCTCCGCATTTTGGCGCTCTGGCTGTGCAGACCTTTCTCGCGAAGTCGAGTACTGCGAAGTTGAACTCCTTGGCTAGCTCGGGATTGTCTGGCACTATGGATCTTGCGAGTTCCCAGAGTTCTCTATCTGTGTGGGGCCTCTTCTTTTTTGATTTGGCTCCGAAGACTCTCTCTAGTACTCTTATCATGTTTCTGTCGAGCAGGGGGCGCGGCGTGTTGCAAGCGATTAGCAGTACCTCTGATGCGGCGTATTCTCCTACTCCTGGGAGGGATTTTAGGGCTTTTTCGTCGCAGGGCACGGAGCCTCCGAATCTCTCGACCAGTTCTTCTGCAAGCCTCTTGAGCAGGGTGGCGCGTATGTGCTCAATCCCCAGGGGCCTTATTACTGATTTTACCTCGTCGATGTGGGCTGCGGCCAGCTCTTTGGGGGTGGGGAACCGCTTTATGAATTCTTCGTAGACTTCTAGAACCTGCTTTACCGTTGTCTTTCTGAGGAGGAGAGCGGCGGTTAGGATGTGCCAGGCGTCTCTGGTATTTCGCCAGGGGAGTCCTCTGTCTCCATTTGCTCGGTACCACTCTATTATTCTTCTGCGGAATGTTTCTGCATCACGGAGCCGCGGTGGGGTCTCAGTCATTGTGTTGCACTCCTTTCGTGTTTTTTACTTTGAATTTGGCAACCCCGCCGCTTAGGCCTTGGGTATGGGGCTCAGCGGCTCTAGTTTTTCGAGAATTGTTAAGAGGGCTTTGGCTATTTCTGCGGCTGCGAGTGGGGGAACGGCCTCTCCTATCTGTGCTCTTATCTGGGCTTTTGATCCGTAAAAGAGGAAGGAGTCGGGAAACGTCTGCAGTCTGGCTTTTTCCCTCAGAGTGAGGGCGGCTCTGTCTCTGTCATAGTGGTAGCCGTAAGTCCCTCCGCCGCCGTATGCTACCACTGTGTACGCTGGCTGTAGCGGATGGAGTCTTCTGTACACGAGACTTATGCCTTTGCCCTCTACCTCCCACGGCGTTCCATAGACGAATTCGTGATTTTCTCCGGGCGGGATTCTCCTCACCCTCTCGACGGTGTTCCTGCCGTTTTTGGGCAGATCTGTAGTGCCGTCGGGGAGCCTCAGCTCAGCAACGGGCACCCCGTAGTAGCCTAGTTGCTTCAGTGTCCTTTCGTGGAGCTTCATGGCTTCTTCAAACTCCGCCTCGTCTGCTCTCTCGATGCCGTTCAGCCGCAGGTAGTCCTCAACGACGTCTAGCGTGAGCTTGTCCCAGACTTCGCGCTTCCACCGCTTAGCTCTTTCGGTGCCCACTTCTCTCCAGATCCCTTTCCACTTCTCCATTATCTCGACGTAGCTGTCTTGCAACTGTGTCAGGGTTCTGCCTTCGAACACCTCTAGCGGCGTAAGAGGGTATTTTTTAAAGAGGGAGTCATCGCCGCTGATTGCCCTTTCGAGTAGCGTCCTGGCTTCTCTTATCTGCTGAGGTGAGCTGAATAAATCGCGCCTTATTCCGACAATAATGAGCCGCTTGCGCCTCTGGGGGACTCCCAGCGCCGAGAAGTCGGATACTCCGCTGTAGATTATCTCGTAGCCACTATTAACCACTCTGCCGTTCACCTCGAGCGGTAGCATCTTTTTGATGTCTTCCCACCTAATATTGAGCCTTGCGAGATCTTCGATGATTGTCTGAAAGGCGTAGCCGTCATTAGCGCTCAACAGCCCGGGCACATTCTCAAAGACAAATGCCTTTGGCTGAAGCACAGCTAGAGCTCTTACAAAGTGCGCGTAGAGCTTTCCCCTCTTGACCTTTATTCCATTTCTATCCCACGGGGGCCCTCTAATTATTGAAAAATCTTGGCAGGGAGGTCCTCCGATAAGTATGTCGACTTTATCTGCCAGCGGCGAGAAGATGATCTTCTCGACGTCGCAAGCCATTACAGCCCGGGGCACAGCCTCGACAACGTCCTCTCCGCATTCTATCAGCTTCATCCCAAAATTCCTAGAGTAGGTGCGCGTAGCGGCGTAGAGCACGTCATTAGCAAAAACTATGTCGTAAGTGCCGACCATTTTAAATCCCCAGTCGAGACCGCCTGCGCCGGAAAACAGCGACGCTATCCTAAGCATAGCGGCCAATCCTTTTCACTATTATGCGTTACTAGGCTACTAATAATTTTGCCTTTATGTAGTTGGAGGGTTTCAGATGCGTGCCGCCTCACTAGCTTTCTCGGCGCTGAAACGGCGCGATCCAGTTCTAAAACATCCACGACGCCAGCACTTTCCATAAAATAGGCCTTAAACTTAATTTGGCGAACGTAAACGGCATTACTTGCGACTTTCACAACCAGCGCATTCGTTGAAAGCAACTTAACAGAATTTGTAACGGCATCTTCATGTCTTCTGTAGCTCAAGCTCAAGGCTATCTCTATTCATGGGTCTGTAGCTAGTACGTATCTACGTACCACGTCTGTTGGCTTTGTATTTCTCTGTCTACTAGCCTGTGTAGTTGATCTGCTATGTCGGCTATGTGGAGGGTGACCCACTTGACTCTTTTTTCTTCTACTAGGCGTTTGATTGCTTGTTGTTTTTCGGTTAGTCTCGTGGTTTTGCCTGAGTTGACTTCGATGAAGAGGATTTCCTGGGGGTTGTCTTGGCTTAGTCCTTTGAAGGCTATGTAGTCTACGGGTGTTCCGAGGAATCTCAGGTCGCGTGGGTCTACTCCCAGTGTCTGGGTCATGAGGAGGGGTGCGAGCTGTTCGCCGATGCGTCCGAGGAGGGTGGAGATGGAGCGTCTTATGGCGTCTTCTCTGATTTCGGCTTCTTTTTCTAGGCGCCACCGCTCGAGCTCTGTCTTGTAGCGCTCTTCTATGTCTCCAGCTCGGCTCTCAGCCTCTCCTCTTCTCGTCTTCTCCACTTGTCGAAGAGTCTTCTGGCTTCTTCTGCGGCTTTTGTGCCGGCTTCTCTCTGTATCTCTAGGCGTCTCTGTAGCGCCGCGTATTCCGTCTGGAGGGTGTTGTACTGGGTCTGGAGGGTCTTGAGCCGCTTGTTTGTCTCTGTGTGTAGGGGGCGGCGGCGACTGCGAGGAGTACTGCGGCTGTGATCCGCTCCAGCATGGGGGGGGCCTCCGCGTCCTGGGTAAATATTTGTTGGTTTTTTAGAGTGGCCTCTTCCGTGTCTGCGGATTGTCGGGTTTTTCAATGTGGGGGGGGGGGGTTTGCTGAACTGTGTGGTGGTGGATGAGAGGTGTGTGTAGGGGGTGTCTCGGTGTGGGCGGGACTGTGGAGAGGGTTGCCTGTGCGGTTTTGCTGTGGCGGGTTTCTGAGGGGGTGGAGGGGGCGGCTGTGGTCTTCGGCCGCGGCGGCTTCGATAGGGCTGTCTTGGCTTCGCTTGTTGTGCCCGTGCTGTATATTGACGTAGAGCTTAAATTGGTGTGTCAGTACGTGGGTGGTGGGGGTTCTTGCCTTTCTTTCGGCCAGCGGCGGGGTTGGGAAGACCACGGTGGCTCTGCACCTGGCTCACAGGTTTCTGGGCGAGGGGAGGAGGGTGCTTTTGGTGGATTTGGACCCGAGCGCCGGCTTGACGGCGGCTCTGCTGGGGGAGAGGGGGGCGGCTGAGCTTGAGGAGGAGAGGAGGACTGTGGGGGATGCCTTGCTGAGGTTTATGAGGGGGGAGGCTGTTGACTTGGAGGACTACGTGGTGCCGGCTAAGCTGGGGGCTTTTAGGGTTGACGTGGTGCCGAGCGGCGACTCTCTGAGTGACGCCATGGGTCTGGCGTGGTTTTCTGGGAGCAGGCCGAGTCCGGAGCGGCTTCTTGGGCAGTTTTTGGAGAGGTCGGGGGTCTCGAGGTGGGACGTGGTTCTGCTGGATACTCTGCCTTTCTACGAGAGGCGCTACACGCTCTCGGCCTTCTACGCCGCCGACAAGGTCATCGTCGTTACCCACCCCTACGGGGCTGAGCCGGTTAGGGTGAGGAGGATGTACGGGAAGCTTATGGAGGTGGTGGAGAGTGGTATCGACATAAAGGCGAGGGTTTTGATCAACAGGGTGGACAGGGGCACGAGGGAGGGGCGCGAGGCCTTTAGCATAGTGGAGCGGAGCCTCAACCTGCCTAGGTTTCAGACTGTTCTGCACATGAGGGTGGACTACACGAGGGTTCCGGAGATGCGCTACGAGAAGAACCGCGACGCGAGGCGGGAGGTGGAGTCTCTGTATAGAGAGGTGAGGGAGTGGCTCAGCGTGGAGCTGTCTATATACTAGTCAGCGTGATAACCGCGAAGTCACCGCTCGGCTGCTCCCCGAGACTTCATCACGGGGGGTGTCGGTGTCCGGGTTTTTATCCATGTGTGTTTTGTTGGCTGGTGATGAGCCTCACGGTAGGCCCTTTATGGGCGGAACGCCCTTCACTGAGCGGCGCCTAGCTGGCGTTTTAGGTGCTGGAGGAGCTCCCATGCCTCCTCCTCTGTGAGCACGCCGACGCCGAGCCGCCTGGCGAGCTCCTCGTCGCCTACCACTAGGGCGAATCTGCCTTCTATGGTGTCTAGCTCGTCTGCCTTCACGGCTTTTATGCCTGGTATCTGCCTCCACTCGGGGGGCGGCTCCCCTCTGAATATGATGTAGATTTCCATGTGTGTGGGTTGCATCCACTTTAAAAAATTCTGCGTAGTTCTATAGGCCTATGTAGGGTTTGTAGCAGGTCTCGCGCCAGAGGGTCTCCACTTCTGGGGTGTGTCTGGCGGCTTCTGTGGGGTGGGCTCCTTTTATGAGGAGGATGTCGTCGTCGTATCCGCAGGTGGCTTTTAGGAGGGTTTCCCTGGCGTGTCTGGGTATTTCGCTCCACTGGTAGGGGGTGTACCCTAGCTTGGTGAAGAGGGCTGTGGCGGCTTGGTTGTCTAGCGTCGTGGTGGCCATGTGGACGGGGGTGCCGCACAGCTGCTCCACCGTCTTCACGAGCTGGGTGGCTATGCCTCTTCTGCGGTGGTGGGGGGCGACGGCTATGTAGTAGTGGACGCAGGTGGGCTTGGCGAGCTCTAATAGGTAGTATATCTCGGCGGCGGCCGGCTGGCCTTCTGCGATGGCGACTATGGCGTGGGCGCGCGGCCACCTCTCCAGCACGGCCTTGGCGTACTTCAGGGGGCCTCTGTAGCTGGCGGCTATTATCTCCAGGGCTGCCTCCCTATCCTCGGCGTATCTGAGCGGCGATGTTGGCGTAGTCGTCATCGCTGAGCTCCACCGCGTAGGCGCCGGCGATTTCGTCGATGTGCTCCCTCCTCTCTGCCTTGGGTATGGGGACGACTCCGTGTTTGATGTACCACGCCAGGGCGGTCTGGACCGGTGTCGCGCCGTATCGCCTTCCTACCTCGGCGAGTAGGGGGTCGCGGGCGACGGCTCCCTTCTCCAGGGGGGTGTAGGCGATGTACATTATGCCGCTGGCCTTGGCGTAGGGGATTAGGTCGTCGTCGTCGCGGCGGTTGTAGAGGGAGTAGTGGTTCTCCACGGCGGCCAGCTCGTACTTCTTGGCGCAGGCCTCGGCTTGGCGTAGCTGGACCAGGGTGAAGTTGCTGACTCCGAAGTGTCTAATGACGCCTCTGTCCACCAGCTCCTCGAAGGCTCTCACCGTCTCGCAGATGGGCACTGCGTCGGAGGGCCAGTGGAGGAGGTAGAGGTCGATGTGGGTGCCGAGCCTCGCGGCGCTGGCCTGCGCCGCCTTGATGACGTCGTCGTGTCTGGCGTGGCTGGGCCAGACCTTGGTGACGATGAACACCTCGTCTCTGGGGTAGCCCCTCAGCGCGGCGCCGACGAGCTCCTCAGCGTGCCCCGCGCCGTACATCTCGGCTGTGTCTATAAGCCTGAGCCCCCTCTCCACTGCGTATTTAATGGCCTCTATCCACTGGGGGTCTCTGGAGGTGTCTGCGCTCCAGTAGCCGCCGCCTATGCCCCAGGTGCCGAGGCCTATGGCGGGGACGCAGCCCACCCTTCTGTAGCAGGTCTTTTTCATGTCTGCGCCTCCGCGCGTCTTTATATACTTACGCCACGGCGAGGATGAACCTGGCGTCTACCACGTAGGCGCCCTTGCCCTCCTCTAGGGCGATCACGGGGTTGAGGTCCGCCTCTCTTATCTCTGGGTTTTCCTGGACTAGTCTGGAGAATTTGATGAGGACGTCGACGACGGCGGCGACGTCGCGTGGGGGCATGCCTCTGTAGCCGGTGAGGAGGCGGTAGGCCTTGACTTCGCGGATCATGTCCCAGGCGTCCTCCGGCTCTAGGGGGGCTAGGCGCATGGATACGTCTCTGTAGAGCTCTGTGTATATCCCGCCGAGGCCGAAGAGGACGACGTGGCCGAATATCTCGTCGTACACCGCGCCGACTATTAGCTCGACGCCTTTGGGCACCATGCGCTGTATCAAGACGCCCTCCAGCTCTGCGTAGGGGACTCTCTTAACCACCTCCCTCAGCTTCCTGCAGGACTCTCTCACGGCCTGGGGGTCGCCGATGCCCAGCACCACGCCGCCGACGTCTGTCTTGTGGACTATCTGGGGGGATATTATCTTAGCCGCAACGGGGTAGCCCACCTGCTCAGCCGCCTTGACGGCCTCCTCCTCGTCGCGGGCGACGGCGTAGTCGGGTACCGGTATGCCGTACGCCCTCAGCAACGCCAGGGCCTCGTCTTCCCTGAGCTTCCCCCGGCCCTCCGCCAGCGCCTTTGCTACGATGGGGTGGGTCATGGCCTCCCCCTCTTGACTTCGCTGTATTTGTAGAGGGCCCAGAGGGCCTTTGCGGCTCTGTCTGGGGTTGGGTAGACGGGCACCCCGCTGTCTTCCAGCGCCTCTTCGAACTTCTGCACAAGCTCGCTCCCGCCGAAGTTGACGACTGCGATGGGCTTGCCGTACCTCCTGGCGTCTATTATATACTCGGCGAGGTTTTTGGTGAGGCCGGGCACCTGCATGAGGGTGACCACAAGCGCCATGTCGAAGAAGGCGGTTGGGAGCAGGGCGTCTAGGGCTATTTTGTAGTGCTCGTCTGTGGCGCTGCCTGTTACGTCTATGGGGTTGGAGACGGCGGCGAAGGGGAGTAGCTCTCTTTTGAGCTCCCGGGCTATGCTCTCGGGCACCTCGGGGACCTCCAGCCCGAGGGCCTCCAAGGCGTCCACGGCCTGTATCCCCATGCCGCCGCTGTCTGTGACCACCAGCACCCTCCCGCCGCGGGGGGTGGGCTGGGTGGCGAGGGCCTTCGCCATGTCGAACATCTCCCTCACTGAGGAGGCCTCTATGGCCCCCGCCTGTTTGAAGAGGCCGTGGTACATCTCGTAGGTGCCGGCCATGGCGGCTGTGTGGCTCTTCACGGCTCTCTGCGCCGCCTTTCCCCTCCCGGCCTTGTAGACCACCACAGGCTTCTTAGGCGCTATCTTCCTCACCGCGTCTAGGAAGCGCTTGGCCTCGCCGGGGTATTTAAACCCCTCGACGTACACCGTTATGACCTTCACCCTGTCGTCGGCGGCGAAGGCCTCCATCAGCTCCACCTCGGTTACGTCTGCCTTGTTGCCGTAGTTGGCCATGAAGCCCAGGCCTATCCTCCTCCTGGCGGCCCAGTCCATGATGGCGGCCGCTACGGCGCCGCTCTGGCTAATCAAGGCGAGGGGGCCTGGGGGCGGCCTGCCGGCGCGTTCAGCCGGGAGGAAGACGGTGTCGAAGTTGGTGTAGGCGTTGTATATGCCTATGCAGTTGGGGCCGAGGACCCTGACGCCGTACTGCTTCGCCACTGCCTTGACCCAGTTTTCGAGCTCTGTGTTCCCCGCCTCGGCGAACCCGCTGCTGATTATCACCGCCGCCGCCACGCCCCTCCTACCAGCCTCCTCTAGTATCTTGGGCACGGTGGGGCGGGGGTGGCTATCACCGCGACGTCTACGGGGTCGGGTATCTCCTCCACGGACTTGTAGAACTTCAGCCGCCGCCCCCAGAGCTCCACCTCGTCGTATTTGGGGTTTACTGGGTAGACCGAGCCCTTGAACCTGGTGGCTAGGTTTTCCAGGATGACGTAGCCTACGGAGCCTTGTTTGGGGGAGGCGCCGACCACCGCGACGCTCTGTGGGTCGATTAATTTTGTGAGCACACCTCCTGTTTTAGAGATATATAAATATATATAGGCGGCGGCACGTTAAACGTTGGGTTGATAAATGGAGGGGGCGGTCTAGGCGTTGATCAGGGTGAATGTGCTCAAGGCGCTGGGGGCGGAGGTTGGGTATCTGGGGGAGAGGGTTTTCGCTGGGGCGTTTCCGCAGGCGGCTAGGGGGGAGGCCGTGGCGGTTCTGCTAGAGGGGCTGTACTCCGCCGGGAGGGTGGCGCCGCGGGGGAACTCGCTCCCCCGGGAGAGGGGGGACGGGGTGTATTCGAGGCACGTCTCAACGGCGTGGCCTGTGCACAAGTCTTGGTACGTGCCGGTGGTGGACTGGGGCGAGCCGGCCGTCTACATCGACCCACCCAGGGGGCTTGTCAAGTACGTGGGGAGGGATCTGGATGGGAGCTACGCCTACCTCCTAGAGATCGGCCTGGGGGAGCTTAGGAAGTATGTCATGGACGGGGCCCCGCCGACTTATCTAAGGGGGCTGGAGGGCTTTTCCATGTCGGAGGTGGAGGCGGCCTCCGTCCTGTACCGCAGGCTGGAGGGCGGAGGCGGCGAGTTTGTGGCGGAGGTTGTGGAGACGCTTAGGGAGGTGGATTTCCTGGTGGTGGAGGGGGAGGAGGTGTACCACGTGGAGGTTAAGACCACGGCGTCTCCCCACGAAAATAAGCTGAGGAAGAAGAGGTTGCTTCTGCAGAAGAGGCAGCGGGTGCTTGGGAGGCTTGGGCTTAGGCCTGCGCTGGCTGTGGTTGTGCCGAGGGATAACTGGGAGGTTGAGATCTGGATAGAGAGAGGCTGAAAAAGGGATTTACGACTTCTTTATTTTTAGTATGTCGCCGACCAGTTTGTTGTTGGGGACTAGTATCTTGTTGCCCTCGGCGTCTCTGATGACTGTAAACATGGCGTTTATGTCATCGACTACGCCCTCCTGGCCCGCGCCGACTATCTTATCGCCTATCTTAAAGGGCCTGGCGAGTAGGAGGAAGGTGCCCGCCACAGCCTGGCCCAAGACCTGCTGGGTGGCGAAGCCGATGACTAGGCCTATGAAGCCTCCGAGGGCCGCCGCCGCCGGCCCGCCGGAGACGGCGCCGGCTATCGCGGCGACCAGGGCGCCTATCCCTATCAGCTTAATGAGGTTGGAGACGGCCTTGGCCGCGGTCTCCCCCTGCCTCTTGGCAACTGGGAGGGCGATTATGTCTGCAAAGGCTTTTACAATCTGCCAGCCGAAGAACAGCGATAAGAGTATGTCGACGTAGGGCTTGTAGTCCATCGCAGGTGGGTAGATCCCGGCGGCGTAGCTAAAGGCGAACTGCACAGCCGCAATTACTACTACGAACAGCACTATCCACACCGCCAGCGCTCCTACCGGGTTCATGCGGGGGGGGGGGGGCGGATGCGGCGGTTTTTTAAATATAACGGTGAAGTTTAACTTAGACATTGCCCCTCGTATTATTCTATACATTTATAACGGTGGGTCGGTCTCATGCCGTGGCTCGTCACATAGTTGTGCTACTTGGGGTTGGTGGGGTGGGGAAGACGACGTTTGCGTATAGGCTGATGGGGCTCTCTATTAGGCCTACGGTGACGCTTAGGCCCGGGATTTACAGAATCTACGTCGCCGACAAGGAGATTAACCTTATAGACGTGCCGGGGCAGTACGTCTTTGAGGTGGTTCAAAACTTTGCCCGTATGTGGAGCTTCTACGTGGACAAGGCGGTGTACATGTACGACGTGTTGGATTACCAAACCCTCAGATCTCTGGTGGAGATCCACAGCGGCCTGCTGGACAGGGGGATTAAGCCGTTTAAGAGGCTGGCCATAGTTGGGAATAAGATGGACCTCGCCCGCGAGTTTGGGATCCAGGTGGAGGCTGACGAGATCGCGGGATCGCTTGGGGCCCAGGAGATTTACTATATATCGGCGCTGAAGGACGACCCGAGGCAGTTGCTGAAGATTATTCTATAGGAGGGTTTCGAGAGACGCTTGTTTGTAGAGTAGCTCTATCTGCCTTGTGAACTGCGGCGTGTATTCGTACCTTGGGTCTCGTCTTTCTAACTCGTCCAGGGCGAGGTTTAGCAGGTTGAGAGCCTCCTGGCTCCTTCCGACCTCCGCCATTTTTTTCGCGACGTGGTAGAGCGCGGATATCCTTAGGTAGGGGCAGTCGCAGTTCGGCACGAGTCTGGCCGCGGCCTCTGGGTCGAGCGCCGCGGCGGCCGCGATGGCGGCTTCTGCAGTTTTGTAGTCGCCGAATTCCAGCGCTGTGTCGACGATCCTGGCTAGTATGGGTATTGAGTCTCTAGGCGGGGTTCCGAGGAGGTGCGCCATGGCTAGCTTCCTAAGTGTGTGCGGCGTGCCTCTCTCAGCGGCTACTTCTATGTAGTCTCTGTAGAGTTTGTAGAAGATCTCCACGCCGTCTTTTCGCCGTGGCGCATGGGTGTAGAATAGGTCGACGAATTTCTCTAGGCAGGCCGCGGGCACCCTCCGTGCGTCTGTTAGGGCCAGCTTCGCCAAGATGTCTGTGTCCTCGTCGTCGCATCGGACGGTTTGGATTGCTGGGAGCTCCAGCGTTATCCTCCTCCCGGGGTCTGTGCCGATGGCTTCTATAACTACGCGGGGCGTGGCGCCGTTGTAGCACAGATAGGGCCCGGCCTCTCCGCGGCAGTGCTCTCCGGTGCCCAGGGCTATCGACGCGATTGCTCTCGCTATTTGTAAAATAAGATCTGGGTGCAGGACGAGGAGGCCTCTGTAGACCGTCCTGAGCTTCTGGACTGGGTTTCCGGTAGGCGTCATGCACGGATCTGCTCCTGCCGCCTGCTTGAGTGCTTCTCTCACCACGCTTTCCTTGGGGGCAACGGACCACCTAACTGCGTGGATGACCTCCTCCCTGGGGCTGTACAGATCTCTGAGTTCTTCTAATATCTCCTCTCTCAGCAAGGCGTCTGCCGCTGGCCCCATCTTGCCCAGTATTGAGAGCCTCCTCGCTATGTGGTCAACGTTTGCGAGGGGGTAGGCCACTTCGACGGGGAGGTGTTCGTTTTCCAAACTCAGCATGAGCGGCACCGCCAGAGCCCTCGCCTCTCTGCAGGTGGGGAAAAACAGCTCGCGGTACAGCCCGTAGTACACCTTTGAGAGCTCTTCAATCGCTTTTCTGTAAAGCGCCTCTGGCTGGTAGGGTGCGCACCTCTGCCGCGCGTAGAGCCTCCCGCCGTATGCGGCCAGGGCGTAGACGCCGCTTAAGTCGCCGTGCCTCCTCAGTATATAATCCACGTAAGGGCGGGCATCTGCCTTTCTGCAACCAAGTGCCGACGAATGCGATAGGAATACCTCCTCCAGCGCACGTCTCAGCTCGACGTGTTTGAGGTACTCGGCGATGTCCAGGACTCTCATGCTTTTCTCCACTAGGTCTCTGCATGGCGAGAAGTGGAGGACGTCGCGGGGCAGGACGAGCAGGGTGGGGATGTCTCTCGTGTTTAGATACATCGCCCGGTCCACCACGTATCTACATCTGTGTATCCACTGAGTGGCCAGCTCCCCCCTGGGCACTAGGGGGTTGTCGTAGAAAGATATGCCGAGGGGGTCGTAGAAGCCCAGGGCGTTGGGGACCTCGTGGAGCATCTCCAGCAAGCTGTCGAAGGTCACCACGTCTACGCCTAGGTCGATCACCGCGTAGTACTCGCCCACGAAGCGGGCTGCGATGTACCTAGCCAGCACAGATTTGCCGGTGCCGTGGGGCCCCACAAGCGCTACGGAGTTCCCCGCCTTCAAGCTGGCGGCTATGCGGTTCTCCAGATCGCCGAACCAGCGCACAAGCCTGGCCTTGTAGTTCTCCGTTATGTTGATTACGAAAAAATCCTCGCCCTCCTTGGCGATGCCCAGGAGAGAGGTAGACACATGCGAGCCCCCCTGTAGCTATAAATATATGTCACCTAAAGACACGCAACCGCCCCGCGGCGTCTCGTAGCGAGGCGGCGCCGACTTTCTGGAGGTTGTGGGGACGCGGAGATGTCGCTCAGATACACAGCCGCAGCGCTCTGCACACCGGCTCCAATCTCATCAACGGATCTAGGGCGCCTCCTGTGAGCTGTATCTGACTTTCCTTTCTGTTCCACTTCTTCAAGCCGAGGGCCTTCAGCACAGCCGCTGTCCTCAGATAGTCCGCCTCGCGTCCGCCCTCCGCGTCTGCGTGTATGTTGACGTAGCCCTTAATCTCGCCGCGGCTGGTTTTGAAAAACCTCGCCTCCTTCTCCACCGCCGCTTCGCGTCCTCCTTCTATTATCTTTGCCCTTATTTTCACTAGTAGGTGTTCTTTCCGTTCACCGCGCTCCACGCTGGCTTCCACCGCCTCGATGTGGATCTTCAGCCGCCTGCCCTCTACCTCCACCTCGCTTTCGAAAGGCGGCTTCACAGAGCCCCACATCTCGCCTTCGCGGAAGTACTCCTCCAGCCGCCGGCGCACCTCCTCTCCCTTCGCCTCCGCCTCCTTCAAAAGCGCCTCCTTCAGCCGCTGGGCCTTCTCCTTCGCATCACCCTCTCCGTGTAGGGCAAGCCAGCCGATGTACCTAAGGCCGTCCGCCGTTATCCGGACAAAGCCCCTCTCGCCCCCTCTCGGCTCTCTGGCGGTGAAGTGCACAACGCACCAGTCGCCTTCGCATGTATCCCTCATACCCAGCCCCCGCAGAAGCTCCACAGCCTTGCTGAAGGACTGGGGGTCGTTGGGTTGGTACTTTACTTCTACAGCGCCGTTTTTTCTCAGCCATACGGAGAACTTGATATCGCCCCAATCAGGCACGCCCCCCTCGAACTTCTTGACTAGGCGTCTGTAGGCGTCTTCCTTCAACGCACCCACCTCTCTGCACTGTTTGAGGAACTCCGCCACAGCCTTTCTAACCTCCTCGTGGACGGAGTCGGCGGCCAGCGCATTGGTGGTTACGACTATGCGCCACTCGTCGCGGTTGCGAGATTTGTGGTGACGCTTATCCACCTCGGCCTTAACGCCCACAGCCCTAAGCACCGCCGCCCTCCTCTCGGCCTCGGCGCGGTCGGTTGTGTCGAAGCGGAGCTCCACGGCGTTGTCTTTATCAAGACGTATTGAGTACTCAGCCGTTGCGCCGTCGGCCTCGACAACTAGCCTAGCCCTCGGCCTCTTGCCCTCCGTAGTGAAGTCCTTAATCCACGCCTTGACCCTCTCCGCCCTGGCCATGTCAATCAGCTTCGCCACCTTTGAATAAATCTGTTCGTCGCCCTTCACCACCTCAAGCATACGCTCGAGAGCCGCCAGATAAGGCAGAGCATCCCGGGCGAACCTTTTGGCCTCCCCGCCGTACAGCTTTATGTGGACCGCTCTCTCGGTTTTGTACATCTTCGGCTGGTACCCCAATCCCCTCAGCAGTGCGTAGTATAGAGCCGCCTTGACCTCCGCCGGCACCTCGTCCCCCCTTCCGCCGCCGACGGCCAGCCTAACCTCGTTTTGATACACCGAGCCGTCTCCCAGCACTGCGTGTAGGTACATCCCCACGGCGCGCCTCCTCGCAACCCCGCGCTTCCCAGCATCCTCTTCGCTCTGCGCCAGCTCTCTCAAGGAGTTCACAAGGGTGTGGAACACCCGGTGCTCCTTGAGATCCGGAGCCTTTGCAAGCCACTCGCCGATCCACCTCTCCAGCTTCTGCCTAAACGCCTCGCGGTCTACGCCAGAGCCCTCCAGATGTCTAACTACGAAATCGATGAACCTCTTCCTCTCATCCTCCGGCATGCTACGCGCCGCCGACAGCCTCTCCCACGCCTCCCTGGCATATTCGTCGTACAGCTCTACGCGGTACATAGGCCTCAGACCCTCGCTGGTTATGCTGAAGCGCTTGACGTCTATCTTGACAGGCTTTCCTCCACTCTCGCCGCCTCCCCAGTGTATCTCCTCCGCCCCTACGCCGAAGGTCGAGAGGAACGTCACCACCTGTTCCAAGGAGGTGGTCGCCATAATAATCATATCCTCATCTACATACACATCGCTCAACAGCCACCCGTCCTGAGCCTCGCGGCTGGGCGGAGGCGCCTTGCCCTTCTTCAACATCTCCTCGTACTTTAACACAGCCTTCCTCGCCTCCTCCAGCTTCCTCTCCGCCAGCGGGCGGGTCAACTCGCCGACATATAGCCAAGCGCCGCCGCCCTCCATAAGCTCCAGCTTAGCCTTCATGCCGCCGGCGTATATGACGTACTCCCCCTCCTTCTCTGTCCTCTCCACCCTCGCCTCGCCCCTCTCAAAAGCCTCCGCCAGGTGCTTCAGCTCTTCGCGCTCCTTGGCGTATCTCAACACTCTGCCCAGCATCACCGCCAATCTCTCTTCAAGCGGAAGCTCGCCTATCCGTCCGCGTTTAACGCTTTGTGCCTTCTCCAGCAACTTGAGATACGCACTAACCGGCGTGTTAGCCGCAAGCGAAGCCAAATCCTCCGCGGCGAGGGCCCTCAACGCAGTCAAGCCCACCGCATTGTCGTCTACAGATGCTCTGAGATACGCCACGGCCCTAGTGCCGTAGCTGGCGCCGGAGAATCTAGACAGCCTATAGGCAGTCGCCTCAGCCAGCTCCCTCGCCTCCAACGCGTCCACCTCTACCCACTTCGCCACCTCCTCCAACGCCTTCACGCCTTTCCTCTCAGCCGCGGCCTTTAGGTTCACGGCGATTGTGTTAAGCTCGCGTTCCGCTTCCTCCGCGATTCTCAGCACCCTACCCTCGGCCTCCTCCAGCCTCTTCACCAAGCCGTAGAACTCCCTCCACTTCTCTCTGTCGCCCTCCAGCGCCTGCTTCAAAACCTCGGCGGCTTTTTTCCTCGCCTCCCACATCTCAGTCAACTTGTCGTACACATCATGGGCGCGGCGCTGGAGAACAGCCCAAACGATTAGAAAAGCCGCCTTGGCGTATTCGTTCTTCTCCTCCTCGCTACGCTTTGGGCTATACCAATTTCTCAAAGCCTCGGCCACAGGCCCCAGCCAAGGCACCCTAACGCCCCCAGCCGCCTCCAGCAGATTAGCAAGCCTCAACAGCCTCTTCTCGTCCACGTCCGCCGCACCTCTGGAGAGCTTGTCCACAACGCTAAACAGCTCCTCAAGCGCATTGCCCACCGCCTCATTTCTCTTCTTCACAGCCTCCACCAGCTCCTCGGCGGCGGGAGGCTTCTCCAACCCGCCGTACTTAATCAGCCCGGAGGCCAGCGCCAGCTTGCCGAGTTGAATAGAGCCGAAGACGTCGTTGGCGAAGGCCCACGTGATGATGCCAGCCGCCGCGGCCGCCGCCAAAAACAGCCAAGCCCGGTGCTCGTCAACCCATGCGATTATGCGGGCAACAGCCTCGACAAACAGCTCATACAGCCTCTCCAACGCCACCTTAGCCTTCTCCAGCCACTCCCGCAGAGCCTCGTAGGCCGCCTCCGCCGCCCTCTTGACGTACTCAACAGCCCTCTCGAAGCGGCCCTCCTCGACAAGCGCCAGCGCGCCGGCAACCGCAGACACCACGGCCTCGCTGTACAGCCCGTGGTGGAGGGCGACTATGGACTCGGCAGTAGCTCCGGTGAATATGGTCAGCCTCAGGGCCTGCTCAACAGTGGCAACGGCTCTGAGAGAGCCCTCATGCACCGAGATCAGCGCCCTCAGCACCTCCCTACCCACGGCGTAGGCGTAGCGCCACGCCGCCTCCGCCATTTCTTCGCCCAGCTCCGCCCTGATCCTCTCAAGCCTCTCCCTCACCTCAGCGAAGACCCTAGCCGCGTCGGCCTCCACGGGGCTCCTCGGCTCCAGGCCGTGTACCACGTCCTCGGCCCTTTCGAGGAGGATTGCTAAGTAGTGGAGGGCCTCCGGGGAGTCGGCGGCGTGCCATATCAAGCTGTAGACGTCTCTCGCCAGAGACTCGGCCGCCTCGACGAGCGCCGCGCCGCCCCTCCTCACCAGCCTCTCCAAGTACCTAGCCCTCACCCTCTCCACAGCCCTCTTCACAGCCTTGTTAACAGCCTCAGCCGCCTCCCCATCCAGCTCCACCCTCCCCTTCACAGAGGCAAGCCAGGACACGGCAGAGGAACCCCTCAAGTGAGGAGGTATGAAGCCGAGAGGCGGCTTCTCCTTAACCTCTTCAGACGGCTTCTGGACGGGCTTCTCGCCCTCCGCCGCCTTCTCCACGGCCTCCTCGGCCGTCTTCAGAGCGGCTTTTTCAGCCGGCTTCTCCGCCTGTTTCATGGCTTTCTCAAGCTCCTCGGCGGCTGTCTTGGCCTCGTCTCTCAGTATTGAGCGTAGCCTCTCCAGCGCGTACCTCTCCACCTCTCTCACGTCGACGCCCCTGACCTCGGAGTACAGCTTGGCCGCGGCGTAGAAGGCGACGTCCACGCCGCCCGGCGGCGCCAGCCTATCCGCCAGAAGCCACTCAAGCCACTTCTTCACCCTATCCACAACAATAGGCGCGTCCTCAAGCTCCCTCAGCGCAACCAACCGCCCAGCCCTCTCAGCCAGGTGGAGAAGTATGCCCTCCCCCCAGCTCCCCGGCATCCAGCTCCAAAGCGCCTCGTATCTGCCTTTCCTCGCCTCCTCCACCAGCCGGCTGAACATAACGGCGGCCGCCCTCGACGCCAGATACGCCCTCAGCGCCCTCTGGTAGTCGCCGTACATCGCCCACAGCCTTCTGTAGTCTCTATCCAAGGCCTTTAGATAGGCGTGGAGAGCCGGGCCGTGGTCTTTCACTACTCTGTCCACGTGCTGGCCCCAGACCGACATCCCCTTGTCAGCCACACTCTTCAACACGCCGAAGACGGCGTCCACCCAGCGGTTGGGGTACGCAAAGACCCCTCCCTCCCCTACGTGAGCCACCAGCGCCTTGTTTACAAAGACGTATTCGGGAGGCGCCACGCCGAGGCGCACCTCCACGGGATCTCTCGACTTTGCTACCTCCCTTACAAGCAGATCCATCACTCCGTCGAGCACCTCCCTCAGCGCGGGGTGGTAGAGGAAGTAGTAGACGTGGCCTCTCTTCAAGACGTCTGGCTTGTACTCGCCAACCTCAACGGCGAGGCGCTTGGCGAGGAAGTCTGCAATCTTTTTACTCCTCGTCACGTAGGCCTGCACAAGGCCGCGGGGGACGGGGAACTCGCCGCGCGCCAGATACTGGCGGTACGCCTCGAGAGCCTCCTCAACGTCTTTGTCCATCGCCCTATACAGCGCCTCTAGGAGGAGCTCTTTAGAAGGCGCTATGCGCTTAACAGCCTCCGCGGCGGCCTTCAGAAGCTCTGCGGCGCCGTAGCCGAGGCCGAGGGCGCTTGTCCTCACCAAATAAGCCGCGGCGTCAGCCACGGCGTCGCCCGCCTTGACAGCCCTCTCGTAGAGAGCCGGATCGTCTAGAGACGTTGCAACCAGCTGTCTCAAGGCTGAAACCGCCTTCTCCGCCACTTCGTCAGGCAGGTCGCCTCTACCTGCCAACGCCTCGATCCTGGCAATAAGCCTCTCGGCGTACTCCCTCGGATCTTCGCCCTCCCTCCCCCTCAGCCACAGAGCCCTCCACACAGGCCTCAGCGCAGAGTCGTAGAAGCCCTCTTTGACGAGGGCTCTCTCCACATTCTCCACCTCGGCCTCCGCCATCCTCCTCAGCTCCTCCGGCAGTTGCCTATACAGCGCGGCCTCCCTCGCACGCGCCGGCTCCACTTTAGCCAACTCCTGCAGTGCGACTACAGCTACGTAGCGCCTAAGGCCTCCCTCCCCGTACCACTCCCTCGCCACCCTCTCAACCTCGTGCTTAGCGCCTGGGGAGAACTTGGCCACGGCCCTGAGCTCCTCAACAACGCCCCTCACCGCGTCTCTGTACTGCCTATACACCTCCTCGGAGGGTTGAACCTCCCTCAGCAACCTGCCGAGGTCGTAGTAGCCCCTCTCAGCCAGCCACTGCGCCACTGCGCTTGGCAACTCGACTCTGCCCTCTGCGTGGTGTCTAGCTAGGTGGGATGCTATTCTGCCCACCTCCTCCTCAAGCCTCTTGACGCGTCCATGAGCCCACTTACCGACGCTTCTAACCACGGCGTCCTCAAGCCTAGACGGCTGATATTTCGCCTCTACGTCAAGAGCCTTTGCCACGGAGATGACACCGCCCTCCCTCACGAAGGTGCGCCTCGGCTCCATCCACCTCTCAAACCTCCTGTAGACGCGGTAGGCCTCTACCGCTTTGGCGACTATATCAGCCGCGCCCTCCAGCTTCAAGTCGATCAGCCACGCCAAGGCCCTCTCCGGCGTAGACCACTTGACCAGCCTAGCGACAGCCTCCTCCGGATTCAACCTAGTCAAAGACAAGGCACCAGGGCCGAACCACCTCCGCAACTCCTCTGCCTTCTCCCTGTCTATCTGCGCCAGGGCCTCTCTCAGCTGTTTTACGTATCTGCTGTACTTCTTCGCCGCGCTCTCGGCCACCACCCTCGCCCTGTCTCTGTCTACCTTCTCGGCGGCTTTTGCAAGAGCCGCCTCCTCCCTAGCCGCCCTGGCAAGCAGAGCTGTAACTACGACATCCGGCGCCTTTCCCTTTAATGCGTAAGCCGCCTCTTCAAGAGCCAGCGCCACCCCGCCCCTGGCCAGAAGCTCGGCCAGAGCTCTGTGCCTCCTGCCCTCGGTAGTACGCATATAGCGCTGGATGCCTTCGCGCACGCCGCCCCAGTCCCACCTGGCCACGAAGCGGGCTACTCTGTCTGGGTACTGCCTGCCGCTGACCTCCTCCTCTACCAGCCTAATCCTCGGCCGTCTGATTATGTACGTCGGCATGCCCACCTTCAGCGGGACGTCCGCCAGCACAGCCACGTCCCCCACCACGTCCCTAAGCTCGGCGAAGACCGGGTAGCGGACGAATACCCGGCCGGCGAACTCCCCCAGCCTATTCACCACGTAGACGGCCGGCGGGGCCCTAAGCAAAGCCCTCTCAGGCTCCCACCCCAGATACGGCAGGAGCTGGTCGTAAAGCGTGTTATACAGCCTCCCCCGGCCGTAGGCGTCGAAAAGCTCATAGGCCCTTCCAAGGGCTCTAAGCATCTCCGACGCGGTTCTGAGGCCAAGCCTCTCGGCGGCCCATATCACGTAGGCCAGCTCCCTCTCCCCCAACACGGGAGACCTCAGGAATTCGACCAGGCGCGGATAGGCCTCAAGAGCCTTGACGTACTCCCTCAGCACAGCCCTAGCCCTCTCAACGTCCTTGGCGCCGCCTACAACCTCCCTCGCTGAGTATAGAGCCAGAGCCGCCTCAGCCGCTGAGGGCGCAATCGAGGCTATTTTAATCAACAGCCTCGCAGAGTCTGGGTCTAGGTACTTCTCAAGCTCCGCGCGCAGTCTAGACAGCTCTGCAGAAGCGGCCTCGACGGCCTCCCTCCTAAACGTCTCAACAAGCCTAACAGCCTCCTCCCCAGGCCCGGCGCCGGCCTTCTGCAGAAGAGAAATCGCCGCCGGCGCCTCTTGGTAAAGCCTCTTCAGCTCCTCCTCTCTAGCCCTGTCCTGCGTCTTTCTAAATTCTTCTAAAGTCTTAAAGTACTTGACAACGGCCTCGGCGGCCCCTGGCCTTGTAAGCTCGAGAGCCGCCTCCACGGCCCTCGTCTTTACGCCCAGCCTCCCCGCCGCCTCAAGGACAGCCTCGGCCGCCTTTCTGAGGGCCAAGATGTCGGCGTCTCCCGCCGCCAGCCTCGCAAAGGGAGGCTGGAGGGCCTCCCTAGCCTCCTTTATGGCCCTGCCCCAGATGCGCTTAGCCTCCCCTACGCCGGCACGTAGGCTAAGCTCCTCCAGGGCGTTTATGGCGATGGCCTTAATTCTCTGCCCCACGTGCTCCGCCACGCTCTTCTCGCGCCTAGCCAGCTCAGCCAGCACCACCACGGCGAGAGCCCTCTCGAAGACCTCCGCCGGCGCTGTGGGTTGCCTGAAGAGGGGAACCTCAACCTCTCTGCCCAACAGCCTCACCGTGGTGAAGTACGGCTCGTACTGCCGCTTGACGGCGGCCACCGCCTCCGCCAGCTCCCGCCCTCTTCCCCTGTACAGCTCTCTAAATGCGTTAGACAACGCCCTCCTCTCCACCTCTGTATACAGCAGAGAGGCCGCCGTTGATAGCCTAACCGCGGCCCACGCGTCTAGATACAGCGAGACGTCGCTAGGCGCCTCTATCTTCGTAAGCCTAGCCCCAACCGCCTTCTCAACCCTTTTTAGAGCTTCGGCGAGCGATTTAGCTTGCTTCAAAAGCCCCTCAGCCTCCGCGTACCTCCCGGCTCTAGCAAGCGCCTCCGCCTCCTCGACCAACTTCGACACCCTCTCCAGGGCCTCTCTGTAGCCGGGCAGTCTAACCTCAACGCGCCTCAGAGGCTCAAGCTCTCTAGAGACATCTCTCTTGACCTTCTCCAGCGCCGCCGCCCTCTCAGCGGTCTGCCACAGGCGGAGAGCCACGTCGTACTGCGCCTCTCTCACCGCCACATACGGCTCTCTGCCCTGGTACACCGCCTTGAACACCTCAGCCACCTCCCTCGCTGAGGCATGTCTATGGGCCAGCTCGACGAGGGCGGATAGCTCAGCGGCTATCCGCTTTACAGCCTCCGTGCCGCCAGCCGCCTTTGCGGCTTTTAGTTCTTCAACAAGTCTTCTGTGCTCCACGGCGATTGTATACAGAAGCGGGTCGGGAATCCAGAACTCGGCCAGGGGCCTGGGCGAGTAGGCCCTCCTCAGCTCCTCTCCGATCTGCGCCGCCGTCCTCTGCCTCTCCTCTCTATCGACAACCCTCATGCGGTACAGCTGTATGTAAGCCTCGGCGAGTTTTACATAAAACTCGGGCGGGGGCTCGGCGACGCTCAGCCGCTCAGACACGGCCCCAACCCTCTTCCTCAGCGCCTCCGCTGTCTGCACCAGCGCAGACTCCAGCCTCCCCCTCTCAGCGGGGGAGGCCTCCAGGTATCTGTGGAGTAGTTGCCTCAGGTTTTCATACTGCCTAACCACCTCCCGCGCCTCAGAAGCCGCCTCCACCACGGCTCTGTGCCTACTAGCGGCCTCCTCCACCCTCCCCACCAGCTCTCTATACAGCAGAGACAGCCCAGCGGCGCCGACGCCGCCCTCTCTGAACAGCTCCCAGCCCTCCCTCGCAGACCTCGCGTCAGAAAGCTTTTCGAGGACAGCCCTCAGCCTCTGGGCCTCCCTGGCGGTGCGCTCAACGGGGGCGAGGTCTCTCAACACCTCCGGCCTCACCTTCTCCAACAGCTTGAGGTACTCCCGTTCAAGCCTCTCGATGGTCCTCACGGCTGATTCGCCACCCCTGGCTGTGTAGAACTCCTTCAGCCTCTCCACCTCAGCCCGGAACTGCCTAACAGCCTCCTCCCTATCGCCGGAGAGCGCCGTCTTGACGGCCCTCTCAAATGCCCTTAAGACCTCAACAGCCTCCGGCTTCTCCACGGCGTAGACCCGCCTCATGTGGGCCAGCCATGAGTGCTCCATTCCGAATCTGCGGAAGTATTCGAAAGACTCCCTAAGCACCTCCCTCCTAGCCTTTTCATCGCCTTCTTTCACAGCCTTCACCGCCTTCTCCAACAGCCTAATCGCCCACGGCTCAGCGGCCATGGGCGCCAGAGCCGAGACGACGTAGACGTCTCTATACGCCGACTCCGCCATTCTCTCGGCCTTCAGCAGAGCCAGCCTCTCGGCCAAGCCCTCTCTCGACACGTACGGCTTGACAGACACGCCCCTCTCAAGAGGCGTGTGCCTCCCTACATACTCCTCGGCGCCGAGGGTGAGCTCCTTCACTGGAGGCCTCAGCATCCTCTCAACCTCCTCAGGCCTAACGGCGCCTATGGCCACCGCCCTGGCGACAGCCACCGCCCTCAGAGTGGGGAGCGAAGCCCTAATCTCGTCCACAGCCACAGCCCTGGCGTATCTACGGGCGTCGTATGGCACCGGCATAGAAAGCCAGTACTCCTCCCACAGAGCCCAGAACTGCTCGGCAGAATGCAGAAACCTCACCCTTACGGAGGGGTCGACAACAACCCTCTCCCCCTCGACGCGGGCGCCAACCAACAGCTCAGCCGCCTCTCTAGCGGTTTTAGGCTCCACCCCCGTGATTTGCCTAAAGAAGGCGGAGAATTTGGAGAAGGCCCCCATGTGTAGCTCGAGGAGGGGCTCGTATACCCCCCTAACAAGCCTCTCCACGTCTCCAACCACCTCGGAGACGGCCCTCCTCACAGCCTCCTCTCTCGGCGCGCCGGCCTTCACAAGCTCCTCCACGCGCTTCTCAATCTCCCTCTCCCAGTCCTTGACGGCTAGCTTTCTTAGAAGCTCCATATACGCTTGTCTAGCGCGCTGGACAGCCTCGCGCTCTATCTCCCTCATCTTCTGAGCCACAGCGAATTCCTCAACACGCTCGGCGACGGCCCTCGCCTTAGCCGCCGCCCTTCTGGCCAAGAGATATTCACGCACAGCCATAAACTGCTCATACTTCTCCCTGGTGATTCTGCCCTCCAGATACAGCCTCCGAATGTAGGCTGGGTTGATAAGGGCAAGCCACCTCGGCTTGTCGTCTAGAGGCCAAAGCAGTGTGAAGTAGAGCAGTGGGTACCTCCTCGCAATTTCATCCAAAGCAACGTCAAGAGCGTAGTCCACCTTCGGGAAAACCCTCCTAAGCAGGTGTATCAAATCGCCGCGGGTGTACTCATGCACCGTCTTGGCTACTCTATACCCCACCTTAGCCGCCTTGTAGGTGGCCTTCGCCGCCTCTTTGGCAACCTCGGCGGCTTTCCTGCCTCCCTTCACAAGAGCCTCCTCGGCCTGCCTCAGCCTCTGCCACACAGCCTCCTCGATGCGCCTCCTCACCTGCTCATTCACCGCCTCCGGGTGTACGCCGAATCTCCTCTCCACGTACTCCCTCGCCGAGTCCCTATACCGCTTGGCGATTACGGCCCCCTTCAACGCCAGCCTCCTAACGAGGCGTATAGAGGCCCTCTTCACAGGAGAGCCCATAAACCTCGCCAGACGGGTGAACCACTTCGACTTTAGCAGTAGGCGGATTTGGAACCAGAAGGCGAGCTCCTGCACCACGTGTATAGCCAGCCTCATTAGGTACTGCCCAAACGACGGAAAGCCGAAGACCGCGGAGAGCACCTCCAGCACCACCACCGGCGCGAACACCGCCACGAAAAGCGCCACGAAAAGACGGCCCCAAATCTCAGAGACGGCCCACCGCAGATTCAACGTAAAGCCGACATCCCAAATCGACGCACCCCACCTCTTGTCGGGCTTGGGCATGGGTGGGGTCTGCGCCGGCACGTACGGAAGCGCTACTGTGTTATTCCACGGGATTGGCCAGTAAGCCGCCAGCTCCCTCGGCGGCGGGGGCGGCGGGTTGTTCATAATCCACCTCCACCTCTGAATCCACACCCCGATTATCCTGCGCGTGGTGTTGGAATCGCCGACGGGGTAGTGCACAAGCCACGTGGCGTTTCCGGGGTAGAGGACTACAAGTCCGTAGGCTTTCTTGACGTTGTCCACGCCTACAGGCCTCCAGTCGAAACGGACGCACGCGGCGTAGAAGTTGTAAGGCGTGTACCCCCTCGGCGTAACCTCTGGCATTGGGTGGAGGGGCCTCGGCTTTACTGCGCCGTAGTAGTAGCGCCAGACGGAGGCCGCCGGCTCTATGTCGCTGACGTTTGGAGCCAGCCACTTTAGGAAGTTCAGATACGACCTGCTGTAGTTGCCCGCGGCAAGAAGGGCGAAGAATAGCTCCCTATTTACACGGGTCATGTTCTCAGCCGCCCTGGGCACAAGCCGCCACTTGGGCTCGTCGGCGGACATTACGAAGGTGGAGCATTCCTGGTCGTACTCTGCGCCTCTCAGAAGGTTTATCAGCTCGACGCCGTCTTCGCTCGTCGGCGCCTCGTCGTAGGTGTCTGGTAGCTGTACGCTCTGGGGGTTTACGGAAAGCACCACTCCGCCGAGCCACGCGAAGCCGTAGACGTAGGCGAAGTTTCGCTGGACGTCCCAGAAGACGATGCGTTTGTAGACGTGTTTGTTCTCAATCCGGCACGTGGCGCCGGCGGGGGGCGGCCCGTTGCTCCAGTTGCCGTACTTCTCCTCAGCCCAAACCCTCCAGTCCCTATAGGTGAATGGAATCGACAGCACGGCGTCGCTTCGGTTCTCCGGCACCCAAGGCCTTCTGTAAGACAACGCAGTTAGGGAGGCCGCCGAGGGCTTCAGCACCTTTTCGTATCTCGGCTCCTCCCACTCCTCCCGCGAAGTGGAGCACCACTCGTCACACCAGCAGTAGCCAGTGGGGTCACACGTCCACCCGCAGCACCACTCGCAGACCCTAGTCCACTTGTAGAAGTCCTGCGAGCCGCCCTTCTGAGGCTTACCGGCGTTTGGCACAAGGATGGTGAAGTTGGAGTAGGTGGGCTTCGTCGCGGGCTTTGTGTAGTTCGTCGCGTTGAGGCCTACGTCGTACCTCAAAACGCCCCTCTTCACAGTGGCGTTTCCGCCCTTGTAGACCTCCGAGGCGGGCGGCACCAGCCAGCCCCATACGCCTACATAGCCAGACCTCGTCTCGTTGACGAGGGTTTTGTTGTTGTAGGTCACGGTGACGTTTACGTCTGCGGTGAGCATCCGCCAGAAGTCTTGTGGGCCGGCGTATATCCTGGCCCAGGGGAAGAGCTTCTTGTAGAATTGACACTCGGCCTCCTTCATCCGATCCATCCACTCCTGCGCCGACACGTTTCCTATTGTGGCGTTCCCCACAGCCGCTCTGAAATACGGCTCGATCATGGAGTAGTCCGGACACCAGTACAGCGGCTCGACGGGCCGCGGCACGTCTAGCCACGTGTGGACTACGTAGGGGCGGCTCTGCCCGAGGCCGGTCCAGTTCTTAACGCCCACCAGCGTGGGCGCCCACCACCCCGCCGCCACCCAGTCGCTTCCATTCTTTGCCAGCGATGAGAAGAACTGCAACGCGTATTCCAACGTCGTGTTGTTTACCAGAGGGATGGGGTATGCCGATCTGTTTAGCTCCAAAATTGCCTCTCTCACCTGTGAGAGGCGCACCGTGGCGTTGTAGCGCAGAAGCGCGATTCCGTCACCCTCCACCGCCAGCGCCGTGTATATCTGGGGCTCGGGCTTCGGCGCCTTGTTAGCCCAGTGGCTTGTGGCGTTCAGCCACTGCAGAAGGGGGATGCCCTGCGCCGTCGTGTAGGCGCCGGCGATGGTGGCGACGTATAGGAAGAGGCCGACTCCGAAAAGCAGAGCCCCCAGACCCCGCACGCGGGGTAGCAACATGAGGAGCATGCCGAGGAAGAACAACGTCGGAACCCACGTCTTTGCTATTTCGCCGAGCCAGTGCAAGATGTGGTACGTCATCATGGCGCCGGTGGCTACGTTGTAGCCGGTGGCGGCTACGTGGTATATTGCATCTGCTATTTCGTATATCCGCATGGCGGCGGCTGTTATGGCCACAGAGCCTCCTCCGGTGAGAGGCGCGAGGACAACCCCGAGGACTATGGCGGCGAGGGCGGCGGTCATGGCAAAAGCCGCCCCCTCAATGGCATAGGCGAAGGTCAGTGCAGTACTGTAGGCCAGGTCGAAAGCCTCCTTCATACGCTTTACGCTCTCCTTGAGGACATGCTCCACGTCGTAGTAGCCGTAGAGGTAAACCGGCGTCGGCGCGAAGGGAGCCACCAGCCTAAAGGCGAAGTCCACCACAAAGGGCGTGAGCAGAACCAGCCCAAGGGCGAATATGGGGAAGTACCACTCCTCGTCTCCCTTAACGAACAAGAGGTATAGGGCGGAGAGGACTCCTGCGATAATTAGGGCCTCCGTCGTGGGTATGGCCACGGGCACTCCCCATGTTAAATATTTAAAGATTTTTGCATATAACCCATGGGTTTTATTATGTCTATGTATAATTCCTCTTATTCAAACTAATATTTTGTATATGGCTTCGTGGCGTATCGACGGGGGGCTGTGTATTACATTTATAACGTTTGTTGAAAAATTCTATATATCGAAAGAGGGGATTATATAGACTTTATTAAAAGTTTTAGTGAAGTCTCCCCCGATACATAAAGTATATATTGACGCAGTTTACACATGCCGGAGAGGCGGCGGGAAACACGCCGGATGTAAACAGCGCGCCGAAGTCTGTAAACTGGCTCTCGCACAACACCCATAACTCAAAAACGGTACCTCTACATACGGAAAACATAAAAATATAACACTCCAGAAAACTCCCCTACAAAGATGTGTAGCGGCGTGTAGAAGGCGGCGGGGGCTGGGGAAAGCTATATAAACTTGTCCTTTTCCCCCTACCATGCCTATTACCCTGGATCCCGAGAAGCTGGCCATAGTGATGAAGCACCGCTTCCAGTACAAAATCTGTAGAGAGTGCGGGGCGAGGAATCCTCCCGACGCGGAGAAGTGCCGCCGCTGCCGCTCCCGCAACCTGCGGCCAAAGAAGTTTAAGAAGAAGTAGCTATAGGGGCTCGACGTAGAACCTGGGGGGCTCTATCCTCTCGCTTTTGCAACGGGGGCACCTGCCCGGCTTCTTGAGCCTCTCTCTGTCTCTAAATTCGTATCCGCAGTTTCTGCAGATCGCCGGCACCACCTCCAGCCGATAGCCCAACCTCTTCAGCGTCTTTTTGACGTGCTCGAGTTCGTCGTAGAGCTCGCTGGGCTTCAGCTCTGTGTTGACTATGATCTGAAGCTGGTTTACTGTCAGCGGCTCTCTGCTCTCGATGAGGGCCTTGATCAGCCTCTCCCTGACTGTTTCCATTACTTTTCAATAACGGCGGACTGGAGCCAGAGGGCTTTATACACCCCGCCAGGCTTCAAGACGGCGAAGGTGAAGACGTGGGTGTTTCTGTCGCCCGCCCGCTGGGCCTCTATTCTTATGAACCTAGCGTACTCCGGCTTCTCGGCCGGGTCGACGTTGGCGTCCAGTAGCTGGGTGGCTGTGGGGGCGTAGCCCGCGGCCTTGAGCTGGGCCTCTATACATTTTACAAGCTCCAGCGGAGAGGCGCCGGAGCACTGGGCCTTCTCTATTGCCTCCTTAACCCGTGCGTGTTCTACGCTGTAGTTCATGGACATCCCTAACTCACCCATTTAAATAAATTGGGCTCAGCCGCTCAGCCCTCTTCACCGACTCAGGCCTTGTAAGCGTCGTCACCAATTCTTAAAAACTCCAGGCATTAAATACTTATGAAGTGGGTAGGGGTGGCGGTTATTGTCTTGGTTTTTCTTGTTGTTTTTCTTATGCCTCCCTCACTGCTGAGGTTTGCAGACCCTTTTCAAGGCCCTCTCAAGGCTGTGGCGCGTCCGGCGCCGCCGGCGCCTCTTGAGAACTACGCCTTGGTGATTAAAGCCGCCGACGAGAGGGAGGCCTTCTACAAGCTGGGCTACGCCCACGCCTACTACCGCTTCTTCCAGATGGACGTCATGAGGAGGGTGGCGGAGGGCCGGCTGTCGGAGCTGGTGGGAGGGGCGGCTCTTGACACCGATATCTATTTCAGAACGAGGGGGTTGTACATGTCCGCTGAGAAGACGTGGGAGTACATCAAACAGAACTACCCTCAATACGCCGCGCTTGTGGAGGAGTACGTCAGGGGGGTTAACGACTACCTAGCCGCGAATCCTCCGATTGTCGAGTACTTAATCCTGGGGAAGAGGCCCGAGCCGTGGAGGCCTGTTGATACCTTCGCAGTGAATAAGCTCATCGCGTGGTCTCTAAGCGGCGGCGAGGACGATCTACAGCTTAAAGTTCTGGTCGACGCCTTGGGGCCCCAGTTTTTGGATATAGCCCTCGCCAGGGAGTTGAACACGCCTATTCTGCCTCGCAAGGCGACGTTTTCCCCGGCTATTGAGCTGGGTAGCAACAATTGGATCATCTCGCCTAACTTAACCGCCACGGGCAGGCCGATATTGGCTAACGACCCCCACCTCTCGCTCACAGCCCCGCCTACATGGATTTTTCAACGGGTCGAGACGCCTGACTACACGGTGATGGGAGTCGCCTTCCCCGGGACGCCGGTTGTGGTGATTGGGACTAACGGCTACGTGGCGTGGGGCTTCACCAACACAGGAGTCGACGTGATTGATTACTACTACTACGTGTGGAACGGCACCAAGTACCTCTACAAGGGCGCGTGGATCGAGGCCGACAAACGTGTGGAGAGGTTCAGGATATGCGACCTCGATAACAGATGTGTCGAGAAGACTGTTGAGGTTTTGGAGACTGTGCACGGCCCCGTGATTGAGTTTAGGGGGCAGAGGTACGCCATGCGCTGGCTTGGCAACAACGTGACTCTCGAGGCCCTTGCGCTTTACTACATGGATAGGGCTAGGAACCTCACCGAGTTTCTAAACGGGCTTAGGTACTTCGTGACGCCTAGCCAAAACACAGTATACGCAGATAGATACGGCGTGGTTGCGTACTTCGCCAGCGGCTACTACCCCATTAGAGAAGGCGGCTACCTGCCCTTCAACGGGTCGAGGGGCGAGGGGGAGTGGACGGGGTATGTCTGGCTCCCCTCGGTCCTCAACTACGTAAACCCGCCCTACCTAGCCACTGCAAATAACAAGGTGGCAGACGCCAATATCTACCTACAGTGGAGGTGGGCAGACCGCTATAGGCACGACAGGATTATGGAGCTCATCGCCCAGAAGCTGGCCCGCGGTAAGATTACTGTGGAGGACGTGATGGACATCCAGCGGGATGTTGTGGATATCTCGTGTAGAGATGTGAAGCAGTTGCTTGAGCTCTACGGAGGGGACAGCGGGAGGAGGCTTCTGGACGAGTTGAATAGGTGGAGTTGCGAGATGTCTCCAGGCTCCACAACGGCGTCTAGATACGCCGCGTTTCTATACAACCTGCAGAAACTCGCGTGGGAGAGGTTTAACATATCCATTACCTTCGTGCCTTTTGAGGTGACCGTGGCCTCCATCAAGAAGGGGCTTATTGACAGATCGGTTGTAGAGAAGGCGGCGGAGGAGGCGTTGAAGGTAAATGCCCCCTGGGGCTCGGTGCACAAGTACGCCATCTCCCATCTGCTGGGCTCCGCCTTTCCGGGGCTTAACTACAGGAGGGTGGAGGCGCCTGGCGACTGGTTCACGGTTAACGTGGCGCCTGGGTTCAACGTGGCTCACGGCCCAAGCGTTAGGTTTATAGTGGCTTTTGGCTCTGGGGTGTATATGATGTTGCCGGGGGGCCCGGACGGGGATCCCCTAAGCCCGCTTTACGACGCGATGTACATGCCGTGGGTTAGGGGGGAGTATGTCAAGGTGGGTTAGGTACATAGGTCTCCTAATTCCGTTGTTCGGCGCGGCGTCGCCTTGGCATGTGTTAAACGCGGCGTTGTTGCCCTTCGTAGGGGGCGTCGTCTACGGCTACTTCACAGAGAGGCGCCGCGGGGTTGTTCTAGCGCCGCTGGCCGCCCTCATCCCAATAGGTCTCGTGCTGGTCTACTACGCGGCTGTGGACGTGGCTAGGCTAACACGCTTCTTTTCAATATTCCCGCTCTTCGTTGGTTTGTGGGCCGTGTTTTGGCTATTGTTTTTCACGGCTGGGGCAGTGGCTGGGCACTTACTACGGCCTAGGAATAGATAAAAATACGCGAAAAGCAGAAATTATGAACACCAAACTTTTGGCAGTAATAGCGGCAGTGGTGGTGTTGGCGGTAGTCGGGGCCTTGGTTGCGTTTCAAGCTCCGCCGCCCCAGCAGCAAACCTCCCCAGCGCCTACACAAACAACACCCCCCGCTACTACGACTAAGCAAGCGCCCAAGGGTGCTATATATGTTATATACGATATAGGCGGAAGGGGGGGACCTCTCTTTTAACGACATGGCCTACCTCGGGGCGTCCAGAGCAGCCGAGACTTTTGGGCTTGGCTTGAAGGAGGTGCAGAGCAGAACTCAGGACGACTACGTGCCTAATCTACGCGCCGCCGCCAAATCCGGCGATGCCGCTATAATCGTCGCCGTGGGCTTCTTGATGACTGACGCGGTGAAGTCGGTGTCGCAGGAGTTCCCCGACGCCAAATTTGCAATAATCGACGGCTACATACCGGACAGGCCCAACGTCATGTCTGTCTTGTACAGAGAAAACGAGGGCTCCGCCCTAGTGGGGGCCTTGGCCGCCCTCACAGCTTACTACTACAACTGTAGCAAGGTGGGTATTGTGCTGGGTATGGAGATACCGGTCCTCTGGAAGTTTGAAATCGGCTACGCCTACGGCGTTAGGTGGGCGGAGCGCTACATTAAGCAGAAGTTTGGAAAAGATGCCAAGTTCGACATTCTCTACATATACACCGGCTCCTTCAACGACCCAGCTAAGGGCAAGCAGGCCGCCGAGGTGATGCTGGCCCAAGGCGTCTGCGTGATTTACCAAGCCGCCGGCGCCACGGGGCTAGGCGTCTTTGAGGCGGTGGCCGAGGCTGGCAAGAAGGCTGGGAGGTCGATGGGGCCGCCGTTCGCCATCGGCGTCGACGCGGATCAGGACTACCTGAAGCCCGGCTTTATACTGGCGTCGATGATGAAGCGCGTCGACGTGGGCGTCTACACAGCGGCGAAGATGGCCGTGGAGGGCGAGTTCAAGGGCGGCGTGTTGGAGCTGGGGCTTAAGGAGGGCGGCATCTCGGTGAGCACGCTCGACGACCTTAACCAGTTTATACAGATAGGCGTGAGGGCCGGGGCCGTCAAGCAGGCGGACGCCGATAAGATTATCGCCGCTGTGAGGGAGATGAGGTCTAAGATACCTACGTGGGTTTTGGGAAGCTGTGGATCAGCTAAAGCAAGACATCATCAACGGCAAGGTCGCCGTGCCGCTTCCCACGACGCAGGACCAGGTGGCTCAGCTCAGGAAGGAGCTCGGCCTAGGCGCCGTCAGCTAATGAAGGCCTCTCTAAAGGAAATTCACAAGGTTTTTTCAGACGGCACCCACGCCCTTCGTGGGGTTTCTCTCGATATTTCGCCTGGCGAGGTGCTGGCCCTCCTGGGCGAGAACGGCGCGGGGAAGACCACTCTTATGAAAATACTGGCTGGCGTCTACCGCCCCACCTCGGGGGAGATATACATAGAGGGGAGGAGGGTGAGGTTTAGAAACGCCAGGGATGCGCAGAGGGCTGGTATCGCCATGGTGCACCAGCACCTCTCCCTAATACCGGGCCTCACCGCTATTGAAAACATAGCGCTTGCCGAGGGCGCCGGTCTGAGGCCCATATCTGCAGAGGTTAGGCAGAGGGCTGTGAAGATCGCGGAGGAGCTGGGTTTCGACGTCGAGTGGGACAGGGATGTGGAGGAGCTGCCGCTGGGGGTTAGGCAGAGGGTTGAGATAGTGAAGGCCCTGTACTGGGGGGCCGACTTGTTGATACTTGACGAGCCCACCACCGTGCTGTCGCCTCCAGAGGTGAAGTCGCTCTTCCAAGTGGTGAGGAGGCTTAGGGAGCGGGGCAAGTCTGTGGTGTACATTACCCACAAAATCCCGGAGGTGCTTGAAATTGCGGATAGGGTGGTGGTGTTGAGGAGGGGGGTTAAGGCGGCGGAGTTTACGCCGCCCTACGACCCGAAGAGGCTTGTGGAGGCTATGGTGGGCGAGTTGAGGGTGGAGGCCGTCAGCCGCGTTGGGCGGCCGGGGGAGAGGCCCGTTCTAGAGGTCGCGGATCTGTGGGTGTACGAGGGCGGCAGGGCTGTGGTTCAGGGGGTGAACCTAGTGGTTAGGGAGAGGGAGATACTGGCCGTGGTGGGGGTGGAGGGCAACGGGCAGGAGCATTTGGTGGAGGCTATCGTAGGCGTGAGGAGGCACAAGGGCGTTGTGAAGATCCACGGCGGCTACGCCTACATACCCGACGACAGGCAGAGGAAGGCCATGCTTCTCGAAAGGCCGCTGGTGGAGAACGCCGTGTTGGGGAGGGAGGGGGAGTTCGCGCGGCGCGGCTTAATCTCGTGGAGCGCGGCCAGCCGCTTCACCGCTAAGCTAATTGAGGAATTTGGAATCGTGGCGCCGGGCCCGTGGGCGGTGGCGAGGCACCTCTCAGGGGGCAACCAGCAGAAGCTGGTGGTGGGTAGGGAGCTGAGCAGAGGGGCTAGGCTCATCATAGCGCACCAACCCACGAGGGGGCTCGACGTTGCGACCACCGAGTATGTCCAGCAGTTGCTAATCAAGGCGAGGAACGGGGGCGCCGGCGTTCTCCTTGTGACGAGCGATCTAGATGAGGCGTATAAGCTGGCCGACACCATAGCCGTGATGTACAGAGGCAAGGTGGTGGCCGTGGGGCCTGTGGACGAGATGACTGTCGAGGTGGTGGGCAGGAAGATGGCTGGGCTATGAAGATCCAGACGCTTTCCAGCCTCAACATTATCGCCGCGTTGGCACTGGCGTTTGTGATAGGCGCCGTGCTTATGTGGGTCTCGGGCTACGACCCGGCCTCCTCCTACTACTCCATGCTCGTCACCCCCTTCTCGGATAGGGTCTACCTCCTCTCAGCTCTTGCATTCTCGGCGCCCATAGTCCTCACAGGGCTGACCTTCGCCCTCGGGCTCAGGACGGGGCTCTTCAACATAGGGGCCGAGGGGCAGGTATACATGGGCGCCCTGGGGGCAGTGATCGCCGCTTACTTCGCGAGGAGCTTGGCGGCTCTGCCGCTTGCCCTCGCCATTGGCTTAGCCCTCGCCGTGTTGTGGTCGGCCGTGCCCGCCGTGTTGAAGATGTGGCGCGGCGTCAACGAGGTGGTGAGCACGATAATGATGAACTGGATCGCCTACTGGACCGTCATCATGGCGGTCTCGACAGCGTTCGCCAACCCCCTCCAGCCTGAGGAGTCTGTAAAGACGCCGGAGGTCGCGAGGCTCACCCCCTTGATTCCGGGCACCGACTTCACAGTGGCGGTGCCTGTGGCGTATATAGTGGCCTTGCTAATGTACATATTTCTGAAGTACAGCGTGTGGGGGTACAGGATATCTGTCAGCGGGTTGAATCCAATCGCCGCAAGGTCGTACGGCATAAAACCAGAGCGGGCTGTGCTCGCCGCCTTCGCCCTGGGGGCGCTGACAGCCGGCCTAGCCGGCGTGTTGCAGGTGGTGGCGAGGCCGCCGTCCTACAGCTTAATGAGAAACCTCGCCAATGTATACGGCATAGGCTTCGACGGCATCACCGCAGCGATGCTGGGCAGGGGGCACCCTCTCGGCGTGGTGCTGGCCTCGATATTCCTCGGTGTTATGCAGGAGGGGGCGCGCCACATGCAGATTGAGGCGGGGACGCCTTTTGAGTTTGTGAGGGTGGTGCAAGGCCTCATCATACTGCTCCTCGCAGTGCAGATTTTGAGGAGGCCGTGATCGACCTAATACTAATGCAAGCCCTCTTAGCCGCCGTGCCGATTCTCCTGGCGTCGCTGGGGGAGATCTTGATGGAGAGGAGCGGCGTCGTCAACATCGGGCTGGAGGGCCTTATGTTGCTAGGCGCCTTCTCAGGTCCGCTCTTCGTAGACTACCTACACTACAGACTTGGGGCACAGTTGCCAGATCCCCTCTGGCCGCTTGCGGCTTTCCTAGCCGCCGCGCTAGTCGGCATGGCGGTAGGCCTCGTGCACGGCTACATATCCACCTACCTGGCCGGCGATCAGATAATCAGCGGGGTGGCCATAAACCTCTTCGCCGCAGGCGCCGTGGCTTACGGGATACAGGCCTACTGGGGCGTGGCCGGGTATAAACAGGTGCCTGACTGGGCGAAGGCCGACCCCCTGGCGCTCGCCGCCTTCGCCCTGGTCCTCGCCGGCTTTATGTGGTATGTGCTGTTCAGGTCTAGGCTGGGGATCGTCATCAGGGCATGCGGCGAGGATCCAGAATCGGCGTTTAACGTAGGCGTAGACGTCAACAGAGTAAGGCTCCTAGCCACAGTCATAGGCTCCTCCCTCGCGGCGCTCGCGGGGGCGTATCTCAGCATTGCCTACCTCTCTGTAGTCACCAAGGAGATATCCGCCGGCAGGGGCTTCATCGCGCTGGCCAACGTTGTTTTCGCCAACTGGAACCCAGCCCTCGCGGTGGCGGGCGCCTACATATTTGGCTTCTTTGACGCCCTCTCTTACTGGCTACAGACGGCGGGGGTCGCCAGGTACGAAATAACGAGGATGATACCATACATAGCCACCCTCCTCATAGTAGCCGGCGTAATTGGCCGCGCCAGGCCGCCGAGGGCGGTGGGGAAGCCGTTTAGGAGAGAATAATTATAAAGTGGAGAGTTGGTATATCCATGGAGGAGTTCAAAAAGGCAATGGAGGAGATTTCTAAATCTCTACAGAAAATGGTGGAGGAGCTCAAGGAGAAGAGGGACTACAGACTGGTGGAGGAGGGGGACGAGGTGAGAATTGAAATCGACATGCCGGGGCTGGAGCCCAGCGACATATCGCTCTCAGTGACTAAAGACGGCACAGCTCTGAGGGCGGAGGGCGCTAGGGGGGATAGGAAATACTCTAGGCACATCCGCCTCCCCGTGAAGATAGATCCCAGCTCAATCTCGGCGCTGTATAGAAACGGCGTCTTGACCATCACAGCCAGGAAGGTGAAAGAGGAGGAGATCAGGATACCAGTAAGGGGCTGATTTTTGCCTACCCCCCAAGGAGTTTGTAAAGCGCCACTGCCAACTGTCCAGCGGAGCCGATGTCCTTCTCGACGGCGTGGCTTAAGACGGCGTTGGGCGGTAGCTCCCGGGGGGAGAAGACGAGGTCTGAGCCGTGTACCAGTAGCATCACCCTGCCGTCCGCCTTTTCGACCGGCTTGGTATCTCTGTCCGGCCTACCCAGGGCGTAGATGACGTCAGGCCTCAGCACCTCCACAGCGTCTTTTACGTCGTTGAAAACCAGGACCTCGCCCCCCATCTTAAACGCCAGCTTGAAGAGGTCCCCAATCTGCTGAGCCGCCGCGCCGAAGACTTTAATAAGCGCAAACCGCCTAACTCCGAAGCCGTATGTGATCTTCGCCAGCTCAAGCATCTTGGGGACGGAGCTTATGTTGTAAACCGCGACAACCAGCTCCATGGCGGCTACGATGAGTCCAATTTATAAATTAACCCTGGCCGCCACGCAGTTGCCTCCCTCACACTCAACGAAGAAGGGCGTCTTCACCAGCACGAGGAGGCCTTTTCTAAACTCCTCAAGAGGCTCCGGCAACACAACCGTCTTTCCGCACAGGTGGATCTCCCGCCCCTCGATCCTAAACGTAAACACATCTGCGCAGGGCTCCAGCTCCATGTCTATAATAGCCACGTCACGGACGCGTACCACCTTGACTATCATACTCGGCAAGTATCCTCACCGCCTCGTTGGCCACCCTAATGGCGTCCTCCACGCCTACCTCGGGGGCGAACTCGTCTGTCTCGCGGTTGGCAATCGCCGCGTAGACGCCCCCCGCCCTGGCGCCGTAGATCGACGAGAGGGTAAAGATGGTGGCGGACTCCATCTCAAATGAAACCACCCCGAGGCTCCTCAAAGTGTCTATCAGCCCCCGGGCCCACGGCGGGAGGAACCCCCCGTGGCCCGGCCTCTCCTGGCCTACGTAGAACGAGTCAGTGGAGGCCACTATGCCGACGTGGTACCTAACCCCCAGCGCCTCCGCGGCGGTGACGAGGGCAGACACCACTCTCCAGTGGGCCACCGCCGGGTACTCCGGCGGGGCGTACCACCTAGAGGCGCCGTCCCACCTCACCGCCGCCACGCCTATTACAAGGTCGCCCAGCTTCACCTCCCGCCTCAGCGCCCCCGTGGTCCCCACTCTAATAAAGGTGTCCGCCCCGGCCTGGAGGAGCTCCTCAACGGCGATGGCGGTGGAGCCCGAGCCGATGCCCGTAGACGTAGCCGCTATCTGGACGCCCTTGTACCTGCCGACCCACGTGACGAATTCCCGGTTCCTAGCCACCTCCCTAGCCCCCTCCCAGTGCCGCGCTATCAGCGGCACCCTCCCGGGGTCGCCGGGTAGCAACACGTAGCGCGGAACCTCCCCCGGCGCGACTAAGATGTGATACGCCTTGCCGCCGACAACCGGCCTCTGGGCCATGACAGTGGCTCAACCCGGTGTTTTAATACGTAGCGCCCTAACCAAGTTGATAAAAGACAAGACACTCGACAACGCGTTTAATACCGTGAACACCGCGTCGCCCAGCACCGCGGCGTATATAGTCAAGGCCACGCTGCCGAAGAAGTACAACACAGTTAAGTCAAGCGGCGGAGGCGGCCCCCTCCTCGCTATGTTCACAGCCCAGGCGGCGGCTATCAGCAAGAGGCCTATGAGGCCGAGGACTTGGATCATACAGCGGCGGCGCCTCCGCGGTAGATAGAAACTTTGTAGTAGGGGTGGCCCCAGGCGGTCAGCATCTTCTCCACCACCTCCCCCTCCCGGGGCAGTATCAACACAACGCCGCCGCGGCCCGCGCCGCTTATCTTACCTCCGTAGATAAACGGCCTCAACTTCTCGAGGAGGTTCACCACTCTGCCGTCGACGACGCCCAAGGCGCCTAGTAGCCAGTTGTCTATCTCCATGAGCTCGCCGACGCACCCCCCAGTCTCCCCTCGCCAGACACCCCTCCGCCTCATCGACGACGCGTCCAATGGCGTCGATCACCGAAGCAGCAGAGCGCCGCCTCTCCAACAGCGACTTGACATCTCTGACGATCTCCCCCGTGGTGCCGAAGCGGGGAAGCACCACAACGTAGAACGGGGGGAGGTCCACGTTCAGCCTCTCGACGCGGAAGGGGTTGGCCCATATCTTCAGCACCCCGCCGAGGGAAACCGTGGCAGTATCCATGGGGGAGGCTATCCCCTGGACCTCGAGCTCCACCCTGTGCCCCAGCTTCGCCAGCTCCTCGGCGCCCGCCTCGGCGCCGGCGCAGTGGGAATACGCCTTCAACAGCCCCACAGACACCGCGGCCGACGTGGCTGCCCCAACGCTGGGCGGCAAGTCGCTCCTTATCGAAAACCTAGCGGCCAGCCTCCCCCACCTCTCCTCTGCAATTCTAAGAGCTATCTCGACGTATGAGAGGAACTTCTCCACCCCCACAGCTTCCGCGCGCCCCTCTCCAGGCCGGTACCTCAACACGGCGGGAGGCCCCAGAGTCTCCACCACAAGATCGCCCCCCACCTTGCACTCGATGTAGACGCCTTTGTCTATGGTGGCTGATATGGCGGGCTTGCCGTAGACCACCGCGTGTTCTCCAAACAGCTTTACAACACCTGGGGCGAAAATCCTAACAGACACGGGACGAGGCGGCTGGGGGGTTTAAAAAAGCGACGCCAGCGACCCAGCTACCTCCTCCTCGCTGGGGCCCTCCTTCTTCTCCTCCACAGCCTCCTCCTTGGGGGCCTCCGCCTGTTGCGCGGCCTGCGGCTGGGCGGCTGGCTGAGGCGCCGCTACGGAGATACCAAGCTCCGGGGCCCTACCGGCGACGGCCGCGGCTAAGGCGTTCGCCTCGGCAACAGCCCTGCTGAGCAACACAGGCAACGTCTCCCTTGTCACAACACCCAGCCTCGCCGCCAGCGCCACCGCCCTCATGTGGGCGGCCGGCAACACCACCTGCAACACCTCCCTCGTCGGGTACACCACGTTAAGCGCGAGGTTCCTCGCGTAGGTAGCCGCCGCCTCGAAGAGCTCTCTGTACTTCGCCACGTCTATAACCAGCTCGGAGATGTCCACGTACCTCTGCCCCCTCCAGATCACCCCCAGAAGCCTCAGCTGTTCAAAAATAGGCTCGATGCCCACTACTCTCAACACCTCGGCCATCTCCGGCGTTATCTCCTGGCCGGCCTTGGCCACCACGGTGTCCTTAGCTATCCAGATCTTGCCCTCCTGCACCCTGGTGGGGATCTTCAGCTTGCCGAATTTCGAAATAATGGGGCCGGGGGAGGCGTTGGTAGGCCCAGCCGGCACCACGATGTCAAAGGGAGCTTTGTCTCCCGGTTGCGCCGCCCTCCTCACGCTGTTCTCAGCCACGATTTTGATAACCTCCGCGGGATTCACCTCGGTAAAGAAGAACCCCACCTCGCCCCTCACCCTCTCCGCCACCTCCGCAGGCACGCCGCCGAAGACCTTGGCAAACGCTATCTTGAACAGGGTAGGCTTGATTACCTTCACAGCGCCGTAGGGCCTCAGCCTGTACCTATACTCATTCAAAACCCTCGACGAGAGACCGTGGAGATCAAAGAGGAACACGTACGGGTATTTTCTCAACAGCTCAACAGCCTCGTTTACGATCCTAACCTTACTCTGCGGGTAGGGCCTCGACCTGGCGTACGCCCTCTTACCTATAGCCAGCATCAAGTCGTGGAGTTTGTGAGTTATTTAAATTTGAGTGGAGGGGGTCCCTATTTGACTAAAGCCTCGGCGGCTCTTATCTTGACAGGCGGCCCCATCGTCTTTTTGATATATATGTCGTCTAGGTACTGCCTCAGAGGGAACCTCCTATTCACTTCCTCAAGCACCGCCAGAGCGTTGTCTAGAATCTCCTTGGGGTCCTGGGCCTCTGACCCTATCCTCACCTTGATAACAGGCTCGTTTCTAAGCCTCACCCTAACTGCCCGCTTCAGCCTCTCCACAACTGCCTTGACCTCTACATTCGGCGGCACCACCTCCGGCATCTTGCCGCGGGGGCCGAAGATGGGGCCTACCACTCTGCCGAGAAGCGGCATTAAGTCGGGCGGCGCTATGAAGAAGTCGTACTGCTTCGCCAGCTTTCTAATAGCTC
The DNA here is from genome assembly GCF_000234805.1 of Pyrobaculum ferrireducens. Lineage (NCBI taxonomy): Archaea > Thermoproteati > Thermoproteota > Thermoprotei > Thermoproteales > Thermoproteaceae > Pyrobaculum > Pyrobaculum ferrireducens. The sequence continues at coordinate 1,230,113 of NC_016645.1, forward strand.
TCTTGTTTCCAGAGAGGCCCTCCACCTGGTCCCTGGTGATGACGGCGTCGACACCTGCGTTTCGGGCATTTACCTCAAATGCGCCGTGGGCAAACGCTGCGATTTTATTAGGCTTAGGCGGGTGGGGAAGCTCGACAAGTAGGTTAATACGGTTCTCAGGCTTGCTCAGGTCCACCCCCCTCAAGACGACTATAAGCTCCACGCTCTGTTTAAAACGCCTCTGTCTGCCCCTCTTCAACGCCTCGGCGATCTTGGCCAGGAAAGCCTCTTTGTTTACTACGGCACTCATTGCCGCCACTGTTTCTCAAACTTATTTAAAATTTCGTCGTACTTACCCCCCTCCACGTCTTTCATCACCTCGTCGGCCCGCCTCCCGTCCACGCTTACGCCCATGGCCTTGCAGGTGCTGAGCAACTGCTTCACCGCCGATTTCAAGGACTTGGACTTAAGCTCGTCTTTCTTCAACAACGCTATCTCTACCAGCTGCTCAAACGATATATCGCCAATAACCTCGCTTCTCGGGTCGTGGGCCCCGGTGTCCTTCCCAAAAAGCTTAAGAAACAAGTCGCCTATGGGGGGCAGGCTGACCTTAACCTCGTACCTAGCGGGCGAGGAAACCTCCACCTCCACCTTCTGCACTGGGTACTTCCCCACCTTTTTCAACTCCTCCTGCACTCTCTGCACGACGGCGTTGGGGTCGAGCCCCGCCTGCTTAAGGGCGTCTTGAAACTGGGGATTGACGGCCACCTTTCCGCCCTGCAGAGGCACAGCTATGACGCGCTTAGACATCGCCCCAGTAAAGGGCTTGATATAAAAGTTTTACCACTCCAAACCTACTGGCCCTTCTTCACCAGCTTAACCTCGCTAATCTTCAAGTCGAGGGGCATTGGAAACGCGCTGTCTAGAAGCTCCACGCGGACAATGCCCTTCTCCTTATCTATAAAGGTAACCCTACCCCTGCTCCCCTTCAACACGTCGGCCGTTATCTCCACCTCGTCGTTGACATCTATCTCCACAGCCGGCTTGGCAGGCTTCAAGATCTTCATAACCTCATCCACGTTGGTGACCCCCCTCATCACGCCCTTGACGTGCTTCACGCCGTACACCGCGCGGTTGACGGCTGGGAGGGACTCTCCCTCCATGAACAAGACCCCGAAGGACTCCGGAGGCACCACAATTGAGTAGATGGGAATCTTAGCCGACTCGGCGCGCATCTTCAACACAATCACGACGTTGTACTCCTGCCGCGACACCACGCTCACTGTATACACAGGACACCTCTCCTGTGCCATATCACCTCAGCTTAGCCATTAGGTATAGCAGAGCCGCCAAGATGACGCCTATAGATGTCAACGCCGCCACCGTCTCCTTCACGGGGTCGCCCAGGGTGGGGATCGTCGACCTCGCCACGGCGCTTTTGAGATACACCCCAGCTATGTGGAATACTATCTGGAACGCCCCGGCGATAAACGCCAGGAGTATTAAAAACCTCGCCGTGAGCTTAAACTCGTCGTCGTCAGGTCTGCTGGCTGTGGACACCACCCACTTGATGTCGCGCCAGAGGTTCTCCAGCTTTTCCTGTAGCGACGCCACGCACCAATTCTAAAGCCTCTATAAAAGTTTTAGGCCACCAACTGCCCAATGTAATCCTGCTTAGAGAAGGGGACCAAATCCCTGTAGGTCTGGCCGACCCCCAGGAAGTAGACAGGCCTCTTCAAAGTGTAGAGAAACGTCAGTATGGAGCCCCCCTTGGGGTAGGCGTCCACCTTCGTGGCTATCATGCCATCTATCTTTACATATTTAGAGTAGTACCTGGCAATTTCAAGGGCCTCGTTTCCCAACTGCGCGTCGAAGACAAAGACAGAGTAGTGCGGCTCGGCGACCCGCTGGATTTTGCTCAATTCCTGCATGAGGTTGGCGTCGGTGTGCATACGCCCCGCCGTGTCTATAAGCACGAAGTGAATCCCCCTAGACCTGGCGTGCTGGACCGCATCGAAGGCGACGGCGGCGGGATCCGCGCCGTAGGGCCCCCCGACGACCCTAAACCCCACGCGCCTGCCGTGTTCCTCCAACTGCTCCCTCGCCCCGGCCCTGAAGGTATCCGCAGCAGCCGCCACGACTTTGTAGCCCATTTCTTGCAGTTTGAAGGCGAGCTTCGCCAAGGTGGTGGTCTTCCCATAGCCGTTTGGGCCGAGGAACATCACCACCACAGGCCTCGCGCCCTCCATCACCCTCCTGGCGTCTTGGTAGAAGTCCACGTCTGGGACGTCGCTCAACACGCCGAGGAGGGCGTCGAAGACCGCCTTCTTCACCACCTTGTCCCTGTCGCCGAATCTCGGCACCCTCACCCCCACAAGCCTCTTCTTAAGCTCCTCCGACACCGCGTCAGCCACCTCCACCGCCACGTCGCTCTCCACCAGGTCGATGTACAAGTCGTCGACAAGCCTCTCCACCTCCTTCGCGTCGAGGGCGTCCTCTTTAACTGTACTTACTACAGATTCGACAAATTTAGCAAAAGTCTTCTTAAGCCTGTCAAACATTACCTAATCCCGAGGCTCTCCAGCACCTGCCTAAGCTGGGCCGCCCTCGCCGCGAGCCTCTCGATATTCTCTTCAAGAGACGTCTTCAACCTAGAATACTCCTCAATCCTCTCGTTGAGAATCCTCTCGGCGTTGTCCAAATCGAGAAAGGCGTGGTACCTCGCGCCGAGGGGAGTCAACACCTCCCTCACCTCGAAGACACCCCTGGCGAACAGCCCGGCGCCGATGTGCACAAGCCTCTCCCCGTCCCCACTCTTCAAAAGCCTCACCCCGTCTAGAGCCGTAGTGAGCTCCTCAAGAAGCTCCAGCACAGTCGAGTGTTGCGCCTGGAGGCTGGCGAGGAGCTCCCCAACCACCTGGTACTCCTCCAGAAGCCTCTGGACATCCTGCCGAGACATGTTTAGTACCTAATCACCTTGTCAATATTCATCAAGATCTTGACGTCCTCAGACCGCGCCTCCTCTGGGGAGATGACAGACACCTCCCTGATCCTAATCTGCGTCCTTGACAATTTGTGCCTGCTGCCTATCAGGGAGTAGGCCTTCTCCACGGCGTCGTACGGCTTCTCGCCGACAACCTCAAGTCTGAATTTCATACCGGTGGTGGCCTCCCCAACGACTCTGTAAATCTTGGGCATAGCGGCGAGTCTATAGGCAACTTAAAAAGTTTAGCCCAGCACCTGCTGTAGCCTCATCAACTCGGGGCCGGCGGTCTCGTCCCCCACCAAGGCCCCCCTGTCGTTCACCACTACGCCGCCGCGGAGGAAGCTCCTCCCCTTGTTCACAGTGCCCACGTCTACCCTCGCCTTGAAGTACTCAGAAAGCTTCTTCAAGTCGTCGTCTGTGGCCTCGGGAGCCACCAACACGCCGCGGGAGTTCAAAACAGCCAGCGCCCCCACCAAGGGGTTCCCAGCAATTGTGTCCACCACCACCTCCACGCCCAGCACGTCGGCCACCGCCCTCCGCGCGTCGGGCTCTAGAAGAGGCGACACAAGCGCCACCCTATTCCCCGCGAGCACCAGGTTGGAGATGGCCGTGTACTTAGTGTTTACGATCTCCACATTCAGGCCCAGGGACTTGAAGAGCTTAACCTCCTCCTCCAGCACCAGAGGGGGCAGGAGCACCCCGTTGTCGTTCAGCACCGTGAAGATCCCAAGAAGGGGAGACCTAGCCACGGTAAACCTAGCCACGGAGGTGCCGAGGGTGTTGCGGACCACGTCGTCTATCTTCTCCGGGGCGTCCGGCGGGATTATGGTGACAGAGTTGTTTGTAGTTATGAACACCCCCACGGAGGAGGTTCCAAAAATTCTAAGGGGAGCTACGTCGAAGGTCATT